>CATMOE010000011.1:0-68644 GCA_950072105.1 uncultured Dehalococcoidia bacterium
GTTTGGTCTACCCGCGGGCGCGACGATCGACGGAGCGGTCCCGGCACACGCCGTAGGGGCCGGTAACTCCACGGTTAACGCCCGGCGCATTGAACAAAGAGCTGATTGGAAGTTCTCCGAATGGTTCCCCCTCGAGAATAGACAGATAGATGCCTTAGATGGAGCGGACAAACCAGGTGTCTACGATATCGGGTCGCCTGTACCTATTGCGCGCCTAAACGGAGAAAGTGAGATCATCTACATAGGCCGAGCGGCGGCCCAGAAGAAGGGCGACAGAGTCACTCTCCGCGCAGCCTTGCGACGACACGTCGGGAAGGGGTCCTCTTCAGAACAATGGTCCCGCTTGATCCGCCCCGGCCAGCAACTCATTGCTAGGGTCGCGAATACGGATGACGTGTGCCAGGCTCGCTATTGGGAGAAATTGAGGATGAGGTGGTTTATCGAACAGCACTGGGAACTTCCAGCTGGAAATACAAACCGCTTTCACCCGGCGACTCCGATCAACTCTCTTGAACTGGCAAGAGAATGTAGGAAGTGGCGAGAATGGGCCTACCGTATCTGTTAAACCACAAATCCCGGCAATCACCGTCCAAAGTGCCATGCTGAATTCGGTGTTGCCAAACAAGAACCCCACGGCTCACTCCAGGGGCTTGTCCAGCGATACGGCCAAGGCTGGCTTACTCCATAAACAAAGAATAACCCCCTCAAGCGAGGGGGCTTGGTTATCAATCGGTTATCAAAAAGTGGTGCCGAAGGTCAGAGTCGAACTGACACGGGGTTGCCCCCACCGGTTTTTGAGACCGGCGCGTCTACCATTCCGCCACTTCGGCACTGGGTTATTTTATAGCTAAATCGGTCTGTTTGGTACCCCTCCCAAAACATCGTTACCTCGTTTTGCCAACATTTTGCTAACAAGCGCTTACTGAGCTCGGAGACGTACTTCAGAACAATGGGCGGCTGGCTGGTTTCAACTATCCAGTACAAGAGTTGTCTGGTGGAGACGGGGGAGGGCGCGTTGAGGAGCCCGGCGCGAAAATTGGGTATCACTGCGGGACACCTAGCCCTGACGCGCCGGCCAGTAACCCGGGGTAAAAGCGGTCAGTACCGTGTTCTTGATCTTGAACGGGCCGCCGAACCATGGGGCGCTTTGGTAGTTAACAAGGGCTCGATATAGGTCCGTAGCTCCTCTGGGATACGTGAGCCATCATCGATGCAAGTCTTCGGTTTCCTCGTGGTGCCCTCCTATCATCAGTTTACTGGCGCCTACTAGTATCCACTTGTTAAGTTGTCGAATAGGCTCTTAGTCGGTCTTCCACAGCTCTCTGCCGTTGGTCACGTCTCTGGCGTTGAAGAAGAGGTCTTTCCCCACTTTCGTCAGCTCTTCAGGAAGCGAGCTGCCGAATCCGGGAATGATGTCCGTGACCAGCACAACTGGTGCGCTGGCCTGCACAAGCCCTCCGCTAAATACCACTACCATCAACACCAAGGGCAGGAGTAAAACTAATGGCTTCAGGAACCGTCGCTTGTCGCTCGCCAGCTCGACCGTCATGGCGGGCAGGGCCGCCGCCAGCGTCACCGGGACAACCATCAGGTGTACTTTTCTGAATCGTCGCACAGTCTTCTCTCCTTAAGGATGTGATTGAGCAATCGTAGTTTAAACTTTATTGGACGAATAGAACTTAACAATACCCCGGCGGTATCATCCCGACACCTACCAGATATAAAATTCCTTACAATATAAGTTAATGTAAGTTATGGAATGTCGGCGACAATACGGTAGCAGCAGCCGACTATTGGGTCAACCGCGGTCAACATCGAAAAGCACCCCTCGGTTCGGTGTTGGCCGACCCGATAAAGCCCTGGAAAAGATGGGTGTGGTTGGTTTCTTTGGCGATATAGAACAACAGCGCCGGCCTCAGATTTTGAGACCGGCGCGTCTACCATTCCGCCACTTCGGCACGGGACTATCTAATAGCTAAAACGGGGCGTTTTCCAGTGCCGCGGGGCGTAGAAATATAACCGGCCACCGGTTCTTGGCAGCCTGGGACCGGGTAGAAAGAAGTGGCGGGCCTGGGACCCGGCGGCAAATGGCCTTAACAGGTACGTTGGTCGGTGCTTACCGCCAGCGCACGGAGTTCTCGAACAGTATCTTCGAGTTCCTCCCACAAAACATCTACCAACAAGTCGTGGTGTTCCAGATATTTCGGGCGTTCGGACCATCCGTCCGTATCGTTCAAAGTGTGCTGGTCTGACTTTAGATTTAATAGCAACATTGCGCTCATCCCCCGACACTCAACCGCCCCGATGGGGCTGTTTCGTAATTGAATTCGGGCTAGTATAAATCATTACGAACATAGTATTCCGAAGGGCAAATTAGCAGATTTGAAGGAATAATAGGGCGCGAAGCGAGGGCGGCGTCTCCCGCGATTTGCCTTGACGTGAGAACGGGCGCACCCTATAATCCTTAAGTCAGAGCCTAATGAACCTTACCTTCGGACAATACCTAAAACATGCCTAAACGGACTTATCAACCCAAAAAGCGCCGCCGTGCACGGGTGCACGGCTTCCGATCAAGATCCAGCACGTCTGATGGCCGGGCCATATTGAAGCGGCGACGGTTCAAGGGCCGTCACAATCTCACCGTATAACCAGTTAGTTCTGGTGATGCAACGCAGACATCGCCTTACAGCAAGCAAACAGTTTTCTCAGATCCATCGAGAGGGCCTAAGCATAGCGAACCGTTTCCTGGTGGTTCGGGTCCTTTCCAATGGACTTGATTACAGCCGTTTCGGCTTTCTGGTCAGTAAGCGTATCGGGAATGCGGTGGTGAGAAACCGGGTGAAACGCAGACTGCGAGAAGTGGTCCGGCTCACGCCGGTGAAACCGGGATGGGATGCCGTATTGATCGCCCGCCGTGACATTAACCGGGCAAATTTCCAGGAGCTCCAGCAGGCAACGGAAAACCTGTTGCGGCGCTCACACTTAGTGGCGGATGAAGAGTTGGCGGTAAGCGCCGCACCTGCCACGGAGTCCACTGGATGAAACGTGCTGTGATAATGGCCATTGGGTTGTACCAAGGAGTGTTGTCGCCATATCTACCATCGGCTTGCCGCTATTTACCCACGTGTTCTCACTATTCCCAAGAGGCGGTCCAGCAATACGGAACGGTCAAAGGAATCTGGCTCGGCCTGAAACGACTGGCCCGGTGCCACCCTTGGGGTGGAAAAGGTTTCGACCCTGTACCATGAATTTTTCGGCTTGATTTTCACTGATTGTTGTCTTCAATTATTTTGCTCCTAAAATCCATCTCCGGTTACGTTACATCTCTTCGGCATCCAGCCGTGGCGCCCGGTCTGACGCTCAATTTCGGCGATCGGAACCGGGTTAGCTTACCTGTGCCGGCTCTTCTGCTTATGGCTGCGGCTCTTCTTCTTCTTTTGGGTTGCACGCCGGGAAGATTCAGCCAGATCGGGAACGGTTGGTCCCCGGCGTCAGGTCTGGACGGGTTTGTTTACGTGGGGACTAAGCAGGGCACCGTCCAAGCCTTGACGGACAACGGATTTGAAGGATATAAGCCGTTGTGGACTTTCCCTCCTAACCGCGACGAAGATTCCAAAGACGGGGATTCACTTTTCGGCGTTTACGGTAGCCCGGTGGTCGGAGAAGACTTGGTCTACGTTAGCGCCATAAACGGCGTTCTTTACGCCATAGACCGGGAAACTGGGACGATCGGCTCCACCGGTTGGAAGCAGCCTCGGGGGCAAGCTGAAGATGATCGGCCTACCTTGGTGGCAGGGCCGGCATTGGACCTCGAAAGCAACGTCGTGGTGGTTGGCTCCGAAGACGGCGGCCTATACGCCTTTGACGCGAAGACCGGTGAACCTCGGGACGGGTTCCCCTTCAGAGCAGAGGACAAGATATGGTCTACACCGGTGATTCAAGACGGTGTGATTTACTTTGGGTCCCATGACAAGCACGTCTATGCGGTTTCTTTAGCCGACGGGACACTGAAGTGGAAGTTCCTCACCGGAGGCGTCGTGGCAGGCCGCCCCCTTTTGTTCCGCGATATGGTGATAGCCGGATCCTTCGATAAGAAGTTGTATGCGATCAATATCAAAGACGGCAGCAAGGTCTGGGAATTCCTGGGCGAAAATTGGTTTTGGGCCGGGGCCGTCGCCAACGGGCGGACGATCTTCGCCCCATCGATGGATGGCAACGTTTACGCTCTAGACCGGGGTGGCAACCTGTCTTGGAAATACGACCTGGAATCACCTATAGTCTCCCGCCCGGTGCTGGTTCCACGGGGACTGGTGGTGGCGGCGAGGTATGGCAAGATCAGTCTGCTGGACACTTCATTGAACGACATGGGGTTGCAACGGTCGCGAAATCCCCTTTCCCTCAGGGGAGACCCTGAGATTCTTGCCCCACTGTCAGTTCTGGATGAATCCGTGTTCGTGGCAGCGGAAGATAATACCGTCCGGCGGATAGAAGTCAGAGCGGGTCTGGCGCCTATGTGGTGTTTTGATACAGAATCTGAGAACGGTCAATGCAGCTAACCAGTCGACTGCCCGTCAACCGGGCATTCAACCGGCGTCAAGGGTAGGGCTTTGGAATTCGTCGTAGTCCTCTGGAACGAAGTTATCATCCGGCCCATGCTCAATACCTTGTTGGTGTTTTACGTGATCAGTTTCCAGCACATGGGAATTGCCATCATTCTCTTTACCGTATTAGTCAGAGCGGCCACCATGCCCTTGACTCTGAAGCAGATCAGGCAGATGCGGGTTATGAGCACCCTGCAGCCCAAGATGAAGGAAATTCAGGCGCGTTACAGCGGGGACCGGTCCCGAGCTTCCCAGGAAACCATGCGTCTGTATCGAGAGGCCGGGGTCAACCCTATAGGCTGCCTGGGGCCTCTGGTAGTTCAGATGCCCATTCTGATCGGTTTGTTCCGGGTATTGATACAGACGCTGTTCTCCAAGCCGGGAGACCTGATCGGACTTTCCGAGAAATTGTATACCTGGATCCCGGTGTTCCCGATATACGCGGTAGTCCCTCTCAACGCCAGTTTCCTGGGCATATTAGACCTGGCCGAACCGGACCCAACCCGGGTGATAATTCCAGCATTGGTGTTTGTGTCCACTTGGGTGCAGCAAAAATTAACGGTCAGCCCATCCACCGATCCAAAGCAGCAGTCAAACCAGACGATGATGCTCTGGATGATGCCGATAATGATTGCTTTCTTTTCCCTCCAATTTCCCAGCGGCTTGTCGATGTACTGGATAGTATCAAACGTCATCGGTGTCGCCGTGCAATACTTAGTAACACCCAAGGGTCAGCTTCCTCCTCTATTTCCGCTATTCCCCAAGCCGGAGGCGCCCCCGCCCTCGGCACGCTCGGAGGAAGCTGATCCTCAGAAGGAGACGCGAGAAAATGGAAGTACGCGTAATGACGGCACGAACCGTCGAAGAAGCAATAGAACTAGCGCTCAAAGAGCTAGACGCCGACCGAGACGAGGCCGAGGTAGAAATACTAAGTAGGGGCAAGTCGGGATTTCTCGGCATTGGCGGCGAACCGGCCCGGGTTCGAGTCACCAAAATAGCCGTAACCCAAGGAGGCTCAGCCGGCGCTGCCGCCGTCGCTTCTGAGACGGTAGGCCGGATCTTGCAGGCTGCCCAGGTCAACGTCACCCGGACGGTCCGGTCTGCCAACGACCCCGAAACCGGTGGCCCCATAATCGACCTGGAAGGCGAAGATTCGGGTTTGTTGATCGGCCGCCGCGGCCAAACCCTGCAAGCCCTACAATTCCTGGTCAACTTGATCGTGCGCAATCAGTATGGCGAGGGAGTCCGGGTGGTCTTGGACGTTGAGCGTTATCGCCAACGGCGGGAAAACTCTTTGCGGGACATGGCTACTAAAGTGGCTTCCAGAGTAGTTCAAAGCAACCGGGCCGTAGCATTGGAGCCGATGTCACCCGCCGACCGGCGCATCGTCCACACGGCTTTGACGGACTACCCCGGTGTTATCACCGAGAGCACGGGAATGGGCGACGACCGGAAGGTAAACATCATACCCAAACCAAACGAGTAGGAGATCCGATTCACAGAAGTTTAGGTGGGGAGGGGACATAGTTGACCTTAATCCAAAAGAAACCTAGAATTACCCTGTGAATAGAGAGTTTGAGTCTCCAAGGCTCAACGACCCCTTAGACACCCCCAATGAAGAATGTGGGGTAGTTGGGGTATACGCTCCAGGCGCCGAAGCTAGCCGCCTGGCTTTCTTCGGCTTATTCGCCCTACAGCACCGCGGCCAGGAGAGTGCTGGAATCGCAGCATCCAACGGCGAGACCCTCAACGTCCACGCCGAAATGGGCCTGGTCACTCAGATATTCCGCGAGCCGGATTTTTATCCTCTTGCCGGCGAACGGGCGATCGGCCACACCCGCTACTCCACCACTGGAAGCAGCCTCCTTTGCAACGCCCAACCCATGATTGTCGAAGGGTATCAAGGCCGGTTGGCCTTGGCGAACAACGGCAACATCATCAACTGTGCCCAGTTGCAAGCCCAACAGAAGAAGGACTGGAACTGTACCTTCGAATCCACTACGGATACCGAAGTGATGGCCTACATGCTGGCTAACGCTTCCGGAGCCGACTGGGAAGAGCGGCTGTTTTATTGCATGCGCCAGTTGGAGGGTGCGTATTCCTTGGTCGCCCTTACTGAGGACACGTTGATGGCTGCCCGGGATCCTTTGGGTATCCGGCCGTTGTGCATCGGCAAGCTGGACGGCGGCTGGATAATTGCGTCTGAGAGCTGCGCCCTTGACCACCTAGGCGCCACATACATGAGAGAGTTGGAGCCCGGCGAGGTTGTCATAATCGACCCACAGGGTTTTCGCTCTTCCGTATGGTCCGGCGCCACCGGCCGCCGCGCCCTTTGCGTGTTTGAGCTTATCTATTTTGCCCGGCCCGACAGCCTGTTGGACAATAAACTTGTCCACTCGGTAAGGCAAGAACTAGGCGCCCAATTGGCCCGAGAGCATCCGGTGGAGGCCGACCTGGTTATCGGTATCCCGGACTCGTCAACCGCGGCGGCGGTGGGCTACGCCAGGGAGTCCGGTATTCCGTTCAGTGAAGGCTTGGTAAAGAACCGCTACGTCGGCCGGACTTTTATCGAACCCGAGCAGCGGATGCGAGACCTGGGCGTGAGGCAAAAATTCAATCCCCTGACCGAGGTCATCGTCGGCCAGAGGATCGTCGTGGTCGATGACAGCATCGTCCGCGGCACCACCACACCCCATGTGGTCGGGCTTCTGCGCAAGGCCGGGGCCGCCGAGATTCACATGCGGGTATGCGCTCCGCCGATAAAGCACCCCTGTTTCATGGGAGTGGACATGGCCACCCGTCAGGAATTGATCGCGGCCAACCAGACCGTGGACGAGATACGTAAATTTATCGACGCCGACACTCTAGGCTACCTGGACGTCAAAGGACTGATGAAAGTGGTCGGCGGCACCAATGGCGGGTACTGCGACGCCTGCTTCACAGGTAACTATCCGGTACCGGTTCAACTTGAGTTGACCAAACTGGTCTTGGAGGAGCCGCCGGCGGAGCTTGAGATCCTCTCCGATTGACGCCCACTTGGGGCATTTAATCTCCGGGCGTCTCATCCCGTACGGCCGTTGTCCCGAAACCGGACCCAGCATAGACTCCCTCTTGCCATGCGGGTCCGGCTGCTTTAACCTTTTAGTGCGGGGCGGCAGTCCCACCCAATGTGGACGGCCCAGGGGAGGAGTAGCCAGTTGACCAGTCAGGCTTACCGCTCGTCCGGCGTGAATCTGGATGAGATGGACGCCCTGAAAGAACGGATAAAGGCCTTTGCCTCGGCGACTCATGGACCCGAAGTCCTAAACCCAGAGGGTGGATTCGCCGGCCTGTTCCGGCTCAGGGGCTATCGACAACCCGTGCTGGTGGCCAGCACCGACGGCGTGGGGACGAAGATCAAGATCGCCGCTCAAATGGGGCACTACGAGTCCATAGGCCAGGACCTGGTCACCCTCAACGTCAACGATATTTTGGCCCGTGGGGCCAAACCCCTCTTTTTCCTGGACTACATCTCCTTTACCACCCTGGACGAGCAAGTGATGGATACTTTGCTTCGCGGCATCGTGTGGGGTTGCCGCGAGGTGGGATGCGCCCTCATCGGCGGAGAAACCGCCCAGATGCCCGGACCGGACGGGTCGGACCATTTGGAGTTGGTGGGGTTTGTCGTCGGCGCGGCGGAGCCGGACGGGTTGATGGATGGGTCCAACATCCAGCCCGACGACTGCTTGGTCGGCTTCCCTTCCAGTGGCTTACATACCAACGGCTTCTCGTTGGTGCGTAGCGTATTCGACATTGATGACAACCCTTCGGTCCTTTTCCGCCGGTTTGATGAGTTACGGCACACCCTGGGTGAGGAACTGCTGATCCGGCACCGTTGTTATCATCCGATGCTGGAGCCGGTGCTAAAATCGTTCAAAGGATTGGCCCACATTACCGGAGGGGGACTACCAGGTAAGATGCCGGCCATCCTACCCGAACATTTGGCCGCCGAATTCCGCCCGGAGACCTGGACGGCCCCGGCCATATTCGGGATTATCCAAAGAGAAGGGAATATAAGCACAGACGAGATGTACCGGGTGTTTAACATGGGGCTAGGGATGGTGGCAGTCTGCGCCGAGGAAGCCCTTGAGGCGATCACCGATAAGATACCCGACGCCCGCGTGGTGGGCCGCATCATCCAGAGAGACGACGGTCCCCAGGTGGCCATACTCGATGGCTAGATCGGCCATCCCGGTCTGGGCAACTGTTCAAAAAGTCAAACGGCCAACGGTCAGGGTGCATACCACCAACCTGTAGGGTGGAATCGAAGTGAGGCGGTCAAGCGGGTGAAAGCGCTCCTTAGCGTCTACGACAAGACTGGCATCGTCGAGTTTGCCCGAAGTCTAGCGGGCGCGGGATTCGAGCTGATCAGCACCGGAGGAACCCACCAAACCCTTGCTCAAGAAGGAGGTCTGTCCGTACGGCAGGTCTCGGAGGTAACCGGCTCACCCGAGATTCTCGACGGCCGGGTCAAGACGCTCCATCCGGTGGTCCACGGCGCCATACTGGCCCGCCGGGATGTTCCGGGCCACATGGCGGAGCTGGCAGAACACAGTATCGGCCTCATCGACCTGGTGGTCGTCAACCTGTACCCCTTCCAAGCGACCATAAGCAAGCCCGGCGTCACCCTGGACGATGCTCTGGAAAACATCGATATCGGTGGCCCGACGATGCTGCGGGCCGCCGCCAAGAACTTCCCGTCCGTGACCGTAGTTGTCGACCCTACAGACTACTCTTGGGTGGCTGAAAAGCTGGCGGCGGACGGTTTAAGCCACGAGGAACGCCGGGCATTGGCGGCCAAGGCATTCCGCCACGTTTCCATGTACGACGCCGCAGTCACCGGCTATCTTGATGTGTCATCGGAAGATACGGCCGGCTTGCCGGAAACATTAACCATATCGCTGAACAAGACCGCCTCCCTGCGCTACGGCGAAAACCCCCACCAAGAGGGCGCCCTCTACGTGCCGGCGGACAGTGGGACCGGAGGAATCGCCCACGCCCAGCAGTTACACGGCCGGGAGCTTTCCTACAACAACCTGATGGATGCCGACGCGGCCTGGCGCACCGTTTCCGACTTTGCAGAAACCACCGTGGCCGTAATCAAACATACCAATCCTTGCGGTTTGGCCAGCCATAAGGACCAAGCCGAAGCATACGAGCGGGCCTATCAGGGTGATTCGGTCTCGGCTTTTGGAGGCATCGTCGGGTATAACCGGACGGTCACCGCCCAAGCCGCGCGGGCGATGGATCCGGTGTTCTACGAAGTCGTAGTCGCTCCCGATTACGAGTCCGAGGCCTTGGATATATTGAAGAAAAAACGTAATTTGCGCATCCTGGCGGTGGGGCCGAACACCGGTGGGCTCGACTACGATCTGCGTCCCATCACCGGTGGAGTGCTAGTCCAGGCGCCAGACGCTCTGGACGAAGACCCAGCCACTTGGGAGACCGCCACCGACCGCTCTCCGACGGACGCGGAGATGCGGGACCTGGCATTCGCCTGGAAGGCCGCAAAGCATATCAAGTCAAACGCCATCGTGTTCGCTAAAGATCTGACCCTAGTGGGCATGGGGGCCGGCCAGCCAAACCGCGTGGTCAGCGTCCACTTGGCGGGGCGTGCTGCCGGGGATAAGGCCGCCGGAAGCGTCCTGGCGTCGGACGCCTTCTTTCCCTTTCCGGACAACATCGAACTTGCGGCGCAGGCCGGAGTCACCGCCATAGTCCAACCCGGCGGCTCGATCCGTGATGCCGAGGTCATAGAAGAAGCCAACAAGCACAAGCTGGCGATGGTGTTTACGGGCGTACGCCACTTCCGGCACTAGACCCAACGCAACGCCCTCGCAAATAAGCCCTTCAATGGGATTTACCTGGGATAAATAATCGATACGGGATAAATCAAGGCGGGAATTGGATATGCCTTTGACCATCGACATTGTGGTACCCGTCTACAACGAGGAACAGGCTCTCCCTCGCAGCATCCTCATCCTAACGGACTACCTTAAGTCCAACGTCATCAACCCTTGGCAGATAATCATTGCCGACAACGCGTCTACCGACAGCACGCGCTCAGTTTCGGAGATGTTGTGCGAGAGGTATCCTGGAGTGAATTACCTTTACCTGCCCCAGAAAGGCCGGGGCCGGGCACTAAAAGCCGCTTGGATGGAAAGCACCGCCGACATTGTTAGCTACATGGACGTGGACCTTTCCACCGACCTGGTCCACCTTCCTCAGTTGATCGATTCCATCGAATCAGGGGCACACATCGCCATTGGCAGCCGGTTGAGCAAGGAGTCTAAAGTCACCCGGTCATTCCGACGGGAGTTCATCTCCCGCACTTACAACTTGATGATCAAGTCCATGTTTTTTGCCGGATTCCCTGACGCCCAGTGCGGGTTCAAGGCAATGACTAGGGAAACCGCCAAGACACTGCTGCCGAAGATCAAGAACAACAACTGGTTCTTTGACACGGAATTACTGATAATCGCCGCCAAGGGCGGCTTCCAGATCAGCTCCTTGCCAGTCAAATGGGACGACGACCCGGACAGTACCGTAAACGTCGCCGGGACCGCTACCGAAGATATCAAAGGACTCCTTCGCCTCCGTTTCGGCGGCGTTCCCAAGGTCTCCCCGCCGGCCAGTCCCCGTCGTCGTTAGGCGGAGAATTGGGCCTGTCTTCGGCCCCTGGACGACGTAGCGACGCACCGCAGATTCTCCCCCAGATCTCTCCTAGCAGATGGTGACGCCCGTCGCCGGATAAGCCAACCCTCCGATATTACTGCCAACGTTCCAAATATATCGCGAACGGTCTTGAAGACTACTCATCCATGCTGGCGGTTGACCAAACCACGGACTGGTCCCATTACCCGGAGGGCGAACCACCTAGAAAATGCTTCGCCACGCATCTCCGCGAGTGCGATCAACGGCAAAGTCAGTACTCCCAAGATCAACAAGATCATCCGCAAACGCCGGGGCCTGTATTCCAACAGCACCTTGTGGTCCCCTGGAGGCAACTGGACTCCGATAAAACTGGGCATCAGCATAACGGTGTCCGTCTCTACCCCATCTACGGTGGCTCGCCAGTTTGGATGATAAGTGACTTTCAGCATCAGCAAGCTATCGCGATCCACGCTGACGTCAGCCGCAAAGGAATTACTGCCGACTTCCTCGGAAAGGACTGTGCCTCGAGATGGGCCTGCGGAGACTTCTACCTTAGAGATCACCCCTGGAGCGGAAGAAAGGGGCATCAACCGCTCATTTCTGCTGGAAGCGCTGCCCATTAACACTGTCGGGTGCTGCCTAACGCCCGGCAACCCACTGGCCAGCCACCTTGATGCCGCAGGATAGAAGTCTATCTTGTCTCCGCCAAAGGTCAGGTTTGAGCTGACCAGATCGAAGTAGCCAGTTGTCTCCACTTGATACAAGTGATGGGGACCGAACTGCTGGAGGGGCTTTACGAAATCGGGGAATCTTTGGCCTTCCGGCGCCACCACGTACCGCGCATTGAAAAGGAAGCAACATCACCATCGCCGATCTGTCGCCGAGTCAGGGCGAGGTAGTTGCCGGCGAGGTGGCGCAGATGAACACAGGGAGCAAGGTCAAGGTGATCGCCTGTGACGTCACCGACCCCAAACAAGTCGACGATATGGTCGCACGATCCATCGCCGAGTTCGGTAGCGTGGATGTTCTCGTGAATAACGTGGGTTGGACCGTGGACCGGCTGTTCATGGAAAAACCCCGGGAAGAGTGGGAAAAGGAGGTCAAAGTCAATCTTTGGGGGCCATCAACTGCATCCACGGCGTACTACCGTCCATGATAGAGCGCCAATCCGGCGCCATCGTCAGCATCAGCTCCGACGCCGGACGAATGGGCGAATATCGGGAAGCAGTGTATTCCGCCTGTTAAGCCGGAGTGATCGCGCTAAGCAAGTCGATAGCCAGGGAAACAGGGCGCTACGGGTTGAGGCTGAACATGGTGTGCCCCGGACTGGTGGTGCCCGGCGAGGACGGGTCCATCAGCACCGAGAGCATGTGGAATCAGATGAGGGACATTTTCACCGAAGATGTATTGGAGCGGGTGAAACGGGGTTACCTCTTCCGCCGTTTGGCCAAGGGCAGCGAGATCGCCAACGCGGTGGTGTTTCTATCCTCCGACGCCGCCAGTTTCATCACCGGCCAGACCCTCAGCGTTAGCGCCGGCTACACCATGATGTAGCCAAAGATTGCCGATCCACAAAACTTAGTCAAGAAAAGTAAACGGCCCCGATGATATCGGGGCCGTTTAGCATGGCCATTGGCGCTTCGCGGGTTGCTACCCGTCAGGGCGGCGTACCGCTGATCCCAGAATAGTCGTCCTAGAGGGCGGCTACCTGCTCGCGGAGGGACTCCAACTCTTGAATGAGCTGGGCCTTAGTCTTCCGGGTGTCGGTCTGGCCGTTAGAAGCCTGATTGTTCTGAGCAACCAACTCCCATGACCGGGCCTCGATCTGGGGCATGATCTCTTGAACCAACTTCTCATCAACCTCGGCGGCGATGGAGGGGTAGCCTGCCCGTTCAATCATGGACCGCAGGTTTCCGGCCTTGAACTGGTCCAGGGTCCAGCGAAGGGTTTCGCCGGAGGTGGTGACGTCCCAATAAACCCGGACGTCCTGGTTGCGGGGGCCGTAGTGATAGTGGGGGCCCTTCTGGAAGCAGTCGAATGCCAGTAACTCTACTTCCTGACCAGCAACGTCGGATAAGACGTGAATCGCCATGCCCTCGTCGTTGATCTGGGGCAGGTGGCGGTATTCCAGGCCGAATTTCAGGTTGCCGACCTCAATCTTGTCGCCCTCAACCAATTCGGGCATGAGGTGATGCACGGTTCGGCGTCCGTTCCGGGACAGGTCCCGGCCCGTAGCCTCGGCTTCATCCATGGTCATTGTCGATGCGGGATTGGCTTCAACAGCAGAGGCTAGCTCCTCATAACCGGCTCGGCGAATCATCGACGGCAGCCGGTGGCGGATGTTGTCCATCGTCCAACCCAGGGGGTTGCCCGCAGTGGTCTTGTCCATATTTAGCCGGATGTTGTGGTTCTCCGGCCCATAGTGGTAATGAGGAGTCTGGTCGAAGCAGTCGAACCGCAGGATCTCCGTGTCTTTGCCCTCAACCTTGCCATAAACCTGAACGCACAAGCCCTGGTCCGGCATTAGGTCGGTCCGGTATTCCATCGCGATATCGACAGCGCCTGCGTTGATTACAGATGTTCCTTTCTCCACGATTGTCCTCCTTATCCATTTGTGAGCACCCAAACCGTTACGGGAGGCTTCCTGTCCGGAAGTTGGACCCGCCCCCATTGAGTACCCTACGCCACTGCCGGGTGCGGTCCGGTGGAACGGCTGGCTAAGCCATTCCAACCATGCCGTACAGAGGCAGTTGTTACCCGGAATTATAGCATGATAATCGACTCTGGCAAACATTCTGTAGACATAACTTTTTATACTCAAATCCTGTTCACTTGCCGGAACATCATAAATGGGTTCAATTCGTTGTTTTGTAATGTCATCTGAACGTCCTCGTTGGTCCAAAATCCTGGCCGGAGCGAAGTCTAAACGGGAACAGCTACCTCTCGTTGGAGATTTTATGCCGGTCTCGTCATTGCGAAAGTGCCAGTTACCATGGGCTAAGGCGATATTGATTGCCGTGTTTTTGATGGCCGGTTGCGGACCATCGGAAGTTGCTGCCCCGCCTTCTCAGTCAAGGCCAGAGCCGACCATGGCATCACCCGATCCAAAGATCGATTTCCCGCCTGCGCCATCTTTAACCGCAACACTAACCCCAACGATCACACCTGCTCCCGCTCCTACCTACACGCCCCAGCCAACCTACACTCTCTACCCAACATACACACCTTTACCCACTCCTACTTTATGCCCCACTCCGGCCCAAACAGCCGCTCCCGTGGTAATCACACCCACTTCATCGCCTGCAACCACCGGAACAGCGCGTCCTATCCCGACAGCCGCACCGATTCTTAATGCGAAGGATAGCCCGGAAACTCCGGCCGCCTCATTTACGCCAACTCATCCACCCTCCGCAGCGGCACAAGCCACATCGGTCCCAACGCCCATCTCGGTGGCAGCCGTTACGCCCCGGCCCACGGCCATTCCCGTGGTTCCCCAACATCAACGCCGAAGCCTCCAACTCCGGCGCCCATCCAGACGCCGTTTCCCACACCATCTCCAACAGCCATTCCAACTGCCACGCCGATTCCTACTCCATCGCCAACTGCCACAACTGTGCCCGCGCCAACTCCAACCCCTATACCTATTCCCATCCCCACGCCCATCCCCACTGCGACGCCTCCTCCAACATCAACACCGGTACCTGCCACCCCGCCACCAGCAGGTAGCGTAGTGATCGAATGCATCTTTTTCGACGGCCTGGTTCCCCGAAGCGAAGCCGACGAATATGTTCGGATCGCCAACCTGAGCGGCGACTCCAAGACGTGTCCGACGGCTCACCCACATTCACCTTCCCTACTTATTCCATCGTGCCCGGGGAAAGAGTCCGCGTATACACCAATCAAGTGCACCCGGAATGGGGTGGGTTCTCTTTCCAGCGCGGTAGCTCTATATGGAACAACTCCGACCCGGATACCGCCGGCTTGTTCAACGGTCAAGGAGCGCAGGTGTCAACCCGAACCTACCCACCGGGCTGCGAGTAGATCCGATCCGGGCGCCCTAACCCTCACCAATACTCTCCCCGATTTGACCGCATTATCATGGGTGATATACTCCGAATCGCGCCTGTCATGGGCTCGTGGCAGGCATCCGGTGACTGGCCGTTCCAAACAATTAACATTGCATAACGTTGCTTTATAGATAGTTCGTCGGAGAACCATCCTAGAGAGAAACAGAATGACCGTACGCAAAGGAGCACTTTTAGAATGAAAGTCGCCATCAGTATTCCCCGGTTGCCCGACGGTCCCGGCCTACGCGCATTCGTCCAGCGGGCTGAGGCTTTGGGTTTCGATGCGGTGCTGGCGGGCGACCACATCGTTCTGCCCACCGGAGGGACCCAACAGTATCCATATACGTCCGACGGCTCGTTTTCCCGCCCCGCCGACGAGCCATTCTTAGAAACCATGACGCTGTTGGGATACTTGGCGGCCTGCTCCGAGACGGTCAAGTTGGGCAGCACCGTTATCATCCTGCCCTATCGAAACCCGGTGGTCCAAGCAAAGATGTTCGCCTCTCTGGACGTTTTGACCAATGGCAGGATGATTTGCGGCGTGGGTGTTGGCTGGCTGGAGAAGGAGTTCGAGATTCTGGGGGTGCCCTACGCGGAAAGGGGACCCATGACCGACGAGTTTCTGGAGATATTCATCGCCCTATGGACCCAGCCCGAGCCGGTTTTCCACGGCCGGTTCTACCATGTGGAGGGAATCCAGTTCTACCCCAAACCCATCCAGAAACCCCACATCCCGATCTGGGTGGGCGGACACACTAGAAGGGCGTTGCGCCGGACTGCCAAGTACGGCGACTGCTGGCACACCACCCGCCAAACCCCTGACTTCGTGGCTCAAAACCTACCCTATCTTCACCGGCAGATCGAGGAGGCGGGCCGCGACCCGGCGTCCGTATCAATATCCCTGAAGCGCAGCCTGCATTTCACCGACATGGGATTGGGCGAAGGGAGTTCTGTGCGCAGCGGCGGCGCGATCATCGGCACAACCCAGGAGATCATCGATGACGTTCACTACTGCCGCGAACTGGGCATAGACCAGCTGACTTACGACTTCCGGGTGGAGGGGATCGACCAGTCCATCCTAGTGATGGAGCACTTAGCGGACCGGGTACTCCCGGTGGCCGAGCGGCTGGGTTAAGCGACAAGAAGAGATCCGGTAGCGAACAAATGATGGCGCCAAATGGCGGTGGGCGTCCTTTCTAACGAACGGTGCCCAGCGCCCGGCGGGCCTCCCGGTCCATGTCCTTGTTTATCAGCGTCCGCCGCTTATCGTATTGCCGTTTGCCCCGAGCCAGCCCCAGGCCTACTTTGGCGACGTGGCCCTTGATGAAGACGCTTAGAGCCACGATCGTGACGCCCTTCTCGGCGACTATGCTCTTCAGCTTTGCTATCTCTTCACGGTGCATCAGTAATTTACGCGGCCGCTTCGGGTCGTGATTGTTGACGCTGCCGGCGTCGTAGGGGGCAATATGGGCGTTGACCAGCCAAAGCTCGCCGTTCTGAGGCCGCGCGTAAGCGTCCCGAAGGTCGATCTTTCCCGCTCTGATCGATTTGATCTCCGTCCCGGTGAGAACCAGACCGGCTTCATACCGGTCCAAGATCTCGTAGTCGAAGAACGCCTTCCGGTTGGTGGCTACGGTTCGGGTGGTTTTTTGCGGGCGTTCAGTTTTTTTGGTGGTCATGCCTTAGCTGCCTTGGGCGATCTGTTTCCGCAGAAGTTCAATGGCCCGGTTCAGATGGACGTCTTCAGAACCGTCCTCCACCTTGTCCAGTTGAACATCGGGCGAGAGACCTTCACCTTCGATCAAGGTGCCGTTAGGAGTAAACCAATGGGCGATAGTAAAGTTAACTCCGGAGCCATCCTGTAATACCCAAAGATTACTTACGCTGCCCTTGCCGAAGGTCGTGCCCCCGAGAACAGTAGCCCGCTCGTGGTCCATCATCGCGCCGGTAAACACTTCGCTGGCACTGGCGCTGAATTCGTTGACCAGAACCACAAAGGGGATTTCCTTGGCTTTCCCCCCGGACTTCACTTTCCAATCGGTGCGGTGACCCTGAGCGTCGATCTGATAAAGAACCAAACCGTCTTCAAGGAACTGGCTGGTAACGTCTACCACTGAGGTAAGCAACCCTCCGGGGTTGTTTCGCAAGTCCAAAACGATCCCCGTGCCGCCGGAGTCCTCAAACCTCTTCAACGCGTTCAGCAGGTCCTTATTGGTGGTTTCGGCAAAGTTGAAGATGCGCAGGTGGCCGATGCCGTTGTCTCCCATGTTTATGCGTACCGAAATGAGGGTAATCACTCCCCTCTCAACATTGATCACTACCGGATCGGTATCATTCCGGTGCAAGATCAGGAGCTTAACAACAGTACCCTTCTTGCCGCGGATCCTGTTGACCGCCTCCATCAGGCTGATCCCCTCGGCGCTCTCGTCTTCAATCTCCAGGATAATGTCGCCGGGGCGAATGCCGGCTCTCTCAGCGGGAGTATCGGGCATGGGAGCTAGAATCGTGACCAGCCCGTTCCTGATGCCCACCTCAGCCCCGATACCTTCGAAAAAGCCCTTCAGATCTTGGGTCGCGATCTTGTATTGTTCCGCGTTGTAGAAGGCCGAATACGGGTCCCCCAGGGCGTCCAACATGCCTCTGATCGCCCCGTCGCTAACTTCTTGGGGGTCCAGCTTTCCCCCGTTTATGTGCTCCCCTTCCAGGAGCTCCCAAACCTCCAGCAGACGTTCGAACTCTGGAGGCAATCCATCAAGAGTAGGATCAACATTGCCCGATTGCCCGAGTTGCTGCACGGCACAAGCGGCGGCAAAAGACAAAGCGAAGAAACAGATCAAAGAGATTAACGAGGCACGGACGAGCCGTGATTTGGTCACGGAGGTCGTCTCCTAAACAGCAAAATTACTCGTGGGGTATCACTCGTGGGATTGGCCGGGTCTCAGGCCACATTGTATCACAGGGCAGAGTTACACCCCTCGGTGTTCATGCGTGGAGGGCGGGTCTTGACCGCCTAAGTACGGCAGTCTACCCTTGCCGTTACCACTCAGGAGATTGATGACATGAACGCGGAAATAGTAGCCATAGGTTCGGAACTCCTTTTGGGTCAGATAGTTGACACCAATTCGGCTTGGATGGCGCAACGCCTGGCCGCGGTGGGGATGAACCTTTATTACAAAACCATAGTCGGGGACAATCCTGAGCGTATGCTGGAAACGATCACCGCCGCTATGGAACGGTCGGACGTGGTGATAACCTCCGGCGGTATCGGCCCCACCCAGGACGACTTGACCCGGGAAATCGTGGCCAAAGCATCCTCCCGGGAACTGGTTTCGGACCCGGAACTGTTGGCCCAGATCGAGGCCAGGTTCCGCCGCCGGGGATTCATAATGACGGAAAACAACGACCGCCAGGCGTACATCCCTGAGGGGTCCATACCGGTTGAAAATCCCAACGGCACCGCGCCTTCCTTTATCGTGGAAGACCCTAGGGCCGTGGTCATCTGTCTTCCGGGCGTCCCCTTCGAGATGAAGTGGTTGTTCGACAACGAAGTCATACCCTATCTTCGGGAGAAGTTTGATCTTTCCGAGGCCATCTACTCCCGGGTGCTGAAGGTGGCGGACATGGGCGAGAGCGGGGTGGACGACCTAGTGGGGCACCTCATCGCCAACTCCAACAATCCGACAGTGGGCGTACTGGCTCACCCCGGACAGGTTGACGTTCGTATCAGCGCCAAGGCGGCCAGCGAGGGTGAAGCCGACGCCCTGATAGCTCCATTGGAGAAAGAGGTCAGGTCCTTGCTGGGAGATCACGTGTTCGCCACCGGGGAGCAATCTATGCAGGACGTCGTCGGCGAGTTGTTGCGCTCCAAAGATTTGACCGTTGCTTCTTTCGAGGGACTTACCGGTGGGCTGGTCGCCCAACATCTGCAAGAAGCCGACGGGATGCGCTTTCTGCAAGGTACTGTCGGACAGCAGGGATCTACACTACGGGCGGTTTTGGCGGTTAACGGCGAGATCAACGAAAAGGCCGTCTCAGCAACGGACCCTGAAACCCTAACCGGACGATTGGCTGCGGCGGTTCGGGCCGGGGCCGGGGCAGACTTGGGGCTGGCGGTCCTGTCATTGCCGGACTCCGGTGCTCCAACCGGAGGAAGCTCCAGCTCCAACTCGGAAAACCTGAGAGCCGGTAACACCTATATAGCAGTGGCGGACAGCCAGGGCATCAGCCGGCGGGTTTACAACTTCGCCGGTCCCGGTTTGCCAGACCGGACCAGGGCCTCCCTGCATGCGCTGGACCTATTGCGCGTCACGATACTGGAGTCGTAGCCTCAGCGCCGGATTTACACTCCGCCAACCTGATGCTACTATTACCCGGCGCCGCAAGGCGAAGCTACCGAGGCCGTAATTCGATGCGCCACGGCCTCAAAAAAGGTTCATGATGGAATCAAAAACCTACGATGTCGTGGTCATTGGGGGAGGCATAATCGGCCTCTCCACCGCCATGCAGATCAAACTAGAAAAGTACCCCGATTGGCGGGTCGCCGTGGTGGAGAAAGATTCCGAGATTGCCACACACCAAACCGGCCACAACAGCGGGGTCATCCATTCGGGTATCTATTACCGGCCAGACTCGCAAAAAGCTCAGTTCTGCGTGGGCGGCGCCAAGTCCCTGCGCCAGTTCTGCGATGAAAACGAGATTGAGTACAATCAGTGCGGCAAAGTGATCGTGGCCGCCAACGATGCAGAAGTGGCCCGGTTGCAAACCCTCCACGAGCGGGGAATCGCCAACGGAGTGGAGGGACTGGAGATGGTCGGCCCGGAACGGCTGAAAGAGTTGGAGCCTCACGTAGCTGGGATCCAGGCGCTATGGGCGCCCACCACCGGCATCGTCGACTATCGCAAGGTTTCCGCGGCCTACGCTGAGAAGTTCCAGCAGGCCGGAGGCGACATTTTCACCAACTCTCCGGTAACTCGGATAATCCGAACCCAAGACGAATTGGTGCTGGAAACTCCCGGTGGCGCGCTTCACGCCAAGCATCTTATAAACTGCGCCGGACTGTACGCCGACCGGGTGGCCGAGATGATGGGCGAAGACGTGGACATTCAAATAATTCCCTTCCGAGGCGAGTATTTCACGCTGCGCCCCGAGAGCCATCACCTGGTAAATGGCTTGGTATACCCGGTACCCGACCCCCGATTCCCTTTCCTGGGCGTCCACTTCACCCGTAACATTCACGGCTACGTAGAGGCCGGACCCAATGCCGTACTGGCTTTGAAAAGAGAGGGCTACCGCAAAGCCGACGTCAGCCTCGCGGAGTCTTTTCAGACCTTCACCTACCCAGGTTTCTGGAAAATGGCCATGAAACACTGGAAAACGGCCCTTGGGGAAATACACCGTTCTTACAGCAAAAAGGTCTTTGTCCGGGACTTACAGGGCCTGATCCCCGAGATTCAAGACACCGACCTGGCCCCCGGCGGCGCCGGCGTTCGGGCTCAGGCAGTTTCCCGTAGCGGCGCGTTGCTGGACGATTTCAGCATCATTCGGGGCCGGGAAGCGGTCCATGTCTTAAACGCGCCATCACCCGGTGCTACGTCGTCCCTGGCCATCGGCGCCCACATCGTGGAGTTGGCGGCGGAAGCCTTCGGCGAATAGTCCTGAGCAGAACCCGGTATCCATTCATTGACCCGTCTCGCGGCGGAACGGTTCCCTACCCGCATAAACGTTTACTCCATGGTAGACCGGTTTCCCAATCGGCAAAAAACAAAAGTGGCCCTAGTGACGGGGCGATAATGTTGATGCTAAGGTGCACCCTGGGTATAATCGACCACTAGAGATTCCCTGGGGGAATCCACGGCGATTCCGCAAGGGGAGGATGGATTGGCGGTTTCAGCGGGATCCGAACTGGATTTGGGAGTCTGGACGGTCACCGAGGATAAGGTCCGCCAGTACCTAAATGCGGTTGGGGACGAACAACCAGCCTATTTCGATCTGGCCATGGCGCCGCCGTTAGCCCTATCGGCCTGGTCCTTGGGAGCGCTGTTGGATCAGTTAGCTCTGCCACCGGGAGCCATCCACAGCCTGCAGGAATTGGAAACCTTCCGGGGGGTTAAGTTCGACGAAGAGATTCACGCCTCCGCTCAGGTCACTAAACCCCGGCAGCGCGGCAACATGAAATTTCTTTCAGTTGGTTACACGCTAACGGACAGTGGGGGCGAACAAATACAGTGCGGAAAGAGCACGGTCTTGGTCGTGGACTCCGTTGAGGAGGAATCTAGCGGGATGGAATCCGCCCAACCTCCCTTTACAAAGGGGGATGATTCTGGAAACGGCGGCGATCAGTTCGGGTCGATGCCGAGAGTTTCCAGAATGATCTCTCAAGAACGGTTGAACGCCTATGCTCAAGCATCCGGTGACGCCAATCCCTTGCATCTGGACGCCGGATTCGCGGCCAACACCCCTTTTAGGGGTATCATAGCCCACGGCATGCTGACCTTGGCGTTTATCGGGGAAATGATGATGGCTGAACTGGGGCGGGCCTGGCTAGAAACCGGGGCTATCAAAGCCAGGTTTAAGGGCGCGGCATACTTGGGGGACGATGTTGAATCCTGGGGCCGAAAGACCGGGGACAATGATTCAAGGGTGGCGTATTCTGTAGGCCTTTGGAATCCGGCAAACGGCCAGGAGCTTATAATGGGGAGCGCTACGGCTAGAGCGGTCCTTGCCTGAGACTCGGTACAACATCGCCGCCACTATGATTCAAAATACATGTCCCAAGGGACATATCCAAAGGTCCGTGGATTAAAAGAGGAAATATGTTCGAAGGTCAGGGAAGGGGAGATGTCCTGATCAGGGTGGCCGTCGACACTATGGGTGGCGACTTTGGGCCTCCTGAAACGGTAAAAGGGGCTCTGGAAGGGCTAGACACCCACAACATAGAGTTGCTTCTAGTGGGCGACCAAAACTTGTTAGAATCGGAACTGGCCCACTACGACATCAAGAACAAACCGGTGAAAGTGGTTGCTTCAGTTGGCAAGATTGGGGACGACGAACACCCCATTGAGGGACTGCGCCGGAAACCTAAATCCTCTATCGTTGTAGCGACCAAGTTGCTGAAGAGTGGCGATGCCGACCTTCTGGTGTCGATGGGCTCCACCGGCGCGTCGATGGCCAGCTCGGTCTTCATCCTTGGTTTGATGGACGGACTGGAACGCCCGTGCATCGGCGGCCCCTTCCTCGGCGTGGCGCCTCGGACGGTGCTCGTGGACATGGGAAGCAACATAGATTGCCGCCCTCCTTTGATGCTGAGCTTCGCCGCTCTCGGCTCGGTCTTCTCTCAAAAATTCTTGGGGATAGATAATCCGAGGGTCGGTCTGCTCAGCGTGGGCTCTGAAGCCGCAAAGGGCAACCGCCAGGTACATGAGAGCTATCAGCTACTTCAAGAAAGCCACCTCAACTTCATCGGCAACGTGGAAGGTATGGACTTCTTCACCGGCCGCGTCGACGTTATTGTCTGCGACGGATTCGTGGGAAATATCCTCATGAAATTCACCGAGGGATTGGGAACCGCTCTCTCCCATTACGTGGAGCAGCGTTTGGCGGACCATTTACCCGCCGCCGAGCTTGCCAAAGTCTCCTCAGACCTCTGGGAAACCACCAACATGCCGCGGACCATGGGCGGCCCTCTGTTCGGCGTGAACGGAATGGTCATGTTGGGACATGGCTCTTGCCGGGCCAGCGGTATCGCAGGCGCGATACACACCGGCGTGCGCTGCGCCCAGATCGGTATGGTTGAAAGTATGAGACAAGAGTTGGCTCAGCTTTCCGGCACCGAAGTCCTGAAGAATTAGTGTATGCCGGGAATTGACTTAAGCGGGTCAGTAGCTCTGGTCACCGGCGCCTCTCGTGGCATCGGAGCAGTGATCGCCCGCCGATTGGCCGAGGCCGGGGTCAAAGTTGGAGTCAACTACCTCTCAAGCCCGGAATCGGCGGAAGAAGTCGTATCCTCCATCATCAGCGCCGGCGGAGAAGCCTTGCTGGTAGAAGGGGACGTAGCCCAAGAGGAACCCGCCAAGTCGACCATACAGCAGGTGGTGAGCCATTGGGGACGCATCGATATTCTCGTCAACAACGCCGGCATCAACCGTGACCGCCTACTTCTCAGGATGAATACGGACGACTGGGACCAAGTCATCCAGGTCGATCTAAGGGGAGCTTTCCTTTGCACCCGGTTCGTTATGCCTCATCTGATAAAACAGCGTAGCGGCCGAATCGTAAACATCTCATCCGTGGTGGGCATCAGCGGCAACCCAGGGCAAGCCAACTACGCCGCCGCCAAGGCCGGTCTGATCGGATTCACTAAATCGGTGGCCCGGGAAGTGGCCTCCCGCAACGTAACGGTCAATGCCCTGGCTCCTGGCTACATAGCCACCGGTATGGTGGAGAAATTATCGGAGGCCGCCCGGGAGAAGATACTAAGCCGCATCCCCATGGGCCGTTTCGGCGTTGCCGAGGACGTCTCGGAAGCGGTAGTCTTCCTTTGCAGCAACGGCGCTTCCTACATCACCGGCGAGGTGTTGACTATAGACGGGGGGATGATCGCTTAGACAGCCTGCCCTCTAACTTGCCGGTCAACGCAACAGAGTGCGCGCCGCCACAATCCTTCCTTGTACTGCCCTAGCCGATGGGCTTAGGCGGGATTGAAGCAAGAAACCCATCCGGCCCGTTATTAAGACGCCGGCCGGTCCGTTAAAGGAGGCCAAAATGGACACAAGCGAGAATCCAGCCAGCCGTTTGCGCCGATTGCTGCGTGAACCCGGCATTATCGTCGCGCCGGGCGCCTACGATTGCCTCACCGCCAGGATCATCCAGCAGGCGGGATTCCCGGCCGTTTACATGACGGGCGCTGGCACCTCCGTCGCCACCCTGGGCTATCCCGATCTGGGATTAGCTACGATGACGGAAATGGTCTCCAACGCGGCCAGCATCGCCGATACGGTTGACGTGCCGGTTATCGCCGACGCCGACACAGGATACGGCGGCATCTTGAACGTGCAGCGAACGGTCCACCAGTACGAAAGGGCTGGGGTAGCGGCCATCCACATTGAGGACCAAGACATCCCCAAGCGGTGCGGACACCTGGACGACAAGCGGATCATCTCGACGGCCGACATGGTTCAGAAAGTCCGGGCCGCGGTGGATGCCCGCAGCAACCCAGACTTCGTGATCATCGTCCGCACCGACGCTTTGGCGGTCTCCGGTTGGGACGACACCATGCGCCGTTGCGACGCATACGTCGAGGCGGGCGCCGACGTTCTGTTCGTCGAAGCGCTACGGACGCCGGAAGAAGCGGAGAGGGTCACCAGCAACTTCAACGTTCCGTTGCTGTACAACTTCGTGGAATCCGGCAAATCACCCTTGATTCCCACCGATGAATTGGAGCGATTGGGTTTCAAGTTGGTCATCTTCCCGGGAAGCGCCTTCATGGTGGTCTGCCAGGCCATCTCAGAGTTGATGAGTGAGCTAAAAAATACGGGAACGACGGCATCCATGATGGACCGAATGGCGACCCTTCATCAATGTTTTGAAACGGTGGGTCTTTCCCACATGCTGGCCCAAGACGCCCAATATGCTAGCCTGGAATCCGCGACTTCGGGCTAACGAGGGAAATATCGAACTTCCATGAGTACTGAATTAGACCTATTCGTCAAAGAGTCCCTTGCCCAAGGGCTGGAACGTAGCGCGATCCGCGAAGTTCTTCTGCAGGCCGGTTGGCGTGAAGATGAATTGACCATCGCGTTGTCGGCTTACGCGGAGATAGACTTCCCAGTGCCGGTGCCCAGACCCAAACCTTACCTGCAGGCCCGGGAAGCATTTTTATACCTGGTTTCCTTTATAGCTCTTTACGTCACCGCCTTCAGTTTAATTACCCTCATCTTCGGCTTTATCGACAAGACCTTCCCAGACCCTCTTTCCCACGGCGGGGGGTTGGGCGGAATCAGAATGGCCCTGGCATCCATAATCGTCACCTTCCCGGTATACCTTTTCTTGATGTGGCGGCTCACCAAGGACTCCGCGGTCTATCCGGAACGCCGGCAATCCAGACTGCGCAAGTGGCTCACGTACTTCACGCTGGTCGTCGCGTCGAGCATCATCACCGGAGACTTAATTACTTTGTTGGCGAAACTCTTGGGAGGGGACCTGTCGACTCCATTCATTCTGAAAGTTTTGACTATACTGTTGGTTGTAGGCTCCATTTTCGGCTATTACTTATGGGACCTGCGGCAAACGGAGAAGGTCGACCAGCAATGAAATCGCCAGCCCCGCTCAAGGTTTTCATGGCGTTGGCTATCCTGGCGGTGGTGTCGTCGGTCAGCTATGGCATCTATCTGGTTGGAACGCCCGCTGAACAGCGTACGCTGAAGTTTGACCAAAGAAGGGTGAACGACCTGACCAGCATCTCATTTGGTATAGACGCCTACTGGGAACAGAACGGCCGGTTGCCCGAGCAACTTACCGACATGCAAGGCCGCCGGTCCTTTATTCGGTCGGCGGAAGACCCGGAATCGGGCGAACCCTACGAGTACCGGGTGTTGAGCGAGAAAGTTTACGAATTGTGCGCCGTCTTCAACGCAGATTCAGCCAGTCAAAAGAGGGAGTTCCCACCCGCGTTCTCGGATAGAGTGTGGGAGCACAGCGCGGGCCGGGTCTGTTTTGGTCTAGAAGCGGAGTCACCAGAAGGGTTGGAAAGAAAGTTAGAGCCGGTTCCAGCTCGGCCTTGAGCAGGGAGACGATATGGCCAACGTAGTACTGGTTATTGACATGGTTAAGGGATTCCTAGAACCTGGCCACAACCTGTACTGCGGCGACGAGGCCAGGGAAATCATCCCAAACGTGCTGGGTCTGTTGCAGCGGGAACAGGCTGCCGGTTCTGAAATCTTATTTATCTCAGACCACCACGACCCCGACGATCTGGAGTTCCAAGTATTTCCGGTGCACTGTGTCAAGGGGACCGAGGAGCCGAACGTCATCCCTGAGTTGGAGTCCTTCGTCACTGCAAACAACGTGGTGCCCAAGAACCGTTATAGCGGCTTTTTCAACACCGACCTAGCCCAAAGACTGGATAGATCCAAACCCGAAAAAATCATTATTTGCGGGGTCTGCACCGACATCTGCGTGCTCCACACCACCGCCGACGCCCGGAACCGGGATTACCAGGTGGAGGTACCCACGGACTGCGTCGCAACTTTCGACCCCGGCGCCCACACGTGGGCTTTGGGACATCTTCAGAAGATTTTGGGGGCGAAGGTGGTGTAAAATATCCCCTCCCCTCTTGTGGGGGAGGATTAAGGTGGGGGTATCGCCCTCATCCAAACCTTCCCCGAAAAGGGGGAAGGGACATGTTCCCTCCCCTTGAGAACTAACTCACGCGATCGCCCCGGCAATCACCGCATCTATCATATCCTCTTCGGTCATCCCCAATATCTCTTTTAACACGTACCCATTGTGCTGCCCCAAGATGGGAGCAGGAGTGCGGGGACTGCTGTCGTAGCCACGGATATTGAACTGGTGGCCGGTGTAAGGGATGTTGCCCATCTCCGGGTGATCCATGTAGTGGTAAAGGTTGCGGTGGGCCAGCTGGGGGTCTCGGAGCAGGTCGCTGCTCCGCTGCACCACTCCGGCCGGGACTCCGTGGGATTGGAGCAACTCCATCACGTCTTGGGCCGCTTTGGCCTCAGTCCACCGCCCAATATGCCCGTCAATCTCGTCATGATTGGCTAACCGGCCCGCAACGTCTTTATAGCGGTCGTGGCCGGCCCACGCCGGGTCGCCCATGGCCCGGCGCAAATCTTCCCACTGCTGCTCCGTATCCACGGCGATGGCGCACCATTGGTCATCTCCGGCACAAGGATAGGCTCCCTGGGGAGCGGCGGTCTCCGACCGGTTGCCGTTCCGGGTCACCAGCCTGCCCGAGGCGTTGTAGTCGATGATTTGGGGTGCTAGGAACTGCAACCCCATCTCCATCTGTCCGGCATCGATATATTGTCCTTGTCCCGTCCTGCGCCGGTGGTCCAACGCGGCCATGACCAAGGAGGATATGAAGCGAGGAGACACGACGTCGGTGTAGGCGGTCCAGGGACCGTCAGGAGGCAAGTCCGGCCACCCAGTGATATCGTAATACCCGGCGATAGCTCCTGCGTGGAAACCATAGCCAGCGAAGTGGGAAACCGATCCGGTTTGGCCCATCAGACAAGTGCTGACCATAACGATTGAGGGGTTCAAGGATCGGGCCTTCTCATAACCCATGCCCAGCGCATCCATCGTGCCGGGCGTAAAACTCTCAAAATACACGTCGGCCCACTCGATGAGGCGGCAAGCGATGTCCAAGCCCGCCGGGTTTTTAAGGTCCAGGGATAAACCAAGCTTGGACGAGTTAAAGTCTCCATAGAAATGGGACCGGTTCGGCCCCGGCACTCCATCCTTGAAAGGCCCCGCAACCCGCAAGATGTCGGGACGGCCCTCGGTTTCCACCCGCACCACCGTGGCACCGTGGTCTCCCAGATATTTGGAGGTGATGGGACCTACCGCCACCCAAGAGAAGTCGGCGACTTTGAGGCCCTCAAAGGGAAGTTGATCAGCCATGAACTCCTCCTACGTTCCGATGATGCCGGTGGCCGCGGCGATTTCCCCATCGGATAAACCCAACTTCTCACCCAGAATATCTGCATTGTGCTGGCCGAGGGTGGGCGCCCAACGCCGCACGTCCATGGGTGTCTCCGTCAACCGGGCGAACAGTCCGGGCGCAGGAATTTCGCGCCCATCTGGCAACGGAGCTTGCAGCCAAAATCCTCGCTCCTCAAGCTGGCGGAAACGGGTCAAGTCCGCCGTCGTGCTCACCGGGGCGATGGTAAAGCCCTCTCGCAGGCCTCGTTCCATCAACTCCCTTTTGCTGTAACGCCGAACGTACCGCCGGGTGGCTTGCACTGTCTCTTCTAAGGGGTAAGTCACCGGCATACCTTGCAACAAGCACCTTCCGTAGGCCAGCCAATCCTCACCTTCGATCCACTCCTCTGGAACTATCCCATCTTCTACTAACCAGTGCACTAACGTTCCTATGGCAGCGGCGTACAGGCCGAATACAACATAGCCGTCGGCGCATTCGAAGACCAAGGGCATTATCACTGTGCCTAGCTGAAGGTTCGAGCCGCCCCGGTTGATGTCGAACCCCTGTATGGCGTGGGCGGCCATGCCGTGGAGCATGGTCCACACCATGGCGGTTTGGGCGGATACGTCGACGAATTGGGCCTCACCGGTTCGCACCATAAGGGCGTGGGCGGTCATCGCGCCAACAGCCGCCTCGGCCGAGGTTTGAAGCCAGACTTGTGGAACGGTGATGCGCACCGGCGGCCTGTTGGGGTCGCCCTGCAGGCTCATCGGTCCGCCCATGGCCGCCAGGGTAAGATCGTTAGCCGCGAAGCCGGAGTAGGGTCCGTCCTGTCCGTAGGCGGTGATCGCGACATAGACCAGGCGGGGATTGCGCTTCCGTAACTCGTCGAAACCCAAACCAAGGGAAGCCATTTCCCCCGGCTCGGCCGATTCGATGACGAAGTCAGCTTTTTCCACCAGGGTCAGCAGGGCCCGGCGGCCGGGTTCGGCCTGAAGGTCCAACGTGATTCCACGTTTGTTGCGGTTATAAGAGAAAAAATTCAGGCTTTGCTCCGGCTTGGGAGCGTCTTCCAGAAAGGGAGCGAGCCGGCGGCTGGGAGAGCCCTTAGGCGGTTCAACTTTGATCACGTCGGCGCCCATGTCGCCAAGCATCATGGCGGTCAACTCGCCCCGGTGGTCAGTCAGGTCCAGCACGGTATAAGGACTGAGCATATTTGGCCCTCCTGAAGGAGTGGCGGAATTATAGCACGGTATTTCCGCCTTGCGGTTTCTCAAATTACCGGGGTATGATGGTGTTTGTACAGGCAATGTTTTCCAAGTCCCGGCGCGGCCCAAATCCGGCGGAACGAGGTTAAAATGCTCTTCCGTAACTACCTCTACTCCCAGTGGGACGGCACTCAGCGCATCTTCGAATTAGATGCTGAAGAGCTGATGGACCGGCTCTCCGATGAAATCATGAACCAAGGCGATGTCATGCGCGCCTTGAGGGAGATGCTGCGTCAGGGTTTCCAAGACCGGGACGGTCAGCAGATTCCCGGCCTCAGGGACATCATGGAGCAACTGAAGAACCGCCGCCGCCAGCAGATGCAACAGTACAACATGGACTCGGTGGTAGACGATCTCAAGGAACGCCTGGAAGACATTCTCCGCACGGAAAGAGAAGGCATCCAACGCCGCTTGGATCAGGCTCGGGAACAGGTAGATGCCACCCCCGAAGACGAGCGGTCCGAACAAGAAAGCCTATACAAGCTGTTGGAGCAACGGGCGCGGCGCAACCAGGAGAAACTTGACCAATTACCGGATGGGATCGGCGGGCAGGTCCAAGAACTCATGGAATACGACTTCATGGACCCGGAAGCCCAGCAGAAATTTCAAGAGCTTCTGGACATGCTCAAGAGCCAGATGGCTCAAAACGTGTCCCAACAGATGCGTGACCAGATCCAGGGTATGACCCCGGACCAGATGGCGGCGATGCAAGAGATGATGCGCCAACTCAATCAGATGATGAAGGACAAGCTGGAGGGTCTGGAACCCGACTTCCAGGGCTTTATGGACCAATTCGGCTCCGCCTTCGGCCCCAACCCGCCCCAGTCCTTCGACGAACTCATGGAGATGCTGCAACAGCAGCTTGGGCAGATGCAATCCATGATGGACAGCATGTCCCCGGAAATGCGCCAGGAGATGGAAGACGCACTGATGTCGGCCCTGGACCCTGAGACACGGCAACAGATGTCCCAGTTCGCGTCGCTCATGGAGCAACTGATGCCCATGGACGAATTGCGGCGCCAATACCCCTTCCTGGGCGACGACAGCCTAACCATGGAACAGGCCATGGAGATGATGGCGAATCTCCAGGATTTGGACCAACTAGAACAACAGCTACAAGAGGCCATGCGCACCGGGCAGTTGGGCGACTTGGACCCGGATAAGCTGGCCGAGTTGCTGGGAGAAGAGGCCCGCAAGGCATGGGAAGAACTGGACCGCCTGCGCAAGATGTTGCAGGAAGCGGGTTACGTCACCGCTGACGACAAGATGGACCTAACGGCTCGCGGCATCCGTCGTATCGGCCAGAAGGCCCTGAAGGAAGTTTTCGCCAACTTGAAGAAGGACCGGTTGGGCGATCACCGAATGGATGTTCGAGGCGCCAACGGCGATCGTTTGGGCGAGACAAAGATCTACGAGTTTGGTGACCCCTTCGACGTGGACCTGCAGACCACGGTGAAGAACGCGGTCCTCCGGGGCGGTCCAGGATTACCGGTCCAGTTGACCCCCCAGGACTTTGAGATCTACCGCAGCGAGCACATGACTCGGTCATCCACTGCGGTCCTGCTGGACCAAAGCCGGTCCATGGGCCTATTCAACAACTTCCAAGCGGCCAAAAAGGTAACCCTGGCCCTGATGTCTCTCATTCGAACCCAATACCCCCGTGACTCCCTATTTATCATCGGCTTTTCTGACTACGCCCGGGAGATCAAAGAGGAAGACCTGGCCAAATCCAGTTGGAATGCTTGGGTTTCCGGGACGAATCTGCACCATGCCTTGATGCTGGCCCGCAAGCTGCTAAACCAGGAAAAAGGAAGCACCCGCCAGATCTTGCTGATCACCGATGGCGAGCCCACGGCCCACCTGGAAGGGGACCGGGCTTATTTCAGCTATCCTCCCAGCTTCCGCACCGAGCAGGAAACGCTGAAGGAAGTCAAGCGTTGCACTCAGGAAGACATCCTGATCAACACGTTCATGTTGGAGAACTCATACCAACTTGTGAACTTTGTTGACCGTTTGACCAGGATCAACCGGGGCCGGGCTTTCTACTCCAGCTCCGGCAATCTGGGCGAATACGTTCTGGTAGACTATGTACAGAACCGCCGGAAAAAAGTTATGGCGTAGGGGATTCCCGCACGCCTGAGAGTGTGTTAACATAATCTAAATTAAATCGATAGAACCGGGTCGTAAGGCTGTCCTTGATCGGGATGGCCGAGCTTTTAAGACAGTCCCGTGAGGCTGGCAAAGTTTAGCGCCCTTTCCACTCCAACTCGCCATCAAAGGCGGGCTGGATGCGCATAAACCCCTTGCCAACTGATGGGCAAGGGGATTTTTGTTGCGTGGGTCGATCGAGCCTACGTTACATAACGGCAGAGCTAGGCTCAAGAGACCAATCGTAGGCTCGGATTTTCGTCGAATTTGGCAATGTCGTCACGTAGGAGCTTATGGCTGATCGGCAGATAATGAATGACCAGGACATCAGGCGGGCTTTAGCCCGGGTGGCCCACGAAATTCTGGAAAGAAACCGTGGGGTTGAGGATCTGGTCATCGTGGGGATCCATACCCGCGGCGTCCACCTGGCCCAGCGGTTGGCGAGCAATCTCTCGGAATTTGAAGGAAGTGAGGTGCCGGTGGCGGATCTGGACATTAATCTATACCGCGACGACGTGAAATCCAGGATGAGCCCCCGGATTCGCCCCACCAGGATGCCCGTTGATATCCAGGGCAAAAAGGTAGTGCTGGTAGACGACGTGCTTTTCACCGGACGCACTGTCCGCGCCGCGATGGACGCGCTCAACGACTTCGGCCGTCCCCAGCAGGTGCAGCTTGCTATCCTGTTGGACCGGGGCCACCGGGAGTTGCCCATACGCGCCGATTACGTAGGCCAGAACGTTCCCACGGCGCCGGATGAAGTAGTCCGGGTCAGACTGGTCGAGACCGATGGGATCGACGAGGTAGCTATCGTTCGGGTGGAGGAATAGGCAGACATGAGCCTCTTGAACGCCATCGAAACCGAGACACAACCTCAGATCGAGGCAGTCGTCGCGCGCAAGCGCCGGCGTCACGTGCTGGACTTGGACGATTTCTCCCAACAAGAGATCCTCGAAGTCCTGGAGTCGGCTGAGGGCATGTCGGAGGTCCTACATCGGGACATAAAAAAGGTACCGGCCCTGCGTGGACGGGTCGTCGTTACCCTGTTCTATGAAGCCAGCACCCGCACCCGTATCTCCTTCGAAGAGGCAGGAAAGATCCTCAGCGCTGATGTTATCAACATGTCCGCGAGCGGCAGCAGTACTGAGAAGGGCGAGTCTTTGCTCAATACCGGCCTGACCATCCAGGCGATGGGAGTCGACATAATCGTCATCCGGCACCCCCACTCGGGAGCGCCATACCTGCTGGCCCAGCACCTGGACCGCGTTGGAATAATCAACGCGGGGGACGGCATTCACGCCCATCCCACCCAGGCTCTCTTGGACCTGTATACGGTTCGGGAGAAACTCGGGCGGCTGGAAGGACTTAAAGTCGTCATCGTCGGCGACGTTCTGCACAGCAGAGTGGCCCGCTCCAACATCTGGGGATTCACCAAGATGGGAGCACAGGTGGTCCTTTGCGGACCAAGCACCCTGTTGCCCTTGGACATGCTCCGGCCCCGCGTCGATGACGACGAAAATGACCCGTTGGCATCGGTTCAGGTCGAAACTAACCTGGACCGGGCCCTGGAGGGCGCCGACGTGGTAATGGCGCTGAGACTGCAAGCAGAACGTCAGAACGGCGGATTCTTGCCCAGTATGAGGGAGTACATCCGCCGTTGGCAGGTTACCGAGGCCCGGTTAAGCCGAGCCAATCCAGATGCATTGGTTATGCACCCCGGCCCAATGAACGAGGGGATAGAGATCAGCTCCACCCTGGCCCACGGCGGCAGGTCTGTCATTGAGCAGCAGGTAACCAACGGAGTGGCCATCCGCATGGCCCTTCTGTACCACCTGTCTGCCGGTGGTGAATAGGTGTTCGGATTGATTTCTGACACGATATTGATAAAAGGCCCGCGCATCATCGACCCCGGCCGAGGGGTGGACGAGGTGGGAGACATCTTGGTCCGGGACGGCGTTATCCTGGCATCGGGCACTGTCTCTACCGACGACATTCCTGAGGGATGCAGCGTTGTCGAGGCCGGTGGGCTGGTGGCCAGTCCGGGCTTTATCGACATCCACTGCCACCTGAGGGAGCCGGGCTACGAGTACAAAGAAACCATCGCCGCCGGGACCAGGGCCGCGGCCCGGGGCGGCTTCACCAGCATCTGCTGTATGCCCAACACCGACCCGCCCATAGACAACTCCGCCATGGTTGAATTTATCCAGCAGCGGGCCAGGGCCGAAGGCATAGTCCGGGTCTTTCCCATCGGTTGCGTCACCAAAGGCCGCAAAGGGAAAGAGTTATCCGAGATGGAAGAATTGGCCGTGGCCGGCGTCGTGGCTTTCAGTGACGACGGCGACCCGGTGGAAGACCCCAACTTGATGCGCCTGGCCCTGAGCTACAGCTCCGACCTAGGACTCCCTGTCACCAACCATTGCCAGGACCTGTCATTGTCACGAAACGGGGTGATGGCCGAGGGAAGGGTGGCTACCCGACTGGGCCTTCCAGGCATCCCATCCGCTGTCGAAGAAGCCATGATGGCCCGGGACATTGCCCTGGCCGAACTAACCGGGGGCCGTATACACCTGGCCCACCTCAGCACCGCCGGCAGCGTGCCGCTGGTAAGGCAGGCCCGGGAACGGGGCATTCCGGTTACGGCTGAAGTTTGCCCCCACCACCTGACCATCACCGACGAATGGGTATTGGGCGGGCAGGCCTCCGGGACCGGGACGGGCGCATCTTTCGCCTACGACACCTTGACCAAAGTCTACCCGCCCTTGCGCGGTCAACAAGACGTAGACGCTCTGGTGCAGGGCCTAGCCGATGGGGTGATCGACTGTATCGCCACCGACCATGCCCCCCACGAGCTGATCAGCAAATTGGTCACCTACGAGGACGCTCCTTCAGGCATCAGTGTCTTGGAAACTGCCTTGGGCTCGGCCTTGCAACTGGTCCACGGGGGCCACATGAGCCTGATCGCTCTCGTGGAGCGGATGACCGTGGGTCCTGCTCGTGTTTTGGGCGCTTCCTTCGACCATTTGTCTACGCTGGCGCCCGGAACCACGGCCGACATAGTGATCTTTGATCCCGACTTGGAGTGGGTGGTGGACCCCAACGAATTCCAATCCATGGGTAAGAACACCCCGCTGCGCGGCACAACGCTGAAGGGTCAGGTCGTGGCCACCATAGTGCAGGGCCGGTTCGTTTATCAGGATGGCGCCGTTGTTTAAGCAAGCGCATCTGGTGCTGGAAGACGGCTCGATCCACCGGGGAGAGGCCTTTGGGGCGGAGTCCGGCGGAGATGGCGAAGTGGTGTTCAACACCAGCATGACCGGTTATCAAGAAGTCCTTACCGACCCGTCATACGCCGGACAGTTGGTGACGCTGACTTATCCTCTGGTGGGCAATTACGGCATCAACCGGGAGGACTTCGAGTCGCGCCGGATCCAAGTGTCCGGATTGATAGTCCGGGAGCACTGCGATAAGCCCAGCCATTCCCAAGCGGATGAGACTCTTCACGAATTTCTCAAGTCCCAGGATATACCCGGCATCAGCGGGGTGGACACCAGGGCCATAACCCGGCGGCTTCGCGATCGCGGCGTGATGTCGGGTATCATCACCACGGAATCCCCCGCGTTGGCGCTGGAAAGCTTGGCCGAATCCACCCGTTACGACGATGTCGACTTCGTTCGCACGGTTACCACCGATCACGACTACGTATGGGACGAACCTCCGTTGGAGCCTGGCGCGCCTGAACACCGGATATTGGTTGCCGATTGCGGACTGAAATACAACATTCTGCGCCTGCTGCGCCAGCGAGGTTGTCAGGTTATCGCCGTGCCGGCCACAATGGCCGCCGAAGAGATGCTGGCCATGAAGCCTTCCGGTATCCTTCTTTCGCCGGGTCCGGGAGACCCCCAGTTGCTGGACTATCTGGTGACCAACGTGGAGAAGTTGATAGGTAGGGTACCCATGATGGGTATCTGCCTGGGACATCAGATTCTAGCCCGAGCCATGGGCGCCCAGACCTTTAAGCTTAAGTTCGGCCATCGAGGCAGCAACCATCCGGTGAAGGACCTCGCCGACGGCCGGGTTTACATAACCGCGCAGAACCATGGGTATGCCGTAAGCAAGGACTCTCTGCCGCCGGAATTGGAGATTTCTCACATAAACTTGAACGACGATACCATCGAGGGGCTGAGGCACCGGGACCTACCGGTCTTTACCATTCAGTACCACTCGGAAGGTTCGCCGGGGCCCCACGATAACGAATACCTGTTCGATCATTTTCTCAAGTTGGTTCAAGGGGCCGGTTAGTTGCTTTACCAAATCTACACCAAGGAGGATCGCCTATATAGTCTATAACCCGGAAGATCTACTAAATACGCCAGGTCCGTTAAACCTTGCACGGCCTATAGGAATATTTTGGAGGTAACCAAATGTCTTCATTCTCCTTGGTGTTGGTGGAAGAGGGTGTGGAGGTGGAGATCCCTGGCGACTTGACGAGCGTTGTATCGCTCTTGGATGAAGAGGTACCCTGGTTTTCACACGCCGGACACGAATATCAGCTCACTCCAGGCCGGACGGAGCTGGGAGTCCGGTGGGACTTATCTATCAAACTTATCAATTCGGTCCACCGGGACCGGGACCGGCCCACGGTGGGCCACATCGAGCTGGAGGCTCAAGACCCAGGGGAGGTTGTCTTCCGGATCCCGCCGCGGAACCGGGAGAACTTCGCCGAATACTCGGAGTTTGACCCGGCCGGAAATTTCTTGGGATCATTTATCTTTCAAACATTAAACATGCTCCAAAAAAAGGAGCTAATCACATTGCCGGGCCCCCTTCCGACGTCTTAGGCATTCAGAATCAATAAAACCGGTCCGCTGGCGCGTCGGCGGTTAGTGGCGGTTAAAGGGAGCAAAAGGGATTAGCAACTCGGGAAAACCGGGAAAGGTACTGGTCATCGGCTCCGGGCCTATCGTTATCGGCCAGGCAGCCGAGTTTGACTATGCGGGCACACAAGCCTGCAAAGCTCTCCGTGAGGAGGGCGTCACAACGGTACTCGTTAATTCCAACCCGGCAACCATCATGACCGACGACGCGACGGCGGACCACGTCTACATAGAACCCCTGACCGTCGACGTCCTAGACCGCATCATCGAGCGGGAGAGGCCCGACGGCATCCTGCCAACTTTAGGCGGCCAAACCGGCTTGAACCTGGCCGTGGCCTTGGCTGACGCCGGCGTGCTGGATAAGTACAACGTCCGTCTGCTGGGCACTCCTCTTGATACCATCCGCCGATGCGAAGACCGGGAGTTGTTCCGGGATTTCCTGCGCGACGTAGGCGAGCCGGAACCACGGGGCGAGATCGCGTCAACCATGGAAGAGGCTCGAATCATCGGCAGATCAGTGGGTCTACCCTTGGTGGTGCGGCCCGCCTACACCCTGGGAGGCAGCGGCGGCGGCTTCGCCAACACTTGGGAAGAGTTCGAAGCCATCGTCGAAAGCGGTCTTTCCACCAGCCCCATCTCCCAGATCCTCCTGGAGCGGTCCCTGGCCGGTTGGAAAGAGATAGAGTACGAAGTCATGCGCGACGGCGCGGACAACTGCATCACCATCTGTAACATGGAAAACATCGACCCCATGGGCGTCCACACCGGTGACAGCATCGTCGTCGCCCCTAGCCAAACCCTAACCGATAAAGACTACCAGATGCTCAGGAGCGCCAGCCTCAAGATCATTCGCGGACTGGGTATCGAGGGTGGCTGCAACGTCCAGTTTGCTCTGCAGCCCCATAAGCGAGTTGCCCAGGCTATCGGGCTGGAACCCGAGACCGACTCACCCTACTACGTGATTGAAGTCAATCCCCGGGTCAGCCGCAGCTCGGCCCTGGCCAGCAAGGCCACCGGCTACCCCATCGCCCGCGTCGCCGCCAAGATCGCCGTGGGAAAGCGGCTTGACGAGATTCCCAACGCGGTCACCGATAAAACCAAAGCCGCATTCGAGCCGGCGTTAGACTACTGTGTGATAAAGATACCCCGCTGGCCTTTCGACAAGTTCCCCAGCGGCGACCGTAGTGTTACCACCCAGATGAAAGCCACGGGGGAGGTAATGGTCATCGACCGGTCCTTCGAGGCCGCGTTGCAAAAGGCGGCGCGGTCTTTGGAGCTGGGCGGACGCACTCTATTATGGGAAGATCCGGCGTGGCGCGAAGGCGGGGCGTTTTCCCTGGACCGCCTGCCTCTGGAACCCAACGACCTCCGGCTCTGGGCAATCATGGCGGCCATTCGCCGGGATGTGGACTCTACTGCGCTGCTGGAACGTACCTATATCGACCCCTGGTTCATCAGCGCGTTAACGCGGATCGTCGCCATGGAGCGCCGCTTGCTGTCCGAGCCATTGTCTCCGGACCTGTTGTGGCGCGCTAAGCGGTTGGGTTTTTGCGACGAGCAATTGGGGACGCTGGCCGACATGCTGCCGGAGCAGGTGCGGAATCTCCGGCTCCAGTGGGACATCCGGCCCGTTTACAAGACGGTGGATACCTGCGCCGCCGAATTCGAGGCCGTAACGCCTTATTACTACAGCACCTACGACCAAGAGAACGAAGCCGAGCCTTTGCCAGGACCGAAAGCCATCGTGATAGGCAGCGGGCCCATCAGGATCGGGCAGGGGATCGAGTTCGACTATTGCAGCGTCCATGCCGCCCGGGCCCTTTCCCAGAGCGGTGTCCGCAGCATAATGATCAACTCCAACCCTGAAACCGTGTCAACGGACTTCGACTCTAGCGACCGCCTCTACTTTGAGCCGTTGGACGAGGAAGCCGTTCGGGACATCATCGACAACGAGACGGTGGACGACCAACCTCCGCCATCGGTGGTGCAATTCGGCGGCCAGACGGCCATCAACCTGTCGCAAGTCCTGTCCGCGGCCGGTCTTCCAATCCTGGGCTCCAGCGCGGAAGCCATCGACACCGCTTCGGACCGGTACAAGTTCGAGGAGTTCCTGTCCCGGCTGGGAATACCCCAGCCACCGGGCGCGGCGGTGACCTCGGTAAGCGAGGCCCTCCAGGTCGCCCAAAACATCGGATATCCGGCGGTGGTGCGCCCCAGCTACGTGTTGGGCGGCCGGGCCATGGAGATCGTGCAGAACGCCTCGGAACTGATCCGTTACATGACCGCCGCGGTTCAACTGGCCCCGGAGCAACCCGTGCTTATCGACCGGTACATGGAAGGTAAAGAGTGCGAGGTGGACGCCATCTGCGACGGGGAGCAGGTCTTGATTCCCGGAGTTATGGAGCACATAGAACGCGCCGGTGTCCACAGCGGCGACTCGATGGCCATGTACCCCGCTCTGAACCTGACCGAAGAAGAAGTATCCACGATCGTGGACTACACAACTCGCATCGGCCTGTCGTTGGGAATACGCGGCCTGATGAACATACAATTCGTTATTCTCGGTGGACCGCCTTATCGAAGCCCTCACTTGCCGGTGGAAGCCGCCGCCCCTACTTCGGTGTACGTGCTGGAAGTAAATCCCAGGGGAAGCCGGACTATTCCGTTCATCTCCAAGGTCACCGGCGTGCCCGTAGCCACCATCGCCACCCGAGTGATGCTTGGCGAATCCCTGGCCTCCCAAGGGTACAAAGGCGGTCTGTGGCCCAGGCAAAACCTTGTTGGGATAAAAGCTCCGGTGTTCTCCATGGGCAAACTGGTGGGCGTGGACTGGCATCTAAGCCCGGAAATGAAATCGACCGGAGAAGTGATGGGCGTGGACCGGGACTTCGCCGGCGCGTTAACAAAGGCCCTGTTGGCGGCCAACTTAAATTTGACCAAGAAAATGGGAGTGCTACTCAGCATCGCCGACCAAAATAAGGCCGAAGCCCTTGACCTGGTTAGGGATCTGGGACAAGCGGGCTGCCCCCTCTATGCCACCGAGGGCACCGCGGCCATGATCTCCGCTTTGGGCATCCCGGTTACCGTGGCTAACAAAAGACTGGACGAAGGCCATCCCAACGTGGTGGACCTTATCACCAACGGTACCGTGGGAGCGGTGATAAACACCTTGTCGGGAGACACGTCGGTCATGCAGGACGGCTTCTTCATCCGCAGAGCCGCGGTAGAGCGCCAGATCCCTTGCTTCACCTCGCTGGACACGGCTAGGGCAGCGGTTGAAAGCCTCCTGATGGAGCGTAACACCTACAGCGTCTTACCCACCAAGGAGTACTTGGACGCTAAATAGCTACCACTCCATCTCCGTTCCCAACCCCATCTCCGTGGCCTTATCGTAGGCCAGCTTGGCCGCGGCTACGTCGGCCACCCCGGTGCCCATCATCTTGGCATAGATTATTTGGTTATGATTGTCCCGGCCCGTTACGGTACCGGCGACGGCATGGCGCAACTCCAATAGTTGACTCCACTGAAGCAATCCCCGGTCCACGCCGCTGGCCATGTCACCTGCCTCGTCACGGACCTGCTCGGCTGAGTCCACGAATAGCTTATCCGCCCGGACCAGCGTTGCGTCGTCTACCTCCCGGATCCGCCAAGTCGTGGGTCCGGCCCCGATCAGGGTGGTCCCCGTTGCCAGCCATTCCCCTTTAACCACCGGCTCCGTAGCCGCGGCGATGCAGATAACAATGTCGCTGCCTTCCACTACCTCCTGAGCCGCGGATGCCGCGGAAACCGCCACACCCAAGGAATCGGACATCGACTTGGCAAAGGCGTCCCGGTTCTCCGCGGTTCGGCTGAAGGCCTTGACGCTCATTATGTTCCTAACTTTGCTAACCGCCTCTAACTGAGTGGGAGCTTGATACCCGGTGCCGATGATCCCCACGGTGGCGGCATCGGAATTGGACAGGTACTTCACCGCGACCGCCGTAGTGGCTCCGGTGCGCAGTTGGCCCAGGCGGTTGGCCTGCGTGTAGCACATGAGGCGGCCTGTGTCGGCGTCGTAAAGGCTCACTTGGAAAGAGTAGGTGCCCCGGACCACGGTGTAGGTTTTAACACCCAAAACGCCGTCGTAGAAGAGTCCCCCGCCCATGACCGCCAACATCCCCCCGCCGGCGATTATCTTGCGCCGGGGCAAAATCATGGCCTCGCCTCGGCCAAAATGTCCCTGCATAGACTCGATAGCCGGCAACATGTCATCCATGGTGACGGCGCGTGAAACTTCTTCATCCCGTAAAAATAAGGCCATATCACATTCCTTTCAAGGGTCACCGCGCGGGATTATCGGCGCCGGCGACTCAATTGGCCGCTAGTTTACCCTGCATTCCGAGAACTGACAACGTGACTGAACCAGCGGAGAACGCTACCGAAATCATTTTTACCGATGGAAACCTATTGACATAACTATACGGAATATTATATATCTATGATTCGCGAGTGGATGACGGATACAAAGTCTAAGGCTGCTGGGGTGTTAATTGGCCTGGGGACTTGACCACGTCGATATCCAGCTTCCGCCAAATCAGAGAGGGGAGTATCTGAGAATCCTGCTGGGAGCGATTACTTGCCGTCCCAAAACTCCCGGTTCTTGCGTATGTACTCCCGCCACTTGGAAGGGACGGTGAATTCGTCAAAGATAGCGTTCACCGGACAGACCGACTCACAGTAGGAGCAGTCGATACAGGTTACCGGATCAATAAAGTACATATCGGTGGAATCGGTAGTTGCGATGCAATCTACAGGACACACTTCAAGACAGCTAGCGTCTTTGACTCCGATACATGGTTCGGTAATTATATAGGGCATAATTCTGACACCAGAGGTTGGGTGATCCGGTTGACCTATGCGGCCGACGATATAGAAAAGTCAACCGCAAGGTTTATTCTCGATTCGGTTACACTATTTTGTCAAGCGATAACATATGATATATTATATTAAATTCCCAGTATGCTTGCTTGGGGGAGCACGCCTATGGAACTGCGGGAATTAGTTAGCTTTTACCACGTAGCCCGCTTACGAAGTGTCTCAAGGGCCGCCAGGGCCTTGGAGTTGGGTCAGCCTACCGTTACTACCCACCTAAGGAAACTGGAGGCCGAATTCGGTATTACCCTCTTCGACCGGATCAAGAGGCCGATTCAGCTAACCTCCGAGGGCATCACGTTACTGGATCTGGTTACGCCGGTAGTTACCGCGGTTGACATTCTTAAAACCCAGATGGACTACTCGGAGCGGCTGGGCTCTTTCATGGTAGGCGCATACCAGGACCTGGTGATGCACCACCTGCCAAGGGGCATTCAGTTCTTCCGTTCCCAGTACCCGGATGTCCACATCAGACTCATGGCCAGGGCCTATGCGCCATTGATTCAACTGGTAAAGTCCGGCGAACTTGACCTGGCTTTCTGCTCTCCGCCGCCATCCGACGAGCCGTCCCTGGAATTTCAGGAACTGTTCGAATACAACGTGGTTCTGATGACGCCGCCGGGACATGCCCTATTGGAGCGTCATCCCATCCAGTTGCAAGACATAGCCGAGTGGCCGTTGATCCTAACCGGACCGGAAAGCTTGACCAGACAAAAAGTAGAGCAGTCCTTGAAAAGCCAGGGTATTACCTACGACGTCGTCCTGGCGATGGACGATACCGAATCCATCAAACGGTACGTCGAGATCGGCATGGGGCTGGCCATCTGTAGCGACTTCACTCTTCACGAAGAAGACCACTACAAACTAGGAGTGGTCCGCCTGGACCATATCTTCCAGACTTCAGTCATAGGGGTATGCACGTTAAAAGGGAAATTCCTGGGCCGCGCGGTGAGGAATTTCATCGACACTATGTCGGACCAGATGCGCGGCTTCCACGCTGAGTTGTTGGACTGGGGCTATGAAACTCAGGAGACCGCGCCCTCTGGGGAAGCGGATTAATCACCAACCGGCCAAAGGCGCCCACTAACTGCCGCTGGTTACCGCATCTCCGAAATCCAGCGGCTCCCGAGTCCTTGGAATGATTTCCTTGACCCGCCGCTCCATCAACGACCTGGCCAACATTACGCGGCGGTGGCATTGCTGGCAGGTGATGCCGATGTCCGCCCCTAGCCGGGTCACCAGCCACAGGTGATTGCCACAGGGATGGGGCTTCTTCATCCGCACCACGTCTCCCACCTTTAGGTCTAATGCCATCCCTTTCCCTCGGCCTCCAGGATCCGGTTGATAGAGTCCCGCAGGCCTACTGCTTCACGGGCAGCGACTTGAGCGAAATCAGGACCGCTGGAAGCGTAGATAATCCCCCGCGACGAGTTTATCAATGCCCTCCGCCCTCGTTCATCCGTGCCCAAACGAACGGCCTCCTCCAGGTCCCCGCCCTGGGCGCCAACCCCCGGTATCAGCAAGGGCATGTCCGGGCAGATGCGGCGGACATCGGCTAACTGCTGCGGGTTCGTGGCTCCCATCACCAGACCCACGTTGCTCTTATCGTTCCAAGACACGGCAGCCCGGGCCAGATGGCTATACAGCGGCCCCACTCCCTCCGGTCCGTCCACGGTTAGGTCTTGTAGATCGGCCGAGCCGGGATTAGAGCCTCGGCACCATATGAACACTCCCCGGTCCGGATCTTCTAAAAAGGGAGCTACGGTGTCGTGTCCGCCCCAGGCATTTACGGTTACTATGTCAAAGTCCCACACTTGGAACATGGCTCGGGCGTAGGCCGCGCCGCTGGCTCCGATATCGCCCCTTTTTGCGTCGCCGATGATAACAGCCAGGGGCGCGTTCCGGCGGATGTACTCCACGGTCCCTTCCAGGGCCTTCAATCCGGGTAACCCCAGCGCCTCGTAGAAGGCCAAGTTGGGCTTGTAGGCGCATACCAGGCCGGCGGTGGCATCGACGATAGCTCGATTGAATTCCAAGGGGTCGGCGACCGGCATTCGCTCCGGGTCAACGTCCAAGCCGACGCATAACAAAGACCGGTTAGCCTCGCACGATTGGTCCAGACGGTCGAGAAAGTTTGTCATAACCCGGATCCAGCACCTCTAGCGGCAGATCAGGCCGACATGCGGCCCGCTGCCGATATTATAGACCCGCCGTTCCGGTCGGGCACCTACTCATCACGGACAATCGTCATCGCCTTTCGCGAGACAGAACTGGTCGAAACGCACCTGCTCGTCGCGCAGATACTCTTTACTGTTTAGGCTCCGATAGATACCCCACTTGGGACGCACAAACTCGGCTCCGACCCGCCACAGATCTATATCTGGATCGTCGTAGACCAGCAGCAAGTCCCCCGTGCTCAGATTCCTGATCTCAAGGAAGTAACTTCCCTGATGGCCAAAGGTCACTCGCTCATAGACTTCCACCCACACGCCCGTCAATGGTTTCAAGGAGACCTTGATTAGAACGGTACGATCATCATCGGAATCTCTTAGAGAGAGTTCCATCGTGTCGGGAGTTCCGGCCCGCGGAGTCAGCGTGATAAGTGGCGATGCGTCATCTCCTCCAACGGCCTTGAGCTGGTGGAGATGAGTGAAATTGGTTGAGGGCTGAAACCCGGCACCCAGTTTGAATCTCCAGCGATAGGTAGTGGTGTCGCCGAGAAAGCCTTTCAGATAAGGCGGCGATTTATCGTAGGTCTTGATCTCGTTTCTTTGACGGTCGAAGGTCTTGCACCGGTCGTTGTCAGGTTCGACGTGGATATGAAAGACGAAACTGTGCTTCCCCAGTCCGTCATCCCATTCCTGGGTGATGTGTGGGCCGAAGTCAGGGTGAGCGCAATCAGGGATTTCAATGGGGTTTCCTCCCAGAACGCCGGAGATCAGTGCATAGGTCTCCGTCACACCATCCGCAACTAGATGTACTGCCTGGCCGGTGCCCCTGATGGGCGTGGGAAGTGGCGCTGATGTAGCCGTTGGGCCTGGGAAGGCCGTTGGTTGTGCGGTAGGCGTTGGGCTTGGAATAGGAGTTAACGTAGGTGTAGGCATGGACGTAGGCGCGGGGGCGGGGACGGGGGTAGGCTTGAGCGTAGGCTCGGGAGTGAGTGCCGGAGTCGGTGTGGGTATTAAGGTCGAAACGGGTATCGCCGTGGGAGTTGGGATAGGAGCCGGTGTCGCGGAAGGACCGGCGGCCGGTGTCGGCGTTGGAGCAGCGGTGGGAACGGGCACAAGACTGGGTACTGATCGTAGAGTTGCGACAGGCGTGGGAAGCGATGTAGACGTCGCCGTACTTGCCGGCGATTCTATTCTAGTGATAGCCGGCGAGGGTCTCACAACCTCCTGTCCAACGCACGCGATCAGGAAAATCCCGGCCGCCGCGAAAGGCCAGCAGGCCAGACGATCTAAACGCACTCGACAGCCTCAAAAATGATCATTGGAGGTATTCTGGCACTCCTAGTTCCTTATCCATGATTACGGAACCCGAACGATTCCTCTGTGAGAATTCAGGCCTGTTGCTGGCCTAATCGGAGATTGGTAACATTGTATCCAATCTATAATCCGTCCGCCCAGGGTGCCCGTGCACAAGAGGGGGCGGTGGATTCGAGGCCGTTTATGCAGCTTGGTCCCGGCCTGGTGGAGGGCCGCTTCCTAATTCGGCTAAACCGGTTCGCGGCTCTGGTGGAGGTTGACGGTGAGCAGGTTATGGTGCATGTCGCCAACTCCGGGCGGATGCACGAGCTTTTTGTGCCGGGATTCCGGGTGCTCTTAAAACCCCAACCCGGTGAGCACCGCAAAACCAAATTCGATCTAGCTTTGGTGGACCTGGGTTTCTCGATGTGCTCCGCCGATTCCCGGCTACCCAATGCCCTGATGGCGGAGGCCCTTGAGTTGGGACGCCTGCCCCAGTTTGTTGATTATCCTAACGTTCGGCGTGAAGTCACATTCGGTGAGAGCCGTCTCGACTTGATGCTGGACGGTCCGGCCGGTAAATGGTATGTGGAAACCAAGTCGGTAACTTTGGTGGTCAATGGTGTGGGACTGTTCCCGGATTCGCCCACCATTCGAGGAGCCAAGCACATGAGAAGCCTGGAACAGGCCGTGGCGGTGGGTCACCGGGCGGCGGCGGTTTTCGTGATACAGCGTGAGGACGCTCGGGCTTTCGCCCCACACGAAACGGCCGACCCGGAGTTCTGCCAGGCGTTCCGCCAGGCCTTGTCTGTTGGAGTGGAGGCATTTGCCTACAACTGCCGGGTGACCGAAGATTCCATCGAGTTAGCCAACTTGTTGCCCTTTGAGATGTGATTCCTATGGCCGCACGAAGACGGACCAAGAAACTCAAGTCACCGGCTCAGACGTCATCGGATCCAGCAGACTTACCCGCCATATTGTTGGAGGTCCATCGACGCCTGTACCAAAGTTACGGTCCCCAGGGATGGTGGCCCGGCGACGGTCCGGCGGACGTGATAATCGGGGCCATCTTGACCCAGGCCGCGGCTTGGACCAACGTGGAGATGGCCATCGCCAATCTCAAAGAGGCCGGTTGCTGGTCTCTGGAAGCTATAGATAGCCAACCGGAAGAAGTGCTGGCCGAGATCATACGCCCGTCTGGGTATTTCAACGCCAAAGCTCGAAAACTCAAAGCCTTCGCCCGCCACCTTCAACTCAACCACGACGGCGATCTGAACAAGATGTTGTCCCAGGAGACCGCCGCTCTGCGCGACGAGTTGCTGTCAATTCACGGCATCGGACCGGAAACCGCCGACGACATCGTCCTCTACGCCGCCGGGAAACCCTCTTTCGTAATCGACAGCTACACCCACAGGATTGTGCAACGTCTGGGCATCGCCGGTGAAGAGCAGACCAAAAGCTACGACGGCTGCCAAGCTTTCTTTCACGACAATCTGCCCGCCGATGCTCCGCTATTCAACGAATACCACGCCTTGCTGGACCGCCACGCCAAAGAGGCCTGCGCCAAAACGCCCCGCTGCCACGGCTGCTGCCTGCTAGACCTATGCGACACCGGAAAACGGGCCCTGCCGGCCGATTGACCAGCACTTTGGCGCTCCTGTTTGCTGTGGCAATCATGGCCATTTTTGGAGACGGCTTACTGATGACGTTCCGTCATTACGCGATCGATCTCCCGCTGGACTTCCCGTGACCTCCAACGTAACATTCCACCATAGTCAAGCACGGAGCCTCAAACCATCGGACTCCCTGAAGCTAAAAGCATGGTAAACTCTCGATCCACACAACCCATCGGTAGCGTTTTCGTTGGCCGCCAACGGGAGTTGGCGGAGCTTACCGCTGCCCTCGATGATGCCCTGTCCGGCCAGGGGCGTCTGGTCATGCTGGTGGGGGAACCCGGCATCGGCAAGACCCCACCGCCCAGGAGCTAGCATCCTACGCCGAGAATCGTGGCGTGCGGATATTCTGGGGCCGGTGCTACGAAGACGAAGGGACACCGCCTTACTGGCCCTGGGTGCAGGCCATTCGGTCGTACGTCCAACAGGCCAGTGCGGAACAACTTATCTCGGAAATCGGCCGGGGCGCAGCGGTGATCGCCGATGTCGTTCCCGAAATACATGACAAGATCACGGACCTCAAGGCTTCACCGGCACTGCAGCCTGAGGCGGCCCGCTTCCGGCTCTTCAATTCAATATCTACTTTCCTGAAGAACGTTTCCCAAAGTCAGCCCCTCATGCTAGTGCTCGACGACCTACATTGGGCTGACCAGTCTTCCCTGAGATTACTGGAGTTCCTGGCCCGCGAATTGGGTGATTCCCGATTTTTGCTGGTGGGCTGCTATCGTGACACCGAGCTTTCACGGCAGCATACCCTGGCGGACACGCTGGCCCGGTTGTCTAGAGAACCGGTCTTTAGCCGCCAAGTGCTCCGCGGCTTGGGCCAAGATGAGCTTGGACAGCTCATCGAAGCCACTACCGGCGTCCAGCTTTCCCAGGAGTTGACCGGCACGCTTTATGCCCACACTGAAGGCAATCCCTTTTTCATGACCGAAGTCATCAGGCTGCTTTCGGAAAGTGGGAAATTGACCGCCGAACACATCGGCACACCCGAAGGAGTGAGAGTCCCCGCGAGTGTCCGAGAAGTAATTGGGCAGCGTCTCAATCGGCTGTCTGATCTATGTAATCAGGTATTGACTACGGCTTCAATCATCGGAAGGGAGTTTGAGTTTAAGCTGCTCAGTAACTTGATCGAGGACATCACTGAAGACCGAGTCTTGGAGGCCGTGGAGGAGGCCCTCGCCTCCCGGATAATAGAAGAGCCGTCGGGTACGATCGACCGCTACCAGTTCAGCCACGCCTTGATTCAAGAAACTCTAGCGCAGGAGATATCCACCACCCGCCGGGTGCGGCTGCACGCACGCATCGCCGATGCATTGGAAGGGCTTTACGGCGATGAAGCGGAGGCCCACGCTGCTGAGCTGGCCCACCATTACAACGAGGCCCAGGCATCAACCGGTTACACCAAACTGGTGCGCTACTCCCTCCTGGCGGGCGATCAGGCGCTGGCCTCCCATGCCTGGGGGGAGGCAATCACCCATTTTGAAAGGGGTTTAGTTGCCCGGAGCATAGCCCTCTCCGGAACGGAAACAGCGTCCGATGCAGAGGGCGCGGCCCTGCTGTTCGGATTGGCGCGGGCCCAGAACGCCACAGCGGAGCGGCATCAGCTTTCGGATGTTGTCGTTATTTTAAGCCGCGCCTTTGAGTATTATGCCGAAGCGGCGAATGTCAGCCAAGCGGTGGCTGTCGCAGCGTTCCCGATTACAGGTGTAGCGTGGTTAATCCCAGGTCGATATGAGCTCATTGCTCGTGCCCTGACTCTGGTCCCGGCCGATTCCCACGAGGCCGGGCTCCTCCTCTCGCTTTACGGTGGGATCCTTGGGTCTAGTGCTGACTACGAAGGCGCTCAACAGGCCTTGGACAAAGCGCTATCCATCGCCAGGCGAGAGAAGGACGTACCTTTGGAGGTGGAGACCCTGGGGCTTGTGTCTGGTTTGAACTTCCAACACCTCCACTGGCAAGAGAGCGTAGACGATGGGCTCCGCGCCATCGAACTGGCCGATGGTGATGAATACACCTTTTCTGATCGCTTCAGGGTCGTGGACACTTTGCTTCGCATGGGCGACCTTGATGCGGCCCGTCCTCATGCTGTGGAATACATGCGGCGCCGAACGGAGGAGCGGGGGACCTCACGGAGGAGTGTTAGTCTCGGATTGACACCAATAACGTATCTGTCGTCCTTGGAGGGCGACTGGAGAGCAGCCCGGGAATATAGCGAACGGGGCCTGGAATTATTACCCACAAATACACAACTCCTATTTCCCCGGATGATGTTGGAGTATGAGACGGGGGAGAGCGCCCAAGGAGAAGTGTACCTAGAGCGGCTTCTCGATACGACCGGGCGGACGGGGCCAGACCGGGTGTTCGGGTTGGTAAGGGTGGCCATGGGGATACCAGCAGTAACCCGCATCACCGGTATATCCGGCCGCTTGGATTTGGCCAAGGAAATGGACGAGGCAGTTATCTCAAATCAATCGGTTCCCCCCGTTTACGCCATGCAGGCCAAAGTTGACTTGGCTCTGCTGGCCGTGCAGCAGGCCGACCAATCTGCGGCGGCAGAGCATTATTCTTACCATTTAGGGCAGCGAGGCACGATGATACCAAACGTGTCATCAATCGACCGCCTCCTCGGCCTCCTATCTCGGACTATGTGCAACTTGGACCAATCGGTCAGCCATTTCGAGGACGCGCTGGCTTTTTGCCGCAAAGCAGGCTATCGGCCCGAACTGGCCTGGGCTTGCTGTGACTATTCGGATGGGCTCTTCGAGCGAAACGACATGGAAGACCACGCCAAGTCTATGGCCCTGTTGGATGAATCTTTGGCCATCTCCGCCGACCTGGGTATGCGCCCCCTGACCAAGCGGGTGAACGAACGCCTGGAACTGCTTCGGTCCCAGCCAAATGCCGCGCCAGCCTATCCCGGCGGCCTCACTGAACGAGAGGTGGAGGTGCTGCAGCTCCTCGCCTCAGGCAAGACTAATTCGGAGATAGCCGAAGAGCTGATTATAGCCGAAGCCACATCGCGAAGGCACGTAGCCAATATCTACGAAAAGATCGGCGCCTCCAACCGAGCCGAAGCGACTAGGTACGCCATTAGGGAAGGGATCCTGCCAGCGGAAGACAACCTAATCTCACCAGCCTAAGAGAACGGCCTTTCGATCCCATCTGCTTCGGGGCGTCCCAATTCACCCCGCATTCATCCCATACATCCTTCCGCCGCATGTGGCTGACATAGCGGTGCCCCATATCCCCTACACATTTCGGTCCATGCGGTCCGCCACGTCCCCGATTTGCCCCCTTTTACATCTGGTCAATTTAGTCGATGCGGGACTTTCTGGCCCGGCCTACCATGCGTCTGACACAAGAAAAACGCATGAAAGCCATCGTAGCGCCCACACATCGAATCAGCCTTGCCCCAAAGTGACATGTCGAAGTCTTTAGCATCACGATTCAGGGATAATCCACGTAGAGCCGGTGATCCCGTGCTTGATCGGTTAGATCTCGAGGTAGGTTCCAACACTTCTGTCCTGGATGTGGGAGACCACGAAGGAAGATATGCCCTTCCTTTGGCTTTGCGTACTCGTTGGGTGACGGTAGTGGAGCCATCAGCGGCATTGGGAGACTTACTTTCTACAGAGGCAAAGGAAGCGAATATCAACAACATCTCAATCGTAAATGGCCTTTGGGAGGAAGTCGAGGTTGATCCGGCGCAGGTAGTTCTCTGCGCCAAGGTAGTCTGTGGCGTAGCGGCCTTAGCGACTTTCGTAATAAAGCTAGAATCCCACGCCACGGACCGGGTCCTGATTCTAGCGGACATGGAGTCGCCTCAGGCGATCTTCTCTCCTTTGTGGGAAGCCGTACATGAGGAAAAGCAAGTTAATTCCCCGGCAATCCCAGAAATCTTGGGAGTCTTGTGGGAATCGGGCATTTACCCTGACTCGGAGATGTTTGAGCCGACCGTCGGCGAGACCGCCCCTAACCGTGAGGCCGCATTGCCAATGCTTCGGCAGATGTTTCACGTTCTGGCGGACACGGAGAAAGACCAGCGCCTTCAGGCGATTATGGATGAGTTAGTTGTCCAAACACCCGATGGCCTGGCTATCAAAGGAGCAGGACTACGGCGCCAGGGTCTTATTTCGTGGCGGCCCGGGAAGAGTGAACCCGCGAAATGATGGGGTTTCTGACCGATTCGTTCCAGTCCCAAAGGTGTCGAGTCCCAAATACAATCCGCTAGAACCATCGCCGTTTTTGACCGTACTGATCCCACACTGTATATACCGTGCTGAAAGGATGCAATTTCGTAACATATCGCCGGAACACGAACATAATTCCCTATCTATCCGTAAAAACGTTGGAGGTAAAACCATGGTTCGTCACTCGTTCAAAAGCCGCAGGGCGCTCGTCCTAACCCCATTGTTGTTGATTCTGTTCTTCATCATCGCTTGCGGCGCCGCACCAGCCGAGCCCGTCGTGGTGGAGAAGCAGGTCATCGTGGAGAAGGAGGTAATCAAGGAAGTCCCCGTGATCAAAGAAGTGATCAAGAAAGTGCCCGTGATCAAAGAGGTGATCAAGGAGGTCACCGTAGTCACAGAGGTGATCAAGGAAGTAGTAGTCATCGCCACACCCGCTCCCAAGCCGGTGGTGGTGGTATCTCCCAAGTACGGCGGGTATATCAACATGCTTGACTACGCCGCCGCGAGTCAGAGTCTGATCCACCGGAGCCAGATATTAGACAAGAATCTCGCTCCCATGTTCAACAAGCTGGTGGAGTTCAACCCGGAGACCGCCGATGTAGGCGACATCCGTTGCGACCTTTGCACCAGTTGGGAATTGGCCAATGACGGCATGACCTACACCTTCCATCTGGTTGACAACGCCAAGTGGTGGGACGAGGTCCCGGTGACCGCCGACGACGTGGTCTTCATGTTCGAGAGCATCGTGGCGCCAGACCAGTTCGAGATATTGAAAGACAGGCCCACGTCGGGCAACATTCAGGTCGGGCTTTACTATGAAAGCGGCAACGCCCGGGCCGTGGATGACTACACCGTGGAAGTGGCCACCAAATTCCCCACGGGCTCGTTCATTTCCTCCCTGGCCGTGGACGGCGCCATGGTCCAAGCCAAACACACCGTCATAGACCAAGGGATTGTCCAAACCGCAAGTGACATGGGAACCCTCAACGGGTCGGGGCCGTTCAAGTTTGTAAAACACATCAAGGATGTCTCCATAGAATACGAGAAAACCCCCGGCTATTTCAAAAAAGGCCGGCCCTACATCAACGGCATGAAGCACTTCGTGATCATCGATTCGGGCCGCACCATCGCCGCTTTCAAGTCGGGGCAAGTATTGACCAGCAACACGGCCCTCACCAACATGACCACTCGGGAAGCGGAGCGCCTGGACCAAGATATGGACAATCTGACAGTGTTTTGGGGTGGCCCCACCGGCGCGCGGCACGTCTATATGAACACCACCAAAGCGCCTTTTGACAACGCTGATGTAAGAAGGGCCGTACACCTGGCCCTGCACCGTCAGCCCATCATTGAAACTATGAGCGCCGGTAGGGACTCGATAGGATACTTGAACCCGCCGGGTTTCTGGTACAGCCGGACCCAGGAAGAATACGACCAGTTGCCGGGATACCGGGAGCTCAACGGCCAAAAACACCCCGATGACGTCGCCGAGGCCCGGCGGTTGCTTCAAGAGGCCGGGCATCCGCCAAATCTCAAGGTGACCCTCTCCACCCGCAACTGCTGCGCCTACGGGGATATCTCGGTAATGGTCAAGCAGTAGCTTGAGGAGAACCTCGGCTGGGACATTGACATACAGACATGGGAGAGCGCCGCCGGATTCAAAGCATACTTTAACGGAGACTTCCAATTCTTTATACAAGGTTCCCGCCTGAACAGCACCTCTCCCGACGTGGTCCATTCCGGTTGGGTAAAGGGAGCCGTGCCCCAGTGGGTGGGTGGGGGCCGAGGTAAATTCTTCGCCGTGGAAGGGGTTAAAGACCTGTTTGATAAGCAGTTGCACGAGCCCGACCCGGAAAAGCGCAAAGTCCTGTTAACTCAACTAGCAGACACCTTATATGATGGTGGCTCAGCCACCGCCACCCTTTTCTGGAATACACGCCATTGGCCGGTTGAGAATCGGATCCAGAACTTCAACTTCACCCTTGATGGCAGGACGTGGGAACACGTTTGGTGCGACCCGGCCTGTTAGCTGTGACCATATTTCAGGTATAGATCAACTGTACCCCGTCTCCGCCGAACACTTCAGGGAATCGCTCTCGGACTTTCCAGGTCCGGGAGCGATTCATTTATACGGACAACGTCAGGGCAGTGATCTCCGTCTGTGGCCGGAGACGAGGTGATCATTGGCCAGCTATCTCTCAGCGGAAGGCTGTATGTTGTTGCCGGGCTAAACGCCGCGGTAGTGGTAGAGAATGAAATGGACGGAGTCAGCGGGCCGGGGATTCAGTGACCGAATGTATACGATTGCCGCCCAGGCGCACCGGCGTTGACACTGTTTTCCACCGGTGCTAGCCTTGATGGCATCTCAGGGACGTACCGCAAAGCACCAGAGGAGGAGCTATTATGGACTTTGGGCTGTTTAGTACCTGGAATGCTGTATACGCTGATGGCAAGGTTCCCTGGGACCCCGATTATAATGGGGGCAAGCTTCTCGAGGAACAAGCTTACGCCAAGAACTTCGAAGAGATTGACGCGATCGAATCCGGGGGTTGGGACTACCTTTGGCTGGGGGGAGGCCACTTTTCCACGCAGGGGAGCATGGACCCTCAGTGTCTCATGCTGGCCGGCATCATCGCCGAACGCACGAAAAATATCAGGATTGGCACGTCCATCCACCGGCCGATAATGAAGCTACCCGGGGAGGAATTAAGGCCAACCGCACTGCCCCATGAACGATACGCGTTTGACAATCTAATGCTAGATGATCCGTTCCAGACGGCAGAACAAGTGTCGATAGTCGACCAGGTCAGCAAGGGCCGGTTCATTTACGGCGCGGGTGCACGCTCTCGCGGTTCCGACGAGCGCCGGGAGTACTTCTTTGAATTCCTGGAGGTTATGAAACAACTCTGGACGGAGGAAACCTTCTCCGGATTCGAGGGGAAGTACTACAACTACCCCGCATTCTACGAATCGTACATGGGCATCCCGAAGCCCTACCAGAAGCCCTATCCTCCCATGCTGCTGCCCGTCGATAGCCAGGAGAGCTTCGTGCCCATGGGCGCCAAGGGCTATAAAATCGCTATTGGAGCAGGAAGCTCCCCCCACAACCTGAGAGGGTCTGCGGTTCTAAGGGAAGACGTACAAAGCTACCGGAAGGCCTGGATAGACGCGGGGCACCCCGGAGATCCGACTACCGTGGTCCGCGTACCCACCCTGGTGGCCGACACGAAAGCGGAGGCCGACCGGCGGACTGAGGAATTGATGAATCTCGCCAGGATATATTACGCCGGAAGGGTGGGCATCGGGAGCACAGACGCTGGCAGTGCCGGCCCCGATGCGACTGCGGAAGCAAACCTGTTTGGGACACCGGAAGAAGTGATCGACAAGATTCACGAGTTTCGGGAGGCCTTTAACTCAGACGAGATAATGTTCGAGTGCAACTGGACGTCATCGGTCCCTCGCGAAGTCGTGATGGATACGATTCGGTGCATCACCGACAAGGTGATCCCCGCGTTCAAATAAAGCAGGGGACCAGTCAAAGGTTACCGTGTGAATGGCGGCAACCTAAAACATAGGGGACAAAAATACTTGCCTCAGTAACATCAAGTAGGCACGATACAAATGTGCCATCGCAGGATCGTAACTTTATGAGAGCACTAGATTCCATCTGGGAAATATCGGATTTGGAGTAAAATTGATGCGTTTTCTAACTACGGAGTCTCTTAAAGCACCGCCAACGGCAGAAGTTCAAGCCCTCATGCCAGCCGAGCTTGCAAAAGTGAAAGAACTGACCGAACAGGGGCTGATATCCGCCTTTTACATTGCGGCTGATCGATTAGGTGCCTGGATGGTATGGAATGTCGATTCTCAGGCTGCCTTAGAAGAAGCACATAATACCCTACCGCTCCATCCGTATTTGAATAGCGAGATTACGTTGTTGGCTGAGGGAATGTAACCTTGGGGCTACTGTGTCAAGTATATTATTGCCAAAAATAGCGAGAGGGTAACAACATGCAGGTAGTCCGCGTATATACCGGCTCCGACGGCGAGTCTCACCTGGAGGATTTGGACCTGGGCTATGAGGCCATCGCCGAGGCCGAGCGCACGGCGATGAAGACCGCCTCGGGGATCCAGTTCCGGCGGGACCCTCCGGGCCGATTCCAGGACTTCCACGTAGCTCCCCGCCGCCAATTCGTGATTACATTGGAAGGGCAGGCGGAGATAGGCCTGGGCGACGGCACCAAGAGAATCTTCAATCCCGGGGACGTTCTGCTGGCCGACGACCTCACCGGCAAAGGCCACACCACCGGAGTTTATGGAAACGTTTCCCGGGTATCGATCGCCATTCCCCTGGTCGATTAGCCGACCGGGCACTAACCAGTCGGAACGTTCTAACCTATAATTCCCGGCAAGTTCAATAAGGAATAGGAGGAAGGTCCATGTTCAAGACAACCGGAATCGACCACGTAGCGGTAAATACCAACGACATGGAAGCAACACTCCAGTTTTATTGCGGCATTCTCGGGATGCGACTGGCCCGGACCTCCCGCACTCCGGACGGACGCCGGCACTACAACGTAGAGATCGGCGGCGGCAATGCCTTCGCGTTCTTCGACGGCGCCGATAAGCCCGGTGAGGCCACGCCCCAATACTTGAACCACTTTGCCCTGCCCGTAGCCACCGAGGCCGAGTTCGACGAAGCATACCAGCGGTTGAAGGACCATGGGGTGGAGGTAACGGAAATCATCGAGCGAGAGTACGGCAAGACTTACTATTTCCACGACCCCAGCGGCATCCGGCTGCAGATCGAGTACCAGTCGGCCGGTTGGAACGATGACTTAACGGGAGACCCGGACCCGGTGCCCATGGTCGCGAAACTCTCGGGCCAAGGCTAAAATCCCCCAAATCCCCCCTTTACGAAAGGAACCTAGTTAGAAGGCTAAATGCCCTATGAGCATGGGCAAATTCATTATAAGTATATCGTTTGCGCTATCTGTAGTTGCGGTTATTTTGGCTTTGTGGCCAGCAGTAGCAGATGCGCCGTGGGAGACATCCTCACGCGAGGAACACTGCCTCAGGTTAACCGAAGCGGCGGCGGCAGCTCCTATGCCGGGACCCGCTTACGGGCACGTCATGAGAGAGGGCAGCAAAGCTGGCTGCTGGGAGTCCGAGGAGGAGCGCCGGGCCCGTATTCGCCTCGCGGAATGCATTCGCCAAAAGGGATTCATCGGGTGCGCAACGACGCCTTAACGGCAGAGAAACGGGTTTGCGAAGTACATAATCGCCTTTACGAAAGGGGGCTTTTTTTCGGGAAGACAGCCGGGCGATTCTGGTTTTAAAATTAAGCAGGAGTAAAAAATGCCAACGGTGATGCTGGATGAAAGCCTGGAGATGTACTACGAGGACGACGATTACACCGACCCTTGGCGCGATCCGGAAACTGTCGTCCTGCATCACGGCAACGCGAAAAGCTCCCGTTTGTGGTACGCCTGGGTGCCTCTGCTAGCCCGCCAGTACCGGGTGGTGCGGCTGGATGCCCGGGGCTTCGGCCGCTCCAGCCTCCCGCCTGAAGGTTACGATTGGTCGCTGAGCAATTTCAGCACCGATCTGTTGCGCCTGCTGGACAAACTTGGTCTGGAAAAGATTCACTTGGTCGGGGAGACAGTGGGCGGGACCATCTCGCTTCAGTTCGCCCACGAACACCCGGACCGGCTGCACTCCCTCACCGTTTGCACTTCGCCCTACAGATTCGCCGGAGTGGCAACCTACCAGGATTACTACAGATTGGTGCAGGACGAAGGGGTCGCCGCTTGGGCCAAAAAGACCGGCGAACGCCGCATAGACCCCAGCGCAGACCCCGCCCACCATCAGTGGTACATAGACCAGATGTCCCAGACTTCCCAAAGGGTAGTTTTAGAAACGCTGGCCTACCTGGCGACTCAAGACCTGTCCGGCATCCTGCCCAGCATCCAGACCCCCACGCTGATCCTGGTGGCCGAAAACAGCGCCGGCAACACGCCGGACCGCACCCAGGGCATGGCATCCCTTCTACCCAACAGCACTCTGGTGGAGATTCCCGGTACCAGCGGCTACGTCCAACACTCCGCGCCAGACAAATGCGTAACCGCCTGGCGGGAATTCATCGGAAAGCTAAGTCACAAGTAGCTGTCAGCCATCGGCCGTCAGCCATCAGGGGTACCCCGCAATGCTTATCAGCCGGAGGTGGGGCTGAATGCTGACCGCTGATAGCTTTAAAACAACGACTTTGACTGTCCGCCGTCCACGTTTATACAAGTGCCGGTAACCAGATCGGCCCGGTCGGAGGACAGGAACGCCACCATCTCCCCAATGGGTTCCGGCCAGCCAAATTGGCCCGCGGGCAAGTTGCGGGTTATGAATTCGGCAACGACTTCAGGAGTGTTAGTCTTCTGAAACCGGTCCCAAGAACTGCCCGGGAAGTCGATGGACCCCGGGGCGATACAGTTGACCCGCACGTTGGTGGGCGCCAGTTGCAGCGCCAGGTGTTTCGACAAAGCGATCAGCCCCGCCTTGGCCGTCATGTAATCGACGCTGCCGCCGTGCTCCCGGCCATAGATCGACGAGATGTTCACGATGCGGCCCCAGTTCTGCTCTTTCATGTGAGGAAGCACCAGGCCGATCATCCGGTAGGCGCTATATAGGTTGAGTTCCAACCCCTCCTTGAAAAGGTCCAGGCTGGTTTCTTCAAGAATCGTCCCTTTGCGTCCTCCCACGTTGTTCACCAGGATGTCAGGTTGCCCCAGATGATCGATGGTTTCCTGGTAAAAGCGGGCGGCATCGTCTTCGGACGTGACGTCGGCCGAAGTCCCATGGGCCTGGTATCCCAGACTGGCCAATTCAGCGACCGTGGTATCCAGTTGCTCCTGACTTCGGGCGCAGATCGAAACCTTGCATCCTTCCCTCGCCAAACATAGAGCCGCTTGTCTCCCCAGGCCCCTGCTCCCCCCGGTTATCATCGCAACTTTGCCCTCGATACCCAGGTCCATGGCTACCTCCTGTATCACCTCATCGATTTAGTTCCCAATTATAGCCTCAACGGTCCCAACTCGTATTCTCCAATTAGATCGATCGGTTGATGGGGCTCCCCGGCGTTCTCTGATATCAAACCGGTGACCGTTTGGTGACCAGTCTGAAGTTATATAGGGCCTGATGGACGAAAGGAGCGCCTGTTAGAGAGTATTTATCTGCTTTGGAAAATACAGATATAGCTAAAAAAGGAGATTCTCATGAGGTTTGAATTCCGCAACATCGATTTGGTAAGGATCAATCGAAACTTTCCGACGAGCGTGCGTTCCACCATCAACGTCGCCGATGTAAACGGGACCATAAGCAAGGTAACGCTTGCTTTCAACATTCTGCACACATTCACCAGTGATCTGGTGGTTACCTTGAGGAGTCCGGGTGGCCAGAGTGTGACACTGGTCAACCGTGAAGGTGGAAGCGGGAATCACTTTCTTGGCACTGTATTCGACGACGCCTCTACTTCATCGATCGCTAACGCCCGGCCGCCGTTTAGGGGGCGGTTTCGACCCGATGAACCACTTCGTAACTTGGACGGCGCCAACGCGAACGGCGAATGGACTCTTGAGATAGACGATGTGGCTTCCCAGGATGGCGGTCTGCTCCTCAGCTGGACCTTGGGCTTCATGGTGCAACGTGAAACGTCAAAGTTCAAGATTGAGTTGGACTTCCAGGGCGGCCTGAGCCCGTCACAGCGAAGGGTGTTCGCCAATGCGGCGGAGCGTTGGTCAGAGATCATCACCGGAGCCGCCGACGGAAGTAGTCTTAGCTTGACTATCGAGGCTGGGGGCATCCCGATCGACCGCGGCGGCGTTCCGGGCGAGGGGAACGTACTGGGGCGGGCCGCTCCGACGGGTTTGCGGAACGGACTGCCTTCCAACGGCATCATGGAGTTCGACACCTTCGATCTCGACCGCTTGGAAAACGACGGCAGTCTGGTAAACGTGATCATCCATGAAATGGGACACGTCCTGGGGCACGGCACGATCTGGAGGAGGCGGGGACTCGTCATCGGCGAGGGGTCTTTCGATCCACAGTTCATCGGTATCAACGCGATGGAAGAATTCGGAGTCCTGTTAGGGACGAATCGGCCGACGCCCGTTCCCGTGGCCAATCAAGGTGGTCCAGGTACCGAAGGTGCCCACTGGCGGGAAACCACCTTCGGTCGGGAATTGCTCACCGGACGCCTCGACTCCGGAATCAATCCGATCAGCCGAATGTCCATCGCATCCCTGATAGACCTGGGCTATCGTGTCGATCTCGACGCGGCTGACTCGTACGATTTACCCGATGCGCGACTACTTTCGCTCCTGGGAACCGAAGGTAGCGGATCGTTTTGTTGCTCTCCGCATAATCACTGATCCACGCTTTCGTTCATCACTTGCCGAAAGATTCTCCCCTCCGCCGGGCGATCCGGCGGAGGGGCTTCACCATCGAATAAAATATGATGTGGCCGGTAAATCGCATGCTCGGGCCCCGATGATGATGCGTTGGCTTGATCTTAGCCGGCGGGCGATCCCGACATACTCGATCAACGTAAAGTCAGACCTATCCGGCCACACAGTTCCTGCCGAAGTTTCCCCAAATTAACCACTTTGACTGTTCCCTCATCCAACCAAGTCGTCCATACAACCGTCTGCGTGTCCATACCGTCTTCGGCCTTGGCCGTTTCGGTCTAACAGTTTGCCTGCTATGCAAGGCCATCCGGTTCCAGGCATCGGCTATAATTGACCGGCGCACGAGGCGGTCAGGGAGGCGATCGATGTTGGCTCTGGAAGGCATTAAGGTCCTGGATCTTTGCCGCAATACTCCCGGCATGTTTTGCACCATGGTGCTGGGCGACTTGGGCGCTGACGTGCTCATGGTGGAGCGCCCACTGTCCGGCGACAGGGCGGAGTACGAGGAGGCCATCTTTGGCGTCAACGATCTAGAGGCCGAGCAACGCCGGGCCGCCTACAACGCCTTGCAGCGGAATAAGCGAAGCGTCGCGCTGAACTTGAAAGAACCTGAAGCCAGGGATGTGTTCTACCGGCTGGCCGAATCAGCGGACCTGGTGGTCGAGGGGTTCCGGCCGGGAGTGGTCGACCGGTTGGGCGTAGGTTATCAAAAAGTGGCTGAGATTAACCCGCGGATCGTCTATTGCTCCATCTCCGGCTACGGCCAAGACGGTCCATACGCCGGGATGGTGGGCCACGACATCAACTACATCTCCTTGGCCGGGGCGCTGGGATTGATCGGCGATTCCGAAGACGAAAAACCGGCCATACCCTTGAACCTGCTGGCCGACTACGCCGGCGGTGGCCTGTGCGGCGCCGTAGGCATTCTGTCCGCCCTCCTGGCGCGGCAGACTACCGGGCGAGGCCAGTACCTGGACATAGCGATGACCGAGGGTGTTCTTTACATGCTGGCCGGTGTGATTTCCGACTATCTAAGCAGCGGAACTGTCCCCGGCCGGGGTACTACCAGGCTGAACGGCGGCGCGCCTTACTACAATGTGTACGAGACCAAGGACGGCAAGCACTTCACTATCGCGGCCATTGAACCTTGGTTCTGGCGCAACCTCTGCGCCGCCCTCGGGCGCGAAGACCTGGCCGATAGCCGCGCCGCCGAGGGCACGCAGAAGCAAGAAATCACCCGATTCCTAGAACAAACCTTCCGAACCAAAACCCGTGACGAGTGGTTCGACATCTTTCAAGACAAAGATATCTCCGTGGGCAAGGTGTACTCCATCGAAGAAGCCTTGGCCGACCCGCAATTCGCCCACCGTGGCATGGTGATCGAGGTCGAGACCCCTTCAATAGCCGAGGGCAAGGTGAAGCAGGTGGGCATACCGTTCCATCTCTCGGAGACGCCGGGCAGCGTCCGCCACCCCGGTTCCGTTACCGGTCAGCATACGGCCGAGGTGCTGGCCGGTCTGGGCTATGCTCCGGCCGATATCGAAGAGCTGATCCGCCGCGCCGTGGTGCAGTAGGCAGATGAAGCACCCTCGAACTGTCCGCTACCGTGCTTGAAGCTTCCCGGCGGAATGATTTGGCCGGACGGGCCGGCGATTACATCGTTCGGCACTCCGGTTGGTTCATCGGCGCCGTATTGGCGCTGACGGCCCTATTCGCGTTGCCCATATTATTCCTGGAACGTCCGGGTCCGGCTTCCCAAGACCCCGGCGGACCGGTGTTCGACCTGCTGGAAACCGTGAACCAGCGGTTTCCTCCCCGGATCCACGTCACCACCTTCATCGTCGAAGACCCCCTAGCGGATCCCTCGGAAAACCAGCAAGGGGATATCCTTCGCCAACAACCCTTATGGGACCTATACCGGAACGAACGAAAGTTGCGCGCTTCGGAACTGGCGAGCTTTTTATATACGGGTTACGACGCCGGCAACGAACGCCAGATCCTGGGCGTGTACACCATCGCCGACGCGGTACAGAACCTCTTTCTGCTAGACCCCGGCACGGCTACCTCTCTGGAAACCGCTACCGACCAGCAGGTGAAAGCGGCCATATCCCGTATCTTGGACAGCCCAACCGGCCGGCCCCTACGTGGATCTCTGTCCAAGGACGCCTCATTCCAAACCACGATCGTAGACGGCCAGGAGATCAAGTCCTGGAGGTCGGCGGCCTTTTCCGCCTTCGTCGCCTCCGACAACGCCATGCTGGGCGGCGGCCCCTTGACCATAAGTTTGACTGGCGACGATGTAACCCTCGGCAAGGAACGGTTCAACCGGCGGGTACAAGAGATATTGCGATCGGATCAGACCAGCTATCGCTTGTGGGGCGTGGCGCTGGACGTAAACCTGGTATCTCAAGAACAAGGCAAGACGGCGATACCGTTCATCGTTGCCACGGTGGTTCTTGTATTGGTGGTGGTCGGAGTCACCCTACGCTCCATGGGAATCGTGGGGTTGGCATTCCTTGGTCTAGCGATGCTGTTCGTATGGCTCAAGGGATTAACCATTCTGGCCGGACTGGGTTCATCCCTGATCCTGGACCTGATCGTCCCCATCGCCATGATTTCTTTGGGAGTGGACTTCCTGATCCACGCCGTGTCCCGGTATCGCGAAGAAAGCCGCCGGTTGGCGGATCCGTCTTTAGCCTTGCGGGCCGGCTTCGCCGGGGTATTGGGGGCATTGACTCTGGCAATGCTGTCCGATGGCATCGCTTTCCTGGCTAACGTAACCTCCGGGATCGAGACCGTGATCGGGTTCGGCATCGGAGCCGGAATCGCCGTTCTTTCCAGCTACGTCATCATGGGGATGTTCCTGCCTCTCGTTATCATGAGGCTGGACCAGCGTAGGCTAGGGTTGGTCTATGAGCAAAACACGGCGTCAAGAGGTGGTCAAGGAACAGAACTTGCTGATGAATCGGCCTCCCATCCGGTGGGAACAATGTTAGCGGTGGCGGTCCTGGCATTCGCCCACCATCGCTGGGCGGTCCTGCCTCTTGCCGCCACATTAACCGCGGCCGCCACGCTGCTGGCTATCCAACTGGAGCCCAACCTAGACGTCAAGGACTTCTTCGATTCCGAATCAGACTTAGTCATCGGCCTGGACAAACTTGACCAGCACACCGCGCCGGCCCTCTCGGGAGAACCGGCGGTCATTTACATCCGTGGTGACCTCACGTCCGCCAAATCATTAGATGGTCTGAGAGAATTGCTGGACCGGTTGAGCAAGAACGACAGATTGGGGCAATCGGCGGAAGGGCAGGTTTCTCTTTACTCCAGGACCCTATTCCAACTTCTATCCAAGATAACCGGCAATGCCTACGCCCGCTCTCAGGTAATGGACGATACCGGCGTCGCTATTTCCGACGACGACGGCGATCAGGTCCCAGACGGCCCGGAACAGGTGCGAGCCGCCTTCGACTACATGGTCCGGCAGGGTGTTCCTCTCAACGAAACCACAATGGTTTACGACCCTATCCAGGTGCGGGAAACCCTGCACCACGACCCTACCCAGCCTGGGGAACAGGAAATCATCCTGGTAGTAGGAGTTTTAGGGTCGCGCCAACAAGCCAACATAGAGGCGGCCCGGCAGGCCCTGGAGCAAGACTTGGAACCGCTGCGCCGGGTTCCTGACATCAGCTTTGTTGGACTGACGGGCTCGCCTTTCACCCGGGAAGCCACGTTGCAGGCCACCACCAGGGCTCTGAATGTTTCCCTTCCGGTGGCGGTGGCCGCTTGTTTGATATTGTTGGCCTTCTGGATGCGGTCGGTAACTCTGGCGGTGGTCACCATTATCCCCATCGGCCTGGTGGTTTCCTGGCTTTACGCCTTCATGTACGTCGCGGGCTATAGCCTCAACTTCGTCACCGCCACCATCGCAGCAGTGTCCATCGGGGTGGGGATCGACTACTCGATCCACATGACCCAGCGTTTTAGGGAGGAGATGGGCCGGGGACACGGCGCGGAGGAGGCAATGCGGGCGGCGGCCTCGGGCACCGGGGTTGCGCTGGCAGGGTCGGCGGCATCCAGCGTCATCGGGTTCTCCGTCATGGCATTCGCGCCCATGCCCCTCTTTTCCGCCTATGGCGTAATAACCGCCGCCATGATATTTATGGCGGCCGTCGCCGCCCTCTTCGTGCTGCCATCGTTGCTTCTGCTGACCCACCGGGGGAGCCCTCACGGTCACTCCAAGCCGGAACGTAGTGAAAGCGCGGAGTCTCAGATACCCAAATAGTGGCTCTCACCAATCTACGATTAATCCATTAAGCTCCGCCGCCCATGCTATAATACTGCCGCCCATTGGACCCTCCACTGGGAAGATTCACGCTCAAGTTCCGCCGGGATTCAAACTACTGGCGGGGTAACCACAGCCGCTAAGGGAGCAGTCACAATGATCAAACGGTTCTCTGTCCTGTACGTCGGCCAGATCGATCTTGATAATACCGGATTGGATGGCACTCCGGCCGACGAACGGCGCTACCCCAACGAACGTCTGGTGGGGGCCTACGACAACGCGGTCGCCCTGGCCAAGCACATGGACGAGCTTGACTACTATTGCATGTGGACAGCCGAGCACCACTTTCAAAGGGAGGGCTACGAGTGCTTCCCAAACTTGATCTTGCTGGGGGTCCACCTGGCCGGCTTGACCAAACGACTCAAGTTCGGTGGGGCCTTTAACGTCGTGCCCATGTGGCATCCTCTCCGCCTGGCCGAAGACTTCGCCATGGCGGACATCATGACCGGAGGTAGACTGATCTTCGGCGTGGGCCGGGGCTATCATTCCAGAGAGGTCGAAACCTTCGGCGCCCCGGTTATCGACAACGACGCCAACAAAGAACTCTTCGAAGAACAGATGGAGATTATCTTCAAGGCTTTCAACGAGGACTCTTTCAGCCACAAGGGGAAACACTACACCATCCCGGCCGACGTGCCCTACCGGGGTTATCAACTGAAGGACATCACCCTGGTGCCCAAGCCCATCAATAACCCGGTGGAGATCTGGCAGCCCATCGCCAGCGGACGTACCTTGGAGTACATCGCTCGCAAGGGAATCAAAGGCATGGTGGCGCTGACCGGGGAAGTGTTAGTCGATCAACTCTTTAGCTCCTACCGGGACATCGCCGCCAAAGAGGGCCGGGAACTTGAATTGGGACAAGACATGGCTCTGGGCATCGGATATTACATCTCCGGCAGCCAACAAGAGGCCATCGACACGGTTCGGCCTTATCACGACGAACGCTACAAGTGGTTCGCGCCCTTCGGTTTCGTCCGCTATACCGATTCCCAAGGCCGTGCCTGGGGCACACCCGGCGCGCCGTCAAGGGCGCCGACCATAGAAGAGGGCGTTGAGCAGAAGGTTTGGTACTGTGGCGAACCGGACGGGTTTATCCAATTCCTGCGTGACATTGAGGAGCGATATCCGGGTCTGGAGGATGTAATACTCCAATGGCCGGAGGGCATGCCCTGGTTGGAATACAAAGAACAACTCAGCCGATTCGCCAAGGAAGTCATGCCGGCCTTTACCGGGCGGAGTTAGAGGCGCCAAACACGCAGAATCGGTGGGGGCTGGTTACGACGCCATTTTGACAGGTCTACTCCTTCACCGGCGCGTCATTCCCTAGCATAAGGCAGGGCTCGCCCCATTGATCGACGCTGGCCAGATCCCAATCGCCGGTCGAGCCTTCCGGCCTCAACCGGATCCCGTCATCGCCGCCATAGATCAACAGAACCGTTCCTTCCCCGGAATCCTCCGACAACGCGGCATAGGCCGAGCACGGGCCGTCTTGACTCCAACCAGTTATTTCGCACCACACGTCCACATCCATCCGATCGGCGGTAAACACCCTGCGGATCGCCCTTGGCTCGGACAGCAAGTCGAAGACACGGTTCAGGTCCATCGGGCTGTTACCCCCGGCTACCACCTCGACCTCAAACAGCATCTTTCGCTCCTGCTATCTAATCTTAAATATCCCCAAATGGCCGGGAGATGCTGGGTGTCTGGGGCTTCGGGATTTTAGCACACTCGTAGAAAGAAACCGGGCAACTGGGTGCCATTATCCGGTAAGATTGAAACCTGATCGGTTGACGGGGCATCTTATCTACGTAGGCCGAACTTTCGTCTGATGTCCCAGGTTTTACCTGCCCTGACCGGGTTGAACTATAACAGTAGACCGGATGACTCTCGCCCTTTTCGGCCGATGCCGATATAAAGGAGGCGTGGACCATGGTTACCACGAGGAAATTGACTCCCTTCGAGGAAGTAAACCTATTTTTCGACCAAGCCGCCGAAAGCCTGGGATTGAGCGATGGACACCGGGAGATGCTTCGCCGGCCGTGGCGTGAGCTTCACGTGCAGGTGCCGGTGCGCATGGACGACGGTCACATAGAGGTTTTCACCGGATACCGGGTGCAGCACAACGGCGCCCGAGGACCCTACAAAGGCGGCATACGGTACCACCCCGAAGCGGACGTGGACGAAGTGCGCGCCCTGGCTTCTCTGATGACCTGGAAGACCGCCCTGATGAATCTGCCCTTTGGCGGCGCGAAGGGCGGGGTGCAGGTCGATCCCCGTGAACTGAGCGTCGAAGAGTTGAACCGGCTCACACGCCGCTACACCTTAAACATTGTGCACCTGTTGGCCCCTAACCGGGATATACCGGCGCCGGACCTGGGCACCAACGCCCAGACCATGGCCTGGATGATGGACGCTTATGGCCAGCTTCACGGACATTCGCCTGCCTGCGTAACCGGCAAACCCGTGGAGATCGGTGGGTCACTGGGAAGGGATTCGGCAACCGGACGAGGTGTCGCCTATCTGATCAACCAGTCCGCCAGCGACATGAACATGAACCCGGACGGCGCGCGTATCGTGATTCAAGGATTCGGCAATGTGGGCTCTTGGACCGCCAGTTTGCTTCAAGAGTACGGTTGCCAGGTGATTGGGGTGAGCGGAGTCCGGGGAGGTGTTTACAACTCCAAGGGCCTGGACATTCCGGCTTTGCTGGAGCATCAAAGAGAGTCCGGTGGCGTACCAGGGTTCGCCGGCGGAGAAGACATAACCAACGACGATCTGCTGGAATTGGAGTGTGAAGTCCTGGTGCCCGCCGCCATCGGCAACGTGTTGACGGCGGAGAACGCTCCCAAGCTGCGGACCAAGCTGGTAGTGGAAGCGGCGAACCATCCCACGACACCGGAGGCCGACGACATCTTGGCTGAACGGGGGATCCAGGTTATGCCGGACATTCTGGTCAACGCCGGCGGGGTGATCGTCTCCTACTTCGAGTGGACACAAAATCTGCAGGAATTCCGTTGGGAGGAAAGCAGAGTCAACGAAGAGTTGCTTAAGATCATGGATCTGGGGTACCAGGCGGTACGGGAGAAGGCGGCTTCCCAAAGTATAACCCACCGGCAGGCGGCATTTCAGATCGGCGTGGAACGGGTGGCCCGGGCTGTTGAACTACGGGGCTTCGTCTAGACCTGGACAACGTTTATTTGACACGAGATTAGGCCACCGCTAACATACCTCCAATCCAGTTCGCCGGGATAATAAGCCGCAATCTCCGGCAGTCAAAGACGATTCCACTCTTTGGCCCCGGCGATGGGAAACAGGAGGTGGAACGTGGCGACGGGAATCAACACCTATCGGCCTTTAATAACCGGGACTACCCACATGGTGTCGGCAGGCCACTACTTGGCCACCGCGGCGGGATATCGTATCTTGGAGCAGGGTGGCAACGCCACCGACGCCGGAGTGGCCGCGGGCATCGTTATTAACGTTGTTCTGCCCCAATACACCAGTTTTGGCGGCGTCGCTCCCATCATCATTCACGACGCCGAGAAGCAAGACACGGTGGAGATCAGCGGCCTGGGCCGTTGGCCCGCCGCCGCCAGCATCGACTACTTCAACCAGCACGCCGGCGGAGAGATACCGGTGGGCGTTCTTCGTACCGTAACACCCGCCGCCGCGGATGCCTGGCTCACGGCCCTGAAGCTGTACGGCTCCATGACCTTTGAGCAGGTGGTTACCCCGGCGCTGGAACTGGCCGAAGGCGGATTTCCGATACCGGCCTCATTGCGCCGCGCCCTGGTTGGCGCCGTGGACGAACTGGACCACTACGACGGAGACAACCAGAAATGGCAGTCTACCCGGGACGTGTTTTTCCCCGGTGGCAAAGCGTTGGAGACCGGAGCGGTTCTGGTCCAAAGCGAACTGGCCCGCACCTTCCACCGTTTGATTCAAGTCGAACGGGACAACGTTTCCAGAGGCCGGAATGAGGCCATTCAGGCTGCGCGAGACTTCTTCTACCATGGCGAGATTGCCGTGGAGATGGTCCGATTCGTTCAAGAGCAGGGCGGCCTGCTCACTATGGAAGACCTGGCCGCTTTCCACGTTGGGGTGGACCAGCCTGCCTCGGGCAGCTACAAAGGCATCGACGTTTACACCTGCGGCCCGTGGTGCCAGGGCCCGGTTTCCATCGAAGCCCTGCAGATACTGGAAGGGTTCGACCTGCAGGGAATGGGCCACAACAGCCCCGACTACATTCACACTGTTCTCGAGGCCCTGAAGCTGTCTTTCTCCGACCGGCACCACTACTACGGAGATCCGGATTTTGTGGACGTACCCCTGGAAGGCCTGACATCCAAAGCCTTCGCCGACGAGCGGCGACGGGCCATCGACCCCACGCGGGCATCTTCCGAGATGCCGGAGCCGGGCGACCCATGGCGATACCAGGGAGGCAGTCCGAACGGTCGAAGCGTGGCCAAGCCGGAGCCGGTGGCCGGCAGACTTGAGGCCGACACCAGCTACGTCTGCGTGGTGGACCGCCAAGGCAACGCTTTCTCCGCCACCCCCAGCGATGGAATCGGTGGCGCTCCGGTAGCCACCGAATTAGGGTTCGTGATCTCGCCCAGGGGCTCTCAAAGCTGGCTAGACCCGGAAAATCCCGGCGCGTTGGCTCCCGGCAAACGCCCCAGACTGACCCCCAACCCAGCCCTGGCCATGCGAGACGGGCAGGTCTGGATGCCCTTCGGGACGCCGGGCGGCGACGTGCAATGCCAGTCCATGGTGCAGCTTTTCCTGAACGTGGCCGAGTTCGGTATGGACCCCCAACAAGCCATAGAAGCGCCCCGGGTTTCCGCCTGGAGCTTCCCCAACTCGTTCTGGCCCCACGCTTACCACCCCGGTTTGGTGGGAGTAGAAGGCAGGATCGACGGGGAGACGATCGCGGAGCTAAACCGCCGCGGCCACCAAGTTGAAGTGTGGAACGACTGGACGCCGAGGATGGGCAGTCTATGCGCCATCAAGGTAGATAGCGAAAGGGGCACGCTATCAGGCGGAGCCGACCTGCGCCGCGACGGCTACGCAATGGGACGGTAGCCGTCAGCTTTCAGCGGTCAAATCACCTGCCGGTCTAGGGAAGAGTGTTCGCATCCATTTCACTGGAGTCTACCGTAGCGTTTTCACCCCCATCCTAACCTTGGTCCGGTGTTCACAATCTGCGGCTCTTGGGTCTCAGTCGAAACCGCCCTGGGGACCAACAGTTCCAACTCCCAGCTGCCGTCTCCTTGGGCCAATATCGTAGCACCAA
>CATMOE010000012.1:0-64810 GCA_950072105.1 uncultured Dehalococcoidia bacterium
CGAGGTCGGGTTTGGTGACTGGGACGAAGTCGTAACAAGGTAGCTGTACCGGAAGGTGCGGCTGGATCACCTCCTTTATACGGAGCACAGGTAAGGTCTGTTACACCAAGACGTAAGTCAAGGTGGAGGCCGAACCCAGCTTCCAGGTCGAACAGTGGATGTCCCGAATCGGATGCCTTTGGTTGAGCTATGCTCCCGGGCAAAAGAAACGGTTCCCTATGAAAGTCCGCTGTAGCCTCCCCGGTTTAGCCGGGGAAACAATTAACCATGCAACTTAATCTTCGCTTCCTTCCGCTATTCAGCCGTTAAGGCTCCTATAAAAAAGTCCCGATGTTGTCGGGGCTTTTTTGTTGGCATTTTTTGCCACAGAGACACTGAGGGCACGGAGCTTATTTTGCTAATACCCCGTAGCCCCGTGCCCAAGTACGTGTAATGCCTAGATCTAGCCTGGCGCCAAACCAATATTACGGCCACGGGAAAAATTGCGCGGAGAAGTTGACGGCGCGGATAATTTTGTATCCGTCCTCCGTGTTCTCCGCGCCTCTGTGGTGAAACCCCTACTTCCCCCACTTCCCCGCCTCAACCGCTGTCAGGAAGTCCAGGACGGTGCGGTTGAAGAGGTCGGGCTCTTCCAGGTTGATAGTGTGGCCGCTTTGGGGGAAGACGGATAGGCCGGCGTGGGGGATGCGGCGCTTCATGAAAGCGGCTGATTCCACGCACGGCTCGTCTTCGTCACCGATCATGATTAGCGTGGGCACTTGGAGTTGGCGCAGGCTTTCCTCCAGGGCGTAGACGGTGGGACGCTTCATCTGGAAACCTTGAAAGGTCAGCGACGAACCTAGGGCCGAGTGGGCCGCCAACTCGTCATGGAACACTTGCCATCCCTTGGGGTCTTTCCGCAGGAACTGCAATCGAGCTTCGCCCCTGGCGTAATCGTGGGCCACTGCCGCCATCCCTTCGGACAACAGCCGGTCGGCTACGACCTGCGCGCTGGCTAGGAATGCTTCGCGGTCGTCGGAGCCCGAGCCGGCCGAAGCGACGATTATTCCGCGGCACATCTCCGGATGAGCGATGGCGAAGTTGAGGGCGACGGTTCCGCCCATGGAAAGGCCTCCGATGTAAGCCTCATCGATTCGCAGGTGCCGCAACAGCAGGTAAAGGTCCTCTACCACGAGGTCTTGGGAATAGGCATCGGGGTCTTCGGGGACGTCCGACGGGGGATACCCCCGGGCAGAGTAGGTGATCACCCGGTAGCGGCGGGAAAAGAACTTGACCTGGGGGTCCCAGCTTGGATAGTTCCCGGCGAATTCGTGACTCCAGACCAAGGGGAATCCTTCGCCGGTTTCTTCGTAGTAAAGGTTGACGCCGTTGGCGGAAAATGTGGCCATGCTTACCCTCCCGATATTACTAGCTCCCGATGATAAAGGGGGCTAACCGGCAGGTCAATCAAGGCCACGTCAGACTGAACCAGATACTATGGATGCCGCTTAATCGGGGTTCTTACGACATCAAGTGGGTTTCGAACCAAGCCAGGGTTTCCCGCCAAGCGCCACCGGCAGCTTCGGGATGGTACCTACGTCCCGTATCGTTGAAGAAGGCGTGGTTGGCCCCCTCGAAGGTCCGGAATTTATACGTCTTTCCCAAACCCTTCAGAGCGGCTTCCAGGTCCGGCACCCCGGCGTTGATGCGGTTGTCCTCGGACCCAAATATTCCCAGAACGGGGACGTTCATATTGGGCACTTCTTCCAGAGGCGGGGCGCTGCCGTAGAAGGGAACCGCCGCCCGTATCTCCGGATTGCGGACGGCCAGCAGCCAGGTAATGCTTCCGCCAAAGCAGAACCCCATGACTCCCACCCGCTCCCTGCGGACAAAGTCCTGGGCCTGCAGATATGCGACCCCCGCGTCCGCGTCGCCGACGATCTGGTCTCTGGCAATCTTTCGCAGAGCGTCCCGCGCCGCGTCGGTGCTGGCGAAAGTGCCCGTCCCTCCCTCCCGAGACAACATGTCAATGGCCAAAGCGGCATAACCCTCCACCGCCAGACGGCGGGTAACGTCGGAGAAATGGGGCAGCAGGCCTCTGTTTTCGTGGATCACCAACACCGCCGGATGCGGTCCCGGGCCGGTGGGGCGCGAAAGGTAACCCTTTAAGCTGTCGCCGTTGCCCTGGAACTCCACCGGTCCCGCTCGGATCCGGGGGTCGTTCTCAGCCACTCTGACCCCGGCCTGGGGTTCAGCGGGAGGCGGCGTCGCCATTGCCGGGATGGCGGTGGGAGCAACGAGGGTTGCCTCTACGCCACAAGCCAACGCGGCAACGGAACCGCCAGCGGCGACAGCGGCTAGACGAAGAAATCCCCTCCAGGAAACCGTTCGGTTTATCCGATCTTCGGCGGGGACACCGCCGTCATCGAGTTGCAAGTCCTTCATATTCAACCTCCTATGATTTATGGGCTGGAGATCACACGGTTGATGATTGCCAAGCAATCAACGGAGTCACGATCGCCGTTTGGCGCAGGCGGATTGCTTGCGGCCGAGATTTCTCCCCTGTGTACGCAGCATCGAATGCAGCAGATTCTAAAGCTATTATACGTTCAAGCAATCACCTGTCAGACGATGCGTTTAGTTTTGCAGATTCGTGATCTGCCCCGGCCAATCCCCGGCTCTCGTCCGCCGAGCCATGTTATCATCGATAGGAATTGATCGAGAATTCAACCATCGCAGAGTGAAATAGCGGTTACCGTGTGCATAACCGCTGCGCCGGTCGTTCCAACGATCCCCATTCAAATCTCGGAGAATCGATGAAAGTCACCGAACGAACCACTATAAGAATCCATCCGGAACGAGAGGTACCCGAAGAAGCGGTGGAAATATTATCCGCGGGGATGGTTGCCCACGTCGGCATCGTGGAAGGCAATCAACCGCTGGTTATTCCACTTTCCTATCATTACGATCCGTCAAAGCCCGATCTGTTGTACCTCCATGGGGGTGTCAAGAGCCGGATCATGGCTAATCTGGCTAACGGTGCGCCGGTCTGCGTGACGGTCACCCTGTTGGACGGGCTGGTCTACTCCCGCAAAGCCATGAATCATTCCATGAACTACCGCAGCGTGGTTTTGCTGGGCAAGGCTCGGGCCATCACCGACCGGCAGGAAAAGCTCGACCTGTTCGACCAGATGGTACACCGCTACTTTGGAGACCGGAGCCTGGAAACCGACTACAACCCGCCCCCGGCGAAGGACCTGGGCGCGACCGCCTTGGTTGAAGTGACGATTGAAGAGTGGAACGCCAAAGCCCGGCGTGGAGCTCCAACAGGTCCGGACGACGATTCGGACGACGCGGCCGGCAGCGCGGGTGTGATCGAGCTTAGAGAACTTTAACCGGGCTTTTTGAACGAGAGGTAGCACTATGGGTGTTTTAACCGACGATATGAAAAGAGTGGTGCGGGAGCAGCGCCTGGGCTACATCGCCACCGTCTGCCCTGACGGTACCCCCAATCTGTCACCCAAGGCCACGATGAAGGTGTGGGATGACGACCATCTGGTGTTCGCGGACCTAGCTTCCCCTGGAACGATCGCTAACTTGCGGCAAAACTCGGCCATCGAGATTAACATGGTGGACCACTTCATCCGCAAAGGCTACCGCTTCAAGGGAACCGCCGAAGTGATCGGCTCAGGCCCTGAGTTCGACAACGTGATGACTCTGTTCGCAGATCGGCAAGCCGGAGTCAACGCCGCCATCCGAAATTTTGTCATGATGACGGTCACCAGAGCACTGCCGGTTATTTCTCCGGGGTACGTTAACGACGTCACCGAGTCCCAGATGTTAGCGCAGTGGGAAGAATATTACGCCTCGGTGAACGCCCGCTTCGCCTGAGCCCCAGATGATCCTCGGTCTTTCGAAAGGTCCCAACCGAAATCGATGGAGGTTACATGAGTACTTCGATCAGCGGAAGAGAGCTACGTATCGTGAAGGGTACGGCGTCCCCCGATACCACCACCCAGACCCCGGGCATGATTCGAAAGCCCGGGATTGACAGCAATACCGCCGGAGCCACGAAGATCTGGCTCGGGCACGTGGAATGTCTGCCCAACACCATGGGGCCACCGCACCATCACGGGGAGGCCGAGACCGCGGCTTATATCGTTAAAGGACACATACGGGTTTACTACGGCGAGGACTATAAGGAATATATCGAAGGCGGCCCCGGTGATTTTATCTTCGTGCCCGCCAACTTCAACCACATTGAAGGGAATCCCTACGACGAGCCGGCGGAAGCGATACTATCCAGGGGCCCGGACAACATCGTCATAAATCTATAATCCAGGTTTCTCAGGTTTTGATCCCGTACCCATGACAGGCTCGGACAGCTAGGTCCGGGCCTGTCAACTTTTGGCTATGCCTTTGAAAAGCGGCAACGTTCAAACATGGGAAATAGAGACTGTATGCCGCATCTAGTGCCCAGCGGGGGAAAGGGCCGATTTTGTCCGAGGAGTAGATGATGCCCGATCCGGCGTCAATGGCAATCTTGGCTGGCATTACTCTGCTGGCATTTACAATCGCGGGCCTCGCCGGTTTCGGTGGCGGCTTGATCGTTATGCCGGTGCTGGTGTGGATGCTCGGGCCAAGGGAGGCTGTGCCAATCATCACCTTAGTACAGCTTGTCGGGGCAGCTTCTCGTACGGGACTGAACTGGAAGGAAATATCTTGGCCTGTGTTGAAATGGTCGGCGCTGGGTTCAATACCAATCTCGGCTCTTGCGAGTTACTTATTCGTCGTCACGCCAGTGCCCGTATTTACTAGACTTCTGGGATTGCTGCTACTTGCGCTAGTGGCCCAACGGCACACCCAATGGGGCAGAGGCAGGAGCATAAAGCTGCGAAGTTTTGTCTTGGTAGGAGGTGCGAACGGTCTAGTGTCCGGTTACCTGGGAACGCCTGGGCCGCTCGCTGCGCCGTTTTACCTTGCCTATGGGCTGACCGGAGTTGGGTTTGTGGGTACTACCGCCGCTGGCGTACTGCTCACCCAGCTACCCAAGATTCCCGTATTTGCTAGTACCGCTTTGCTGGGTACTCAAGTCCTATATATAGCCGCTGCCATGGGAGTGATGGCCTTTGTAGGCTCAGTAGTGGGGAAACGGATATCCGGCAAGGTGTCCGACCGGTGGTTTCTAGCGATCGTCGAGACCCTGCTTGTTTTGAGTGGCATCGCCCTGATTGCCCTGGATTAGGTTCTGCTACCGGTATGTCAAAGAGTTGTAAGGGCGCCATCAATCGGATCTCAGACTAGTGCCCATACGTAACACTAGCAATCTCCTCTGGCGTCAGGGTCAGGGACGGCATCAACTCATTCACGTTAGCCACTTTCTCCAGTTCGTTGACCCGGCGGATAATCTCCTCGGTCCGAGCCGCGCCCAGAACTGGCTCCAACAGGTTGCGGGACTTCTTGTTAACGTCCTCGGTGTCCATCGGGTTCTGGCTGGTGCCGTAAGCGTGGGGCGTGAAATGTTCCACTGTCCGCCCATCCTTCAAGACAACTTCCACCTTGGCGCTGCGGGGAGCCTCCCGGTCCATGAGGGCGGCTGAAGGCACCAAACTTACCCGCTCTTTCACCGCCAACACTTCGGGGTCCGACATGCGCTCATAGGAGTGGGTGGACTCAAAGGTGACCGAGCCGTCGATCAGGGCCAACGCGATCATGTGCTGGCAGTTAACGTCGGGCATGGACCGGCCGTTGACGATCCTAGCGCCGTCTTCGGGAAGGTTGACCGTGATGCTGGCCACGTCGGCCACCGTCAAGCCGTGCTGGCGATGTAGGACGAAGAATGCGTCGAGAGCCGCCTGGATGGGGTATCCCACCGGATAGGGTTTGATCGCCGTCTCAGTTATGAAAAAGCGGCTGCCCAAACCCTTAACCATCTCATCCGGGCTGGGTGACGGCGAAAGGGCATCCAGTACGTTATGTTCGCCTTCCAGAATGTCCCACACTCCGGTGAAGCCTTCTTGCACCATGGTGACGGCGGTGACGCCGTTGCGAGCGCCCATGCCGGAGAAATCGAACGCCTTTTCCACATGCTCAACGTCCCTCACCCAGCTCCAGAGCCCCGACGTCTGCTGAGCGGCGTAAGACAGGACGTAACGCATGCCGCCCTCGTTCAGCTTGGCGATGGACGCCGCCGCGGCCGCGCTGCCCATAGTAGAACCGGTGCCTTCGGCGCTGCGATGGCCGCCGCGCACCAAGTCCGGCCCCAGAGCGTAGAGGAAGCGGCAGCACACGTCGTAGCCCAGCACAACGGCCCGCAGCAACTCCTCGCCGGAACTGCCTTCCCGCTCCGCCATGGCCAAGGCCGAGGGCACCACCGAGCAACCGGGGTGGGTCTTGGTCACCGGCTCGAAATCGTCGGTCTCGTCGGCGTGGCCGAACATCCCGTTGGCCAGCGCGGCGTTCACGGCGGAGGTCTTCAGGTCCGTCGCCAAGACCGAGGATTCGGGGGCCCCGCCTTGACGCCGGGTGTACTTAGTTGCCATTTCTCCCGGCACAAGGCGAGCGCCGGAGACCATGGCGGCAAGGGTGTCCAAGATACGGTGTTTGCCCGCTTGCGCTACCTCCGGTGGCAAACTCTTGTCTCTAGCCTCAACCATGAACCGGGCCAACTGTCCGGTGATGTCCGTGGCAGCCATTCGTTCCTCCAAACGTATTTTGGTCCAACTGGAATCGATGGATCCCAGTCAACCGGCTCCTCTACACCAATGGCCAAACCTGAGTAGCCAGCGACTCCATCTGCCGCCGGATATCATCCAGGCTGTTGCTGAGCCGGATAAAGTCCACCGTCATGTGGCTTACACCCATCTCCTCGTATCTCCTAATATCCCCGGCGATCTCCTCGGCCCGGCCGGTGAAGAGGCGCCGTTCTTCGGACGGAGAGAAGGAAGGCGTGCCACCCTTGGGAACGAGCTCGTATTGATGGGTACGGTAGATGACGTCGATGTCCGCCATGCTCCGGCCGGCCGCTTCGGCTTGACGGGAGAGACGCCTCATCCCGGCAGCAAGTTGTTCCGGCTCCCCCATGGGAAATTGCGGGTTGGAGCCGATGGGGTACCAGCCGTTCCCCAACTGGGCCGCGCGTCTGATGGCAGGCCGGCTTTCACCACCGACCCAGATGGGCGGATGGGGCTTCTGCACCGGCTTGGGCAGGAACGATATGTTGGAAAACTGGCAATATTCACCCTGGAAGGACGGGTTGTCACTGGTCCAAAGCTCCTTGAAAGCCCGGATGTATTCATTAGTGACGGCCCCCCGCTCTTTGAAGGGCGGCAGTCCCAATGCCTCGAACTCCTCTTGCATCCAGCCCACGCCAACTCCCACGATGACCCGGCCTTGGGAGAGAACGTCCAGCGTAGCCAATGCTTTGGCGGTCACCACCGGGTTGCGGTGCGGAACTATCATAACGCTGGTGCCCAGTTTAATAGTCTTGGTTTGTCCGGCCAAGAACGCCAACACCGTCAGTTGCTCCATCGACTCTCCGGTGACGGACCCAGGGAATTCCCCGCCTTCAGTGTAGGGATAGGTTGAGGATATCTCCCTGGGAACAACGATATGGTCGCTGGCCATCAAACAAAAAAATCCCAGTTCTTCGCCGTGACGGGCGATGATGCCCAGGTTCTCCGGCGTGGCCAAGGGTCCTCGTCCGGGCAAGGTAAATCCGTATTTCATCGATTCAACTCCTCCGATCGATCTGCCCAGAATGAAGCGGCAAACGAAATCAGGCCTCGGCCGCCATCAACTCTTCCACCACCCGCCAGGTCCGCGCCAATGCCCCTTTATGATTCTCCACGTTTCCGATCAAGGTCGGACCTTCACGCCGGATTGCTGACGCTACGAATTCATTTAGCTGATTCTCAGTACGGATCCGCACCACGTCAACCAGATTTCGATAAAGGTGGTTGAGCTCGTTGAAATCCCAGCCAACCTGAAAGAAGGCCGAAGGGGTACCCAGAACTAAGCTCTCCAGGGTAACCGTTGAAGCCATGGACATCGAAAACACAGAAGTTGCCAACAGCGCCCAGTTAGAGACATGGCCTTCCGCATCGAAGCGCAGAAAGCGATGAGGCTGGCATACTAACTCCAGGACCTCCAGGTGGCGTGATCGGGGATGAGGCCGGACGATGACCGCCGGACGGTCTATATCGGTCGTAGGCAGTAACTCCGCCAAGGAGACAATAGCATCGATGGTGTCTTGCGTGTTGGGTGAACAGAAGAAGGATACGACCGACGCATCCATGGGTAATCCATAATCCTTGCGCACCTGTTCGCTGGTGTCTTGACGTGGGAGATTGGACAAGACCTCCAAGTGGCAATCGCCGGTCACCGTCACCGTGGCCGGGTCCGCGCCCAGGTCTAACACTTCTTGGTGACAACTGTCGTTGGAAACCATGAACCTGCTGGGGAAATCATCCGGGGTCATGGAATCAATCTTGGTCAGCGTCCCGATGTCTACCACCATCCCGGTGTGTATCCCAAGGGCTTTGCAGGCTTGGATCAAAGGCCATTCACCCTGGTTGCTGCTGCAGCCTAAAATCACAGACTTAAGGCTGATACTCTTGATAAACTCTGCGGCCTGGTCCTGATCCATCAAACCACGGCAGGTTGCCAGATCGATGAACTGGGCGTCAAACCCCAGACTCAGCGCATGCTCGTACACCGGTCTGATGTTGTTCTTTGCGCCGGGGTCATGGGCCGCGAAAAGTAACATCCACTCCACCTAGGTTGTCTGGCCGGCCTCCCCGGCCATGGCCGCCTGCCGCGCCTCGGCTAACCTGGTTTGGCTCGCCTGGGTCCTCTCGTGGTCAAGCCCTAACACCCGTCGACGAGCGGCCAATGTTTCCTGATGCATATCAACCGCCCGCTTATAAGAGCCCACGGCGTAATAGCTGTTGGCCAGGCTGCTCCGGCTGCGCAGCGTATCCGGATGGTCCCACCCCAGCACCTCTGTCCGTTGAGCCATTACATCCTGAAACAGCCGCATCGCTTCCTGATATCGTCCGGCGGCGTAGTAGGTGTTGGCTATACGGCTGCGGCCCCGCAGGGTGTCCGGATGATCTGGGCCCAGTTGCCCCACCAACAGATCGAGTAGCTGCCGGTACAGCGACAACGCGCGGTCGAATCTACCGGCGGCCCGGCAGGCCCTGGCCAGGTCGTTGCGATTGTCCAGGGTCCGCGGGTGGTCCTGGCCTAGATCCCCTTCCATCCGAGTCACAACTTCATCAAACTTATCTATAGCAGCCTGGAAGTGGCCTCCATCGTACTGGCGTCGAGCCTGGCGCTCGAGGGAGTCCAGGGACACCGGTTCGATGGGACTGGCATTTCTCATCGCCCCGGACTCAGAACGCCGCCTCCAGCACTTCCATGACCTGCTCCACCCTGGTCATCGGGATAGCGTTGGTCTGCGCCGGCCGATCATGCAAGACTTCCTCGGCTATGGCCGGCAGGTCTTCCCTGGGTATCTCAAGCTCCCGAAGCCGGTGGGGCATCCCCATTCCCAAGATAAGGTCGTCGACCGCCCTGGCGGCGGCTTCGGCGGCAGCCTCGTCGCTCATACTTCTAGTGTCGATGCCGGCCGAACGGGCCAAGAGAGCTTGTTTGGCGGCGGAAACGGGCCGGTTGTACTCCATGACGTATGGCTGAGTTACGCACGATGTGTAACCATGGCCGACGGCGTACCGGACCCCGATGACGTGTCCGATAGCGTGGCTAAGCCCGGTATTGAAATTGGGCGCGCCCATCATGGACATCCATGCCGCCATCAGACACCGAAGCCTGGCGTCCAAGTCGTGATGCGACTCTCCGGACCGGGCCAGGTCGCTAAACAACATCTCTGCCGCCGACAATATGGGAGCGTCGATGGCGGGCTGATTCCCCGTGGTGTAAAGCCGCTCGATACAATGGTCCAACGCCTTCACTCCGGTGGAAAGCCATAACCAGTCGGGGGTACCCACCGTCATCTCCGGGTCCAACACGATGAGGTGGGCGTAGAGACCAGGGTGACGTACCCGGATCTTGTGGCCGGCCCGGTCGTCCAAGATGTTGCCCCCGCCCATGTTGAACTCCCCGGCGGACAGAGTGGTGGGAATGGAAACCTGCCACGGTAGCTGACTGCTCACCAAGTCCGCCGGAAGAACGCCGTCGTGCTCCCGAGACAGTTCACGCAATCGATCAACGGTGGTGATTTCCAGAGCCATCATGACTCCAATCATCCTGGCGGCGTCGGAGATGGTGCTGCCGCCCACACCCACCAGGGTATCGGCGCCGGTTTCCAGTGCCATCCTAGTAACTTCCACCGTCGCCTCAATGGGAGCCCGTTGAGTCAGGCCGGAGAAAGTCCCAACTAAAGTGTCCCCTAAACCCGCGGCCGTCCGGCGGACGGCGTCAGTCTTTTCGGCAACAGACTTGCCGGAAAGCAGCAGCGCCCGCTTACCTCCCAGGTTCTCTACCTCCTCCCTCAGTCCATCTACCTTCCCCCGGCCGAATATTACCCTGGACGGCACCGCCGGTTGATACTCTCCCTGCAATTCTGGCATGGGCTACTATTTCTCCTCAGTTGGCTAGATCCGATTCATAGACAAGGACGGGGGGTCAGTCCGCCAAGGGAATCACCAGATAAACTCTAGGTTCCTGGCCGACCACTCGGGTGGTATGACCTTCCCCAGTCAAGTCTTCAGCCAGCAGAACATCGCCTGGTCCGCATCGGCGAACCGTGCCGTCTCCGGTGGCGATCTCAATCTCTCCGGACAGGGTAACCGTATACTGCCGCCGGGGTGCCGTGTGGTAGTCGAGAAAATAACCGGGAGCGCTGCGCCGGATAGTTATTCCCGTGGCTTTCTCCATTGGAGTGCCTTCCCCGTGAGCTCCTTCAACGTCCACAAAGGGCTCGAAGGGTGGATCGAAATCTTCAATGTGCGACTTCCCGTCGTCTCCGGTATAGACCCGAACATAGCTTGGCATGGTTGTTTCTCCAGCGATCAGCTTTCAGCAATCAGCGGTCAGCCTCGGTTGAGCACGTTGGCGTCGTCGCTCATGGTACATGATTCTAGGCGAGGGTCAAGAACGCGAAGAGGCTGAAAAATAGGTTTGAACGCGGCCAATGTCCGAGCGGTTATAGGGCTTGTTCAACCCGGCGCCGCAGCCGCCCTATCCAAGCCCGCAACAGATTGTTCGACGAGGCCGCCGGCAGGGACCGGGTCATCATGCCGTAGACCCATGACCGGCTTACTTTGGACGGTTGGTTGGGATCGAGCCAATCACGGTTTAGGGCCAATTCCGCTAGGGTCGCCAGGCCGATGAGCACCGGCCAGAGAGCCGCCAATCTCAGGCGCAGATGACGGCGGGGTATGGCCAGCAAGTATTCTTCCGCTGCTTCAAAGTGACCCAAAGCTATCTGGATTCCGTCTACCAGCAAAGGCCGGGCTGCTCCGCCCTTAAGGGAGTCCAGCAAGGCGTCAGGAGTGAGGCCACACGCCGTCAATCGGTCTTGGGGAAAGTAGCAGCGGCCAAGGCGCAGGTCTTTGGGGACGTCCCGGAGGACGTTGGTCATCTGGAGCGCTTTGCCGAACCTTACCCCCATCTCTCCCATACGAGCCGCATCCCAACTAGCAAGCCCTGGGGTGTGCGCCATGGTGATCGCCGTCCAGAACTCTCCGACGCAGCCGGCCACTTGATAGGTATAGCCGTCCAGAGCAGCGGCATCGGGAAGGGCGGCGATGTGCCCGGAATCCTCCGCTGGAAACGTGGTGAGGTCGGCCTCCATTCCTTTAGTCAGGTTGACCACAACAGAGCGGATGAGGGCGCGGTCTTCTTCTCCAGCCGTCTCCAAGAACGAGAATATCACCGGCAAGGACGAAAGGAGCACCAATTCCTGGGACAAAGCCTGGTTCTCGGTGTGTAGCAAGCCGATGCGGGCTAGGGTTTCGGTGTCAGCCGGGCCTTCAACCTGTGCCCGAAACTCCAACAGGTAACTCAGGCGGTCTTCGGATGGCAGAAGCCGGGTATCGGCGATGGTGTCGGCCGCCCTGGCCAGCAGATAAGCCAGTCCGATGGGGATTCGCAGATCTCCAGGCAGCACCCTTAGGGTGAGATAAAAGCTACGGGAGACTCCCCGCAGTAAATCACCCAAAAGCCGCTTCCTGGCCGCCGGCGAGACTGGGGGCAGTGAAGACGAGGTTACTGAAGCCGCTGCCGGAAACTTATCAGATGCCACTCCAACCTCAACTGGCTGGGCTGTTTAGGCCGGCAGCGGTTCCTCTACAGGCGATGAAAATTCCCGGACCTCGGTTTTGTCCAAGGCCATGGCGACGAGGTCGTCCACCGGCAACACGGATTCAAGCTTGAGCACCGTCTCCAAGTCTGACCGGGTTTCCGGATGCTTCGGCACAAATAGTGAGCAACAGTCTTGATCCGGCAGGATGGACGTGGTAAAGGTACCCAAGGCACGGGCGACGTCGATGATTTCCTCTTTGTTGAAGCCGATCAACGGCCGCAGCACAGGCATGTTTACCACCGCGTCAATGGTGGCGATGTTTTCCAGGGTCTGAGAGGCCACCTGGCCGCAACTCTCCCCAGTGACGATGGCTTTTGACTTCCGGCGGCGCGCAATTTCCTCGGTTACCCGCATCATGAAGCGCCGGTAAAATATCACACGGTAAGCCGGCGGCGTAGACAGAATGATCTGCTTCTGAATATCGCCCAGGGGCACCAGATGCAGCACCGATCCGTACTGGAATTTGGTCAGGTACTGGGTCAGGTCCACCACCTTTTCGATAGATGACATGTCAACCAGCGGGTAGCTATGGAAGTGAACAAATTGCACCGTGCAGCCTCGCTTCATCAATTGCCAGGCCGCCACCGGGGAGTCGATACCACCGGAAAGCATGGCGGTGACCAGCCCGCTTACGCCCACCGGCAGTCCGCCGTACCCCTTGATTTCATCAAAGTAGATCAGTATCTCTTTGGACTGTACGTCCAGGTGGATATGAAGGTCGGGATGGGTCAGGTCTACTCTGGCGCCGGTCAAGTCTTTCACATACGCGCCCATGTCCCGGTTGATCTGGTCCGACTTGACCGGGAACCGCTTGTCGGCCCGATTAGCGGTGATGCGGAATGAGTCGAACGTCCTGCCTTCTAGCAGACCCGGCAGGACCGCCTTCACTTCATCCAAGTCCGGTGGGGCGGTATAGCTCTTGAAAAACTTGGCGACGCCGAAACAGTCCTGTACCCTATCCCTGACCTCGGGCCAAGCGTCCTCATCGGAAAGGGTAAGCCCCACAAACATATGCCCCTGCCAAACCCTCTCAACTCCCGTCCCCTTGGTCGCCACCCGCAAGTTGTTTACCAGCCGGCGCATAAACCACGGGCGGTTATTACCCTTCAGCGCCAGTTCGTGGGTTTTAACGATAACGTAGGTTTTCATGAATCAAGTAGCAATTATCAAACCAACTAACCGAAGGATTTCAGGCCCTTATCGCATAGCGTGAGAAGATATCCGGTGTCGCGGCATTCCATTTATCGTCCAGCTTTAGGGACACAGACCGCGCTCCGCCGGACACATTGTACGACAAAAGAGGCGATGGGTGAGAATAAAGGGTGGCGGACAGTATGTGATACCAGATGCGAGCGGCTTATCCGGGCTTAGGCCAGCCGGCCAGAAAGCAAGGTTATGCACCACATATGAAAGTTATCCACCAAATTCCGGCAGTTATCAACACATTAGGACCAGCCTAGGCGACGGCCATTAACGTCTCACGTTCGCCCTGGACTTGTCTAAGGGTCCTTCCACCGAAGAATGGTTCGACAGGCTACCCAAGAACGGGGTTGGTAATGCTGCCTTTTGGAAAACTCAAATGACTTTAGGCGAAAATCGCTTCCTTGATGGAAAGCACGTCCCGCCGCAAGTGAGTATCTTCGTTGATCTCGCCGTTAATCTTCCCGGCACCGTGAATCACGGTGGCGTGGTCCCGGCCTCCCAGCAACCGCCCCACCTGAGTCGGCGTCATCTCCAACTCATTGATCAGCAGATACATCGCCACCTGCCGGGCGTGGGCGATCTTTTGGGTGCGGCCCCGCGCCAACAGGGAGTCGGTTCCCACCCTAAAGTGGTTCGAAACCGCCTCCAGGATGCGCTCAGGGTCGATGGCATGACGTTCGGTATCCGCAGTTAGTTCCTCCAGGATACGGGAGGCCGACTGGACGGTGATCGATTCGCTCATCAGTTCGGCCTGGGCGACCATGCGGTTCAAGCTCCCTTCCAACTCCCGCACGTTATTGTGCACGCGCTTGGCGATCAATTCGATGACACTTTCACCGACGCGAACTCCCAGGTTCTTGGCTTTGGATAGCAGGATAGCCATACGGGTTTCCAGGTCCGGAGGTTGGATATCGGCAAGCAATCCCCACTCGAAACGAGACCGCAGACGGTCTTGGAGCAAGGCCAAGGCCTTGGGCGGCCGGTCCGACGTTATGACAATCTGATGCCCCGAATTGTGCAAGTCATTGAATGTGTGGAAGAAGCTCTCGTGGGTCTGCTCCTTGCCGCTCATGAACTGAACGTCATCCAGCAAGAGCACCTCTACGCTACGGTACCGCTGGCGGAACGCCTCGGTGGTCCGGTTAGCGATAGATGTGATGAAGTCATTGGTGAACTGCTCCGAAGTTACATACCGTACGGCCAATCCCCTAGAGGCTGCGGCATGCCCAATGGCATGAAGCAGATGGGTCTTGCCCAGCCCCACGCCGGAATATATGAACAGCGGGTTGTAGCTCTTCCCGGGAGCATCGGCTACCGCTCGAGCGGCGCTATAGGCCAATTGGTTCGACGGCCCGACCACGAAGGAATCGAACGTGTACTTGGGATTAAAGGCGGCCACAGGCTGTGCCGGAGATTTCACGGCCGTATCATTTTCGCCCGATCCAGGTCCGCCCGATTCAAGCTCCAAAGTTTGGCCGGTCAAAGTCACCGATCCATTCTCCGCTTCATGCCCTTGCCTAACTCTGAAAACCACGTCCAGAGGCCGCTCGGTCACCTTCTCCACCGTTTTCTGGATGGCGTTATACATACGCCTTTCCAGCCACGCCACGGCAAAAGGGGTTGGCGCTTCCACAACGAACTGATGCTCGTCGTAGGAAACTCCGTCGGTATTCTTCAGCCATGTTTCGAAAGCAGGTCGGGGTAATTGCAGCTGAAGTTCTCCTAATACCGCCTTCCAGATCTCTCTGGTCGATTGTTCATTCATGGCCCAAATGCTCCAAAATCACACACAGTAGTCCCAACTGACACACAACAAACCCGATGGTAGCGCTGGACCCGCCTAGGCTTAGCCGGAATAGGTAGCCGCCTCGTTCCCCAGTCGTCCGGGGTAGGTGTCCTCAGCCTAGGTCATGGATGACATGCGAAGCACCCTGCGGTTCGCCTCTAGTCATAGCCTCGGTCTGGAGGATCCGGAGCGGCGTTTATTCAATACACTGGGTCTGGCAACATGTCAGATAAATTCGTGCCCTGTGACCCGGTCCCATCACTTTCATCACGCCCATGGCAGGCAAATTAGCAACCTTTCAAGATTATGTCAATGCGGAAATGTATCAATATGGGGGTCAATTTCCAGTCTCGGACTACGCCCAACAGCAGTTCTATATCTGGCGCGTCGAAAACCGTTGAGTACCCATGGGTCCAAATTTGCGGAGCCTGGCCCCGGCATATATAATTGAACCAGCGCACGCATCACCGTTGCAATGTACATGAGCTAATCGCCTGAACACCACGCTCCATCATGAAATCACCCGGTTGGCCCTGCGGAGCATCCAATAAAGCGTATAGGGAAATAGAGGGGGCGTCCAAACGTCCCCCTTATGATTTGTAGTTTCTTCGATCAATAACTTTGTCCGGATAGAGATTCGTCCAAGAGGAATTTCATGCCCCGCAAGAAAATTACTCGCCCCAAAGGGTCCGGCGACGCCCAGGTAGCTATTGCCGAGCCCATTGAAGGCTTGCCGGAAGGGTTAGCCACCAGTGACCTGGTGGAGTCCTACACACAGATGATCTTGGTTCGAACGATGGACGAGCGCATCTGGGCCTTGAACCGGCAGGGCAAAGTGCCCATCGCCGCCTCTTGCCAGGGCCACGAGGCCGCCCAATTGGGCAGTCTGCTGGCAGCTCAGAAGGATGGCCGCTGTTTCTTGTTCCCCTATTATCGCGATCTGGGTCTGAAGATGGCCGCGGGTCTCACGCCCACCCAAGTGATGCTTTCTTTCATGGGCAAGGAGGGTGAGCCCTACAGCAACGCCCGCCAGTTCCCGATGCAAGGCGCCGACCTGGAGCACAACATCATTCAGATCTCCAACGTGGTGGGAGCCGGTCTAACCCAGGCGGTAGGATACGCCTTGGCGTGCCGGATGCAGGATGACGACACCGTGGTGTTGACCTACTTCGGCGACGGGGCGTCCAGCCAAGGCGAAGCCCACGAGGCGATGAATTTCGCCGGGGTCCACCGGGTGCCGGTTATATTTATCTGCGAAAACAATCATTACGCCATCTCGGTCCCACAGCACCGCCAAATGGCAACCGACGATCTGGCGTCCCGGGCTCAGGGCTACGGTTTTCCAGGATTCACCGTGGACGGAATGGACCTTATCCGGTGTTACGAGGCTACCCGGGAAGCCATTACCCACGCTCGAACTCAAGGACCGGTGCTTCTAGAGATGCAGGTGGAGCGGTTGATGCCCCACACAACCGATGACGACCATCTCCGATACCGGACCCAGGAAGAGTTGGACGCAGCTCACGAGCGAGACCCGGTTTCCAACTTCGGAGCCGAACTGATAGCCAGAGGCATCATCACTCCGGAAAAGTCAGACGAAATTAAAGCCGAAGCACTGAAAGCGATCAACCAAGCCACCGATGCCGCCGATGCCGCCAATCTCCCGGATCCCTCAACCATGTGGGATCGGGTTTACAGCGAGTAGAGGGGAGAAGTGGCAGTCAAGAACGTCATTGAGGCGGTTCGAGAAGCCCTGCGCGAAGAGATGCAGCGGGACCCCAAAGTGTTCGTCATGGGCGAGGACGTGGGGAAGCGCGGTGGTGTATTCTTAGCCACTCAGGGCCTCATAGATGAGTTCGGCGAATCTAGGGTCATCGATACCCCCTTGGCCGAAGCGTCCATCATGGGGATAGCTCTTGGGGCCGCATTCCGGGGTATGCGCCCGATCCCCGAAGTCCAGTTTTCCGATTTCATCTGGCCCGCCATGAACCAACTCATCGGTGAAACAGCGCGAGCCTGCTACGGGAGCAACGGCGTCCTTCAAGTACCCTTGGTCATCCGAGTGCCTTACGGCGGCGGTATAAGAGGCGGCCTGTTTCACTCCCAAAACGTGGAAAGCATCTTTTTCCACACTCCCGGGCTCAAGGTCATCGCCCCGGCGACACCCTACGACATTAAAGGGCTTCTCAAGTCGGCCATCCGCGACAATAGCCCTGTGGTCTTCTTGGAGCACAAGAAAACCTACCGCCTGGTCCGTGGAGAACTACCGGAGGGAGAATACACCATCCCCATCGGAAAGGCCGACGTCAAACGCGCAGGGGAACATATCACAATAGTTTCCTACGGCTTGATGCTTCATTATTGCCTGGAAGCGGCGGAAGCGGTGTCCGGCGAAGGCATAGACGTGGAGGTAGTGGACCTCCGTACCCTTAGGCCGTTGGATAAAGAAACGGTGCTAAACTCGGTCAAGAAGACCGGCAAGCTACTCATCGTTCATGAAGACAACGTCACCGGTGGGGTCGGGGCTGAGATCGCCGCACTGGTTGCCGACGAAGCTTTCGAGTATCTGGACGGACCCGTCAAACGGCTCTGTGGTCCCGACGTACCTACCATGCCCTTCGCCCAAACCCTCGAAGACGAATACATGCCCAATACCGACAAAATAGTTCAGGCTCTGCGTAAACAGGCAGCGTATTAGCGGTAGGTGATGAAACATTGGCTATGATCCTTGAACTCCCTCATGTTGGCGAGTCGGTGGTGGAAGGCACCATCGGCAAGTGGCTAAAACAGCCCGGCGACAAGCTGATGCGGTTCGAGCCTCTGGTCGAGGTGATAACCGACAAAGTAACCATGGAAGTCCCTTCCCCTATCGACGGCTCTCTCCTAAAGATCCTGGCTCAAGAAGGAGAAACGGTGCCCATGGGAGCCCCTATAGCCGAACTCGAAACTGCCGACGGCTCCGATGGAGCAGCCCTTGCGCCGGCAGCAGATCCGACCCCGGCTCCGGCAGCGGCCAAGCAACCTGCACCCGTCGGCACAACCGGTTATCTCGTCAAGAACATCAACCCCGTGGGCCCCACCGGAGGCGGAGTCGAGGCCGAGCTAGAGAGCCCGGCTCCGGTCCAGGCACAACAACAAGCGCCTCCTCCAACTGACCAGTCAACGCCGGAGGCCCCCGGCGGAGCCAGCCGGCCCTCTCCCGCGGTGCGCCGTTTGGCCCGGGAACACGGTGTGGACCTGGCCCAGGTCAGCGGCACCGGACTTGGCGGCCGTATAACCCGCGACGACTTGATACGGTACGTTGAAGCCAAAGAATCGCCCGCCGGAACTCCGACACAAGTGAAACCGCCGCCACAGCCGGAAGCCGGCGCCGACGAGCAACATGTACCCTTAACTCCGGTGCGCCGGATGATTGCCGATGCCATGGTCCGTAGCGTGAGCCAGATCCCCCATGCATGGAGCACGATCGAGGTGGACGTAACCGGATTGGTCGCCCTACGCGCCCAGGTCAGAACGGCCTTCGAGCAAAGGGAGGGAGTGGACCTTACCTATATGCCCTTCGCCATAAAGGCGTTGGCGGAGTCGCTGAAAGAACATCCTACGCTCAACGCCAGTTGGGGCGGCGATAAGATCACCCTGAAGCGCCGGATCAACGTGGGAATCGCCGTGGCCGCCCCCCAAGGATTGGTCGTCCCGGTGATTCACGACGCCGACCGGTTGAGCATCGCTGGACTGGCAACAGCCTTGCGGGACCTAACCCAGCGGGCAAGGCAGAACAGACTCACCATCGAAGACGTACAGGGCGGGACCTTCACTTTGAATAACACCGGCGCGTTGGGGTCCATCATCTCCTATCCCATCATCAACCATCCCCAAGCGGCGATCCTGACCACCGAGGCCATTCAGAAACGGGCGATGGTGCGAGACGACGCCATCGCCATTCGGTCCATGATGAACATCTGCATGGCCTTCGACCACCGCATCAACGACGGAGCGGAATCGGGCGCATTCTTGCAGGCGGTCAAGTCCCGCCTGGAGTCTATGGGACCCGACACTCCTCTCTACTGAGCCGCCTCCCGTGCCCACTCCCAGCCCATGCCAGATAATCCGGTTGGGAACCGTGGAGTATCACCGCGCCTGGGAGCTGCAGGTGGAACTGGCGGCCAAGGTCCACGACGGCGCACAGCCCAACACGTTGCTGCTATTGGAGCATTCCCCGGTTTACACCAAGGGCCGCCTGAGCAAGCCTGAACATATTCTGTTAAGCGACGAAGAGCTGCGCCAAAAGGGGATCGGGGTTTACGAGGCGGACCGGGGAGGGCAAGTGACCTTCCATGGCCCCGGCCAACTGGTGGCCTACCCGGTGGTGGACCTGCGAGAGTGGGGCGGGCCGGTAAAGTACGTCCGCACCCTGGAGCGAATCATCGTCGATTCACTTGCCGACTTCAAGATAACCGCCGAAACGATCGACGGAATCACCGGCGTTTGGGTGGATGGCGCAAAGATCGCCGCCATCGGAGTCAAGATCAGCCGAGGTGTCGCCTACCACGGCTTCGCCATCAACGTCACCACCGACCTGTCCTACTACAGCCACATCGTCCCCTGTGGCATCGCCGACCGCCCCGTAACCTCCATGGCCGAGGTTTTAGGCGAAGACGTGGACATGGGAATGGCCCAATACAGCCTGGCTTATCAGTTTGGGAAAGGGATGGGGTTTCGGATGGTGGAGGCGGAGCTAGAACCTATCCAGATCTAGGGAGATTAGCCATGCCGGTTTCTGACAAAGTACGGGGATTCATGGATCAGGGCGGGTGGATCCGCCGGATGTTTGAGGCGGGCATCACCTTGAAGGCGCAGCACGGCGAGGACAACGTATTCGACCTGTCCCTGGGCAACCCGGTTGTGGAGCCGCCGGAGGAGTTCCGCCGGGAGCTACGCCGTCTGGCCGAGAACCCGGTCAAGGGTATGCACCGCTATATGCCCAACAACGGCTACCTGGAAACCCGGCAAGCGGTGGCCGACGGCCTGAAATCTGAGACCGGCATTCCCTTCTCCGCCGGCGACATCGTCATGACCTGCGGGGCGGCGGCGGCGATAAACGTGGTGCTAAAGACCATCCTCAACCCCGGTGAAGAGGTCATCCTCCTCTCTCCCTACTTCGTCGAGTATGGGTACTACGTGGACAACCACTCCGGCGTCGCGGTGGTGGTGGCCACCGGCGAGGATTTCCAACCGGACATGGCCGCTATTGAAGCCGCGATCACACCCAAGACCAGGGCGATAATCATCAACTCGCCCAACAATCCATCAGGGGTCATCTACTCCGCCGACTGCCTGCGGACGTTGGGCGAATTGCTGAACCGTAAGCAGCGGGAACACGGTTCGGAGATATTCATCATCAGCGACGAACCGTACCGGCGAATAATCTACGACGGCTTGAGCTACCCTCAGGTGTTTCCCCACTACGAGAACACCATCGTGGTCAACTCCCATGCCAAGGACCTAGCCCTACCCGGCGAACGCATCGGTTACATGGCGGTCAACCCCGCCTATCCCCATCGGGAGGAGTTGTCCAACGGTCTGACCTTCTGTAACCGCACCCTAGGGTTCGTGAACGCCCCAGCCTTGATGCAACACATTGTCCGGGCGCTTCAAGGGGTCAGCGTGGACATCGCCGAATATCAGCAAAAGCGGGACTTTCTCTACACCCGGCTCACCGGCATGGGTTACTCGGTGGTCAAACCCCAGGGAGCTTTCTACTTGTTCCCAAAGTCGCCGATAGAGGACGACGCCGCCTTCGTGGACACGTTGCAGGAGCGGTTGGTGTTGACGGTACCGGGCCGGGGATTCGGAACGCCGGGATACTTCCGCATCTCCTACTGTCTTGAGGACCGGGTGCTGGAGGGGGCGATGGACGGGTTCGCTCGGGCCATTGAACAGGTTGGGCAACAAGGCTAACAGTTACTGCGGAATCTCTTTTGAGCTTTGTTGCATCGCCAGCTAGGGCGATGGGTAGAATCAGTCAAACGAATTTGATCGGGCCGTAACCTAGGAGGCAGGAGCCGTGAGCGCACAAGGGAAGGTTGCTATTGTCACCGGAGCTGGAACCGGGATCGGCAAGTGTACCGCCTTGGCTTTTCTGGAGGACGGGTACGCCGTTGCTCTGGCTGGACGCCGGGCCGAGTTGTTGGAGAAGGCTGCGGCAGAGGCCAGGCCGGCTGCCTCCCGGACGCTGACAGTGCCCACTGATGTGGCGGACCCCTCATCCGTGCGCGCCCTGTTCTCCGCAACCAAGGAGAGATTCGGAAAGGTAGATGTCGTGTTCAACAACGCCGGATCCACTTCGATCGGTATACCATTGGAGGATCCGACCTACGAACAATGGAAAGCCGTGGTGGACGTCAACTTGACTGGAACGTTTCTGTGTACCCAGGAAGCATTTCGCATCATGAAGAGTCAGGACCCCAGGGGCGGTAGGATCATCAATAACGGGTCCGTCTCGGCTCACGTACCGAGACCCAACTCCGCGCCTTACACAGCAACCAAACACGGGATAACTGGCCTTACCAGGTCAACGTCGTTGGATGGCCGCAAATACGATATCGCCTGCGGCCAGATTGACATTGGCAACGCTGAAACTGCGCCGCTGGCGGCGGCCGTTAATGCAGGGCTTCCCCAGGCCCACGGAGCCGTCTTCACCGAGCCGACCATGGATCCGTACGACGTTGCCCGCGCAGTGGTCTTCATGTCAAGCCTGCCCTTGGACGCCAACGTACAGTTCATGACCGTCATGGCAACGAAGATGCCCTATATCGGCCGCGGGTGACGTGACCCTACATATTAGTTATCAGCAGTGGCCGTTGCAGAAACTCGCAGACCTGGGCCTCAGTTGGTGGTCTGTTTAATGGGTAATCGGTGTTTCAGGTCGGCCGGCTCAACAGCCTAGCCATTGTACCCTAGGAATCAGGCTGATCCTTAAGCTTGCCCGGACCTCCGGCGGCGAAGGCGAGCAGGCGGACGGGGGAGGGGGATGATTAGGTAGCAGGCGGCCGCCAGCCCGTAGATAACCGCCAAAGGTATCAGCGCCCAAAAATATCCAGACTCGTTATGGTCGAAGATCCAGCCCATCCACACCGGAGTGCTCATGGACATCAACTGGTCGGGTAGATGTTGCCATCCCCGAAGAGTGGCGTAGCTCCTCCGTCCAAAGTAGTCCCCCATTATGGCCCAAGCCAGCGGATTTGCGCTTTCCGAGAAAGCCAGCAAAACGACAAATATTGCCAACTGCCAAATGTGGCCGCTCTGGTTCAAGATCGATAATAGGGCCACCACGCCAGTTGCCATCGCAACCGAGCTAAGCTTCTCCTTGGACCATTTATCTCCCATCCACCCCACCACAGGGTTGAATATCATGGTGCCCAGGGACAATCCTCCGATAAAGAGGGCGGCGAGGGCAGCGCTGGAGAGACCAACCTCTCCGCGAGCAATCTCGCCCTCCAGGAACCAGACCATCACCGGAGCCAGTAGAAATGACATTCCCGAATGGACGGTGTTACGCAAACCCACGGCCAATACGACAAGCCAAAAGGAGACGGTGGATAAGGCTTCCTTAGCGGTAAAGTCGGGGTCCCTAGCCATCTGCCGTAACGGCGCGGCGACTCTCGACGCTTCATGGGCTCCCCTTCCTCGCCCGCCATGCAGCCCCGATCCCGTTTGGCCGGGAACCACAGCGTCCGGCGCCGGGTCCCCATCCGGTAGCAAGCCCATGCTCTCAGGGGTACGCCTCACCAGCAGAGACAAGGGAATAACGATAGCGATGATTCCGATGCCCGACACCAGAGCCGCCGTACGCCATCCTACGGTGAGCACCAGCAATCCCATCAGCGGCGTCACCAGAAATCCGCCCAGCCCGGTGCCGGTGGAGGCGGTAGACATTGCCAGACTTCGTCTTCTACGAAACCACTGGTTCAAAGCGGGAACTGTCGCGTTGTTGTAGCCGGCCCGGAAGCCCAGGGAAAGCAGCCCCACGAAAACCAACAGGAAATACCCATAGCTTTTGGTTAACGTCAGCAGGATGAAACCCACGCCCGACGCGACGCCGCCAAATATCAGCATGGTCTTCGCGCCCAAGCGGTCGGTGGCGTACCCGGCCAGTGGGCCCAGGATACCCGCCACCATGCGTCCCAACATGTCGGCGACAGAGATGGCGGCCACACCGATGCCCAGTTCTTGCCGCAAGGGGAGAACGTACAAGGTAAAGCCCCGATTGAAGGTACCGTGCTTCAACGCGTCGATAATCGCGCTGACGACGACGATCCACCAACCATAGAAGACATTGTTACGGCGGCCCCATAGAGTTTTTGGATTTAATTCAACCAATATTTTTCATTTAATCCGAATCTTGACTAGGCCGCGGCTAGCGGATCCATCACGCCTTCGCATATTAATGCCGGCCACCATTTCATCTTTAGTGACCTACTCTCAAAGTGCACGCCAGCACAGCGGGTGGCTGTAAACGAGGGTCTCGTGCCAGAAGAAAAAAGCGGGACCAAAGATTACTAGGGCATGACGGGCGACGGATGCCTCAGTATATAACCTTTTCCGACCGCAGTAGTTTTGGCCGGTAAATGGCCGATCTCAAAAGCTAATGACGCCCATCTGTGTGTCAAGCCGGATACGGCGTATTTTATCCACCGGACCGCCAAGATTATCCACAGGTTAGGGCGACATACCGAGGAGTTGGACACAATATCGGGCCGGATATCAACCGAGATGAAAGGCGTTTCCCATAGGATTATCCACTCCTGAACCGGTATAGTGGACAAGCGGACTTGGTATTTGGTCGACGCTGCAAATTGGAAAATCCGGCGTAATATATACGAGTGGCAATAGTCCTAAGCCCAGATGCAAATCGGTATTATGGAGCGACGGGTGGCTGACACGAGGTTTTCTGAACTAATGGGCCTAATCAAGGCCATACAGGCGTCCTCAGGACAAACAGTATTAAACGAGATTGAGGGGGTTCAACGTAGCTTCGGGGTTGTGAAGCGCAACTACGATGAACTTATCAACGCGATACTCGCGTTCCAAGACGAGAAGGAAATACCCCGACTCTGGCCGCAACAGTCTCGCGATGTACGTCATGAGGCCATGGACGTAGTGGTCACCAGACTGCAAAACTTCCTTGCCGCTGCTTTCAGCTTAGTGGACCATGTGAGGCGTCATCGCAAACACCTCTACAGTGGCGAAGTCTTCGAAGTCTTCAATGAAGAGATCGCTGCCCAACTGCAGAGCCTGATTCTTGGTCGTCCTGAGCACTGGATAGCGCAGGGACTCAGAATTTATACTCTCCATGTGGGTCTGCCACCGATCAGCTTTGTCCTTCAAGGGAGAGGAGGCGAGCTAGTTGGTTCGAAGTTCCAGTTGAGCAAGGATGATTTGCTCAAGTGGGACGGCTGGAGTTCTCAAGCCCGACGTAGCATTGAAGGTGGGGACCACGGAATTACACTTGAAGAGTTCATCAAAGTATATTTTAACCAACTTTCAGAGTTCTACGCGTGGCTCTGGCGCAGCCAATCAGCAGTCCATAGCGAAGAAATCGAAGCGGCGAATATACTAAGGGACGAAGCACGGGCACTCCACGAGGACTTGTACGGCCCGATTCACAAACAAATGAGTTGAGTCAGTCGTTATCCGGATTTCGGGCCAATACGTGCTGCAAGCTGATTAGGATCCTTCCTGGCTCGCATTCAGATTGGCGAGATGATTCCCGTCCGACCCACGGCTAGGACCCAGCCAAATAGTCGGAAGTGAAAAGGGATCCGTTATCGAAATAGGAGGCTTTCTTTGGAGATCACCCGTAGAATCGCCGACTATGTAGTATCCACCCAATTGGAGGATTTCCCGCCCGATGGGATCCAGGCGGCCAAGGGCGCGATCATGGATTGCCTGGGTTGCGCCTTGGCGGGTAGCCGCGAGCCATTGGCGGACATATTGTCGGAATTCGTCCAGGCCAACGGGGGCGGGGCGTCGGCCAGCGTTATCGGACGGGGCTTCAAGACAACCGCGGCTGACGCGGCCCAAGTCAACGGAGCCATTTCCCACGCCCTGGATTACGACGACATTACCCGTGCTCTCAAGGGTCACCCCACCGCCGTGCTTATGCCGCCGGCTCTGGCTTTGGCTGAATCCCAAGGAGCCACGGGACTGGAAATGCTGATGGCCTATATGCTGGGCTTTGAAGTGGCCTGCAGCATCGGTGAGGCCATGAGCCCGGAATATTACGATGAACTGGGTTGGCATCCCACGGGACCCGTGGGAGCGTTGGGCGCGGCGGTTGCCGCCTCCCGCATCTTGAAGCTGGACCGGGATCAGACCGCCATGGCCATCTCCCTGGCCGCGTCCCAGGCCGCCGGTCTCCGGCAAAACTTCGGCACCATGACCAAGCCGTTCCACGCCGGGGCCGCTTGCCGTACCGGAGTCACCGCCGCCCAGTTGGTAGCCGCCGGATTTACCGCCAGCCTGGATGCCATCGAGGGACGGTTCGGCTTCTTGCACGCCTTTTCCGGGGGAGCAGGATACGAAGCGGACCGGATATCAGAGAATCTTGGCAAAACCTGTTATCTGGTCGAATCGGGCATCGAGATCAAAAAGTACCCATGTTGCGGCAGCGCCCACCTGGCGTTGGACGCCACCGCCCGAATCTTGGACCGTTCGCCGTTGAATGCCGCCAACATCGAGAAGATCGACGTGCTTGTGGACTTCGACCCTCCCCGCTCCCTGATCCACGACCGGCCGCGATCAGCCTTGGAAGGGAAGTTCAGCATGCAGTACTGTCTGGCCGCGGCCGTTCTGGACAATAAGGTTGGCATGGACGCGTTCACCGACCAACAGGTGTTGCGTCCCGAGGCCCAGGACCTCATACCCAAGATCACCATGCGCCGCTCGGCCGATTTCCAAGGGCAGCCGAGCTGGGTCGAGGCCTACAACCAGGTGGCCGTGCACTTGAAAGACGGGACGGTGTTGACCGAGAGAGTTGACCGGATCAGAGAAGGCGCTCTACGGGGGGTGACCATGGACGAAATTATCGACAAGTTCCGTGATTGCGCGTCAACTATTCTAACCACGGACGACACCCAAGAACTCGTGGCCGGACTAAGCGAACTGGAACAACTACCAGACATCCGCCATATAGCTGATCTTTTGCGAGGAGACGGGGCTGGCTAAGAAGAGCTGTTAATCGTCGCCGCGGAGTACGCGGGTTTTTTGGTAGCAGGGCAAACCTCTCCGTAGTCTCTGTGCCCTCCGTGGTGAGTTTTAACTCTGTACGTTACCTTAAGGTCCACGTGGCTGACTGCCGCCGTTCACTTGATTCGCTTTGCGGTCGAGATAAGACCAACGGTGTCCCGGATCTGTAGGTCGCCGAAAGAGTCGACAACCCAGTGGCGGCCTAATTCGGATCCACTTTTCGATTCTAACCGTTGACCTGAAGGCGACGGCTTCTCAACCAATTCGTCCTTCAAGAAACTCCCATCTTTGAAATATTGTTCCACGTACGATTTGCCGTCCTCACTGTACATCACGATCTGGTTACCGGTGACATCGTCCAACCACGTACCGATGTTTTCACGAGTGGAGACGAGAGGCCCACCGGCGTCGGCTCGTTCTTCTTGCCTGGCGAGGCCAAGGATGCGCACCTCAAGGGCCGGGTCGAAATGAGTGGTAGCCCAACCTCCGGCGCCCACCGGCATCCCTGGCAAGTAATACACGATGAAGGTACGTTCGTAGTGCCGCGAATCGCCCGACTTCAACTCAAGGGCGATGGCTCGGAGTGCATCTTCGGTTACTTCCTCGTCTAGGCGTACATCGATACTCTTCCTGATACCGGTGACGATGTTTGTTTGAATGATCGAATAGGTGGCCGTGGCAGGAACGACCGGAGCTTGGCCTTGCGGCTGCGTATTGGCGGCAAACGCCGCACTTATCATTGCGCTGATGTCGGGGGTGGCAACGGGCGTTAAGGGCATTGTTGTCGCCGAAGATACCCGCTGAAACCGCGGTGCCCGACTTGCCGCTTGGCCGGGGTCACCGTCACAAGAAGACGCAGCGATAGATATCAGGCACACGGCTAGAATCATGATTGTCCGCTTGGAAATTAAGAGGGGAGGGTACATATAATTCCTTAGCCATCTGGCTCCAGCCCACATTTATCCGCGATACAAATTATACTTTGATTCTCGGACCTAGGAACTGCCTTGAGTCAATATTTAGAACCCGTCTGCGGTTCATCTTTCTCAAGCCACTGGATCCAATTCCCATGGCTGCCGTTGTCCGCCAGGCGCCGGGTCGTCTTGAGGCCGTTTTGGTACTGAGTCAACTCAACGGCGCAGTGGTGCCCGCCCGCCCGGCCTTCGACTGAAATCAGGCTTAGGTCACGGACTGAACCGTGCTCTTCGACCATTTCGAGAAATCTTTCTCGGGCCTCCCGAGGAAATTAGTTCAACGTATTAGAGTGGTACAAGCACAGTGTCGAATCTAACGGAATCGATTCTAATACCTCGGGCAGCAACTCCAGGGCATCGCCGGCCAATAATCGAGGTGGGTCGTCCTTAGCCATTTCCAATGCGTCCTCCAGCATCTGGGCTTCGTCGACCCGCTCCGGCCAGACCAAAGCCCGCAGCCAATCGACCGCATCCGGGTCACTAATATCCACCGGACTAAGGTCCAGTCCAACTCGAAAGACAACCTTGGGGATAGAATCGGGCAACGGAGGGCGCAGGTCTCCGCGGATAATGGACGACAGTTGGACCGGGTGATCAGGGTCGCCCCACCGCTGCGCATCGCTATAGGTATACGAATACCGGTCCCATAGCAGGTTCAATCCGGCGCTGGCTCCAATTTCCACCAGAGAAAGAGGCTGGCCCGCGTCCCGGCCCATGGCTACGGCAAAGGCAGGCAAAAGCACCGCGCAGCGCCGCACCACGTTGGTCTGCACCAGACGGGTACTTATCAGGTCGACGATTTCGTCGCCGTGTTCCAGGCAAAAAGACCGGAAGATCGGGTACGGGTCTCCATGAGTTGTCATCTCCGGGCTAATGTCTGGATAGTATTCCGTCACCGTATGTTGTGCGCCCTTCGTCAACAGCCAATGAACCGCGGCCATGAACAGGTTCGGCGCCGGTTGGCCCGAACGCGCATTAGCCGCTAAAGCCAACAAGTCCTGCTCTTCGGCCAGGCTATGGCACAGACTTTCGTAAAGGGATGACATCCCCGGACATTCCAGTTCGGCAAATCGGTGAAACGTCAGGGCAAGCCGATCTAATTCTTGCATAAGGCGCCGCGGGGGATAATGCTTAACGTTTTTCCGGATTCAACGAGTCCGGCGGTACGATCGAAGTGTATCCGTCCGCCGTTTTCCGGTCAAAGCCGTCACCGTGAACACGGCCCCGCATCGGTTGACAAAGATAGGTGCAGGTAGCTAATATTTGTGAAGCTCCGGTCTTGTTTACCGAGGCCGATGTTTAACGACCAAAATCCCATCTTCTTAAAGGAGCCTAGAAACAATGGGTAATAACGATCTAGCACTGATGGCCCACCTGATGCGCCGGGCCGGTTTCGGCGCCTCCAGAGACGAACTGGAGGCCCGCGCGGCCAAAGGCTACGAGGAAACAGTAGAAGAACTTCTGAATCCCGAAGCCCAGGAACCGACCGACCGCATTGAAATGATGCGGTATCATCCCTGGACCTGGCGTCCGGGTACTCTGCCTGGTATGGGCGCAGCCGAATGGATGCGCGACTTGCTCAACACCAAGCGGCCCCTCGAAGAGAAGATGGCCCTGTTCTGGCATCAAGTCTTCGCCACCGGCGTCTCAAAAGTGGACCATTACGACGATGTAATGGACATGATCGTCAAGTTCCGGAAGTACGGCTTGAGTAACTACCGGGACCTGCTTCTGGAAATGGCCAAAGATCCGGCCATGATCTACTGGCTGGACAACTGCGACAACCACGCAACCGCGGTCAACGAAAACTGGGGCCGTGAACTTCTGGAGTTGTTCAGCATGGGCGTGGGGAACTACACCGAAGTAGACGTTCGGGAGTGTTCCCGGGCCTTCACCGGCTGGACCATCAAGCCCAAGCTGCCCAGAGGACCCATCGGCCGGTTCGACTGGTTCTTTGAGTTCCGGGAAGAGGACCACGACGACGGCGAGAAGACCTTCCTGGGAGAAACCGGCAACTTCGACGGCGAAGACATCATCGACATCATCTGCCAGCAGCCGGCGACTGCCGGGTTCATCTGCCGGCACCTATATAGCTTCTTCGTGGCCGACGAGGCCCAGGTCCCGGCGTGGGGCGTGACTCCTCCCAGGGACGAAGCCGCCATCGATCTGATGGTTGATACCTTCATTGAGTCCGGCTACGACATCCGGTCGGTGCTGCGAGTCATGTTCAACTCCGACTTCTTCAAAGAAGCCCGGTTCGCCCGGCTGAAGAGCCCCACCGAGGTTGTCGTGAGTACGTTGCGAATGGTGGGAGGCAGCACCCAGTTCCCCGCCCCCGGTATCGGCGACCTGTCCCGCCAACCCAACTACATGGGACAAGACCTGCTCAACCCGCCCAGCGTGGAAGGTTGGCACACCGGCGCCGAGTGGATCAACAGTGGCTCACTGATGCGCCGCGTAAACTTCGCCGCCGAACTGGTTGGCGACACGAGCAATCCCGGTGTCCAATCAATGATATCCCGGCTCCATGCCCAGGATGCCCGTACTCCGGAACAACTGGTAGACGGCTGTCTGGACCTGCTGGGCCCATTGGAAGTAGCCCCGGAGAGCCGGACCGAGCTGATAGAGTTCGCCGCCGAACATGGCGAGTTCAAATGGGATACCGCGGAGGCCCAGACAACCTCCAGCGAGAGGATCGGAGAATTGCTCCAGCTCATCGTTTCGTTGAGAGAGTTCCAATACGCCTAGCCGAAACTCAATCTGAAATGCGTGAATCAGAACGCACCCCCCATCCTAACCTTCCCCCGCAAGGGGGGAAGAGACTTGTCCTCGCCCCCTTCACGGGGGAGAGTCAGAGAGGGGGTGACGGTCCGCAGCAACAAAACCGTCTCGAAAGTCATAACCAGCCAGGAGAGAAGAAATGACCAGTTCTAAGAAAGACCCGGTCCTGGTAGTCCTCCAGTTGACCGGAGGTAACGATTACCTGAACACGGTAATCCCTTACTCCAACCCTCTATACCGGGACAACCGTCCCGCGGTTGGCGTGGCGGAAGGCCGAGAACTCCAACTGGACGATAAAGTAGGCTTCCACCCGGAGATGGCGCCCATCAAGAACCTGTACGACAAGGGTCAAGTGGCCGTCATCCACGGCGTCGGCTACCCCGATTCGCCCAGGTCCCACTTCCGGTCCATGGACATCTGGCACACCTGCGAGCCGGACAAGCTGGGTACCGAGGGTTGGTTGGGACGGGCCACCAAAGACATCGACCCGAATAAAGAAAACGTTCTAACCACCGTCAGCTTCGGCGCGGCCCTGTTCCGCGCCCTGGTCATGCCCGGTGTGCCAGTTGCTTGTGTGGACGATCTGGACTCTTACGGGTTGCTTCCCGGAATCACCGAGAAACAGCAACGCACCAAGATTCTGGACCGGTTCGCCCGGTTGTACTCCCCAGTCATGGGCTCCAGCAGTGTCATGGACTACTTAGGTCAGACCGGACTGGATACTCTTGAAGGAGCCGACATCCTGAAGGAAGCTCCCAAGATGTATTCCTCCACCGTCGAGTACCCCGACACTTCCATCGGCGCGAAGCTCAGGGGAATCTCCCAGATCCACCAGGCCGGATTCGGGACCCGCATCCTATATTGCGACCACGGCAGCTTCGATAGCCACTCCAACCAGGTTGGCATGCATGACAAGCTGTGGAAAGACGTTTCGGAAGCCGTCGAGTGTTTCTTCGACGATCTGAAAGAGCATGACGCCGCCGATAACGTGGTAATGCTCATGTTCACCGAGTTCGGCCGACGGGTCCACGACAACGGTTCCGGCACCGACCACGGCGCTGGCGGAGCGGCCTTCGTCATCGGCGACGCGGTCAACGGCGGACAGTACAGCGAATACCCGTCCTTGGAATCCAACCAGTTGGAGCAGGGCGACGTCGTCCCCAACCATGACTTCCGCAGCATCTACTCAGTACTCTTGGAAGACTGGATGGGCCTGGACGCCAAACCCATAGTCGAAGGCTCCTTCGAAAAGCTACCCTTCCTGGGCTAATAGACACGTCAAAATAAACCTCTTGAAATCCCCCTTTCGTCAAGGGGGATTTAAGGGGATTTCCAATGGAGGAATTCAGATGCTAACTGAAACGGTCGCGGGCCGTACTTATGACTACAGCCACAGCGTGGGCCGGGGCTCCCAAACCGGCATGGGATTCTCTAATCCCGTGGCAGCGGCGATCGGCAAGGACGATGTCCTATTTGTCGTAAACCGGGGAAGCGAAGGCATCAGCAACGTTGCTTGGAACCGCACCGGGTACGGCGCCCGGGTAAGTCAGATCAAACTTGGGGCCAACGCCGGCGAAGAACAGTTCATCGGTGAATTCAGCAAATACGGCAACGGCAACGGCGAATATATCTGGGGTTCCGGCGTCGCCGCCGACGATCAGGGTAATCTGTTCGTCGTAGACGAGTGGCTCAACCGGGTTACCGTATTCGACCAAGACGGCAACTACCAGCGGGATTGGAGCACGGTAGTCAGCGACGAGACCGGACCCAATGGCGCCTCCGGCATCGCCATCGACGGCGAAGGCAACCTGTTCGTCACCGACGGCCGGAGCCACACGGTCAAGAGGTTCACTCCCGAAGGAAAACTTATAGCCAGTTGGGGAACCCACGGCAGCGCCGAGGGCGAGTTGGACTCACCCTGGGGCATCACCGTCGACCACGAAGGCTTCGTCTATGTGGCTGACTTCAAGAACCATCGGGTGCAAAAATTCACCGCTGACGGCAACTTTGTCGCCCAGTTCGGCAGCCACGGTACCCACCGCGGCCAGTTGAACTATCCAAACAGCGTCGCGGTTGACCCTGAGGGCGACGTCTACATCTGCGACTGGAGCGAGAACGGTTGGGAACAGGGCCGGGTACACATATTCGAGAAAGACGGCCACTTCCTCACCAGCCTTACCGGCGACGCCCAACAACTGTCCCTGTGGGCACAGATGACTGTTGACGCCAATGACGACTATGGCAAGCGCAGGCGTGAAGTCGCCAGCACCGAGCCGGAATGGCGGTTCGCTCAACCCACGGCGGTGGTGTACGACGCCAAGAACGGACGGCTGGTCGTAGCCGACACTCAACGCAGCCGGTTTCAGATCTACGACAAACAGGCTACGTATTTGGTTCCACAGCTTAATCTCTGATCCGGGATTACCGCGGATTCGGGGTTAAAACCGAGTGATATAGAACGTGGTTGGGCAGCTAGCTATCCAGCCACGTTCTTATGTTGAGAGCAAGGCCGATTTATGGATCCCTTGATGGAGGAAGAGTTTCTCCAACTGGCAACAGAGCATCCGGATATCCTGTGCTCCGAGGCGCCGTTGGAAATATTAGAGGAATCGGCGTCGGAAGCCGAGCCAACCCGGTATCTAGAGGAGTTTTTCGCCACCGGGTATACCGCTTGGCTGTCCAAAAAGCATGGCCGGAGAATACGTCTCCCCAAAGAAATGATTGATCGCGCCATCTTAGTCCTCTGGTTCAGGGCCTCTTTGCTCAATACCAGCCGCATGATGGGCCAACCCAATAACGACGACGACTTACCATTTTTCTCTGACGAAGACCTTTATTAAGCAGCTGGATATCACTGCCCGCGATTGAACCCACCCAGAACCGCCAGGAGGATCCTGCCTTGACCACATCCAAACCCTTCAACTACGAGAGTCTATTCGCCGAGAACGTCCCGGTCACCACCCGTACCGCCGCTCCTAGAACGAAGTACGACTTCGCGGTGGCGTATCCCGCGCCCGAAACCCTTCCACTGAATGAGCTGGCTGAGTCATTGAAAGATGCCCTGGCCCGGGAGGGTGACGAGCTCGCCTACTATCCCCATCCGGCTGGCATGCCCGCCTTGCGTGAGTTCGTGGCCGACAAACTAGCCCGGGACCGGGACATCCACGTCACCTCCGATGAGATCGTCCTCACTTCCGGCTCCGGTGAAGCCATCGGTATGTTGATCCAGGCGATGACAAACCAGGGAGACGTGCTCCTGACCGAGGAGTTCGTGTACCTGGGGACGCTGCGCCAGATGCGACGCTACGGCGCCGAGGTTGTCGGGATCAAGTGCGACGATCAGGGCATGATTCCCGGCGACCTGGACACGACGATAAATCGTCTGCAGGGTGAGGGGAAAACAATAAAATTCCTCTACACCATTCCGGCGTTCCAGAACCCGCAGGGATTTACCATGCCCCTGGAACGGCGGCAACAGATCCTCGACATCGCCCAAAAATATACCCTACCCATCTTTGAAGACGACTGTTATGTAGACCTACGATTCGAAGGCGAAGACGTAACCTCTATCCATGCCCTGGCCGGCGGCGATGGGGTCCTGTACACCGGGTCCTTTTCCAAGATCGTCGCGCCGGGCATGCGCTTGGGATACCTGGTGGCGCCGGAACAGGTGATGCAGCGGGCGATGAGCTTTAAATCGCCCAGCGGGGTCAACCAGTTCGCGGCGCTGGCGATCGAGGAATTCCTGAAGCGGGACATGTACTCCCACATCGGTGATCAGAACGAAACGTTGCGGATAAAACGAGACGCCATGCTGGCCGCCCTGGGCGAGAACTTCGGTGACTCCGCCAAGTGGAGCGTGCCGGAGGGCGGGCTTTACATCTGGCTGGAGATGCCCGAAGGCGTCGACCTGGCCGCCATCCAAGAGCTGGCGTTCAACGAAGGGGTTGGGTATTACAACGGGACCCAGTTCTCTCCGGATGGCCGGGGCGCCAACCAAGCCCGATTATGCTTTGGCCACCCAACTCCCGAGATTATTTCAGAAGGCATTGCCGAACTGGCCCGCATCTTTACCAAGCACGGTGTGATGGGCGGTTAACGGCGATATACTTCAACCCTAGAAAGCCCAGCCAAAAAGAAAGAGGCCCCGCTTCAATCGGGGCCTCTCTTTTTTACCCGTTCGTCCTGAGCTTGTCGAAGGACAGTGCGCGATGACTCCTCAACTCTGGTAACAAACCTATGGGGTCAGGTCCATAGCCTCGACCACCCTGGTGAAAGGTATGTTGGCCGCCTGGTTTACTTCCTCGACCAGCTGGGGACTTGAAGCCTCGAATAGGCACATCACGCGGGACTCACCGGGGATATAGGTGCTCCGTATATAGCGCACCTGCTTGCCCTGACTGGTGAACTTTTCACTGGTCTCGATGGCCGACTTTTGAGCGCCGCCCAACTGCTCCAGAGTGATTCCAGGAAGGTCCCGCTCAACCATATAAACAGTCATGATGTAAGCCTCCATATCTAGATTCGGTATGGCTACATTTAACCGCCCATCGGTCTGGGGTTCATCGGTATATCTTCCCAATTTTTGCCACCCAACTTCCCATACCTACCCCACGGCACTTCATACAGGGATCAGAGAAATATCGATTGGGATAGGCAAATGTTCCCATCGGAAGGTTTCTTACCCTTGGAAGAACTATCGGCGAATCTAGGCGTTTGGCCGAACGATGGGAATCACAATCGGATGCGGTCGGCGTAGGCTGCTGCCTCGGTCCGGTTGGAAGAGTCCGTTTTGCTCAGGATGCTGGTCACGTGGTGAGCGACGGTACGGACACTGATGAACAACTCGTCGGCGATCTCCTGGTTGCTCCGGCCGGCCGCTATTAGCCGGAGAACTTCCGATTCACGCTGACTAAGGCCGGCCAAGCTGGCGGCGTCCGGACCCTCCGATTCCGTCTGCTGTTTCATCGCGGCAACCCATTCGGGCGGGGCCAATTCGTAGGCCATCCGAAACTGCTCCTCAGCCTCGGATTCAGCTCCTCGAGCCTTCAGTAAAAGACCGTAGTTGTAATGCGTCTCGGGACCCTCGGGCCGCAATCGTAGCGCTTCCGCATAGTGATCCGCGGCCCCTTCTAGGTCACTCTGGGAATGCAAAAGTATCGCCAGATTGGTGTGTGCTTCAGGGTAGTCGGGCCGTAGCCGCAAAGCCTCAATGTAGTGGGGCTCAGCGCCCGCTTGGTCCCCTTGGTTTTCTTGCAGAATGGCGTAATTATAATGGGCTTCCGGGTAATCCGGGCGGATACGTAGCGCCTCCAGGTAATGCGCGTGAGCGTCGCCGGGTCTCTCCGTGTCCTCCAGCAACATGGCGTAGTTGTTATGAACCTCGGCGTATTCAGGCCGCAGGCGCAACGCTTCCGAATAATGTGATTCGGCCTCGACTAATTGTCCGCTGGCCCGGAGCAGGTTGGCATAGCTATAGTGCGCGTCCACGTTTTCGGCCCGAGAGGCAAGAGCCTGACGGTAGTGGTCCGCAGCGCCTTGGTGGCTTCCCCTCGATTGGAGCAACACGGCGTAGTTGTAATGCGCCTCGGGATATTCCGGACGTAGCCGTAACGCTTCTCGATAATGCTGGGCGGCGGCGGCTTCGTCCCCTTGCGCTTTCCTAAGGATCGCCATGTTATTGTGGGCTTCCGGGTAGTCCGTCCTCAGCCGCAGCGCCTCTTGGTAGCAGCGAGCCTCTTCTTCGCTGTTCTCCCGCTCGGTACCTATCAAGCTGAGTGCTCTAAGCAGCCAAGTCTCGGCGGGTTGGGGCCCGTTCCGATCGCGACGCCGGCGCCGCCTCGTTGAAGCCCGTCACCCGGTATAGCGTCCGATGGGGCAAGAGGTCGCCTTGCAACGTCTGGCTTCCCATCTCTTCAAAGTCGTAAAGAGGCAGGTCCGCCACATCCAAGACATTACCCGTCGTATAAACTTCGTCCAAACCGGCGGCTTCGGCCACGGGCCTGGCCAAGTCTACCCCCCGGCCTACCCATCCCTCCCCTGTCTGCAACTGGATGCATTCACCGAAACAACATCCCACACGGATAGGCATATGGGGAGTCTCAGACAAGGCTGGAGTTGACTGGTTGTGGAGCCGCCAGGCTTCAACGAGTCTAAGAGCATACTGAAGGGCGGCGTCAGGACTCTCGAACAAGAACATGTGGCCTTCCGAAGCGAAGGCACTGTGTAGACTGCCGTACTGGCCCGCCATGGACTCGGCCAGGTATTTGTACTCGCCCAACAATACGGCGATACGGTCCCTGGGCAACCTGGCGGCTTCTAGCGGAGACCGGTGGAGCCGGGTTGAGATAACCGCGAAGTATGGACCCATATAAGCCCCTCAGGACTGGGCGTGGATGAGGCGGCTCCCGCAAGGGCGGCCAGGGCTAACTAAGTTCATCCGCCGAAACGTGAAAACCTTCGGTGATCGATATGTAAGGAAGTCCCGCTTCATCGTTCGCCCGCTGAACCACATCCGGCGACATAGCCTCGAACAAACAATAACACTTGTCCTCGCCGGGAACAAAAAACGACCTCAGGTACCTGACGGGCGTGCCTTCGCTAGTCATCTTTCCGGTAGCCATTTTGGCCAAGGAAGCCGCGGCCGCCAGCTTTTCTTTGTCAAAGCCGGGCAAGTGCCGCTCAACGATATAGTTAGGCATGTTACCCTCCGTCTGCTCAGGCGATTTTTGCCAAGCAGAGCAAGAAGATTATACAGTGTCTTAGCCCATTGGCATCAACCCGATGCTTGGCGGTTCGCCCTCACCCCGCCCTGCAGGCGCCCCTTACCCTCGAGCAGAGGGGCCGACGGTGAGGGCTAACACCCAGGCTTATTCACGATCTGCTGGTCCACCTTACGTGTCAGGAACTTGCCGCCGCCCAGGGTGGCTTTGAGTTCGCCGTCCTCCACCGCCACGGCTCCTCTCAGGATGGTCATCACCGGCCAGCCTTCGATATCAAAACCGTCCCAGATGCTGTAATCGGTGATGTGGAAGTCGTCGCCGGTCAGGCGCTTCTTGATGCTGGGATCGATCAGAACTATATCGGCGTCACTGCCCGGAGCGATCACTCCCTTTTGGGGATACAAACCCATGATCTTGGCGGCGTTGGCCGAGGTTACATCGACGAACCGCTGCAAGGACATGCCTCGCTTGGAAACGCCTTCGCTATAGGTTATGCCGACCCGCGTCTCGGCGCCGTTATGCCCTCCGGTGACGTCGGAAATTGTTCGGCCCTCGATCTTAACGTCCCAGGATGTGCAGTACTCATCAGTGGCCATGGTGTGCAAGCCACCGTCGACGATGCCCTTCCATAGCATCTGCCGGTCCTCTTCGGACTTCAATGAGGGATAGGTGTGGTACTTCATCCCATTCTCTTCCCGGTAATTATCCGAGCTGAAGCAGCAGTAGTTGTGCAGTGTTTCGCCGTAAACCGGCATGCCCTTGGCCCGCGCCTCGGCGATCGCGTCCACCCCTTGCTTGGCGGAGACGTGGACGAAATACACCGGTGAGCCGGTCCACTCGGCCACCCGCAGCACGCGCCGGAATGACACGTCCTCGGACTCGTTGCTGTGGACCAGCGGCATGTTCCACCACTCGGTGCGCTCCTCCTCGGTCAGCTTGCGGTACATGTGCTGGACCATGTCGTCGTCTTCCGAGTGGACGAGCAGCATCGCGCCCAGCCGTTGAATCGTCTCCATCAGGTCATGCAGATGACCCGTGCCCACCATCCGGGGCTCCCCGGACATAGCGGGCGGGCGGATATCGGTTGTGAAAATCTTGACGCTGGCGAAACCGTCTTGGACATGCTCGCCTAACTGACCCAGTATGTTGTCCGGAATGGCACCCAACATCATCAGATGGTGGGCGTAGTCCGCGTAGGAGTTACCTCGCCAAACCGACGTGCGTTCCTGTATGGCCTGGTTGAGATCGATGCCGGGCCACTGGATAGCGAAGTCCATCAACGTGGTGGTGCCGCCGAACAGGGCTGCGCGGCTTACCTGGTCCGGTGGGGCCGTGGTCAGATCGCCATGTCCCATGATTGGGGCAGCTATGTGCGCGTGTGGCTCGATTCCACCTGGAATCACGATTTTTCCGGCGGCATCGATGGTCCTACCAACATCATCGGTGATGGTGCCCGGAGCAGCCACCGCGACGATCTTTTCCCCTTGAATCGCAATGTCCCAATCGCCGACACCCCACGGTGTTACAACTTGGCCTCCACGAATCATCAGGTCTAGCATCAACAGGCCTCCTTATGTCAGTTTATGTTCGTCACAATCCAAACGGCCACGCTCAATCTCACGAGATTGCCAGGCCATGCAACAGCGTTCGATTCAGGCAGAAGAACGCGCCTCTTGGGGCAGGGCTTCCTCCCAGTCGGGGAGCAGGTGGTGAGACGTACTGGGCAACAGATAGATCCCGGCGATCCCGATGGCACTCAGCGTGAAAGATGCCAGGATCGTCACGTTAAAGTCCCCAGTGAGATTCCTAAGCACTCCACCGATCACGGCTCCGGCCGCCATGCCGATTCCCGCCCCCATCATCTGCCAACCGTAGGTGGTCCCAATGGGCGCGCTACCGTAGTATTGGCGGTTGATGATTGGAAAAGCACTCATTTCCCCACCCAATCCGATGCCGAATAATACGGCGAACAGATAGAACATCCAAGCGTCATGGGCGAAAAAGAGGAGGATCAGAGGAACGCACTGCATAAAAAAGCATACGGCCATGACGCCCTTGCTGCCGAAGCGGTCGGCGGCGATGGGAACACCAAACCTGGTAAGAGTGCTGAGCACTGACATAACCACGAAGACGCCGGCTGCAGACCCTTTGGACAATCCCCGCTCCTCTGCGATCGCGACAAGGAACAACATCAGGATGGCATGGCCGGCACATCCCCAAAAATGGATCCCGATAAGGTTCCAGAACGCGCTGGTTTGCCTGGCCTGACGTAGAAATACTTGGGTCCTTACTTGAGCGGTTTCCCCGTAGTGCACTCTCCTGATGGGCTCGTTTCCGGTAGCCCCGTAAGGCCTCAGCCCGATCTGGGCTGGTTCGTCATAGAAAAACTTGACGAAAACGACCAGAGCCAAACCTCCGGCGATGCCGGTTACCCAGAAAGCCGCGCGAAGTCCAGCATCCTGTCCCTCGGCTTGAATCCCGGTGACCCATGAGTTGATCATCAGACCCGATTCAGAACTCCCGAACCAACTGATGATGATCAACACCACTGGAACAAGCACCAAAGGACCCATTCCTTGAGACGCCTGCAGAATCCCCATCCCCAGGCCCAGATTCTTTTGAAACCACATCGTCACCGCCGCCGTCAAAGGAACCTGGAAAATGGCCAGAGCCAAGCTGAGCAAGACGCCATAATAGGCGTAGAATTGCCAAAGCTCCGTCATGCGGCTGGTTAACACCATTGCGGCGGTGAACACTAAGGCACCTAGCAACATGGTCCGGCGGATGCCATAACGGTCGCCAAGCCAGCCTGCCGCCGGTCCAAATATCCCGGAGAAAGCCCATTGAAGAGCCAAGCCGAAGCCAATCATACCGTGGCTCCAGCCAAATGTTTCAACTAATCGGGGAACAAGGATCGCGAAGGAGGTGCGCACGGCGGAGGCGCTGAGACGCATGCCCGCAGCCACGACAACTATGACCCAAGCGTAGTGTATGCCTACGTTTCCCACGGCCAACCGGCTGGGGTGGAGGTCAAGCTTTAACATACGCAGTAGCGGTCCCATCCGTTATATAAATCAACGATAATGCTGGACTCAGGATGATACTATGTCAATAGTTTTATTCCAGATTTGACCCTGGAAATCCATTGACAATCAATGCAATTTGTGCTTGACACTACCTTAGTTAAGAGTATAATCAAAGGTTACCGACGTATGCCTCAAGCACCGAATTTCGTAATTTCCCCAAACGACCTCGGCGATTTTGCACCTTTTTTTGCCCCGATTCTGGCCGCCCGGCCGACCGGTTCCAGTCATTCGAAGGAGAACTAGAATGGTAGTTTCTGCTACGCAGAACGGTAATGCGCTGTCGCTTCGTGAAGTTAAGAACTACGCCCGAATCCCACAAGTCTTGGATGTGCCCAATCTGATCCAAAGCCAACTTCAATCATACGAATGGTTCAGGACCGATGCTTTGCGGGAAGTCTATGAAGAAATCTCCCCCATCGCTGATTACACCGGCAAAAAGTACGAGCTGCATTTTGCCGAGCATTATTTCCGAACCCCCAAGTACTCACCCCAGGAGTGCAAAGAGCGGGAGATTACTTTTTCCCAGCCTCTTTACGTAAAGACCCGTCTGGTGATGAAGGAAACGGGGGAGATAAAAGAGCAGGAGATCTTCATGGGGGACATCCCCATGATGACGCCCAACGGCACCTTTATCATCAACGGCGCCGAACGCGTGGTCGTCAGCCAGTTGGTCCGGTCTCCCGGTATCTACTTTGTCTACGAACGAAATGCCGCTAGCAACAGGAACTTGTGTTACGCCAAGCTGATACCTTCCAGAGGCGCTTGGCTGGAGTTTGAAACCAGCGCCAAGGATATATTGTCGGTTAAAGTCGACCGCAAACGCAAAGTTTCAGCCACCACCTTCCTGCGGGCCCTGGGCATCGCCTCCGACGACACCATCTTAGAGATGTTCGCCGACGCGGACACAGACGAAAACCACCAGTACATCAAGTCCACGCTGGACAAAGACCCGGTGGTCGATACCAAGGAACTCTCCTACAAAGAGGATGACCTGCGCGCTCTTTGGGATTGGCTGCACCCGGACGACGAGTACGACGTTGACCAAGCCAAGCGGATAGCCAACGCCCAGATCGAGTTTTACCGCCGGTTGCGGCCTGGTGAGCCACCCAGCTTGGAGAACTCCCGCAATCTGATACGCAACCTATTCTTCGTTGCCCGCCGCTACGACCTGGGCCGCGTAGGCCGGTACAAGCTTAACCGGCGTTTGAGCCAAACAGACAACTCGGAACTGATGACGCTGACCGTGGATGACGTAGTGTCGGTCATCCGCCACATTATCCGGATCAATCAAGGCGACGGAAAACCCGACGACATCGACCATTTGGGCAACCGCCGTGTACGGGCCGTAGGCGAACTGGTGCAGAACCAGGTGCGCGTGGGCCTGCTGCGAATGGAGCGGATGGTCAAAGAGAAAATGACTCTGGTGGATCCGGAAGCGGCGGCCCCCCAGGGCTTGGTTAACATACGCCCGGTGGTGGCCGCCGTTAGAGAATTCTTCGGTGGCTCCCAATTGTCCCAGTTCATGGACCAGACCAACCCACTGGCTGAATTGACTCACAAGCGGCGATTGTCGGCCTTGGGGCCAGGAGGATTATCCAGAGAACGAGCCGGGTTCGACGTTAGGGACGTCCACTTTTCCCACTACGGGCGGATCTGCCCCATCGAAACCCCTGAAGGTCCCAACATCGGCCTGCTCAGCTCCCTGGCATCTTACGCCCGGATCAACCCATATGGCTTCATAGAATCTCCCTATCGCCGTGTGTATAAGACCCTGCCCAGTGACTCACTCGACTTGAAAGGACGCACCGTTACTAAAACGGTGTTGGACACGGAAGGCAAAGCGATCGTAAACAAGGGACGGGCCATCGGCGCGAATAGGATAGCCGCCTTGAACCAACTGCCCGAGGGGACGGTCATCGACGTACGTCCCTTCGTCGGGAACACAGATGAAGACATCCTCTATCTGTCGGCCGACCAAGAGGAAAGATACCGGGTAGCCCAGGCGAACTCAGTACTAGACGACTTGAATCAGTTTGCCGACAACCGGGTCGAACTCCGGGTGGGTGAGGAATACATGCAAGATTCCCCCGACTCGGTGGATCTGATGGACGTGTCGCCCATGCAGATCATGAGTGTGTCGGCGGCCTTGATACCCTTCTTGGAACACGACGACGCCAACCGGGCGTTGATGGGTTCTAACATGCAACGGCAGGCCGTGCCCCTGCTCCGTCCCCAAGCGCCACTCATCGGAACCGGCATTGAAGGCCGGGTAGCTCGGGACAGCGGCCAAGTGGTCTTGTCCTTGGTTGCCGGTGTAGTTTCTTCCGTTACCGGGAGGGAAATCATCGTAACCGACGTGGAAGGAACTGAGCACAGCCACCACCTTATCAAGTTTGCCCGCACCAATCAGGGCACCTGTTTCGACCAGCGCCCCACAGTCGCCCGGGGAGACATAGTAGACCAGGGCGGAGTTCTGGCCGACAGTTGGTCAACCGAGAACGGTGATTTGGCCTTGGGTCAAAACGTTTTGGTCGCCTTCATGTCCTGGGAGGGTTACAACTACGAAGACGCTATCATCCTCAGTGAGCGTCTGGTAAAGGACGATTACTTCACCTCCACTCACATCGAAAAACACGAGATGGAAGCCCGGGAAACCAAGTTAGGCCCCGAGGAGATCACCCGGGATATCCCCAACGTCGGAGAAATCAGCCTCCGGAACCTGGACGAGCGGGGCATTATCCGTATCGGCGCGGACGTCGGACCGGGAGACATCCTGGTTGGCAAAGTCACGCCTAAGGGCGAGACCGAGCTAACGGCCGAAGAGAAGCTGCTACGGGCCATATTCGGAGAAAAATCCCGCGACGTGAAGGACACTTCTCTGAGGGTTCCCCACGGGGAACGCGGTAAAGTGATCGAAGTCAAGGTCCTGAACCGGGGCAACCGGGATGACCTGCCACCCGGCGTCAACGAAGCAGTGAGAGTGTGGATAGCTCAGACCCGGAAAATATCCGTGGGTGACAAGATGGCCGGACGCCACGGCAACAAAGGCGTAGTAGCCCGCATCCTGCCAGAAGAGGACATGCCTTACATGGCCGATGGAACCCCGGTGGACATCATTCTGAACCCCATAGGCGTGCCTTCCCGCATGAACTTGGGTCAGGTGTTGGAAACCCACTTGGGCTGGGCGGCGAAGGTGCTCAACTTCAAAGCCTACACTCCGGTGTTCGACGGCGCCAAAGACGACTCAATAGAAGATGCCTTGGCCCGGGCATGGTTCGCTCAGCGGGCCCAAGCAATCGACATGGGACCGTCGGAAGGGTCACCCGATATTGACAAAGTGAAGCTAGATGCCTGGCTGACGGAGCAAGGATACGATGCCAAGCGCATATTCGACCCGGAACTCCGAGGAGAGGCTCAGGAAGCGTGCCTTCGCCTGTGGCTTAAAGAAGAGGCCGGCGAAGACCCCACCGGCCAATCATTGGACGAGATGCGCAACACCGCATTGCGGGTTCATCGGGAACAGCGCATGGCTCCTCCCACCTTTGGCAAGTTTGAGTTGTACGACGGACGTTCTGGTGAAAACTTCGACCAACTGGTCACTGTGGGTACAATATATATCTTAAAGCTCATCCACTTAGTGGAAGACAAGATTCACGCTCGCTCCACCGGTCCCTACTCCATGATCACCCAACAGCCGCTGGGCGGGAAAGCTCAATTTGGCGGGCAGCGGTTCGGTGAGATGGAGGTCTGGGCGCTGGAAGCGTACAGCGCGGCCTACAACCTGCAAGAGGTATTGACCGTCAAATCCGACGATGTGGCGGGCCGCGTTAAAGCTTACGAGGCGATCGTTAAGGGAGAACCCATCGGCCAACCTGGCGTACCGGAGTCATTCAACGTACTTTTGAAGGAACTTCAGAGCCTCGGCCTTGCGGTCGAGTTGTTGAACGAGGACGTTCGGCCACCGTTGACGCAAGGAATAGCCGACGACACCGAGCTTTATCAGCCGCTGGAGGCAGATTAATGGTCAGATTGGCGGACAGGACAGAAACTCGTGGCACTAACTTCAACGCGATCAGAATATCAATAGCTTCCCCAGAACAAATCATGAACTGGTCTCATGGCGAGGTAACCAAGCCTGAAACCATTAACTACCGTACGTTGCGGCCGGAAAAAGACGGACTTTTTTGCGAGCGCCTCTTCGGTCCCACCAAGGACTGGGAGTGCTTCTGCGGGAAGTACAAGCGGATCCGGTACCGGGGCGTCGTCTGCGACCGTTGCGGAGTTGAAGTCACCCGGTCCAAGGTCCGGCGAGAGCGCATGGGTCATATCCGGCTGGCAGCGCCAGTAGCCCATATCTGGTTCAGCAAAACCACTCCCAGCCGGCTGGGCCTTCTGCTGGACCTCTCTCCCCGCAATCTGGAACGGGTCCTCTACTTCGCCCAACATATCGTAGTCTCAGTGGACGAAGAGGCCCGGCAAGAAACCATTGATGAAGAGCGAGCCAGGTACGAACTAGAAGTGGAGAAACGCCGTAATTCGTCTGAGGCGGAATTGGAGATTCTGCGACAGAAAATCGCAGATCTGGCCGAGGCTGAAGACAGTCCTGAAATAGAAGTAGAGCGGATGACCGCCCAGGTGGAACTTGACGCTGTCAAAGACCGCCTGGCCACCGAAGAGGGACAGCTAGAGCAACAACTTCAAGCCAGCATCGACGAACTCGACGATCTGCGGGTTCACAAGCTGATTGCTGAGTCCCGTTATCGGGAATTGAAGGAACACTACGGCAACGTTTTCCAAGCTGGCATGGGCGCCGAAGCCATTCTGGAGATTCTGCGGGCCATCGATCTGGAGGCTCTCCGGGATTTCTTGATAAACGAGATGCAGTCTACCTCCGGCCAACGGCGTAAAAAGGCCATCAAACGGCTGCGGGTTATTGATTCCTTCCGCCGCAGCGGCAACCGGGTTGAGGACATGATTCTTTCCATCCTCCCGGTGCTGCCGCCGGAGCTACGCCCCATGGTTCAACTGGACGGCGGGCGGTTCGCCACCAGCGACCTGAACGACCTCTACCGCCGTGTAATCAACCGCAACAACCGCCTAAAGCGGCTGATGGACCTTGGTGCTCCGGAGATTATCATCCGCAATGAGAAGCGGATGCTGCAAGAGGCAGTGGACGCCTTGATTGACAACGGGCGCCGCGGGCGTCCCATCCAGGGCAGCCATAACCACAAGCTCAAGTCTTTGTCCGACCTGCTACGAGGCAAGCAAGGCCGGTTCCGCCAGAACCTGCTGGGCAAGCGGGTCGATTACAGCGGCCGGTCAGTGATCGTCGTGGGCCCCGAACTAAAGATGCACGAGTGCGGGCTGCCCAAACGCATGGCCCTGGAGTTGTTCAAACCCTTTGTGATGCACCGGTTGGCGGTCTTGGGCATTGCTCCTAACATAAAGAACGCCAAGCGCATGGTGGAGCGAAACCGGGCGGAAGTGTGGGACATCCTGGAAGACGTGATCAAAGACAGGCCGGTCCTGCTTAATCGCGCCCCCACTTTGCACCGGTTGGGTATCCAAGCTTTCATGCCGGTATTGATCGAAGGCAACGCGATTCAAATTCATCCACTGGTCTGCTCCGCATTCAACGCCGACTTCGACGGAGACCAGATGGCGGTGCACGTTCCGCTGTCCCGAATGGCGGTGCTTGAAGCCAAAGAGACTATGCTCAGCACCCATAATATGCTCTCGCCCGCCTCGGGTGACCCGCTGGTAGCCCCAACGCTGGACATGGTGATGGGCTGCTATTACCTGACGGAAGAACGCGACGGGGCTATAGGCGAAGGCAAGAAGTTCTTCGATTTCGACGAGGCTCGGATCGCTCATGCCTCCGAGTTGATTCATCTTCAGGCCCGTATCCTGGTACATGACGTAGCCGCCTCGGAACACGACGAGTGGTTGGAGACAACCCTGGGAAGGTTGATATTCAACGAAATCCTCCCCCGGGTTCTTGGCTACAGAAACATACTGATGGACCGGGCCGCCCTCAAGGAACTGACGGCTGACCTGCACCGGACCTTGACCAACGAAGAGACAGCCGAGGTCCTGGACGATATCAAGGACCTGGGTTTCCACTATGCCACCGTCTCGGGTATAACCATAGCGATCAATGACATCCAGGTTTCGAACAAAAAGCCTGCGATTCTAAAACAAGCCGCTCAAATGGTCAGCGGCTACGATGAACAGTTCCTGTCCGGCCTCATCTCAGAAGAAGAGCGCTACGCCAAAACGGTGGAGGCCTGGACCTGGGCTTCCGACCAAACCACCATATTGGTTGAAGAAGATCTTCCCAACTATGGCGGCATCGCGGTTATGGCCCGTTCCGGCGCCAAAGGTAACATCTCCCAGATAAAACAAATGGCTGGGATGCGGGGACTGATGAGCAACCCCAAAGGGCGAATCATCGACTTGCCCATCACCTCCAGTTTCCGTGAAGGGCTGACCGCTCTCGAGTACTTCATCTCCACCCACGGAGCCAGGAAGGGTCTTGCCGACACCGCTCTTAGAACCGCCGACAGCGGTTATCTCACCCGGCGATTGATCGACATCGCCCAAGAAGTCATCATCCTGGAAGATGATTGCGGCACCATCGATTCCTACACCATGTGGGGCCGGTCTGACGATCCTCTGCACTCTTCGTTACAGCAAGGCATTTTAGGTAGGATGGCCGCGGTCCCGGTAGTCCATCCGGAAACCGGAGAGATCCTGGTTGACCGTAATCAGGAGATCGACGAAGGCATAGCTCAACAGATAATCGACGCGGGCGTCGACGAGGTATCGGTTCGGTCGGCCTTGACCTGCGAATCTCACCGCGGCCTTTGCAAGATGTGTTACGGACGCCTACCGGCTACCGGCAAGATCGTCGAGAGAGGCCAGGCGGTCGGCATCATCGCAGCCCAGAGCATCGGCGAGCCAGGCACCCAACTTACAATGCGCACCTTCCATACCGGCGGAGTCGCCGGTCTGGATATCACCAGTGGCCTGCCCCGGGTCGAAGAGTTGTTCGAAGCCCGTGTCCCCAAGGGCGCCGCGATTCTATCAGACATCGACGGCACGGTATCCGTTGAGATTGAGGACGAAGGCCGCAGACTTCGATTGGTTAGCAGGGACGAGTTCCGGGAAGACTACGCTCTGCCAGAAAATGCCGATCTTCACGTGGAAGAGGGAGAATATGTAGAGCCGGGCGAGATCCTGGCCAGCACGATGGCCGCCCTAACGGGTGAAGACGGCGCGGAAGAAGCTGATCCTCCAAGAGCGGAACAAGTCGTATCCAACATAGGTGGCCGGGTTGAGCTAAGCCCAGGTCTGGTTTCCATCGTCTGGGAGGACGTTGAAGAAAGGGAACACGTAGTCCCCATCTCCGCCCGCATCCTCGTGAAGGACGACGACGAGGTCAAGGCGGGAGACGCCCTTATCAGCGGTCCGCTAAATCCCCACGACATTCTGTATATCCGTGGTAAAGACGAATTGCAACGGTATCTGGTGGATGAGGTCCAACAGGTATACAAATCCCAGGGCGTGAGCATTCACGACAAGCATATCGAGATTATCCTGAGACAGATGCTTCGCCGGGTCCAAGTGGAGTCCACCGGTGACGCGGACTATATCCCCGGCCAGATGGTAGATAAATTCGAATTCCAGGAAAAGAATGCCAAAGTCTTGGCCGAAGGTGGAGAACCCGCCACGGCCAAATCCATGTTGCTTGGCATTACCCGAGCCTCCCTACTGACTGATAGCTTCCTTTCTGCGGCCTCCTTCCAAGAGACCACCAGGGTGCTGACCCAAGCAGCGGTAAGCGGAGCCCAAGACTGGCTACAAGGGCTAAAGGAAAACGTTATCATCGGCCGGCTGATCCCCGCTCGTGTGACCATCCCCGGCATGGACAAATTGCTGGAGCCGGAACCCGTTCCGGAACTAGCCGAGGTCGCCCTTGGTGGCTGGCTGGGCATGGGCCCATCTCAGGAAACCAGCGAGTTTCCGGGGTTGTCGACGGAAGCGAGCAGCGAAGAGGCCAACTTGTTGGCCGATGTTGCCAGTTTCTTTGGCACACCATCCAGCGAAGATGACAATGATAAAATCCCGGAACCAAAGGAGTCTGATCTCAGCTCCGGCGACGTGGAGACGCCCGATCCAGATGGCCAGCCGCAGGAGTAAATAGGCCCCGGAAACGGTGGCGCGTCCTGCAATCAGATCGGAATAGCGAAGATGATAGAGGGGGTACCGTGGGTTTATCCGTGGACCTGGCGCCCAATAACCCCCATCATCTCAAGTTAGCCAATCCGGTAATGATCGCCTCCGGAACGTTTGGCTACGACGGGTACGGCCGTGGTATCACGCCGGAGATGGACCTGGGGCTCCTGGGGGCCGTCATACCCAAAACCGTCACGCGCCATCCCCGGGAGGGGAATCCTGAGCCCCGTTGGTATCCGCCGTCTTACCGTGAAGCCCTGGAAGACGACGAGTGCATCTTCCTGAACTCAATAGGCCTGACCAACCCCGGGATCGAGGTGGCCCTAACCACCCTGGCTCCCGAATGGTCCCGGCAAGACGCTACGATGATTCTCAGCCTTTCGGCGGAAAGCGTTTCCGAGTTCGGCGAGATGACGGCAATGACCCAAGGCGTTTCCGGATTTCAGGCTATAGAACTCAATCTAAGCTGTCCCAACATCGAAAACGGCGCCCATTTTAGCCATAGCGCCGCCCTTACTGCCGGCGCGGTGGCCGCGGTTAGGGCTAACACTGGGTTGCCGGTGCTGGCCAAACTTGCGCCCAATGTTCCCGACGTGTCGGAGATCGCGCTGGCGGCTGTCGGCGCCGGAGCCGACGCCCTCACCATATCCAACACCCTTCCAGCCATGCAGATCAATATAGAATCCCGGCAGCCGGTACTGGGAGCGGTTACCGGCGGCTTATCCGGTCATGGCCTGCGCCCGGTCGCCCTGGCTTTAGTGTATCGCGCGGCTCAAGTGGTGGATGTGCCCATTATAGGCGTGGGAGGCATTTTCAACGCCAGCCACGCATTGGAGTATTTCTTGGCGGGCGCCACCGCAGTCCAGGTTGGAAGCGCCAATCTTGCTGACCTGTGGTCACCTTTCCGCATCTTAGACGAATTAAAGGTTTACCTTGGAGAAGCCGGCGTTTCCGACATCGGCGATCTGGTGGGCGCCATGCGAACTTGACCGGTGATTCACGCTCAACCCCTTGTGACATTACCGGCCGAATCGTCCATCTTGACCGCTACCATCGCAATCCCCAACCCGTCCCACGCATACCGATTGCTTCCAGTTAAATCTGGCCAGAGCCCGGCGTGTGCAAGTTGGCTCAGCATTCGCTAAAATATAATGAACAAGACAACGATCTATCCAACAAAATACTAAGCAATACCAACGTACCCGCGAGGTTTCGGCGAGTCTAGCCGTGATTGCGGGAAAACATCCAGCGAGGTGGTAGCTCAATGGTTTCCGTGCTAAGCAAGTTGATCGGCGACAGCAGTGAGAAGGCCGTCAAGAAGTTCCGGCCTATCGCCGCCAAAGTCAACGAACTGGAAAAATCGATCCAAAAACTGAGCGATAGCCAGTTAAGAGACAAGACCGAAGAGTTCAAATCTCGATTATCGGGCCGGGAAACTCTGGATGATCTTCTCCCCGAAGCCTTTGCCGTAGTGCGGGAGGCGGCGCAACGGAATCTGGGTCAACGGCACTACGACGTTCAACTGATCGGCGGCATCGTCCTCCATCAGGGCCAGATCGCCGAGATGAAAACCGGAGAGGGGAAAACTCTGGTGTCAACTCTTTCCGCTTACCTAAACGCTCTGACCGGCCTTGGCGTCCACGTCGTAACCGTAAACGATTACCTAGCCCGCCGTGACCCTGTATGGATGGGACCGGTCTTCCATGCTCTGGGAATGTCGGTAGCCAGTCTCCAGCATGACGCCGCCTATCTCTTCGACCCCGAGATGGACGAATCCCCCTCGCCGGCCAACCGGGGAGCGCAGGAGTCGTTCAAGTTCTTGCGTCCCATAACCCGGGGCGCGGCCTATGGCGCCGACATCGCCTACGGCACCAACAACGAGTTCGGCTTCGATTACCTGCGCGACAACATGGCCTTGGAGGCTGCCCAACGGGTACAGAGGAAATTGAATTTCGCGATCGTTGACGAAGTCGACAATATCCTCATCGACGAAGCCCGAACCCCCCTCATCATCAGCGGCCCGGCGGAAGAGCCGGTACAACACTACTACACCTTTGCCAAACTTGCGCCCCGCCTTCAACTTGAGGAAGACTACACCATCGACGACCGGACCAAAGCCATCTCTTTAAGCCAGGAAGGCATAGGCAAGATGGAGCGGTGGAGCAAGGTCGGGAATCTCTACGACCCTGAGAACTTCCACCTAGTCCACTACATCGAAAACGCCTTGAATGCCAACATTACCAAGCTACGCGACAAAGATTACGTAGTTAAGGAAGGAGAGGTTGTCATCGTCGACGAGTTCACTGGCCGGCTTCAGCCCGGCCGGCGCTGGTCCGACGGTCTTCACCAAGCCGTCGAAGCCAAGGAAGGGCTGAAGATCCAGCGTGAAAGCATTACCTACGCCACGATAACGCTGCAAAATTACTTCCGGATGTACAAGAAGCTGTCGGGAATGACTGGTACCGCCTTCACTGAGGCGGACGAATTCATGAAGATCTACCGTTTAAACGTAGCCGTGATTCCTACCAATCTTCCCTTGGTTCGGCATGAAGCGCCGGACTTGGTCTTTCAGAACGAGGAGTCCAAATGGAAGAGCGCGGCCGAATCCATAGCGGAGTTGCACGAAAAAGGGCAACCGGTACTGATTGGCACCACCTCAATCGAAGCCTCTGAGCAACTCAGTGAGCGCCTGAAGCGCCGTGGAGTTCCCCACCAGATCCTGAACGCCAAGATCCACGAGCAGGAAGCGGGAATCGTGGCCCAAGCCGGACGCTTGGGCGCGGTAACCGTGTCCACCAACATGGCCGGCCGGGGCACCGACATAATTCTTGGCGGCAGCGACGTCGACCGGGCCAACTGGCAGGATGAGCACGACAAAGTCATTGCCCTGGGCGGACTACACGTACTGGGAACCGAGCACCACGACGCCCGGCGTATCGATAACCAGCTTCGGGGCCGGGCCGGGCGTCAGGGCGACCCGGGCAGTTCCCAGTTCTTTGTTTCCCTGGAAGACGAACTCATGCAGCGCTTCGGGGGAGAGCGCATCAAGACGGTGATGTCCTGGACCGGCCTGGATGCAGACATCCCCATAGAAAACCGCATGGTCACCAAGTCCATCGGCAGCGCTCAAGTGAAGGTCGAAGGCTATCACTTCGACATGCGCAAGCACCTCTTGGATTACGATGATGTCCTAAATCAACAGAGGGAAATCATCTACGCCGACCGGCATGCCATCCTGGACGAAAGCGATCTGAAGAACAAGATTCTGGATTTGGTTCGCCACGAGTTCGACGACTTGATGAGTGGACATTTAGCCAGCCGCCACTCCGACGACTGGGACGTGCCCTCCTTCATCAGTGAGTTAGGCTCCATCTGCCCTCTGCCAGATGATTTAGCCAATGAGGACCTGGTCTACCAACTCAGCCATGACGAAGTCCGCCGGGCCTTGGCCGCCCATGCCGATCGGACCTATGAACTGAGGGAAGAGGAACTGGGTTCACAGCAGATGCGGACGCTGGAACGCCTGTTGCTGCTACGGGCCATCGACACCCATTGGGTAAACCACCTGACTTCCATGGAAAACCTCCGCACCGGCATCGGTCTCCAGGCCTATGGTCAACGTGACCCTCTAGTCGCCTACCGTAGCGAAGGCCGCAAGATGTTCCTGGACTTGATGAAACGGATGCAGTACGACGTGGTCCATAGCCTGTTCCACGTAGCGGTTAATCAGGAACCCCCCAACGGCACGGCCCGAAGACCGAGAGGAACCGAAAACGCCAGTCCGATGCGGGCGGTTAACAACCCTCAAAGGAATGAGGTCCCGGTGGCTGCCGGAAAGATCGGGCGCAATTCCCAATGCCCCTGCGGCAGCGGAAAGAAATACAAAAGGTGCCACGGGGCCAACGTTTAGAGCGCTTATGCCCCTGGAACGATAGCCCCGCCGACTAGTTGGCAGCTACTTACTTCCGCCCAAACAGCCTGGAAAAGAATCCGGGCTTGGGCTGACTTTCTCCGTGGGACATGTCCAGTCCAACCCATTGTGACCCCAGGTATTTATCCGGTTCGCCATCGAAGGCCACTTTGCAGCCAGGGGCGCAGAAATAATAGGTAGTGCCCTGGTATTCGCTGGACCCTCCGTTCGGGTTGTCCGTGTCAACTTCCATTTTGCAGATAGGATCGATCGCTGTTGCCATAACCCCCACCTCGTTACCGTTTTCGTTCACCCTTGGTCTTATCTCCAAACGCCGTGGCAGATCACTAGATCGTCGCATGTCTCAGGCGTAGCGAGTTAGTCACGACGGTGACGGAACTGAATGCCATCGCCAGAGCGGCCAAAACCGGGTTCAGGAACCCTAGTTCTCCAAAGAAGAACTCCAGCCCTCCTGGAACTCCCCCCAAGGCGCCGAATACCGGGTAAAGGACTCCAGCCGCTACCGGGATCAGCAGAATATTGTATATAAAGGCCCAGAACAGGTTTTGCTTGATCGTACGGATCGTGGCCCTGCTCAGGTTTATCGCGCCGATAACGCCGGCCACGTCAGATCGCATCAGGGTTATGTCCGCCGACTCCATGGCAACGTCGGTTCCAGCGCCCATCGCTATCCCCACGTCGGCTTGGACCAGGGCGGGGGCATCGTTGATGCCGTCGCCCACCATGGCAACCACTTTACCCCGGGACTGCAGACGCCGCACCACGTCGACTTTATCCTTAGGGAGCACCTCGGCTTCAACATTGTCTATGCCGAGTTGATCGGCGATCGCTTGGGCAGTTTGCGCGTTGTCGCCGGTTAGCATCACCACTTCCAGCCCCATCCCCAGCAACTGGGCCACTGTTTCCCGCGAGGTATCTTTCAGTGTGTCCGCTACCGCAATTACGCCCATGGCTTTGACGCCGGCGGCCAGGAACATAGGAGTTTTTCCCTGGGCGGCCAACCCTTGAGCCCGGTCCACCAGGCCGTCTAGGGCGATGCCGTTAGCTTCCATCAAAGCCTGGTTGCCCAAGCGCACGATATCGCCGTTGAGTTGGGCCTGTACGCCCAGTCCGGGCAGTGCCTCAAATCCGCCGGCGGTATCAAGTTCAAGGCCCCGGAACCTGGCTTCATGAACGATGGCCTCTCCCAACGGATGTTCGGATCCCCGCTCAACGCCTGCCGCCAATCGCAACACCTCGTCTTCAGAAACCCCTGAAGAAATCAGATCGGTGACTACCGGTTTGCCGGTGGTCAGGGTACCCGTTTTGTCCAGCACCACCACGTTGACCCGGTGGGTGATCTCCAATGCCTGGGCGCTGCGGATCAGCACTCCCTGCTCCGCCCCTTTTCCGGTGCCGACGATGATGGCCGTGGGCGTCGCCAATCCCAGGGCGCAAGGGCACGCGATGATTAGGATGGCCACGAATACCAGAACCGCGAAGGTAAGGGACGGTTCCGGCCCCAACAATATCCAGAACAGGAATGCCGCCAGGGCTATTCCGATCACCGCCGGGACAAAGTAGGCCGCCACCTGATCGGCCAGCCTCTGAATGGGGGCCTTTGACCCTTGGGCGTCCTCCACCAACTGAATTATCTGGGCCAGCACGGTGTCCTTGCCAACTTTGGTGGCGCGGAACTGGAAGGTCCCAAATTTGTTGATCGTCGCGCCGAACACCAGCTTTCCGGGTTCCTTGTCCACCGGCATACTTTCGCCGGTCAGCATGGACTCGTCCACGGTGGAGACACCCTCAGTCACTTCGCCGTCAACCGGTATCTTCTCGCCCGGCCGCACCGAGATTATGTCTCCCACCTCCACGGTTTCCACCGGCACGTCGATTTCCTGTCCGTCCCGAATCACACGGGCGGTGTTGGGGCGCAGACCGATCAGCCGCCGGATAGCTTCCGAAGTGCTGCCTCGGGCGCGGGTTTCCAGGTAGCGTCCCAAAAGAATCAGGGCGATGATGATAGCGGCTGTGTCGAAGTAGACGTCTCTTCCGATGCCGCGTTGGGCCAGAAACTCGGGGGCCAGCGCGCCAAGCAATACCACGGCGGCGCTAAACAGATAGGCGGTGGTGGTGCCGATGGCGATCAAAGTGTGCATATTGGCCGTGCCGTGGCGTAGCGCGCCAAACCCAGCAATATAAAAGCTCCAGCCGGCCCAGAATTGCACCGGGGTTGCCACGGCCCAGAGCAGGAAGGGATAGAAGCCGCGGTCCATCAACGGCGGAACCCATGGGAACGGGCTGAACGCGCCCAGTAACAGAAGTATTCCTCCGGCGGCGGCCAGTAAGAGCCTCCGGCGTAACGCCTGTATCTCTTTGACCTTGGACAGACGCTCCAATTCCTCTTTGGCGTCCAGCGTCCCTTCGCCGGTTCCGGTCACCTGATAACCAGCCTTGGTTACCGCCTGACGGAATCCATCCGTGTCCACGGCGCCCGCCGTATAGTCTATAGTCGCCTTTTCCGTGGCCAGATTTACGGTGGCTTCAACCACGCCGGAAACGCCCTTCAAAGCGTTCTCAACGTGAAATACACAGGCGGCGCAGGTCATGCCGCCGATGTTGAGAGTGGTTTTAGTGGTGGGTATCTTGTAGCCCGCATCCGCCACTGCTTGGCGGAGATCGTCTACCGGAACATCTCCGGCTCCGAACTCGAATGAAGCTTTCTCAGTGCCCAGGTTAACCGAGACCTCGGATACTCCCGGCACTCCCTGCAATGCTTTCTCAACATGTGATACACAAGAAGCGCAGGTCATCCCTTCTATGGGTAGGGTTATTCGTTTGTCTTGCTTTAAGGTTTCTTTGGTAGCCATTGTTCTATTTTCCTATGCTAAATAACGGGCGGTCTAGCCATACCCTGCCGCTCTAAGCGCCCTCAACCATCACCAATTTGGAATTGGCGCTGCTGAAGCGCTTGTCCATGACCGGGCGGTAATCGTCAGATCCGTACCAGGCCTTTAACCTCTCCATGCTCTCAAATTCTATAATCACGATCCGTCCAGGAGACCAGTCACCTTCAACCGTCTCCGAAGGGCCACCGCGCACGATGTACTTTCCTCCAAATTTATCCACCAACGGACCCACCAACTGGCGGTACTCCTCGAATCCCGCCGGGTCCGTTACTTCGATATCCGCGATTAAATAAGCTGCCAATTCCTTCACCTCGGTGTTTTAATAGGGCCGTGATTACCGGTTCGCCAGAAGATACAGGTCCGTCAGCTCGCCGACGACCTCGTCTTCGCGGCCTTCTTTGATTCCTGCCACTACGCAGGTTTGCAGGTGCCCTTCCAGCAGGATGCTTTCCATCTTTTCTATTGCCCGCCTGACCGCGTAGGTCTGCTTGAGCACGTCAACGCAGTACTTGTCCTCTTCCAGCATCTTGCGAATGCCGGACAGGTGTCCTTCGATATAGCTCAACCGCTTCAATGCATCGACTTTGGCTTCAGGCAAGTTCCCCTCGATATAATCCGACTAACCCATACCCCCTGGAGGTGGGTCTACAACAATCATACGTTCACCACGACCTCTGGTCAACCGGAGGGTTTGACAGCCTACCCGCTGTTGCTTATGTTAAGCACCGGCCGATCTATACTCGATATATCTTTGGGAGGTGCGCCGTGCCGTTGGGTTGGGCTATTATCAGCACCGGACAACACCCTGACCTCAAGATTGCTCCGGCCATCGCCGCTGCCGATGACCAGGAGCTTGTCGCCGTATACAGCCGTGACCGGGGCCGGGCGCAAGCCTTCGCCGAGAAGCACGGCGCCGTGTCGGCTTACGACTCTCTGGACGACTTGCTGAAAGACTCCAGGGTGGACGCGGCGTTTATCGCTTCTCCCAACGCGTTGCACAGCCAGCATGCCCTGCAGGCGGCCGCCGCTGGAAAGCACGTGCTGTCGGAAAAGCCCATGACAACAACCCTTGAGGACGCCGTTGCCATGGTACGAGGCTGCCGGGACTACGGCGTCAAGCTGGGCACGGGGTATCACCTCCGGACCCATCCCGGGCACACTATGGCCCAGCGTCTGATTGCCGAGGGCGCTTTGGGCCACGTAGCGATGGCTCAAGCCCAGTGGGGCTTCGGCGTCCGTGGCACGGGCGGACCGCCGCCGCGCACCGGGCTCCGGCAATGGTGGGACGATCCGGAATTGATCGGCGGCGCTTCAACAATGATGGGCACCGGCGTACATGCAGTGGATCTGCTGCGGTTTCTCCTGGGAGAGGAGATAACCCACATCGCCGCCCTTACCGACGGCCAGACCTCCCAGCGTCCTTTGGAACAGGTCGCCGCCATGACCTTGCGATTCGAAAGCGGGACCGTGGCCACGATGTGTTGCGGGCGGCTGCTCCCCGACTCACGCAACGACTTCGCGATATACGGCAGCGACGGTCGCATCACTGGCCGGGCCACCCTTTGGGAAGCGCGCCAGGGCCGGGTGGAGGTTGTCTCCGAGACCGTGAACCAGACAGAGGTCTACCCCAACCAATACTTGGGCAACTTCATCGCCGAGCTTGAAGACTTCCACCAGGCCATCCAAGAGGACCGGGAGCCGGTGGCTACTGGAATGGACGGCTTACGAGTTGTCCAAGTGACCCTAGCGATGATTCAATCAGCCAGGGAAGGCCGCACGGTCAAGATCGAGCCGGTGGAAGTTTAGGACGCTCAGCCGCGTCGGCCGGACCGGCCCACGGCCAACAGGAACATGACGCTTTTCCCCTCGGCGTGGGGCGAGAAAAACTCGGTCACCTCGTCGTCGAAAAATGTCAGCCCGGTTGCGCCAAGTCTTTGGGCGTAGGCGGCCAAGTACAGCCGTCCCGCCGTGATGCTGGCCTCCATCTGGGCCATCCGGTAACCCCGGTTGCCGTACCGTTCCAGCACGGCGTTCAAGTCTGTCAAGGAGTAAACGTTGACGCTGGCGTCGGCGGACAGTTCCTGTCCCAAGTCCAACCGGCCCGCTTGGTCCCGGAAATCCCCTTCCTCAAGCTGTTCCAACGCCCCCAGGTCCCTGCGGTAGACGTAGTTGCCGGATGGAAGGTCCTCCACATCGTTAGCGATCAGGTAAAGCCGGTTCAGCGTGGCGTCCGCGTCTCCAAGGAAATCAGCGGGCACGGGATGGGCCGCCCGGTCCAGCATGATGGAGAGTTGCTGGAATGTAATGGGTGAGCGCCGGAATCGGCGGCTGGAGCCCCGCCGCAGGATCACGTCCTCGATCGTTTCCTGGGGTAACTCCTCTGCCGGTGGGCAGGACAGAGGAAAAAGCCGTCCCTGGGGCTCATACACGACAAGGGACGGAGGCTTTCCCCACAGTTCACGGGCCTCTTGGGGCAAATCCAATGAGGACGCGGCGTGGGCTTCGGCGATGGCCGCGTACTCCACCTCCCGGCGGGAATACGGCTCCACCTCCAGTCCGAGGGACGAAACCGGGGGAGCCGGGGCAATAGTCTGCTCCGGCGTCTCTCCCACCGGAACAAGTTGCAATGCGACTTCTTTCCGGTCGTCCAGGTCCAGCAATCTGTTCACCGGCTCGTCAACGAAGGAAGCGACTACTTTGATCGGGAGCTTATAGCCACGACCCGTGGAAAGCAGGTTGGCCAGAACGGTACCGCTGTCCCAGTAGGAGTGCCGGTAAGCCCGCGCCTGGTACTTCCAGGCGTTGCGCCAGAACACCGACGTCAAGACTAACACTGCCGGAGCCTGGGCCACCGACGGTTCCCCGCCCGCCGCCTCCACCAGCAGTCCCCGATAGTCGCCCTCACGCAAACGGCGCAGGGCGAAATCTTGGGGACCGAAATGGTACACCCCTGCGGACAAGCCGGGCATGTCTCCGCAGACCAGGTACAGCTCTATGTGATAAAGAGCGCCGGTGCAGGCCGCCGCCCGGAAATACATCTTTCCGCCGGGAAACTCTCTGACCTTGGTGATGCCGGCGGCATGATGCATCAGCCCAGCCAATTCCAGGAGAGTCGGCGCCCGGTGTTCGTGAGAGGGCGCGGACCCCAGACAATCCAACGCGAGCGTCCCGCTAGGTTCCAACCCGGACGGCAGAGTCACGGCTTCCAGGTCACGGTAAATCTTGAACGGACGGGGTTGGTTATCGAAGTCCATGTGATGGGAGTTGTTATGGACGCTCCGCTCCGTGTGGTTGGTAGCAGTGTGATACTTCCAGGCGGCGGCTATGTCACGGTTCCGGTTGGTCATGGCCGATCCGGTTGCCTCCAGTACCCGAATAAGAACGATTAAGCGCCCCGATGCGATCGGGGCGCTTAATACTGGCATAACTCAAGGATTGGGCGCTAATCCCGCCCTTCGGTCAACCCCCGCCTCCGATGGCCGGCAGGAAGTGGACCTCACTGTTCTCATTGACCCTCTCCATCAGGCCCAATTGGCTGGCATCGCCATCTACGACTGCCGCGACCCCGGGCAGGAGTTCGTCCTCCTCCGCGTCGTACAGCCTCGCCTTGGTTCCCGGATAGAGCAGTTCCAGGTTATTTATGATCTGCCGCACCGTCGACCCTTCTACCTGGATCACCTGGTTTCCCCCGGTCAGCCCCTGCATCAGTGTCGGGATCCATACTTCTGGCATAGCCGTCTAGCTACCGTTGTCCTTTTTCCACATGGCTTCGAGAACAGCTCCCGGCGACATGGGAAGCTCGTTCACCCGTACCCCCACCGCATGGTAAATCGCGTTGGACACTGCAGCCAGCGGGGGGACTATGGGTACTTCGCCGGTTCCCCGCACGCCGAAGGGGTGGGCCGGGTTGGGGACCTCCACGATGACGGTGTCTATCATCGGCAGGTCCAGGGCCGTGGGCATCCGGTAGTCTAAGAAGGTCGCATTGGCCATGTGGCCCTGGTCGTTGAAGAAATACTCTTCGTTCAGCGCCCAGCCGATCCCTTGGACCGCCCCACCCTGTATCTGTCCTTCCACGTAGCCCGGATGGATGGCCTTACCCGCGTCTTGAACGGCTGTGTAGCGTAGGATCTCGACCTTGCCTGTCTCTGGGTCTACTTCCACATCGACGATGTGGGTCGCCAAGCAAGGGCCCGCTCCTCCGGGGTTCACGCCGGCCCGGCCCGTGATGGGTCCGCCGGTGGCGTTCTGACGGGCCGCCAACTGCCGGAAGGTCAACTTCAACTCGGTGTCCGACTTGTGCTGCAAAACCCCGTCGGTGTACTCAACGTCTTCCTCAGGGATGTCCCAGATCTTGGCCGCCCGCCGAATCATCTGGCGCTTTACATCCTGGCCGGCCTCGTAAACTGCCCAACCTGACTTGAACGTGGCGCCACTGCCTCCACTGTTGGAGGTAAATCCGATGGACTCAGTGTCTCCCACCGTAGGCTTGATCTCCTCGGCTGGGATTCCCAGCACCTCGGCCAACTGCTGGGCGAAGGCCACTCGGGTGCCGCTGAGGTCGGCGGATCCCTCAACTAAGCTGACAGTGCCGTCGGTGTTAACCATGGCCATGGCGCTGGCGGGACCGGTCCCGTTGCCCCAGAACCCGCTGGCCACGCCCCGGCCCCGGTACGGTCCCTCTAGGGGAGTCCCGTAGTGAGGATGGTCCTTGGCCGCTTGCACGGTTTCCACCAAGCCTACCTTAGGCATCAGCGGACCGGTGGCCCGGCGGGTGCCCTCCTTGGCGCTATTCAGCAGGCGGAACTCCAGAGGGTCCATGCCCAGTTTTTCGCAAAGCTCATCAATGGCAGTTTCCATGGCGAAGGCGGCCGCTGGAGCCCCGGGCGCCCGGTAGGCGGCCGATTTTGGATGGTTCACCAGCACGTCCGAGCCTTCCAGGTAGGTGTTGGGAATGTCGTAGGGACCCATGATGCAGTTGCAACCGCCCGGCACGGGGGAACCGGGGAAAGCGCCCGATTCATAGATCAGGTGGGCTTCACCGGCCACCAGTTTCCCATTGTTGGTTGCTCCCACTTTTATCTTGATGTTGGTGGCGGAGGTAGGCCCACTGGCTTCAAAGACCTCAGTCCGGCTCATGGTCACTTTAACCGGACGGCCGGCTTTGCCAGCTAGCAGCGCGGCCACGGGCTCAGAGTAGAGTATCCCCTTGGCGCCGAACCCGCCACCGATCTCCATAGGTATAACCTTGATCTTGGAGACCGGCATGTTCAATAGACGGGAAAGCAGATCCCGCGCGTTGAAGTGGCCTTGGGTGCTGGACCAGACGGTTAAGCTGCCGTCTGGTTGCCACATGGCGGTGCCGGTGTGAGGCTCGATATAGCCCTGGTGTACCGCCGCGGTGTTGGTCTCCTTTTCCACGATGACGTCGGCTTCCTGAAACCCTTTCTCCACGTCTCCAACCCGGAACTCGAAGTGGTTGGCCACGTTGGAACCCATGGCTGTGTCTTCGTCAGACTTGTAGCCGCCGGCTCGCAGGCCAGGGTCGGACAGAGTCTCCAACCGCTCGTGCAGCAGAGGCGCGCCTTCCTTCATCGCTTCTCTGAAGTTATGTACCGGAGTCAAGACTTCGTAGTCAACGTCGATCAGAGCCAAGGCTTCCTCGGCTTGATGAGGGTTGGCGGCCGCCACGGCAGCCACGGCATGTCCCTTGTACAGCACCTTCCCATAGGCCAGGATGTTGTTGCTCATAAAGCGGAGATTGTGGATGGAGCCTTCCGCCAGATCCTCTACCTTGCCCGTGGGCTGCTCCCAGTCGGCGGAGGTGACCACAGCGTGGACTCCCGGCGCTGCCTCGGCCTTGCTGGTATCGATCGACTTGATCCGCGCGTGGGCGTGGGGACTGCGCAATATCTTCCCGTGCAAAAGCCCTGGAAGAATTATGTCCGCGCCATATTTCGCCTGCCCGGTTACCTTATCGGCCCCGTCGTGGCGGATCGGCCTGGTGCCCACCACTTTGTAATCCCCGGTGGCTAGAACGATATTCGGCTTATAATCAAGCATGCTTTGCCTCCGCGCAAATAGTCAACTTTTAACTTGGTGACGCCTGGCCATATATTATCATAAACAGGCCTATAAGCCAGACGTTATTTGCGGCTAGAAGTCCGTTGAATCGCGTTTCAAGACGGTCGACCGCCCAGTCTCAAAGACAAGAAATTTCGCCGCGTCGGTCACTGGAAATTAGCAGGTGATATACTGCTCGCCAGAAACGGTCCACGGGGCCGCGTCTAGGGCTCAAATCCTACGGAATTCGCTCAACCAAACTCAGTTTTTAGGAAATATCTGAATGAAAATACCTTCTATTTTCAGGCCTCAAACACTAGCAGCCGGAGTCGTGCTAGCCGGAGTCCTGCTCACACCACTGCTCAGCCATGGGTGCTCGGTTAGAGGCTCCAGCCCGGAATCCGGACAGATAGCGTCTTCGTCCGTCACTCCTCAGTCCGGCCTACTCCTGGTCGCCGGCACTCTTGACGCTGGTCCCGTCCTTCCGGCATAAGGGCTCCGATAAATCCGCGCGCGCGTGCAAAACCTCAACCCGCCGGAGGGACTATATGTTCATCGAAACCGTCAAGATCCAAAGTCTGTCCAACAACTCTTACGTGGTCGGCTCAGAACATTCGGGGCAGTGCGCGGTCATCGACCCGGCGCGGGACATCGATCAATACACGAACATCGCCTCTAGTCATGGCGTCCGCATCGTCTACGCCCTGGAAACCCACCTGCACAACGATTTTATCTCCGGCGCCCGTGAATTAGCGGCCCAGACCGGGTGCCAAGTAGGCTCCAGCGCATCCGGCGGCCTGCTTTATCCCTCGGTCCGCCTGCAAGACGACGACACGTTCGACCTGGGGGAGTTCCGACTGCGCATCCTTCACACCCCCGGCCATACGCCGGAGTCCATCTCGTTCATGGTGGAAGAGCAGGGGGAAATTAGAGCGGTTTTCACCGGAGGCGCCTTGATGCTGGGTGGCGCTGCCCGAGTGGACCTGTTGGGGAGCCGGGTCGCTCCTTACCTGGCGCGATGGCTTCACCAAACGATCCACGGAAAGTTGCTCAAACTTCCGGACTTGGTTCAGATCTACCCTACCCACGGCGGCGGCTCCTTCTGCTCCGCGGCTGGCCCGGGCGGCGGTGAGATCCCTACGTCCATCGGCGAAGAACGGGAACACAATCCCTTTGCAGCCCACACCGAGGAAGAAGACTTCGTAAAGTTCGCCCTCACCGGCCTGGGGTCTTACCCCAGTTACTACCGTTACATGGCCGACATCAACCGCCGCGGCCCCGACGTTTTGGGAGGTGTGCCACGGCTGGCGTCCCTGACCCCTCTATCGGCGCGAAGCCAGTTGGACGAAAACACGATTCTGGTTGACGCACGGCCTCAAAGTATATTCAACGAAGAGCATGTGCCCGGGTCCTTCGCCGTACCATTTGGCGATAATTTTTCTACCTGGGTCGGTTGGATCGTGCCCTGGGGCCAACCTCTGATTCTGCTCTCACCCGACTCGTCCCATCACGACGCCATGGTTCGCCAGCTGATCCGCATCGGCTACGACCGGCTGAACGGATATCTAGCCGGCGGAATGGACGGATGGAAGACATCCGGGTTGCCGGTTGAAGCCGCAGACGGTATCGACGTGGACACGCTGAAAGAGTTATGGGGCCAGACCCCGGGCCCCATGATCCTGGACGTGCGCCAACGCAACGAATACCACGCCGGCCATATACAGGGCGCTCTGAACATCGAACTAGGGGAGTTGCAGGAGCATCTGGACGGTTTACCCAGAGAAATCCCCGTGATAACCGTATGCGCATCCGGGATGCGCGCCAGTGTGGCGGGCAGTATCTTGCAGCGTGACGGACGGGAAAACGTACAGGTGGTAGGCGTAGGGGGGACTCAGGACTGGATAGACCGGGGTTTCCCGGTGACCACCGGGGACGAGTAGGCCGGCGCCCACTACGTCAATTTTCGTACGTCCGGCGAGGGTTCACCGGCTTCAATGGCTCTCCGGATACCATCTTTAGTGCGGCCATGATCAGCGATCCGGCGGCAAAGCCTCCGATGTGGGCGAAGAATGCCACGTTAACTTGGGAAGAAAGCCCCAGGGAGATGAGGCCTTGAAACAGTTGCCAGCCAAACCATAAGCCCAACAGTATCACGGCCCTGACCTCTACCACGGTGATGATGTAGAGCACCACCAGCGCTTTTACCCGGTTGAATGGATAAAGCACCAGGTAAGCGCCCAAAACCCCGGAAATCGCCCCACTGGCCCCTACCAGAGGCGTTTGAGAGCCGGGGTCTATCGCGAAATGGGCCAGAGTAGCCACGACGCCGGTGAACAGGTAGAAAAACAGGTATTTTACGTGGCCCAGCCGGTCCTCGATGTTATCCCCGAATACCCACAGGAACATCATGTTCCCGGCAAAGTGCATGAACCCGCCGTGCATGAACATGGAGGTAAAGAATGTTACCCAAGTGGGGACGGGCGTCTCAATACTCCGGGTGATAGCCCCAGCGGCGAATGATGCGGTCTTCAGCCATTAGCCGGTAATCCGGACAGCAAGGTCAGGATAGATCGACTTCCAGCCGTACAGGACGTCGAGGCGGATAATATCGTCATCCGCATCAATCGAGTACTGCTTCACGACACGCACAGAGAGGCCCTTGTGGGTCTCACGCGCCTTGAACTCGACACCGTCCGGAAGTTCCAGAGGGCAGGTCACGAGCGCAAAGGCGTTCTTGTGGAATGCCAGGTTCTGCGGATAGGCCGTAGATGCCGTGCCGGTCTTCACCGTAATGACCGCATTGTCCGCAGGCGCAGCACTCACGGTCTGGTAAGGGCCAGACGTGATGATTGCCGGGCTGATCGTCAGCGTAGCCGGGCCGGTCGTCGCACCGGAGTCAGCATCCGCCAACACCGTGAACTCTTGCAGATAAGGCATCTGAAGCTTGCCGGTCGTGCCCTCACCCGGAACCGGGTTCATGGCATAGACGCCCGCAATCGTGAACACGTCGCCAGCCTTCAGGATGCCGGTCGTGTCTGCCGTCCAGCCGTCCGTCACAAGGCTCTGGCTGTTCGTGCTCTTGGACGCCGCATAAGTGACGTTCTGGGAAGCACCATTGACCAGCGGTGTGCCGCCATAAGCGCCAACCGTGTGGGATACCACGTTTTGGCTACGGAAGGTTTCCAGACCGGCGATTTCACCGATGGAGCCCTTGCGATATGCCTGCTGGTTCACGCTGTTCATATAGAGGGCCGTGGCCGAACCTGCGATAGCATAGCCAGCGGCTGGGTTCAGCATGGCGCGACGCATGTCCGTAGACACAGCCATTTCATCCATACGCTGGGCAGCAGCAGCCATCGCAGCGAAGTTGGCCGGAGTCGTCCCCGGCGTACCAACAAGGTTCCAGACATTGGTGTACTGGTTGTGGCCGCTACGGTCGATTGTGTTGGCCAGCGCAATCATGGCGGGCTTGATGTAGCGCTCGGAATAGTCTTCCACCGTCAAGGTCAGGTCTTTCGAGCTGAACTTCCACGAGACATGCTTTTGCTTATCCACGGTGATCGACGTGTTCGCTTCTTCAA
>CATMOE010000013.1:0-63546 GCA_950072105.1 uncultured Dehalococcoidia bacterium
GAAGTACGAGGAAGTCTACCTGAAAGCCTACTCCAACGGACGAGAGGCCAAGGCTGGCCTCGACGGTTACTTTCATTTCTACAACAACCAACGGCCCCACCAGGCCTTGGGCTACCGGACACCGGCTGAGGTGTTCAACGGAGATTCGGTGCAATCGACAGAACACCCAACAGGGGGGAGATGGTCACCAAACAGAGCATTGGTAAACCTTGGAAACACGGCGGGACTCTCACTTAATAATGCCCCAATCCTGTCCTACTGATGGGGTCCACCTTATTTAGCGAACTCTTCTCTGTGATCAGGGAGGTCTATAGAGAAACTATCTAAGAACTTGACGACTTCTTCTTGCGAGCACTTTCGAGCCACCAAGACATAGTTCATGTATGCGATGCAAATCCCCTTTGGCAGCCGAATATGCGAACCATCAGCTAACACTTCCTTGGCTAAAGCCACGATGATGTCACCAAGCTCGTCTAGAGATACCTCGACCTCACCGATGGTCTTTAGCCCAACATATCCCAACTCCCCGATTTCATCTATCTCTCCAGCGGATACCTCAATTGCGGCCCCCGTATCGGAGGCAATCTGATCATCAAGCTCAGTCACCTTTTGGCTTCCACTTATGAACGCCGAGAGAGACGCTTTGTCTATCAGTACCGACGAGGATGCATCACTGAGCCGTCTCGGCAAGTCGTGTTCATATTCCTTTAGCACATCTCTTATACCCTCGAACTCGCTGTCTGCTATTTCCAGCAGGCCAGCTAAGCGAGAGAAACGTCTGCGAATATCTCTCGGTACAGCCTGTTCACTCTTGTATCCGAGATCGTGTTCTATTTCTGCCCAAGCATGCTGCAGGATCGACCGTATCTGAATCTCTACGACACAATCTACGTAGCGACGGTATTCGGTCAACTGCATTCTTGTATCTGAAATAGTAGCTACATAGTGCAAAGAGATATAGCCGAATTTATCAGGGTCTAATTGCAAATTTTTATCAACAGAATTCGCCAAATCAATCGCAAATTCTGACTCTATCACCTTCGCTACCTCATATACGTCGTCGGCGTAGTGAGTAATTATCCGGACGCCACATATGTCTGTCACATGTATCAGTTCAGAGTAGTTGGCTCCGGAACGGCGAAGTTTCCGCTCCAGACTCGGTCTCTCTTTCACCCGTGATTCAATAGAGTGGACTTTGATGTTGTTCTCTTCCAGAAGTTCTGCGACTAGCTCCTTCATCTTGTCTACATATCCTTCGAACAAAGGGAGCTTAGTCTCGAAATCCTGAACCATGGCTTGAACCGAATCTGTGCTCACATCGTCCTCCGCTGGGTGCGCACCAATCTGGATACGTTTCCACGTCCGCCGTCGGCAGACCTAGGGAAGCTCGCATTAGATCCTGCCCGGGTTCTTCAGTTCCAGGCCCAATCTAACCCGGCCGTACTCCTCTGCCTGGGTCTCCCAGTGGATGCCGAAGTGGTGGGAGGCGGCGTGGGCGTCGCGGTGGAAGCGCTGCATCGGGTTGGAGTTGAACAGCACGTGACCGCCGCTGGCCTCGAACAAGCGGTCCACGGCTCGAACGGCAAGTTTGGCCATGTAGGCCTGATTCCGGCGGCATCGGGCCCGCTGGCTGAGTGAAGGCATCTCACCTCGTCTAGCTTGGCCGAACACCTCTTCGCCGTCGTATTTCATGATCAGGCGGGCACAGTGGACCTCCGCTTCAGCCTCGGACAAACGGATATGGACCGACGGATTCTCGCCCAACTTATCTCCGGTGGTGTAGGTCACCCGTCCCATCACCTGCTCCTCAAAGGTATCCACCGCTCCCTGGGCCATTCCCAACACCGGCGCCGCTAGGGTGTAGGAAAGCATGGTGGTGTGGGGAATGAGGTAGTTGCAACTTCCGTGAATACTGCGTCCCGGAGATTGCCCGGCCCGCAGGTCTGCCACGTTCACCGCCCGATACTCGGGAATGAAGGCTTCCTCTATCACGATGTCCTTGCTGCCGGTGCCCCGCAGGCCGGAAACGAACCAGGTGTCCTCGATGGTGTAGTCGCGCCGCGGCACCAAGAACCATCGCAGGCCCTCGGCTGCGACGCCGCCCAGCATGGCCCACTCGGCGGCGTCGCAGCCGCTGGAAAAATCCCAACGTCCGCCGAGCTTGTAGCCTCCCTTGGCCGGGGTTACCTTGGCCCTCGTGGGATTGAAGGAGGTGGACGACAGCACGTCCGCCGAATCGGCCCAGTACTCCTCTTGAGCTTTCTCCGGGTACATTCCTACCAGCCAGTTGTGGCTGGCCCATATGGAGTAACACCAAGAACTCGACCCACAACCCCGCCCCAACTCGGCGGCGATGTCCAGCACCACGGGATAGTCGATCTCATATCCGCCGAACCGCGCCGGCTGAGACGCCCGCAAGATGCCGGAAGCATGAAAGTCGTCTATGGTATCTTGGGGGATTTGGCGCAGTTCTTCGGTGTGGGCCGCTCGCTCTCGCAGCGCCGGGACCAGACCCGCCGCCCGATGCAGCAGTTCGTCTCGGTCCACCATCGTGTCACCTCCAAGTGCTAAAGCCCGCCGAATCGTCTACAATTAGCAAACGGTCAGAGCCGTTAAACGCGGGCACGCGGAAGCCGGCGCCGGTAAAGCCGGATACGCCTGATCGCATTAGAATCATACCCACACTCGAAACGGTTTACAATCGAACCAGATCGACTGGGCATCAGGTGGTTGGGCAGATTGAGCGAGACCGGAAAACGTCTAAATAGGTTCCTTGAAAGGCTGACCAGCGGGAAAGTGCTGGTCTCCGATGGCGCCACCGGGACTTACCTCCAGTCCCACGGCCTGGAACCCGGCGCTTGCCCCGAAGAGTTCAACGCTAGCCATCCTGAGGTGATTCAAGGAATGGCGAGAGCCTACTTCGACGCCGGTTCCGAAATGGTCTTGACCAACTCTTTCGGAGCGAACCGGTTCATGTTGGCCAAGTACGGCTACGGGGACCGGGTGGCCGAGTTCAACCGTTTGGCGGCGGAGCATGCCCGGAGTCAAGCGCCGGCCGGCGGCTTCGTCATCGGCTCGGTGGGCCCGTCTGGAGAATTTCTCCAACCCTTGGGCGAAGTATCAGAGCCGGAGATGCTGGACGCCTTTACCGAGCAGATGTTGGCGTTGGAGGAAGGCGGGGCCGACGGTGTGGTGATCGAAACCATGACGGCGCTGGAAGAGGCTCGATTAGCCATTCAAGCGGCCAAAGAAAACACCGGTTTGGCGGTGATCGCCACGATGGTATTCGACAAAGGGCCAAGGGGGTTCTTCACCATGATGGGAGTTACTCCGGAACAGGCGGTGGAGGGGCTGCTAGACGCCGGCGCCGACGTGGTGGGCTCAAACTGTGGCAACGGCATCGACATCATGCTGGAGGTTGCCGCGGCGATGCGGGAAGCAACCAGCGCCCCATTGTTGATCCACTCCAACGCGGGGATCCCGACGCTGCAAAAAGGCGAGATCGTCTATCCCGAATCCTCGGAGTTCATGGCAGATCGATTCAAGGCACTGGCCGAGATGGGCGTCAACATCGTCGGAGGTTGCTGTGGGACGGGACCGGAACACATTCGGGCGTTGAAGACGTCGGTGGCAAGCCTGGTGCGGCCGTGACCAGCGCCAGCCGCCCCAGCGTGGCTCAAGTGATTGATGAGTACGGTAAGTGCCTGGAATTGGTGTCCATGGACCCCCATTTCCACGACATCAGCGTCGGCCTGTATCTGAAAGACGGCGTCTGCACCCTTTGGAGCTTCAGTAACAAACCTGGCTTGGAGGAAAGGATCGCCGCTATCCGCGACCAATTCGTTGCTCTGGGCGGACTGACGCCGATAGAAGACACCCACGACAAGATCAGATTCCTTTGTGGCGACTTGCATCTACGGGCACTTAGATTCCTGCTGGCTCAGGCAGTGGGCAAAAGTCCGGACTTTTCCCCGGAGGGCGACGGCCTATCCATCCGGGACACAAAAACCAAGCTCACTCTGAGCGTCGCGGGCCAAGAATCGGCGGGCCGTTGCGTTTACGAGATCTCGGCCACCGGCGAGGCTCCCAGCATCCCCGCCAGGTTGCGTTTGGTGGTGGCCGGGTTCGTGCGGTACGGCGAGATGGAAAATGTGGGCGACGCGGAAGTAGCGTTTCCCTGCGGCCAACGCCACGACCGTCTCATGGGAATACTGATGCCCTATTCACGAAACATCAGCGCCGTGGAAAACATGATGGAAGCGGATGCTATGCGAGGTCAGATGACCACCAGCACCCTGGGCTTCTCGGCCACCTAGACCCGGTATGGAATGTGCATTAAAATCTTCCGTTCGCCCTGAGCGTGTCGAAGGTCGGTGCGCCGGTGGTTCGACAAGCTCACCACGAACGGGGTTGGTGGCACAGATTACGCTGACTAATGGCCGTATTTACTAGAGGAGATGCCATGGCATTTGTTGAAACCATGACCCCCCGGCAACGGGTGATGAACGCCCTGGCGATGCAGCCGGTGGACCGCACCCCCGTGGCAAATCCCACCAACGTCGCCACCGTGGACCTGATGGACTTGACCGACGCGCCGTTCCCCGACGCTTGCCGCGACCCGGAATTGGCCGCCCGGCTGGCCGCCACGGGCCACACCGAACTGGGCTTCGATTCTGTTATGCCCTACTTCACCATCATCCAGGAGTCTTCGGCCCTGGGCTGCGACATGCAATGGGAAGACAAGGACAATTGGCCCACGGTACGGATGGCCAATCCGATATGGAAGGGGTTGGAAGACATCCACATACCGCCTGGGTTCCTGGAACACCGGGACAATCTGGCCATCACCAAGTCGATAGAGCTGCTCAAGCAAGAGTTCGGCGACCGGGTGGCGGTCATCGGCAAGACCATGGGTCCATGGACCCTGGCCTACCACGTTTTCGGGGTGGAGAACTTCCTCCTGATGACCGTCGACGACCCGGACATGGTGCTGCGGTCCATGCACAAGCTGAAAGAGATATCGGTGCTGTTCGGCGAGGCTCAGATAGCGGCGGGGGCCGACGCTCTAACTTTCCCGGACCATGCCACCGGCGACCTGGTAAGCGGCGAGTACTACCGTAAGTTCTTGATGGAGATTCATCAGGAGATGGCCGAGCGTCTCAAAGTGCCATTGATCCTGCACATCTGCGGCAACACCCTGGACCGCATGGACTACATCGCCCAGACCGGCATGTCCAGCTTCCATTTCGACTCCAAGAATGACCCCCAGCAGGCCATGGATATCGTCAACGGACGCATCGGCTTGGTTGGCAACATCAACAACCCGGAAACCCTGTACGCCCGCGGCCCGGAGGAGGTCCGGCAGGAAGTGTTCCGGTGCCTGGACGCCGGAGTGCAGATGATTGCCCCCGAATGCGCCGTGCCCTTGGCCACCAAACTAGAAAACCTGATCGAGATTCCCCGCGCGGTCAAGGCTTGGACCGAGGAGCACAGCTAGGACGGTGTCGCAAGCGGTGGTTCGACGAGCTCACCACGAACGGTAGGGCACCCTCCATTCCGTTCGTCCTGAGCCTGTCGAAGGACCCGGCTTCCGAATCTCAAGATACCCTCTTGAAACCCTGAATGGAGAACGCAACGTGACCATAGTTAACGATGGCTTGGAGCAGGAGTTAGGCCACGTGTCCAACCCGGCCGAGCTTAGACATATCCGGGGCCTGTTTGACGAATCGGACGCCCTGATGCAGCAGATCGCCTATGACCTGATAACCGGCCAAAACGTTGAGGTTGACCGTCTCACTCAGGAGGCCCTTGGCCAAGGCTATTCCGCGGAGACCATCCTGGACAACGGCCTTATTGCCGGCATGGCGGTGGTGGGGATCAAGTTCCGGGATAACATCATATTCGTGCCGGAAGTTTTGGTAGCCGCCCGGGCCATGAAGGCCGGCATGGTCTACCTAGACCCGATCCTCTCCGCATCCGGCATCGAACCCCTAGGCATCGTGGTCATGGGAACGGTCAAAGGAGACCTGCACGACATAGGCAAGAACCTGTGCATCATGATGCTTCGCGGCTCCGGGTTCACCGTCCACGACCTGGGGGTGGACACCAAACCCGAAGAATTTATAGATGCCGTCTTGGAGCACGGCGCTCAAGTGCTGGGCATGTCGGCCCTGCTCACCACCACCATGCCCAACATGGGCCGGACCATCCAGGCGTTTGAGGACGCTGGAATGCGCGACGAAGTCAGGATAATGGTGGGCGGCGCCCCCCTGAATCAGGAATTCGCCGACGACATGGGCTCCGACGGCTACGGTAAGGACGCCATGGACTGTGTAACACTGGCCAAACGATTGTTGGGCCTGGAAGAGATTCCCAAAGCGGCGCCGGCGGCGACCTGAGGAATCGGACCTGTGGAAAATAGCGTAGACAAAGCCCGTGTCCAGGCCAGCATGGCCCGGCTGCAGGACATCCTGAAGGGGATCGGGGAAACCGCCAACGAGGTTTCAACCTGGCGATGCCCCTACAAGAACGCTCAAGACCTGTGCACCGCCAATTTTGGCTGCCGCAACCAGTCCCACCCACCCGCCGGGGACGACTTGCCGGTCTGTCTGGGCAGCGACGATCTAGATTATCTCGAAGCCTGGGAAGCCGAAAAAACACCGGAATAACGCTCCTCACGCAACTCCTCATACCAACGTCCGATCATCAAGCACCCCCGGTCCGCGAACTTGCCCGACACTGTCACTCCGATCCTTCGGCGGAAGGAGAGGAGTCTCATACCTGGTTGTAGCAGTCACCTAAGATTCCTCGCCGCCCTTCCGCCGAAGGGCTGGTGTCGGAGCGCGGCCGAAGGTTGTCAATTCTATTTTCGGAGCAATGACATTGGCGATGCAGCGGCAAGCCCTCCGATTCACGATGCTACAATACCGCCATGTCTCCCCTACATCACTCCGGCCAAGTCATTGAGCTAACCGCCGGACGCACGATATTCGACTACGCCGACGAAGTTAGAGTCAGGGTACCCACCTCCTGCGGCAGGGTGGGCGATTGCCACGAATGCATCGTGGAGATCAGGCGGGGCATGGAGGGTCTGAGTCCTCCCAGCAAGGCCGAATCTTTCCTGAGCGGCAACTACCGGCTGGCCTGCCAGGCATCTATCGCCGACTCCGGCGCAGACGTCGAGTTCGCTCCCTTGCGCCGCCAGCCGAGAATCCTCACCCATTCCGTCCATCGCGACATCGACCCGGACCCTCTGACAGTGCGTGAGGGAGATTCCGTCTTGTTCAACGGCCGCCAGACCGGCCGCTATCAGGGCAGCATCTATGGGTTGGCCATAGACGTCGGCACCACCACTGTGGCGATGAATCTGGTGGACTTGGAATCCGGCGCCACCATACACACCGCGTCCTTCGAAAACCCTCAAAAGTTCGGCGGCAGCGACGTAATGAACCGCATCGCCTACGACGGCGGCCCAAACCGGGGCGAGTTGCGGCAGGTGATGTTGTCCGCCATAAATTTTGAGATCGGGGAGATGGCCCGCAGTCTAGGGTTCCACCGCCGCCGCATCTACGAAGTCGTCGTGGTGGCCAATTCCACCATGCGGGACCTGCTGTTTGGCCTTGACGTGCAATCCATCGGCGAGAGACCCTACCAGTCTTCAACCGAGATAGAGCTCCACCAGGGCAAGCGGGCCACCACCGCCCTAAACGTGCGCGCGGGAGACCTGGACCTGCGGGTACACCCCGACGCCAATGTTTACGGCGGTCCTTTGATCGGCTGTCATGTCGGAGCGGACGTCGCCGCCGACCTCCTGGCCGTGGGCATGGACCAGACTGACGATGTGGTGATGCTGGTGGACGTGGGCACCAATACCGAAGTGGTCATCGGCAATCGACACCGCATGATGGCCGCGTCCTGCCCAGCGGGTCCGGCATTTGAAGGCGGACAGATCACGTTCGGAATGCCCAGTTACGACGGCGCCGTGGAGTCGGTGGAATTGGTGAACGGCCGCGCCGACTGCCGGACTATTGGCGGGGTTGAACCTCGGGGGATCTGCGGCTCGGGGTTGGTGGACTTGTTGGCCCAACTGAGGTCCGGCGGCCAGATGAACCATTTAGGCGCGTTTCTCGACGGCGGAAACGAGTTTTTCTTCGCGCCGGAACAAGGCATGTCGCTTACACGCGCCGACATCAGCGCCCTAGCCCAGGCCAAGTCGGCCAACTATTCGGGCCAGTACATCGTCTTGAGAAACTACGGAGCACCCCTGGAGGAGATCAGCCAGCTGTATCTGGCGGGCGCCTTCGCTAACCACATCAACGTGGACAACGCGATGCAGATCGGCTTCATCGCCGATTTTCCTCCCGGCAAGATAACCAAGATGGGCAACGCGTCGCTGGAGGGGGCCACTCTGATGCTCATCTCCGGCAAGATGCGGCAGACGGCCGAGGAGTTGGTGCGGCGTGTAGAGCACGTCGAATTGGAGTCTACGCCTGACTTTTTCGACATCTTCGTGGAGGGCTGCATGTTTAATCCGATGGCCCGGACCTTTGAGTCGCCGAACGAGGGGTAGCCATGCAAGTTAACCCAATAGGGCCGTTCACTCTCGGCAAGATTCTTTCAGAAACCATTCGCATGTACCGGCGTAACGCTTTAGGCTTCCTAGCGATTGCCGCCATTGTACAGATCCCCTTGAGCATGTTGACGTGGCTCTTATTCAGATCGAACGAATTCCCGATGGAATTTCCGCCCCAGGAGATTCCAACCGCCTCAGTTTGGATCCGTTATATATTTAATTACCTGGCGAAATCGCTTCTTGTAGGGCTGGCATGGATCCTGATGCAGGGCGCCTTGATCCACGGGATATCCGAGCAATTCCTCTGGAGGCCGATACAGGTAGAAGTCGCGTATTACTCTTCCCTAAATAGATTTTTCCCAAGGCTTGATGCATTGATTCTCTCCGGGTTCGCTTTGCTCCTGATGTGGATAACCGTGCTTGGAATTCCTTTCGCCATACGATACGGGGGACTCTGGGTGTTCATCCTTCAAACCGCTTCAGTGGAGGAACTAGGACCCCGGGCAGCCATGTCTAGAAGCGCGGAGTTGGTTCGTGGCAGTTGGTCACGGGTCGCCTCGATCTTTTTCGTCGCGGGGATCTTGTTTGGAATCTTAGGCGTGATAATCGGCTTGCTGGTTGGCTTCATCCCAGTTGCAGGGGCGACGATAGGCACGATTATCACGGCGCCATTTCTAATCATCGCCCACACAATTCTTTACTTTGACTTAAGAACCCAAAAAGACGAGGCGTTCAATCTGGAGGTTTTGGCCAGCGACCTCCGGATCGAGGTTGAAGAAAGTCCTGGATCCTGACCCTAGCACCCCATCCTTTCTGCTGCGCTAAGTACAGGCTCTAACTCCCCCCGTAAAGAGGGGATGGAAATCTCCTTCCCATTGCGAAGGAGGAGATTAGAGAGGAAGTCGCCCGGCTTCCTTAGGACCGCAGGTACAATTCCTGCATCTGGATGAACTCATCGGTCCGGTTGACCTCCCGCAACAACTCTGGTGAAGCCTCGTTTGAGGCCAGGTCTGCCACGTCCCCGCCGTCCTGCAGGTGCTTGAAGCAGTCGTAAACGGCTTTCACCGCCATTCCGAAAGCGGGGTTGCCCGCCATCACGATTCTCACACCGTTGGCGGCCATGAATGCAGGGTCGTTCCTCATGTCGTCGGGAGGGCTCAACACAGTCAAGGGCAGCGGGGTTGCTTGATGTATCGCCTCAAGCTGCTCCCTGGTCTTGAGGCCGGTTAGCCTGACCGCCTCGACACCGGTTTGCGAATAGGCGCTGATCCGGTCCAAGGCCTCATCCAAGGGGCAATAGGTCAGGGCGGAGGTGCGGGCTACGATAACGGTACCGGGATCGTTGCGGGCGGCCACCGCCGCTTCCAGCTTTCCCACCTGCTCGGCTTGGGAAGCCAACCCCGGGTCCCATGAATCGAACCGAGCGCGGGCGATATTGTCTTCGATCTCTATGGCCGAAACACCCACGGCTTCCAATTCCTTAACGGTGCGCATGGTGTTCACCGCGTTGCCGAATCCTTCCTCGCCATCCAACATCAGGCTTACGTCCGCCATGCGCATGATTCGGCGGCAATGGTCGACCGAGTCTGAGGAGTTGTAAAGAACGATGTCCGGCACTCCCAAATTAGCTACCTTACCGACCGACCCGGACAGAAAGCAGACTTCATAATCCAACATATGGGCGATGCGGGCCGATAGAGGGTCGAAAATGTTGGCGGCTAGGGTGCAGTCGGGCCGGGATAGGACTTCGCGGAATCGATCTCGCATCTTTGACATGACTTGAACTTCTCCCTATCTATTTGGGCGCATTTTAGCTTCGGCGCCGTGGCCGGTCAATCCGGTCTTTAATCGATCATTGCGCTCTTCCCCAACCTGGCTTACACTCCCTAAACTTGATTCAAGACGAAGGCAGGTGACGAACATGCCGATCGAGAAGGAAACCCTGAAAGCGATGATCCGCGACTATCACGGGTTCGAGATATCGGACGAGGAGTTGGACCTGGTAGCCCCCGCGCTGAACGGCTACTTGGCGGAAGTGGAAAAACTGAGAGACCTGGACCTATCGGACATCATGTCCGGCCGATTGCTTCATGCTGACGAAGGCGGTGAAAACTGATGGCTGACTCTGATCTGCTCACACTTACGATCTCGGAACTGGCGCCGAGGATCAAAGCCAAGGAAATCTCTCCGGTAGAGCTAACCGAGGCCGCGTTGGCCCAGGCCGATCGGCTTCAACCCAAACTGAACTCGTTCATCACCTTGCTCCACGATCAAGCGAGGTCCCAAGCGAAGGAGCAAGAGGCGGCGCTGATGCGGGGGGAGCACCGGGGGCCACTGCACGGCATTCCCATCGGGATCAAAGACAACATCGCCACCGCCCACATCAAGACCACCGTTGGCTCCAAGGTATTGGCCGACCATGTGCCGGACGAGGACGCATTGGTAGTCACAAGGATGAAAGAAGCCGGAGCCATCATCTTGGGCAAGGAGAACCTGGAGGAGTTTGCCGCCGGACCCACCTCCAACAACCTCCATTACGGGGCGGTGCACAACCCCTGGAACCTGGACCACATTCCTGGAGGATCCAGTGGGGGAGGGGGCGCCAACGTGGCGGCCGGCGTGACCTTCGCGTCTTTGGGCACCGACCTGGGCGGCTCGGTGCGAGGTCCGGCCAACTTTTGCGGCGTGGTTGGCATGAAGCAGACATACGGGCGGGTGAGCCAGCGGGGCCTGCAAGTCACCAGTTTCAACGGCGACCACATCGGCCCCATGACCCGGTCGGTCAGCGACAGTGCTCTGGTACTCCAAGCGATAGCCGGGTACGACCCTCTGGACCCCAGCACGGTGCCCGTCCCCGTCCCAGACTTCTCGGAATTCCTGGATCGGGGACTCACCGGACTCAAGATGGGCGTACCCAGCGACTACTATTTCGACATGCTGGACCCGGAAGTAGAAGCGGCCGTCCGTCTGGCCATCGACGCCATGGCAGAGTTGGGTGTGGAAGTCCGCCCAGTGGCATTGCCCAGCATGAAATATGCCGGGGCGATGCGCATAGCGGGCATGGCGGATAGCATCGTGACCCACGAGCCGTTGATCGAGAGGGGGCGGGATGACTACGGTCCCACCGTTCTGTACCGGACCCTGGCCGGCCAGTTCATTCTGGGAAGGGACTATTCCAAAGCCCTGAAAGTGCAGCGGATCATCAAAGAAGAGTATGCGAAAGTCCTTCAGGACGTAGACTTCCTGGTCACCCCATCGGCCCCTGTCGCGGCCTGGCCGATCAACTCGGAAACCGTCAACATCGCGGGCGCTGATTATCCCGTCAGGGGCCCCGGAGCGGGCATGACGTCAAGATGCACCAGCCCCAGCAACTCCACCGGGCTGCCCGCCATGTCCGTCCCTTGCGGATTCACCAAGGGCGGTCTGCCCATCGGTGTCCAGTTGATCGGGCGTCCCTTTGAAGAACCCTTACTCTACCAAGCTGCCCAAGCGTACGAGGCCGTTTCGCCAAGCCTTGGCCTGCGGCCTGCGATCGCCGGCAATTCGTGATTTAAGGGCTGGTAAGACGTACTTAAGACCGGCTGATGACAGCCGATGAGAGAGTTGTATCGAATTTTATGGACTACGACTACGGCTTCACGGCCACCACGATCAGTCTGGGGCCGGAGATTACCGCCGAATCTCCGGCCGAATCCATCAGCGGCGCCATCGTCCAGCCCTTGGCGGAGTTTGGGGAGCGCCTGTCGGCGTCGCTGCCCACCTACGAGGGCGGCGATTGGGAGGTAGTGTCCCACAGCACCACCAGGATTGAAGACAACCTGGTGGTGACGGTTCTGATAAGGCGTCCCAAGACGGAGTGAAGTTACGTTGAGTCCCCCGCTACGCGAGGACCCGTTATTCTGAGCGAAACGAAGAATCTAGTCCGGGGTGTGAGAACCTTTCGTCGCTCCACTCCTCAGAATGACATTTCGTGGGGTAATCTGAGCTTTTCAGTCTTCTACGCCGGCATCCACCGGTATGATATACACTCCCTTGGCCCTGGGTAGCAGGGAGCTTTCGTAGTTGAAGTGGGTCTCCACGGCGACTCTGAACTTATGGTCCGGTAGTTGCTGCCAGGCGAAGGGGACCGGGTTCCAGCCGACCATTTGTAGGAGCCTCTTTTTACTGACCACCGTGGAATCAATGCCGGCATCGTTGATTCGCAGCAGATTGGCGGTCATGGCGAAGTCGTCGCGCACTTCTTTTCCGGTGGTGAACAGGACCTTGCTGGGAGAGGGTCCTTCCGTTTGTTCCTCCAGCACGACCCAGCTAAGAAGATGGTCCCAGTCCACGATTCTGGCAAAACTGTCGGGGTTCGTATGGAATTCCCTATCGGTCAGGTCCACCGCCCAAAGGCCGCCTCCCTCATCAATGAATCCGTACAGGGTGTTGAATAGGTTTTGGCTGTCGGAACTCAAGGCGGCCGAGACTCCATACAAACCCTCCTCAGGGGCCTCTGGGTACTGGGAAATAGGATATTCAACTTCTTCGTACTCGTCCGGGTTGTTGACGTCGACTATATAGACCGACTGCCATCTGGGATCGGCCCGCTTCCCTTCTTCAGGGCCAGGCCAACCTTCGGAGCTTATCATCCAGCGGGTATCGTCCCAGGGCAGGGGCAGGGCCATAAGCATCACGCCCGGCGAGGTATAGATCTCGCGTCCCTCCCCGGCAGCGTCTAGCTTAAAAATCTTGTGCCGTTGCTTCTTATCGGTCTCCAGAGAGCGGCGGACTATCGTGTAGAATTCGTCCGAATCCGCGCCACTCACTCGATAGCGGCGTAGCCCGCTGGAGGTATCGCACTCTTCTAGCCAGGAGACATCCAGCCCGGTCAATACGCCGGCCACCCAGGAACTTTCAAACCCAAAATATCTAAATTTTTCCCCTACGCCCCCTCTCAAAAGCTGGAATACGCGTTCGCCAAAAAGCCGGGAGGCATAATTACCATCCGGACCCGGTTGATCCGAATCGAACTGGTACCCTACGGATGATAATAACTGGACGTAAACCGGGTCTTGCAGGCTCTCCTGGTACACGCCACATTGCTTGCGCGCCAAGGGCGTGGCCGGATAACGTTGCTCGTCAAAGGGCAAGGCCAGGATCTCTTCTTCGTATTCCTTGGCCAGGCTGGAGTCTCCCGCGCTTAGGGCTCGCGGGTTCACGTGGAAGTGAGTAGGGGAGGACAGGTCAGGCTTGGGAGACTCCGCGGGCGGGGGCCTAAATTCTTCAAATATGGCCCCGATCTCCTGTTCCAGAGGCAGGTCCCCGGACAAGTCGACTTCCTTGACGGATTCTTCCGTGTTCCCCTGGGCGATACCGATAACCGCCTCCCGGTTGCCTCCGGTCTCGGACAAGAATTCCGTGTCCAACTGCCCGTAGACGTACTCGACAGTCCCATCAGCATGGAGAACCGCTTGGAAGGTATTGGTTGGCGTATCCGAATCGCACCCATCGGCGGAGCCTCGCTCGATATGGGCGACTTGATTCCAGGTCACCACCGCCCGGTCCGAACGAACGTCGGCATGAACGCTGCCGGCGCACGCGGGGTCCAGGTCGGTCAGCAACACCGAAAGTCTCGGCGGGCCTCCGAGATGTCTTTCAGCGGTACGGCCGGCGCTGGTGCCGTCCCCAGCCCCTAACGTGATATGGCCGTCGGAGCCAACGAAGATCGAGTCGTAATCAACGCCTAGAAAAGGGAAGGGCGTCACCAAAGTAATCTCGGAAAAGCCGTCGTCGGGCGGGGCGCCGCCGCCGTCATCCAAGGACAGGGCCGGACCTAAGACAGGGTCGAGACTCTGTCCGGTGTCCGATTCCAACTGGAAAGCCCCCGCGCCGCTGGGAATGAATCGGAGCCGCGTTCCGGGTTGGATGTCCAAGAGGTTGGCCTCAACGACGGGCTGAGCGCCATCCCATTCTTCCGGCAGATCAAAGGGGATGACCAGGAAGGTGCCGTCGGGGAACACCTCGGAAACGACACCGCCGGTCTCCTTATCCTGGAGGTACTGGAATTCCACGGAATGAAACAGGTCATTGGAAAAGCTATCCGGCTCCAGTTTTCCGGCCAAACCTTCGGCCAGGGGTACACCCATGGCCCTAAGCCGGAATACCTTGTGCACCGGATGTTCGCCGATGAGGTCAGACTCCAATGCCAACAGATCCAAGTACCGGCTCTGGTCCCCTTGCATCAAGCGGAGTTTGACCTTCCCATTCAGCTCCAAGACCAGGTTCGGGTCTCCTTCAGGTTCGACCAATACCCCATCGGTGGAGGTAGCGAAAAAGTGGGGCTTCACCAACTCAGACACGCTTCGGGAAACGTCGTAATTCTCTCTAGGCAGAATCAACTCTTGGGAGACACTACCAACAACGCTTGCATCGATTACATCATTACGGGGGACAACTATCGTCGGAACCGGATCGGCGGTTGCCGTTGGCGTTGGAGCCGATTCCGCCACCGGAGTGGGTGTAGCGGTGGGCGACGGTGTTGACTGGTTCTTGGCGCAGCCGGCCAACGCGATAATTCCCGCCAGCAAAAGCCCCACGAATAATCCACTTCTACGTGACCGGTTCAGATATCCAAGGTCATTAAACATCAGAGACTCGAATCATAGGTGTTTGTAACTCGACTATTCCCCCCAAGTCTGGCCGAACTCCCTACGGAGGACCATCTGACCGGTGAGGGACTGGGCGTCTCTTAGCGCTAGATACACGGCGGAAGGGCCGACGACCTCCGGTTCAACCCTTTGATCCCAATCGTGTTGCGCCCAAGGGATGACCGACGAGCCTTCACTCTTCATGGAGCCCGGATCCAGGATGTTAACCGCTATGTTGTATTCTCGCATATCCTGAGCTAGGCACTGGCTAAACATATGCAACGCCGCCTTGCTGGTACAGTAAGCCGTACCGTTAATCCTGGGGTCTGAGGCCGCGAAGGAACCGATGTTGACGATGCTGCCGCGCCGTTGACTCATCATCACCGGCAACACATACCGGCAAGTCAGGTAAGCTCCGCGCAGATTAACGTTCATCAACTGGTCCCATCTGCCGGGCTCAATGTCCAGGAAGGATTCTCCCAGGATCATGATGCCGGCGTTATTAACCAGCACATCCACTTTCCCGTAACGGTCCACCACCTGTTGGACCATGCTCTTCACTTGTACCTCATCGGATACGTCGCAGGCTATCGCCAAGGATTCACCGCCTTGGTCTTGGATCGCCTGAGCAGTTTCAGCAACGGTTCCCGGTAGTTGGGTGGGTGACGCGGGGCGGGCGCAGGCCACCACCGTGGCGCCTTCCCGGCCGTATTCCAGGGCGATAGCGCGCCCGAGACCTCTGCTGCTTCCGGTAACGATCGCGACCATTCCCCGCATCTTGTCCATATCATTCCTCGCCCTATAAAACCCGCGTTTCGATTCCAGACCGAAATGAGATTATACCCCGGCCTCGATTTGTGCCTATTTCCACGGCTAGAGAGCGGCCATTCCCTTGACCGTCCAGGTAGGCGTTGCTACACTCGTTGCCGTTGCCACGCTTCCGATGCTGCCCTAAAGCAAAATCATCAAAGGTATCTTGCGCCGCGCTGCTTCAAGAGTAACCTGGGAAGCGCGCCTTAACTTTCGGAGGAAACCAGTATGCGATTCGGGCACTTTTTCTATCCCATGAACTTCGATCCATCCCGCGACTACCAGGCCATCGAGGACTGCCTTCAAGAGGCCGAACTGGTCGAGGAATTGGGGTTTGACGCCATATGGATCGCGGAGCACCACTTCATCGGAGAAGCGATCTACGGAGACCCGCTGGTGTTCGCGGCGGCGGTGGCGATGAAGACCCACCGGGTGCAGATCGGGATGGGTATCATAGAAATGGCGTTGCACAACCCAGTCCAACTAGCCATTCAGACGTCCCTGGTAGACAACCTAAGCAAGGGCCGCCTGATCGTTGGCACCGGCCGCGGATCCAACTATAACGCCTTTGAGTACGTAGGATTCGGTACGACGGTGGCCGAGGGACGAGCCAAGCTTGAGGAGGCCGAAGACCTTCTGGTCAAAGCCTGGACCACCGAAGGGTTGGACTTCCATGGCAAATACTGGAATGTCACGTTCCCAGCGGTTCGCCCCCGCCCATACCAAAAGCCTCATCCCCCCTTGGCCCGCGCTTGTCTCAGCGAAGAGTCCATAATCAGCATGGGCAAGATAGCTCGGCCTGTCCTTTTTCGAGGGCGTTCGGTTGAGGTGGTGGCCAGGTTGCTCAAGTTGTATCGCGACACGATGCTCGCATCGGGGTTCGACGAGGCAACGGCCGACAAAGCGATTGACCAATCGTGGTTCTGGTACGAATGCCATGTGGCCGCAACCAACGACCAAGCCTTGGATCAATTTTTCACCGCCTGGGAGCCGGCCAGCAAACACGTCGCCGAAATGCGGGAGAAGTGGAACCCAAAGGACCAGGAAGTTTCCGTCGGGACGATGGGCCTCCCGCGTTCCGCTTATGGTCCCCAGCCCAACACTGCCGTCGGCGAAAATCTGATCGGCTCACCAGAAAGGGTAGCTGAGCAGGTCCGCTTGTTGAGCGAAGTGGGCGTGAAAAACCTGATGCTGACCAACCGGGGCCTGATGTCCAAAGAGAATACCGAGACATCCCTGCGTCTGCTCAGCGAAAAGGTGAGGCCGACGGCTGGTTAACGGCTGGAAATAAGACGCGGCTGTTCGGTGTAGACGCCGAATCAGATGCGCGGCCGAAGGACGGCTTTCCTGCCGGAATTCGCACTGGAGTTAACATCCGCGGAATCGGCTTTCAAGCCTATAATTCTTATCAGCTAGAGCTCGACGCCCTTTGGAGCCAACCGAAATGAAACCGAAGTTTACCTCGGTAACCGCGGCGATCATCGTCGTATGGATCGCGGTAATGCTTATCGGGGTATTCGCGCCAAATCTGCAGATTATCAAAACTGGGGGGACTGAATTAACGGTTCCGGTAGGCGCGATCTGTGCTCCCTTTTTCGCCGCCATCGCCACTGTATTTGTGGCGTTTTGGGGTTACCGAGACCGGTGATTCGCCGTTAGCAGGACGTGATCATTCGCTATGCTGGTCCATAGCCGATACTGATCCACAAGATCCTGTTTTCCCTATCAGGCCGCTGGCCGACCGGTGCGTCTTCAATTTGCTTTGGACTAGCTTTCCGCACCTTCCTCGATCACCGGGACGTATGGGAAATGGTGTTCGTTGGCCTGGCAATCTTGTTTTTTCTATATGGGCTGTTAAGAACTATGAAGAAGTAAGCCCCGTCTCTACTCTGAAAACCCATCAGTCGCTTCGCCCCGTTAAATTGGGAGAACCATACCCCATTAGGGTGTGATATTTTAACGAAACAGATACCAGTTGACGCGCTCTGGCCACCGTCTTATAGTCCACGTTACTCCTAGGTACGTAATCGGTTTGATCAGAATATCCCCGATTAACTAAACTCATCGGTGGGCCTTGCCGGCCTAATCTCGTCCATTCCCCAGTTTCGCTCCGGGCAGTCCGTTCCTTCGGTCAGGCGAAATCTGATCGACCCGATCCCAGAAGACCACGAGGTATAGATGGATTTACTCGACCGTTCCAGACAACTGGTTCCGATATTAATTCTCACCTTGGCTGCGTTGTTAACAGTCGCTTGTGGAGCCCAAGAGCGGCTCGATGATGCCCGTCAGCGGGTGGGAGAGGCCCTGGTGCAAGACAGCACGGCGACGCCTGATGAGACGGCGGGAGCAACCGCCATCACAGCGTCAGAGGCAACGGCGGTTCCTTCTCACACACCTGCCCCTGTTTCGGCTACCACTGCCACGGAAATCCCGCCTGCCGCTGCGACTCGTGTTCCACCAGCCACGAGCACGCCGGTACCGGCTGCTACTGCCGCACCGGTGCCCAAGTCGACTCCCGGGGTAGCAGCGCCACTAGCTCCTACCGCTACTCCTGTCCCTCCGCCGGCAGCCACGCCAGTTCCCACGGCCAAGCCTACTTCGGCGCCCGCACCACCGCCACACCCATGCCTACTCGCACGCCTAGCCCAACGCTCAGCCCAACGCCCGTACCTACCGCCGCTCCCACTCCTACTTCAACGCCCTCACCCATCGCCACTCCCACCCCTGAGCCGGTTGCCCCACCGACCCGTGCGACTGACAGGATCGTCTTCGCTTCAGACCGCGACGGGTCGAACCAAATCTATACCATGAACGCGGATGGCTCCAACCAGACCCGACTCACCTTCAACGAGGATGGTGATTACAGCCCAGCCTGGTCCTCCGACGGCGCCCTCATCGCCTTTTCCTCCCGCCGCGACGGCAACAACGAAATCTATACCATGAACGCCGACGGGTCCAACCAGACTCGCCTCACCTCCGACGGCGCTGGCGACATCAGTCCGATCTGGTCTCCCAACGGCGACCTGATCGCCTTTACTTCCGGTCGCCGCGGGTATAGCGATATCTACATCATGAACGCCGACGGTTCTAACCAAACTCTTCTCACCTTCCGAGAGACAAATTACGGCTTAGCCTGGTCGCCCGACAGCACACGCATCGCCTTTTACTCCTTCCGCGATCAAAGCTATGGCATCTTCACGATGAACACGGATGGCTCCAACCAGACCAGCCTCACCTCCAATGACTCTTCCGATAAGGACCCAGCTTGGTCTCCCAACGGTACCCGCATCGTCTTTTCTAGGGGCCGCTTCGATGACTCGAAAATTTATATCATGAACGCCGACTGCTCCAATCAAATCCGCCTCACCCTCAACGGCGTTGAGGATTCATCCCCGGCTTGGTCCCCTGACGGCACCCGCATCGTCTTCCAAACCATACGAGCCGGGAACTCCCAAATTTACACGATGAACGCTGACGGATCCGACCCGACTCGCGTCACGTTCAACGCGGCTATTGATTCAGCCCCGTCTTGGTCATCCACCGTCGCCCGCATTGCCTTCCAGTCCTTCCGCGACGGGAACTGGGAGATATACACCATGGACGCCGGCCCCTCTTCCAAGCAGACCCGACTCACCTCCAACGACTTTTCTGATGAGAGTCCAACCTGGTCTCCCGACGGCGCCCGCATCGCCTTCCACTCCAATCGCGATGGAAACTGGGAAGTCTACACCATGAACGCCGACGGTTCCAGCCAGACCCGCCTCACCTTCAGCGAATCTGTTGACCAGTTCCCAACCTGGTCCCCCGACGGCGCTCTCATTAGCTTCAATTCCAACCGCGAAGTGAACTACGAAATCTATACCATGAATGCTGATGGCTCCAACCAAACCCGAATCACCTTCAACAACTCTGTTGATTTCGCCCCAGCATCCTGGTCTCCCGACGGCTTCCGCATCGCCTTTTACGCCCTCCGCAACGGACAATGGAACATATATTCCATGGACGCCGACGGGTCCAACGAGACCCGCCTTAGACCCGGGGATTCTGATTACGTCCCATCCTATTCCCCAGCCTGGTCCCCCGGGGCCAGCCGCATACTTTTCCAGACCTACAGCGGAGGCTGGGAAATTTACGCCATGGACACCGACGGCTCCAATCTAAATCGACTCACCTTCAACGAATATTTTGATGAGAGTCCGGCCTGGTCTGCTGATGGTGCCCGCATCGCCTTCCATACCGACCGCGACGGGAACTTCGAAATCTACGCGATGAACGCCAACGGATCCGGCCAGACCCGCCTAACATTCAACGAAACCGCCGATAAAAACCCGGCCTGGTCTCCATAACCGCCGCCGCGCTCCCATTTTGGCCTGCCATATTATTGGCAATAAAAAAGCCCCTGGGGTTGTCCCAGGGGCTTTTTCCGTGCCTAATTTTGGCGACCCGGATCGGACTCGAACCGACGATCTCAGCCTTGACAGGGCCGTATGTTAAACCAACTACACCACCGGGCCGTTTATCGCGAGTAGGACAAAGTCTATTCGCTGCTTCGAGTGTAAAATTTTCCCAATTCCCTGTCAAGGGATGTTGCAGGCACTTCTCTAGGGCGATTCCTCTATCTGCTTGATTCTGCTGGCCAGGAGCTGACCTTCACTGACTATCCCGGCTACTTGCACAACCATGCCTCTTTCCAAAATTCCATCAAACAGGGTAAGCGTCCGTAGGGAAAGTCTGTTGCCATCCACCGCGAATCCGGCGACGTTGCCATTTTCATCGTTTATGATCGATGTTATGGCTCCTTGAACATCGAACTCGATCCGTCCCTGATTCTCGGTTGATTCCCGTTCAGACTCGATATTTGTGGCGAGGAGAACGCCATCATCGATATCGCCTTGTATCTCCACGGCGCTCCCCTCGACCGGAGCTTCACCGGTGATGGCCATGGAGCTTACTACGAAATCACGTCCGTTCAACTTCAGTATTTCGGGCTGGCCTTGATCGTCATGATCGATGTCGTCTATGGAACCTTTAATCACGAACCGGCCCATCGTCGGCGGGTCCTCGGAGGTGTCAATATCCTCGATCTCCCGGGCCACGAACTCGCCATCGACGATGAATGCCCTGACCAACACGGGGGTCCCATTGTCCAGACCGCTTTTGACCTGGGTAAGAGTTTCCAAGTTTATCGCCACGCCATCAATCACGATGGCACGCGCATTTCCTGACCGGTTCCGTATCACCTCTTCCACCAACCCTTGTATGGTGGCTTGCACCCCGCCGAGGGCAGCTCGCCTTCCCCGTATTCTTAGCTCTCGCGCCATTATAGAACCGTCCGGAGCAAACAAGCCTTCCACGCTGACGCCGGCGCCGGAGATCAGGCTTCCCTTGACTTGGGATAACGGGCCGACGGTAATTGCGATGCCGTTAACGGTCAATGTGCCGTCCGGATCTACCCGGTCCAATATCCCTTGCATGTCTACTGGGCTAGAACCCGGATAATCGCGTAGCGCCGACTCGTCCTTTAATACAACTCCCATCGCCAATAGTGAGCCACCCCTTTGAATCAGTATTTCCACTTCGACGAAGTCACCGGTCTGAATGTCTCCCTCTGACTCAGTCAGGATGCCCCGCGCGATCGTGACCCCTTGAATCACCAGCGATCCATTGTCCAGCACTTCCTCGATAACGCCCGTTAATTCGGCCCGGTTCCCTGACAGCCGTCCAACCGGCGTCTCACCTGAGATACTTCGGGCCAATAGAGAACCATCTTCCTGACGGATGGCTTCTACTGCGATGGTCCGTCTCAGAGTTGGACTGCCTTCTAAGCGGGTGGACCGGTCAACGGCAAACTTTACTCCGTTGACCTCCCAATTTCCTTGGCTATCGACCCCTAAGAACGCGCTTTGCAACTTCAACACGGAGTTACCCGCTTCGGTGTATTCCGAATCGAGCCTATTTTCAATCTCCCTCACTAAGATGGAACCGCCGTCTCCAAGCCGAGCTAAGACCTTGATCGTCTGCCCTAACGACGGAAAGCCATCTGTGTCGGCGGTGACCCCCACCCTGATGTTCAACCCGCTGATAATCCAGTCACCGGTCATCTCATCGATGCCTTCAAAAACTCCTTCCAGTTTGGTTTCTCCAATGGCCTCTGAACCCATGGCCGTTTTTCCCGCCCGGCGCGCCAACAGGCGGCCGCCAGGCATAAGCTCAGCATGAACCTTAATGGTTTGCCCCACCGTCAATCCTTCGTCAAGCTGGGTCAATGGGCCTATAGCTATCGGGATTCCATTCACGATCCAATTCCCGTCCTTGTCTATACCCTCAAGCACCCCAACGATTTTGGCCTGGTTGAAGGGGTTGAGACCGTCGGCCGGATCGCCGTCGACTGCTTTCCCGGTCGATTCTTTCCTAGGAATCACGTTGATCTCTTTCGCTTCAGTGGAAAGCAGTCCGGTGAGCGGATCGCGAACTGCCCCAATTATTACGAAAGCGCCGACACCGATCTCAGATTCGCCGCGATGAAATCGCACCGGCGTATTCTGGGCCCTCCGGAAGATCACGGGCGCTGCTTCCGGCACCGTTGACGCAACGGTTATGTGAGTATCGGTGATAGCAACAACCTCACCTGGCACATGCTTGTTTCTGGTCTTAGCTGGAACGCGGACTATCTTATCGGCGAAAAATTCCCCGTCCTGTTCCACCAGGGATACCGCCACCAAGTCGCCGGCGATAAGGTCAGATAATCCCGCTTCGGGCTTGTGGGACATCCTTATGCTGGTGGCAGGGGTAACCGCGACGCTGACGATGCCGGCGTTGGTCTTGGCCGTCAGGATTCCCTCACCAGCAGACACCACGGTACCAAAGAAGTCCCGGGTCTGGCGCCTCTCCAAACGGTATGGTCCTATTACTCCCAATCCGATGTCCGTTTGTCCGACATCATCACCGATGCGTAAGGAAAATCGAACCGGCGAACTCAAGCCGACTCCGGGCAATTTCAGCATTTCCGCTTTGACCAAAAATTGTCCATCGTCCCGAACAATAAATCTGGTGATGCCACCGGATGCCCCATCATATTTAAAGCCTAGATCGTTGGATTCTCGGACAAAGGATGCCGCTGGAATGGTTTGGGTAAACCCGTCGAATCTTACGGTGATAGCTTCATTTGGCATATTGATTCCATTGCTAAAACCGCCGGTCCTGAAAGTGCCCTCCACCAAAAACTCGTCCCTAGGAGACCCACCCTCAAGTGCCACTTCCGCATTGTGAATAACGAAATCGGCGAAGGGGGAAACAACAGTGTATGAAAGGGAGGCCGTGGTCGAGTTCCCGGCGCGATCAATCGCAGTGATGGAAAATTCATGGGGGCCGAGGCTGCTTGTGTCGACAGATAATCCAGTCTGAGTGGTGCCGGTAGCTTTATCGACTCCTGACAGGGTGTCTCTGACTTCCCAAGCGGTCAGCACCGGCTCTGACAACAGAAATTCAGCACCCTGGGCCGGCGATTTTATGACCACGATCGGGGGAGTTTTGTCGATGTTTATCCCCGTCAACGTCGCGGTAGCGATGTTGCCCGCGCTGTCTATCGCGATACCCCCAACGCTTTGGCGGTTTCCTTCCCGGACTAAGGTTGAATCCCCTTCGCAGGTTACGATTTTAGAGGCGATGTCGGAGCAGGTGAAAGTAACCGCCACGTCGGTGTTGTTCCATCCGTTGGCGTTGGGAGATGGGGACACACGGCCCAAGATCGTGGGCATGGAAGTGTCCTCCACGGTCACCACGAAGTGCTCACCCGCGACGTTTCCGGAAGCGTCGATGCCGGTGCAACTGACGATGGTTGCGCCCAACGGGAACACTGAGCCGGAAAGCGGGTCGCACACCACCACCGGTCCCGGGTCAACCGTATCTGACGCGCTATTCGCGTAGATCACCAGCGCCCCTAATCTGCTGCTGGCCTCGGTCTTGAAACTGGCCGGAAGAGTGAGAGTGGGCGGAGTGATGTCCCGCACCGTAACCGGGAAGCTACCGCTGCTGGAATTTCCGGCCGCATCGGTAGCAGTGCAGGACACCGTCGTCGTCCCAAGGGGGAATACCGTGCCCGACGCCGGGTTGCAAACCAAAGGCGGATCGGGGTCAGATACGTCTCTAGCCGTGGCCACATACGTCACGGCAACGCCCTGTCTGCTGATTGACTCCACGGTGATGCTCCCCGGAAGAGCCAACTGAGGCGGTGTGGTGTCGGGCGTCTGCGACTGTGCCGCGGCGGTTCGAATCCCTAGAGGATTCAGAGCAACCGTGGCCCATATCAAAAGCAGGCAAACCGCTATCCCGCCGAGTTTTAACACGCTAATACCCATGTCCTACCTTCGGATCCTCCACATTAAGGCCGGTAAATAACCGCCGTCACCGCACTCATCACCTGACCATCGCTGTTGGTAGATACTACGTCGATGATGTTGGGTCCGGGTTCCAGCGCCACCAAAGTTGAGAAGTTGCCCACGAGATCGATGGCCGAGGAGGCGCCGTTAACGCTAACCACCGCTTCCGGCCCGGTGCGCCCTGAAAGCCGAATGATGCCCGTGGAAACGATGCTCTGGTCACGGGGCTCGGTAATCACCAGCAAGAACGGCAGCGGTGGCGGCGCGATGGACCTCACGGTGAGTATCCGGGTCGATTGGTTCCCCAGGTTATCGGAAGCCACCACGGTTATTTCGTTGTCTCCGGGCACAAGCGTTGCCGATCCCCGGAACGCCGCCCCTTGTTCGCCATTCTGTTCCAAAATAGCGGGAACGTCATTGATGGTAACCGCCGCGCCGGATTCCGTGATTCCTCGTACGATCACAGCGTCGCTCGATACCTCGATTCCATCCGTCGGTTCATACACTTCAAGGAACAATTCGGGTATAGGACCCTGAGTTGGCGGCGGCGTCACCGTAGGGGAGAGCGTGGGAGGAGGCACGGGCGAGATCGTTGGAGCCGGAGAGGGGGCGGGCTTCGGCGTGGCAGTAGGAGACTGGGGCGTTGGGGTCGGCGATTCCGGGACGCTGGTTACTTCAGGAACCGGTGTAAACGAGGGTGCGACTACCGGCGTCGCCGTTGGGATGCGCGTCGAAACTGCGTTGCTGACCGTGGGTGGAACGGTGACCGGGTTAACGGGCGTCCGCGGTACCGTCTGAAAACAGCCTGTCAGCATCATTATCATTCCGGCCAAAAGGAAACACAACCATATCCCGGCTCGCTTCACCAAGCTGTCTCCCCTAATGGACCCTTCCCCACCGCCAAGTATTCCAGCCTCAGTAACCGGGCGCTACTCCTCTGGATTCATGGGCATCTCAAGAATAAACGAAGTATGGTGGTTTTCATCAGAACCGGCAACGCTTTCCAGGGTAAGGCCGCCATCCCAATGGCTTGCCAGCGTCTGGGCAATGAACAAACCCAACCCGGAACTGGATTTTTCCTCTCTCCTGGCAACTTCAGGCGTCCAACCGTGGTCGAAGATATGTCGGGCGTATTGGCTGGGGATACCCGGCCCGTCGTCCCAAACCCGAATCATGAAGTGCGTATCGTTCTTACTCAGGGTAACTTCGATATGGCTATCCGCGAATCGCACCGCGTTATCAACCAAGTTGGTCACGATATGTTCGATCGCAGATCCGTCTGAATATACGAGGCCGAACTCGGAAGGCTCCGCCCACCAGGAGATCTCTTTGTCGGATTGCTCGGCAACCAAAGTGTAACGGTCAACTATCTTACGTATCAACTCCGAAGGCTCAACCGCCTGGGGACGGGTCGATCTATCGGGACCCTCCAATTGCACCAATACCTGAATATTGGACAACATCAGGCGGAAATTGGGGGTCTGCATCTCTATCTCGTCGAGTAATTCCTGTACGTTAGGGTCGGTTTCTGCTCCGGCGAACTTCAGCACCGCCCGCAATTCCCGTTCTTTTCCGGAGATCCTTCTTATGGGCCGGCCTAGGTCATGGTCAAAGAGATCGAAATACCTCTGGGTAACCTCACTCCAATCGTGGAAACCGTTGTTGTTACCGGCTTCAACGCCACGGCTTTTGTTCATCACGCTGTTCACGGTGTAGGAAATCGAGACGACGCCTAGGCCAACGGCCGCCAGCACCGCACCGATGTAGGTTAACGGCTCGACACTCCATAGATTGTCAAAGGCCAAACTCCCAACGAAAGGCGCCAGGATAAGGCTTAAAATCCCCAAAAGGAAAACGATGCCACCGGCGGTCTTAAGCCTGTTCTGAATTCCGGCCCATCTGTGATCCAGACCAATTAGAAACACGGCTATCCTCGGGGAGGCAGCAGGCGGTACCCTCGGTCGCGGACATTGATGATAAGCTCCCCGGCAGCGAATCTAACGCCTAACGCAACGCCCAGTACATCTTTTATTTCCCGTATCCTAACTCGCAAGGATGCCCGGGGGTCGTCGCCCTCGGAATAACGCTCCAGTTTACCGAAGGGGACCATCTCACCAGGGCTCCGGTACCATGCGGCCGCCAACTCACGCAGAATCTCAAACTTCATGCCTTGGATCTCGGATACCGGTATAAGGTCCTCGCCATCCTTCGTGTAGACCATCGCAGTCTCCACATCTACCAGGATCCGGTTTCCCACGGGGATCCTTTCCGGCGCCGTGCCGATCAAGCGGCGCAGCCGCAGCACGACTTCCTCCGGACTTGCCAGTTTGTCGATGAAATCAACGGGGGCGTCCCAAAGCAGCGCTCCCCGGGCCGCCGTGTCCCGGTCGGGTCCCTGGGCGTATTGAGTGAACATCAGGATGGGCAGCTTGGGGTAGCTCTTAACGATCTTCTGAAGAATCTCCAAGCCCTTGAACCGGTCGTCCCGGTCCTCTCCAAATCGAACATCAAGGAGAACACCGTCAGGGTGTTCTTCCTCGATCGCATACAGAGTGGCGGCCTCGAATTCTTCGCCTAAAGACCAGCCCGACTCAGGATGAACCACGGAGGGTACCCAGCCTTCCTCTTCCAATCTGCGGCGCACGGCCATCAAGATCGCCGAACTCGACTCGTCGTCAACGATGAGTATTTTGTTGACTTGCTTCGAGGCTCGCACATTACCACCCAACCGGGATTCTAACTATCCCGTGCTCAACCACCACCGGCACAACTTTCCAGAAACATTTTACCAGAGGGTCACTTACCAAATATCACCAGAATATGCAGGTTGTTTCCGGTTTATGTAAATCGATCTTCATTAAACACCAGTGCCGAACGCCAATCCCTATTTTAATGCATCCAGCCGATTCTGGATACGGGTCATCGAGTGAGCCGGGGTTTCAGGCCCGTTTCTCTCATCGATTGGGTCCATCTCGTAAGACCTCCGGCGCCATAACCGGAGTATATCGGGTTGACAGAGGATAGCGCCCGTCTAAAATGGATTAACAGCGCTGATTAGAAACGCCAATCGAAGTCCGGCCATGGGAAGTGAACAGAGATCGTCTGCGGGATCCGGACCGGCATAACGTAAGGAGAGATGGAATGATAACCAAGTTCGGCAGCCTGTACGCCGGTCACGTTGACCTGGACAACTTGGGGTTGGACGGAACACCTGTCAATGACCGGTGGCTTTCTGACGACCACCTAGCGTCGGTATTCGACAAATCCGAAGCCATCGTTCTGGCGATGGAACGGCTGGGCTACGACACGTTCTGGGCCGCTGAACACCATTTTCAACGGGAAGGATACGAGTGTATCCCCAACTTGCTGCTGCTCTTCGTCCATCTGGCCCACTTGACCAAGAACCTCAAATTCGGTTGCGGCTTCAACGTCAATCCCATGTGGCACCCACTGCGGCTGGCTGAAGACTTCGCCATGGCCGACCACTTGACCAAGGGCCGGGTGGTGTTCGGCATCGGGCGGGGCTACCACTCCCGGGAGGTGGAAACCTTCGGCAACCCCAGCACCGCCATCGACAACGACGCCAACCGCGAGTTGTTCGAGGAGCAAACCGAGGTACTATTCAAAGCCTTCAACGAACGGTCGTTCTCCCACCATGGTGAGCATTACAACATACCTCCGGAGGTGCCCTATCGAGGCTACGACCTAAAGGAGATCACCTTGGTACCCAGACCCCGGACCTTGCCCGTGGAGTGCTGGCAGCCGGTGGTCAGCGCCAGCCAGAGAGCGATGGATTTCATGGTCAAATACGGCATCAAAGGCATCATCGGAGGGGGCGCCGCCTCCGGCGGTACAACGGATCGGGTTATGGAACAGTGGCGGGACACTTTAGCCCAAGCAGGACGGGAAACCGAATTGGGCGGCGATCTAACCATTGGGTATACCATTCACCTAGCCGATACCGAGGAGCAGGCGATCAAGGAGGCCACTCTCTACTTCGAAGAAAACATGAAAATGTTCGCCCCATTGGGTTTTGTCCGGGGATTAACCAGCCAGCAGATCTCCGACCTAGGTGACCCGTCAAAAGCCCGCTCCGCTGGCTTGCCTACCCTGGAACAGGCCGTGGAATCCGGAGCCTGGTTGTGCGGTCCGCCGGAGTCGATCATCGAGAAGATTCAGGATGTGCAAGAGCGGTATCCCGGCCTTGAATCCATCAATGTAGGGTCGGTGATCGGAACGCCTCAAAAGGTGATCCTGGAACAACTGGAGTGGTTCGGCAAAGAGGTCATGCCCAAGTTCACCGGCTAGTATCGCAAGACTACACCGGGAGTTGAGCTGCGATCACGGCACGCTTCCGATCCAATGGTATCGAAGATTGGGCCTCCAATAGGAGGTCCAATTTTATGTTTATTGACAAGGATTATTCGACTAACTATAATGATTTAGTCAATACGAATCATTAGAGTGAATGAATGAACACAATTGACGACGTTGGTGGCACGGACGCCGGTAAGGAAGCGCTGGTCGAAGAGATGGGCGATCTGGTGCAGCGGATGTACGCCCAATGCCGGTCCGAGTCGACCGAGGGATGGACCGAGTTGGAGCTTACGATGCCCCAGCTACACACCATGGCGCTTCTCAGCCAAGGACCCCAGCGCATGGGGGTCATCGCTTGGCGGCTTAACAGCAGCCAATCCGCGGCCACCAGCATGATCGACCGTTTGGTCGACAAGGATCTGGTCGTGCGGGTGCCAGACAAAGATGACCGCCGGGTAGTCGCCTGCCAGCTAACCGGAACTGGAAGAGAAGAGATGGAGCGCCTATGGCGGATCAACCGGATGAGAATCGCTAAGATGGCGGATTATCTAACCATTGAAGAGCTGCGCAGGGTGGTGGAAGCCATGGAATTGCTTTGTCTGGCCGGCCAACGTGCCCAAGAAAGCCCTGACCCCTAGGCACTCTCCTCGAGCCGCAAGTTTGGCTGGCCGAAGAGGATGAGGAAAACCGGGACCATTGCCGATGAAACATAGTCCTATTTTCGGATAGAACCATGAATCAGCAGGTCTAAATATCTAAGCCGAAGAGCAACTGGGGCGGTGGGACCGCACCAACATCCAAGGAGCTTTAGAATTGAGTTTTCTCACTGGAATCGCTCTAAGGCGCCGCTCCGTAACGATCATGTTGATAATCCTGCTGTTGGTGGGAGGAGTCATCGTTTACGGACGCCTGGAACGTGAACTCTTCCCCCAGATTGAGTTCCCCAACATAACTATCCTCACTATCTATCCATCGGCCAACCCCGACGCCGTGGTGCGGGATGTCACCGATCCTATCGAGGAAGCGATCGACGGTATTAGCGGCCTCGATGATATTCGGTCCGTCTCTTCAGAAAACATGTCCCTGGTTATCGCTACGTTTGAGTTCGGCGAGGACATCGTAGAGGCGGAACGGACCATCGTCAGCAATCTCAACGGTATCCGCTTCCCGGATGGAGTCGAAGATCCTCTGGTCAGCCGCATCGCCAACGACGTTTTCCCGGTTATCCAACTCAGCGTTCTTGGCGACCGGGACATTCCGTCGCTGCAGCGAATACTAGACGACCTGGTACTACCCTCCATCGAGCGAGTTCCAGGCGTCTTCGAGGTCAACGTCATCGGCGGTTCGTACGAGCAGGTGCTCGTTACCGTGGACACGGACAAACTGAAGGACTTAGGACTCTCGGTTTCCCAAGTGTCCAAATCTATCCGGGAAAACAACCTCAGCTTCCCGGCTGGGGGCATCGACGACGGGAGCAGAACCTTCCCAGTTCGTACCTCCCATGAGCTAAATTCTCTGGATGAAGTCCGCAACCTGGTTGTTGGTTTAGAGTTCGTCCCCGGCGGAAGACGCGATCAACGACCGATTCTTCTGTCGGACGTCGCCGAAGTGAGACTCGGCACCGAGAAAGCCACCAGGATATCCCGGACCAACGGCAAACCCAGTCTTAGCATCACCGTCACCAAGGAGCCAGACGCCAATACAGTGGAAGTCACGGCCCAGGTGGTGGAAGCCATGGATCAACTAGAGGGCCTGCCCCCTGACGTTGAGATAATCATCTTGACCAATGACGGGCCGGAGATCCAATCCCAGCTCAGCTCCCTGGTTCAAGAGGGATTTTTGGGGTTGGTCTTCGCCGTTGCCATGGTGTTTGTCTTCCTTCTCAACCTCCGGCCTACGATCATGAAGGGCGTGGTGCTCACCCTCCGGCCGACTTTAATCATCGGACTCTCCATCCCTCTGAGCATCCTATCCGGCATCCTCTTGATGGGTCTCGCCGGGCTAACGCTAAACTTCATGACTCTAGCCGGGCTCGCCATCGCCGTGGGCCGGGTGGTAGACGACAGCATCGTCGTGCTGGAAAACATGTTCCGCCACATCCAGGCGGGAGAAGACCGGCTACAAGCAACGATCGAAGGCACCAGAGAAGTGGGAGCCGCCATAGTTTCCTCCACGCTAACCACCGTGGTGGTGTTCATCCCTTTGGCGTTTATTCAGGGGTTGGTCGGCTCCTTCTTTTCCCCTTTCGCCATGGCGGTCAGCTTCGCTTTGGTTGGCTCCACCATAGTGGCGTTAACGGCTGTACCTGTGTTGGGAGCGATCTTCCTTCGCCAAGGAGACGTGCCCAGTAACATCGGCCCAGATTCGGCCCCTACCGGATTGGATTCCTGGATGCAACGTTTATACATACCGGCATTGATATGGTCGCTGCGGCACAAACTGGCAACCATATTGATCGCCGTGGGCACGGTCACTGCCAGCCTAGGGCTCCTCTTCGTTATCCCAGTGACCCTGTTCCCGTCCGGCGCGCCCCAGTTTCTCACGCTCGACGTCGAGCTGCCCAATGGCACCTCGGTAAAGCGTACCTTCGAAGAAGTTCTCCGGGTTGAGAGTGTACTGGCTGAACTTAAAGACCAGGGCGAGGTTAAGGCTTATCAAGTCAGCCTGGGTGCGTCTTCGGACGAATTTGGTCCGGCGGCGGGCGGTGGCGGTTTTCATCGTGCGGGATTCATCATAGCCATGGAGGACGATGTACGCAGCGACATCGGCGACGTGGTCCGAGCCAAGCTTCCAAAAACCGAAGATGTAACAATCACGGTCAAGGAGATCGAGAATGGCCCGCCCACCGATGCCTTGGAAATAAACATCACCGGGAGCAATTTTACCGCCATCGCGGAGGTCGCGAATCAACTTGAGGCCGAACTGGGCAGTTTGGACGGAATCATCAACCTAACCAGCGATATCAGCGAGGCTCGGGATGAAGTGGTTATAAACATCGATCCGCGGCGCGCTGCCGAGTTTGGCCTCACCACCAGGGAAGTGGCCCTTCAAGTTGCCCGGTACACCGTTGGAGAAACGGTATCTGAGATCGAACTAGAAGGCGAGACCATCGACATAGTGGTCAAGGGAGATCCAGATGATGTAAACGACATCAACAAGCTGAAGTCGCTGAACATCGAAGGACCGTTCGGTATAGAAAAACTAGGGACCCTAAGCGATATCGCTTTGGAGAAAGGACCGGTTTCTATCAGCCGCTTCGACGGTGAACGTTCCGCCAGCATTACCGGGGGCATCGTTGGCGAGGACACCCGGGCCGTCGGTATCACCCTTCAAGCCAAGATAGATTCTTTGGACATACCGCCTTCGGTTCAGGTCAAAACCGGGGGGATCTTCTCGCAGATCGCCGAAGGTTTTGAAGACGTATTTACCGCCATGGCCATAGGGATCGTTTTGGTCTATCTGGTCATGGTGGCCACTCTGGGCTCTCTGAGGAATCCTTTGATCATCGTGATCAGTCTTCCCTTGGCTACGGTGGGTGCCCTGATAGCTTTGGCCCTGACCGGCCGCACCCTCAGCCTGTCGGCCCTCATGGGGTTCTTGTTGCTGATAGGTGTGGTCGTGACCAACGCCATAGTCTTGATCGTTTTTGTTGAACAGTTGAGGGAACAGGGGCGCACGGTGTTCGAGGCCCTGGTGGAAGGTAGCCAAGTCCGCATGCGTCCGATTCTCATGACGGCCTTCACCACCACATTTGCCCTGTTGCCGATGGCTTCCTTCGCCTCAGGTGAAGGGGTCATCATCGGCGCGGAGTTGGCCACGGTGGTCATAGGCGGGTTGATCAGCTCTACCTTCCTGACGCTGGTCGTTATACCGGTGATTTACACCATCGTGCATGTCGATGTACCCAGGTTTGCCCAGTATTTGGGATCGGTCATCGGTGTAGCCGATAGACCGGACCCCAGGATGTCGTGAGGCGGATCACACTAAGACGATCGAAGAAATAAACCCGATGCTACTCCGGCGGAGATCGACCGGATCGAAGACGGCATTGGAGAAAACCAATCTACCTACCGGGAGTTACATACCGTGCGCGCAACATTAAAGATCAAAGGTGTCCCAAAGATCTGGTTGATTCCTGGCCTGGCTGCTCTTTTCTTGCTGGTGGTGGCCGGCCCGGCCGTCTTACTCAGCCTGGCGCCAGCTTCCGGACCGGACATTCGATCAAGTCCAGGCCAAGAAACTTCGCTGATCGGCAACCTGGCGGGCGAGATCACCATCGACGGCAGGCTACACTTCCCCCGGCGGTTGGCTATGACCTTCGAATCCGGTGGGGCAGTGGGGAGTGTGTTGGTTAGAGAAGGTGACAAAGTGGAAAAGGGCCAGATACTGGCCAGATTGGACGCCGTCACGCTGGCGGACTTGGAAAAGGCGATGTTTTCCGGGGAGGTTGGGGTGATTACCGCTCGGGCGGAATTAGACTCCCTGGCGGTCTCCAGTCCGGTGACTCTTGCCCAAGCGCAAGCCACGGCGGCCACAGCCGAAGTCGCCCTGGACGACGCTCGGGAGGACTTAACCAATCATCTGCAGCCGGAGGCCGTAGATGTCGCCCGAGCCCAGCAGGTGGTAGCGGACACCCGGCTTGCCTTGGATGACGCCGAAGACTCGCTGGCCGACCTGGACCGGGATCATTCCCAAAGATTTAGCCAGGCTCAGCAAGACCGAGCATCGGCGGAAGTGGCTTGGGACCTGGCGCGAGACGGGTTGGCCGACCTGGGTCTGAATCATGCCGAGACGATAAGCCAGGCCATCCAACTAGATTCAGCAGCAAAGATCGCTTTGGACGACGCTCAAGAAGCTCTTGCGGAGTATCTGTTGGATCACAATCAGGATCTGGCTAAGGCCCGGCAGGCCCATGCCAAGGCCGACATCAGCCTGGACGAGGCCAAGGACGCCTTGGCCAAATTCGACCTGGTCCAAGCCCAAATACGAGCCACCGCCCGAGAAGCAAAGGCCGCGGCCGAGGTGGTGTTGGACAAGGCTACGCGAAACCTCACCAACTTCGACCGTGCGCGCCTGAAAAACTTGGCGGATGCCCGGCAGGCGACGGCCAAAGCTGAGGTTGCTCTAGCCGATGCCCAGGAAGCCCGGGACAACCTCAGCTTGGAATACGGCAAAGAATTGGCCAAGGCCCGCCAAGCCGAGGCCAAGGCGGTCGTGGCCCTGACAGAGGCGGAGGCCACTGCCGCTAGGTTGATCTACAAGATCGGTGTAACTAAACCCTACAATGAGGACACAGCGGATGAGTTGACCAGTCTCAGGTCGGCCGCGGCGCTGGCCTTCGCCAATCTGGACAAGGCAAGGGATGACTTGGCCGAACTTGAGCCCAGTCCCGACCCTCGGGACCTTCAAAAGCTGGTAGCCGCGGTGGAACTAGCTCAGGCCAAGCTGGACACCGCCCTGCAGGCCCAGTTGGATTTGGAGACCGACCTAGAGGTCCTAAATCAGCGGCAATTGCTGGCCGCCTGGGAAGTAGCCCAGGCTAAAGCCGACGTTAAACAGGAAGAATTGGATCAACTGGGCGAAGGTTCGGACCCCTTAGAGCGCAACAGGCTCCGATCCGCGGTGGACCTTGCCTCCGCAATCCTGGATAAGAGCGCCCAAGACCTGAATGAATTCGAACAAGGGGCGGACCCGTTGGTACTGGAGCAACTTAAAGCCGCCGTAAAGGTTGCTCAAGCTGAACGAAATACCACGGACGAAACTCTGGCAGACATACAGGCCAAAGCAAAGGCCGCAATCCGGAGTGTCGTCAGTTCGGGCATGGTAGACGCTACCGCCGACCTTACTCCAGAGGAGCATGCCCTGCGGGCTCTGGCCGCCGGAACCGACCCGCTTCAGGTTTCCTTAAAGGCAGCTCAATTCGCGAATGCCACCGCCGATCTGAAAAAAGCGGATAAGGACCTGGCTGACTTGCAAGAAGGCCCCGATCCTCTGGAACTGTCCGTTCGACAGCGGGATATGCTCTGGGCCCGGGCAGCGTGGCAAGAAGCGGTGGAAGACCTGGTAGAACTGACCAAGGACATTGATCCTTTGGAAACCCAGCGGCTCAGATCGCTGGCGGCAGTCGCCAAGGCCGCGTATAACGATGCCGTAACGCTCCTAATGGCGGTCCAAGAACGCTTGCCCATGGAGGTTGACCTACTAAAAGCGAACGTCGCCTTGTCTCAAGAGGTCGCCAAAGACGCGTTGGAAGATTACGAAGGAGCAATCTTAAGGTCGCCGTTCGCCGGCGTTATCTCCCTAGTCAACGTGGAACTCGACGACGAGGTCACCCACGACTCCCGTATCATTGAGGTAGTTGACCCCACTATTCTGGAAGTGGCGGGTTTCGTGGACGCTACTAACGCCAATCTGATCTCCACTGGGGATCGAGCCGAAGTTACCATAGACAATCTCCCCGGCGATATATTTCCCAGCGCGGTTACCTTTATTTCGGACAAACCAAGGACCGAGCGCGGTATAGTAAGCTTTCCCATCACAATAACGGTGGACGTCCCAGCAGGCGCCGATATCCCCTTGGGGCTAAGCAGTGTATCCGTTGTAATCACCCCCAACGAGAAGGGGCTCTTACTGGCGCCCCAGGGAACGGTCCAAGGCAGCGCTTGGCGCCCACTTTTCTGAGTTTGCGATACCGGCGAAGCCTACTCGGGTTGCTGGCTTGAATCCAGGGTGGTTATAATGCACCCATATTCGGAATCTACCGTAACTGGAGGCCCTATGCTTAGACTAGGCGGGGTTGCTTCCGCTTCTCACTTGACCGCATTCCAGGGTTTGGGAGAGATGTTCAAGCGGGAAGGTATCGACATGGACTGGGTGTTGTATTCCGATTACGACGCCATGATTGACGATTTCGTGGGAGGGAAGATCGATCTGGCCTGGAACGGCCCTTTGGGTTACGTCAAGATTAAACGTCTCTTGGATGAACCTTGCCAGGTTATCGCCATGCGAGACGTGGACTTGAACGTTTCGACCTGTTTCGTTACTCGCCACGGATCCGACATCCTCACGGTGGAAGACTTAAACGGAAAGCGGTTCGCGTTCGCCAGCAGGTCTTCGACTGAATCTGGGTTGTTGGCCTATCATTTTCTGAAAGAGACCGGTATTGATCCCAGGGACGATCTGGCCCTGTTTTCATTCTCCGAAGACCGCACGCCCAGCGGGCTGACTGGGGACAAGGAAGTGATCGACTGTGTGCTCAAGGGCGAATACGACGCCGGGGCAGTAGCCCAGCGGACCCTGCGCGCCATGTCTGCAGACGGTTCATTACCCCAAGACGCCCTTCGCACCTTTTGGACCAGTCAGGGCTATAGCCACTGCTGCTTCACCGCCCAACGTGACATGGATCCGGGACAGTACCGGGAAGTCGAACAGGCCCTCCTATCCGTGGATTACGCTGACGCTCTGGGAAAAATCATACTGGACGCGGAGGCGTGCAAATCTTTCGTGCCGGGTATTGAAGAGGGTTGGGAGGAGTTGGAAAAGGCGGCGATAGACCAGGGTTTGGTCTAAAAGCCCTTAGACGTCGCCGTCCGGCGTGTTCTGGATGATGTCTTCAAGACTTCTGTCCAGGGCCGGGTCCAAATCCGCGGGCTCCACGAAAGGACTAACCACATAATCCGATCTGGCCCGATCGATCAGTTCTTTGGCTCTCGGGTTGTCCGACCCGATCTTTTCCAGGGCTTCCTGCAATTCATGGCACTCAGTATCAGCCATGGTGATCAGATCTGCCAGATCGATATCCAGATTGAACATGACCTTGAGCCTGCGCATTATGTCGTAGTAGGCGCGATGGTCTCTGGCGATGCCAACCGGCTGGTTATTTGTGTTGTTGAAGGGGTACATGGGGGCCATGGCTCCCAGCCGGAATATCTCCAGATCGGAGTGTTGCTGGTTCACCATGGTTATCAGTGCCATTCCTATAGTAGGGCCGCTTCGGCTACGGCTACCATAGTTGGAAAATCTCAGGCCGAATTTCTCCAGATTTTCCTTCATGAATGGCTGACTGTACACACAGCTAACGTTTCTTTCCAGGTCCGGCGGGGCGGCTCCGTTGTATCCTTCGACCACCACGGTTTGGCGGATCCCCAACTCTTGTATCGCTTGAATGAAAGCCTTGCCGTAGATATCGATCCGGAACCAAGGCTCCTCGCCCAGATAAATGATCAGGCCGTTTCCCGCGTCGTAAAAGTAGTTCCTGCGGTGCATCTCGCTGACGGGCAGTCCGTCCTTGTAGGAAACTCTGGGCCGATAGATATCGTGGGTGCCCGGCACTTGAAACGGGTAGCACATCTTGGACACTTCGGCGCCCAATTCGCCGATACGCCGCGCGCCAAACTTGTCGATCAAGTACCTTGGTAGACCGCCTGAGATCTCGCCGCCATCCGACCACTGGCGCCTCCATCCGGCGATCATATATTGAACGTCGGGTTTTTCATGGAGGATCAACATATCATCGGTCATAGTGGGATTCTCCCCCGGCCCCTAACTCTGCTCGACCCTTAAATTCGCCCATCACCGCTTTGCCCTAGCCTGCTGCTATCTTAACATCTTAGTTTCATCTGGGCATCCAAGCTCAGCGGAGACGCTTCCGTACACCTGGGCATCCAAGCTCAGCGGAGACGCTTCCGTACACCTGGGCATCCAAGCTCAGCGGAGACGGTTCCGTACACCGGGCTGACTCCGGGTCCACTCGTAGCACGCGTCTGGCGTTTTCGGCAGCCATAGCTGGGGACCTCCGGCAGAATCGTCACCCCCGACCCGAGTCCAAGACCGCTTTACATGATCGGCGTGTCTCCCAGTCAAAGTGCGCCCAATGCGTCCAGTGAGGTGTAACAAAGATGTTCGCCCGTTTAATTACAAGAACCCAATAATTGCCGCTGATCGGCGCACTGTCATAAAACTGTTATAGAGGTTTCACAAATATGTTCCCATTTCGGAACAAATATTACATAATTCCGTATTAACATGGGCGGAATCAGCTTTTTTGCGGTCAAGCACCATGGAATTGCCTTTGTTAAACGTCTCCGGGCGTCGAATCAAACAACTCCGTATGCAGATGGACTCCGGGTGGACACAACAAAGGCTTGCCCGAGCCCTCCAATTGGAAGGAATGACCGTCGACCGTTCCGGCGTGGCCAAGATTGAGGGCGGGTACCGGAAAATCTCGGACTTTGAGATTGTGATCATTGCCAAAGCGCTTGGGGTGACCCCAAACGAATTGTTGACCGATGCGACCGATAAGCTGGTACATGAAGTGCTGCAAGATAGTTACAGACTCCTTCGGCCTCCCCATACCAGTCCAACTTGACCGGCTTGCGGCCGTCACACCTAGCGCCTCCCGGATCCACTGCTCAATGCCCGCATCGCCCGCCCAACTGTCCAGTACCCGGCCGTGTTAATCGCGTTGCATAGATCTATCGGCCAGTATGCACAAAGTCGTGCGGTTCACCGCCGTCAATAGAGCACGCCGCGCCGGATATCGCAACGGGAGGCCGGTTCCATAACGGCGCCGCCGATTTCTACCCCGCCTTTGGGCCGTCAGTCTTGATGTTCAACGGATCCCGTCTACCCGGCGTCATTTTGGCGTCATTTCCAACATCCTGCGGGATTCTACCTGTACCGGCCAGAGTGCGAGAGATTCACACCTTCAGCAGATAATACGGCCAAGTTTCCGGGGAATCGAGGCGATTACCACATAGGTACACCAGGTCGGATAGCTCATTATTATCCGGTCTACCGCACGGCACGTTGACACACCACGCAATGCAAACCACACTCACATTAATGGGTGTAATAGCCGGTTTAGGTGTAGGTTGTCATAACTTATTTTCGACAGTATTGCAGCTTACGTTAACGAATCGGTAAAGGAGCGGTGCTCTGATGGCAGACAACGGTCAAGACTCGGAAGGATACCGGGGCAGCCCACAGCCGGAACGGACCTCTGAGGAACAGGACAAACAAGCCCTGCTCCTGAAGCTGGCCGAGCGGACCGTTCTTCAGGCTGAGGCTCTGGCCCAAGAGATCACCCACCGGGCTAGAGAACAGAGCGAAGCGGAAGGCGCCACGATCCGCGATAACTACCTGGCAGAAACCACGGAAGAAGCCCGAAAAATAGTGGAAGCGGCGGAACAGGAAGGGGCAACGATCATTGAAAACGCGTCCACCAAGGCTCGGGTGGAAAGAGATCAGATTTTAGGTCTGGCGAAAACCGAACGCCAGGAGATCGTTGGCAACACCGAGTCAGAAGTGCAAGAGATCGTGGGGAACGCCCAGACTGAGGGCGAAGACGTACTGGCTAGGGCCAATCAGCTCGCTTTGGCTATCATCAATGGGTCCAAGGCTAGAGCGGAGAGTATCGAATCTAACGCCCGGCTGCGTGGAGAGTTCATCGTTAAACAAATGAGCCAGAACGTTGCCGACGGCATCCGCCGCGCGGTGATCGAAACGGCCAACAACATGCTGCCCGCCCTGGAGGAACTTGGCGAACAGCCTTTAGAAAACATTCCTAGGGACAATGCCGCGGGAGTGACCACTTTAGAGAGGGAGTTGCTGCAAAAGGTCACACCCAAAGAGGATTACGGACCTGGTTCGGATCCTGCCGATATAACTCCCGGCAACGGCGCCCAGCCGGCCGATAAGAAAAAGCCCCGTCCCTCGACCGGCACTCCGGCCAGTTCGAGCGGAAGAACCCAGTAGGCCCGCGGCAACCGGATAATTGAGTCGCACCAGGAGTCCCATCATCTCTGAGAGCGTGAGAAATTTATGGGGCAGGGATTTTGCCCTCGTTCCGGCCGGATTGTCCGAAGGTGACGTTACCGCCTTCGTCGAAGAGATGATCTCCGGGCACAAAGAAGCCGATGAACGGCTGGAGCACCTAGACTCACTGCACCGGTTGGCTACGTAAACGCTTCAAGAAGCTCAAGAACTAGCCGAACGCCACAAGTCTGAAGGGCGGAAACAAGCGGACGATGAAGCACAGACAGTCATCGCCGCCGCCACAGAGCGGACCCGGCTCATCGTGCAAACCGCGGAAAAGCTTGCCAGCGACCTGAAACAAGACGCCAAAACGCAATCAGAGCGACAGATCGCCAGCGCTATTCTAGTAGCCGAAGCTAAAGCCAACGAACTCATTGTTAGCGCCCAAGCCTCTGCCGAACGACGCCTCAATGACGCCCAGCACCGGGCGCCCACCCAACCCGGCGCTGTTAATCCCCAGCCTAGTGGTCCGGCGGGTGGTCAGGTTCAGGCTGTGCCCGCGCCGAGTTCGGATCAGAAGACCAGGCACACCTTTCGCTGGAACGCCGTGCCTGGGGCGACTCGCTAAGGTTTGTACCTCTGCCGGCCTCCCTATGGCAAAGAGGACTTCGTTTTCGTGCAGGAAGACCTAACCGAAACATCGATGATTCTTCCCATAGACCTGGAGCCTAACATCGTCTATAAATGGACCATCCGCGCCGGCAATGCCAAAGGATGCGGGAAACCCAATCAGTTCAAGGAATATCTCACCTGACCCATCACCTAGATCTGCGCCGTCGATCCGCGTAAGCGTCCACCGCCATTCCGCCCTGTCTTCCTCTTTATGAATGCCCGTCTTGCTATATAACTGGCAATTCCCGGCGCCTCACCAAACCCGGTTGTCCTGGCCACTAGAGGCCATCCTCAATCAGCCGTGTGCTACAATCCCGGAGAAAATCGCCTCAACGTATCAGGCGGCCTAATTTCAATTTATTCAAGAGGTAGCGATGGCGCTAATGAGAGCCGGTCAAGCGATAATTGAAGGTCTACGAGCCGAAGGTGTGGAATACATCTTCGGCCTGGTGGGGACAACCACCAACAGCATCGTCACCGAATTGCCGGGGCGGGCCGACATCAGGTTCCTGGATACCCGGCACGAGGAAGGGGCGGCCTTCATGGCCTACGGATATACTCGGGCTTCCGGCAAACCGGCGGCCTGTCTCACCACGTCGGGCCCCGGCAGCATCAACCTGCTTACCGGCATCTCCCTAGCCTACAAAGGACGGGCCCCGGTGATTGTCATCGCCGGAGATACGGCCCAAGAGTACATCTACCGTGACGGCGCCCAGGCATTCGACCTGGTGAGCCTGTTCAAACCCATCACCAATCTGGCGTTACAAGTGAACCAGACCGAAAGAATACCGGAGATGCTCCATTATGCCTTCCGGCATGCCCTCTCCGGCAAGCAAGGACCGGTATTTCTCGACATACCCAGAGACTTGATCGACGGCAAGAGCCTGGAGACCGACATACAAGCGCCGGAGACTTACCGGGCAGTAAACGGACGCATCGAGGGAGATGCTCAAGCCATCCAACAGGCGGTCGCGCTACTGAGTCAGGCGCGGCGGCCTTTGCTGCTGGCGGGAGGCGGTGTCATAGATTCGGAGGCCAGCGACGATGCGGTCGAACTGGCCGAACTCCTGGATATGACCCTGGTCCCCTCCTACGGCCACAACGACGCCGTGCCCAACAACCACCGGCTCTATATCGGCCCACCCGGCGGGCGGGGTTCCGGCGAGGCTGCGGAGGCGATAAACCAGGCCGACGTGATCCTGGCCTTGGGAACCCGGATCAATCAGGGAAGCACGTCTTGGAACTACAACGTGGTCAATCCGGAAACGAAGATCGTCCAGGTGGATATCGACCCTCAAGAGATCGGACGCAACTATCCGGTTGCCGTGGGCATGGTGGGCGACGCCAAGGCCGTGGCCCAGCAGTTACTCCGAGCCTTGCGGGAGGAGTTCCCGGAGGGCCGTCCCAATCCTGAGTGGCGAGCCAACACCGAGAGCCTGGCCCGGCAACGGCGGACCCGGTTGGATGCCGAGAAAGAGATTCCCGGCGACCCTATGATGCCCCAACGGGTCTACCCCGAGTTGTCCAAAGTCCTGCCGCCGGATTGCATGGTGACCATCGACGCTGGAGTTTCAGCGGGATTGGCTTATGACCGGCTGGCCTTCCAAACACCCCGCACCATGTTCAACTACGCCGGACAGGGCGGGCTTGGTATGGGTCTGTGCGTGGGCCTGGGCACCAAGCTAGGCCGGCCCGACCGTGCTGCCATCGCCATCCAAGGCGACGGCGGATTTCTTTACACGTCCCAGGAATTGAACACGGCGGTTAGATGGGGGATACCGCTGGTGAGCATCGTGCTGAACAACAACTGCCACGGGGCCGAGAAAGCCCAACAGCAACGCTTGTTCGACGAACGTTACATCGGCGTGGACCTGGAAAGCCCGAGGTTCGATAAACTGGCTGAGGTATACGGGGCCAAAGGATATTATGTAGAGCGCCCCGAAGATATCGCGGACACGGTTCGTGACGCGTTGGATCAAAACGGCCCCACCGTGATCGAAATACCCATCGAAGAGTATTTCCCTCCGGCAGCGCCGCTGCCCGGGTCTTCCCGGTAATCCTAATCGCTCAAGATTACCCTCGAAAAGATCATTCACGTTAATACCCGGCCAATTAAAGGAGCTTACGATGGCTAGCATTTTTGAAGAACTCGGCGTGCGCCCGGTGCTCAACGCCATGGGAAACCGGACGCTGTTGGGAGGGTCCACTCCCTCCGCCGCCGTCCGCGCCATGATGGACGAGGCCGAAGAAGACTACGTTCACATGGGCGACCTGATGGACACCGTGGGCCTGAAGATTGCCGAGATGATTGGCGCCGAGGCAGCCTTGGTGACCTCTGGATGCTCGGCAGCGCTGGCCGTGGGAGCCGCGGCCTGCATGACGGGCAACGACCAAGAGAAGATCGACCAGTTGCCGGACACCACTGGCATGCCCAACGAGTTCATTATCCAACGACAACTTAGGATCAAATACGACCGGTGCATCACCATTCCCGGCGGCAAACTGGTGGAGGTTGGCGACGTTGAGGAGACCCGCCCGGAGCACATCGAGGCCGCGATAGGGCCTCGCACGGCGGGCATCCACTACCTGGCTCCGGGTAACCGTCCGGGAGCGTTGCCGATAGAGGAAGTGATCCGCATCGGACAAGCCCACAACATCCCGGTCATCGTGGATGCCGCCGGGGAAGTCTACCCGACAGACAAGTTCGGCCGGTACGTCAAGATGGGCGCAAAACTCGCGGCCTACGGCGCCAAGTACTTCGGAGCGGTCAATTCCAGCGGCATGCTGGTTGGCGACAAAGACCTGGTAGAGATCGCCCGCGCCCACAGCTTCATCGGGTTCGAGTCCAGCCAGTCCCGGTCCATCGGACGGCCGATGAAAGTGGACCGTCAGGAAGTTGTCGCGGTTTACGCGGCCTTGCGAGAGTGGCTGACGATGAACCACGAGGACCGTTTCGCGTCCTACGAAGTCCGGGTGGCGCGCCAGAAGGCCGAACTGAAGGACATCCCAAACATCGAAATGTTCAAACACCCCGCGGAGGGACCGCCTTTGGGATTACTCGTCCGTATGGATACCGCCAAAGTGGGCAAGACCGCCGGGGAGGTCGTTGCCGAACTGAAAACCGGCAATCCCAGCATCTGGGTCCGCTCCCCCCAAGCCCGGCCCGACGAATACCCGGAAGGGGAAAACGGCTTCATCATCCTGATGCACCTGCTTAAAGAAGGAGGCGAGAAGATCATCGCCGAGAGGCTGGCGGAGATCCTTCCAAGATAGTACCAAATTTTGTAAGTAGCCGCTGGAACCTTCCGTTCGCCCTGAGCTTGTCGAAGGCCCCTTCCAGGGAATGATGGTTCGACAGGCTCACCACGAACGGGGTTAGTAACGCTGATCTTCGCAAGGATGTTATTGGGATCTACGCCGTGGTCAGCTTCGGCATAAAGTTTGGCAATGCGGAGATAGTCGCACAGTAATCTCGTGCCACTTTCCAGCTCCCAGCTTCGTTAACGTAGTTAGGTACGAGGAAAAACGGTACTGGAAAGTTGGTGTCTGAGGAAAGGAATGGCCGACTCAGCTTCCGAAGAAGCGATCCTCAAGGAAATCAACCCCGATGAACTGGTGGAGTTGGGCAAGTCCCTGGTCCGCATACCCAGCTTCATCGGCGAGGAAACCGCCCTGGCGCGGTGGCTAGCCAGCTACTTCTCCTCCAGGGGTTATGACGTCCAGCTTCAAGAAGTGGACAAAGGTTGGTTCCAGACGGTAGCCACCCTCAAGGTGACTGGTGGAGGCCGCAGCATCATGTTCAACGGCCACCTGGACATCAATCCCCTGGCCACCGGTTGGACCAGGGATCCATTCGACCCCTGGGTGGAGGACGGCAAGCTCTATGGCGCGGGGATCCGCAACATGAAAAGCGGCGTCTCATCCATGATCCACGCCGCCGAATCCATCAGAAAGTCAGGCGTGGGGCTGGCCGGGGATATCGTTGTTGCCTGCGTCGTCGGGGAGCTTCAGGGTGGCTCCGGGACCAAGTACCTACTGGATCACGGCTGCCAGACCGACTTCGCGGTGGTTACCGAGCCCTACGGCGCCCACAACGTGGTCACCAAGCACGGCGGCATGTCGGTATTTTCCCTGCACGTAATGGGCAAGCATCCCTCCGGAGACGACCTGGAAGGCGTGGACGCCATTCCCATGATGATGAAGGCGATTCAAGCGATCTACGACACCAAGCTTACCCACCGGCCCTGGGACATCCCGGGGTTGCCCTGGGTAAAGATCGGCTCAATCATCGGCGGCCGCGGCGAGTCCCACGACCTGCGGTCGGTCAGCCGCAACAGCGACCTATGCACCGCCTTCGTCGCGGTGACAACGGTGCCTGGCATGACGTCGGACACGATACGCATGGACTTCGAGCGAAGCCTGAGCCAACTCCGGGAAGAAGAGCCCGGCTTCGAATACCAACTGGTCCATCCGGTGGAAAGCAAGTTCAACATCTGGCAAGTCGACCATCCGCCCATGGACATGCCGGCCGATGAAGAGATTGTCCAAAGGGTTGCCGCCAGCTACCAGAAGGTTACCGGACAACCGCCCCAGGCCATCGGCGCCCCTCCTTCGGCGTTGAGCGCCCGCTACGGCGACGACGACGCCCATCTCTGGGAGGCAGGAATACCCGCCCCGATATATGGTCCGTCGGGAGGGTCCTACGGTGAGGACTTTGCGCTGATTGAAGAGATGGTTCTTTGCAGCAAGGTCTTGGCTTTGACGGCGTTGGATATTTGTGGGTGATGAGGCCGAAATCCCCCCAACCCCCCTTTACGAAAGGGGGGCTTTTTTTGCCAATCTATCAGGAGATCTAGGATAATTTCCAATGACCCCTATCAAAGGATTCGCATCAGGTTTAAGCACTACAGAAGAGGTGATTGTTGACAAGTAGCAGTGATCTTGTGGTGGTTGGCGCGGGGGTAGTGGGGGCCGCTATCGCGTTTTATCTGGCCAAGAGCGGGGCGAGGGTTACGCTGGTAGATCGGGACGCGCCCGGTGGGCGAACATCCAGGGTTTCATTTGGGTGGATCAACGCCTTGGGGAAGCGTCCGGAGCATTACCACCGGCTCAGCCGCTTGGGAGTGGATACCTATACCCAACTGGAAGAAGAACTGGGGCCTGGGTCGGGCATCGGGCGCGGCGGGGGGCTCCACTGGCCGGGGCCTGGTGCGGAAGGGCGGGCGGAACAGGCCGCTCTGGTGCGTGACCTGGAAGAGTTCAACTATCCGTATAGCTTGCTGACGTCTCAGGAAGCCGCCGAGTTGGAACCCAACCTGCGGGTTGACGGTGTGGACGACGGCATCTTGTACGCCCCCATCGAACGTTGGGCCGATGGCGATCTGCTGGCCAGGGCATTGGCCAAGCAAGCCGTGGAGTACGGAGCGACGCTGGCGTCTCCGGTCTCGGTCCGCGAATTGATAACGGACGGGTCACGGGTCACGGGCGTCGCGACTTCCGATGGGTTATTGTCCGCCGGGGCAGTGGTGGTTGCCGCCGGGACGGCCAGTGTGGGATTGCTGGCGCCCCTCGGGTATCAACTGCCTTTGGGCCGAGTCGTGGGAATAACCGGAATCGTGTCAGCGCCGGCTGGGACTGTTTCAAGGGTGCTCTATCCGGGCGCGTATCACGTCCGTCCTACCACAGACGGCCGGGTTGCTATCGGGTGCCGGGACATGGACGATCTCGTCGACGAGGACACCGACACGTCCAGCCCTCCGTCCTGGATGAATCAGCTTCTGGACATGGTTCGCCGCGATTGCCCTTCGTTAGGAGGAGGCCGGATCGAGGAACTGCGGGTGGGCGCCAGGCCAATGCCCGTCGACGGTCTGCCTATTGTCGGTCCCGTCCCCGGCGCCCAAGGCGCCTATGTGGCGGCCATGCACAGCGGCGTTTCTCTGGCGGCCATAATCGGCCAAACGGTGGCCGGAGAAATCACGTCAGGCAACGTATTTCCCATATTGGAACACTACCGGCCGGACAGGTTCTCATAAAGCGCGGACACGTGTCTATTAACGTATGGAAGCAGACTCCAGATTCTTGACATGGTTGACCGGCGCAAGTAGCATTGTATCTATCCGAATTACTCGGTAAAATAGTCTTTATTCCGCTTTTATCTGGACACGATAGAAAGTTATTAAGAATCGTCAACATCTAACCGGCGGAAACCGGTTACTCACACTGAATACAGCGTGGAAAACCACGTTGATCTGGGACAGGAGGGATTAGGATGCCAAGTCAAGACGACATCGCATTGATGGGCCACCTGATGCGCCGTGCCGGCTTCGGGGCTCCCCAAGAGGAGCTCCAAACCCGCTCAGCCAAAGGATACGACGCTACGGTAGAAGAACTTCTCCACCCTGAAGAGCTACCCGCGATCGACGAAAACGAATTTTACCGGTATTTCCCCGGCTATGAGGGCGCTTTGGGACCGCCCATCAATCAGGCCGAATGGGTGTACCGGATGATTAACACCAAGCGGCCCCTGGAAGAAAAAATAGCCCTGTTCTGGCACCAGTTGTTCGCCACGGGCAACTCCAAAGTGGACAATCCCCCCGAGCTAACCCAGCAGATCAAGATGTTCCGCAATTACGGGCTGGGCAGCTTCAAGGAACTGCTGGTGGAGCTGGCCAAGAACCCGGCGATGATCTACTGGCTGGACAACAACGGCAACCATAACGGCGCCATCAACGAGAACTGGGGCCGTGAGTTGATGGAGTTGTTCGCCCTGGGCGTGGGCAACTATTCCGAGGACGATATTAAAGAGGCGTCGCGGGCCTTTACCGGGTGGACCATCGCCCCTAAGATTCCCCGAAACCCATTAGGCCGTTTCTACTGGAATTTCGAGTACAAGCCCGAAGACCACGACGACGGCGAAAAGACCTTCCTGGGGCACACCGGGAACTTCAACGGCGAAGATATCATCAATATCCTGGCCGATCAACCGGCAACCCCCCGCTTCCTGGCACGGCACCTGTACAACTTCTTCGTCGCCGATGAAGCCCAAGTACCGGCCTGGAACATCACGCCGCCCCGGGATCCGGAGGCGATACAGACCCTGGTGGACGCCTACAACGACTCCAAAGGCGACATCCGTTCAATCCTACGGGTACTGTTCAAGTCTGACTTCTTCAAGAGCGCCCGCTTTGAGCACGTGAAGAGCCCCGCCGAGTTGGTTGTGGGCACCGTACGCATCGCAGGCAACTACAACGGACCCAGGCCCGGACTCACCCTCTTGGCCATGGAGTGCAACTGGCAAGGCCAGGAACTCCTGAATCCTCCCAGCGTGGAAAGCTGGCACACCGGTTCTGAGTGGATCGACGGCGGCGCCCTGGTAAGAAGGGTGAACTTCGCCGCGGGCGTCCTGGGAGACACCTCTCTGCCGGGTGTCCGTTCCGTGGTTGAGGGGCTCAGATCCAAGGGCAGCCTGGCGCCGGCGGATTTCGTGGCTCAATGTCTAGAAGCCCTTGGACCCTTGGAAGTTAGCGAATCGACCCACAGTGAGCTGCTGGACCATGCCCAAGAAGACGGAACCCTGAATTGGGACACCGACGAAGAGCGCACCGCGTCCGAGAAACGGGTGGGCATCATGCTGGCGCTGATCGCCGCCTCCAGGGACTATCAGTTCGCCTAGCAGCCAGCGGGCCGCTACAACCCAACAGCTACTTCAGGAGGATTCGAAGATGGCATCAACCAAGAAAGACCCAGTGGTGGTCATTCTCCAACTTACCGGAGCCAACGATATTCTCAACACGATAATCCCTTACACCAGCGGCGAATACCGGGACAACCGGCCCAAGGTAAACATTCCCGAGGACAAGGTCCTGCCCATCGACGACCAGTTGGCTTTTAACCCCAACATGGGCCCACTTAAGAAGATGTACGACGATGGCAAGATGGCCATCATCCACGGCATCGGCTTCGAGAATTCCCCTCGGTCCCACTTCCGGGCCATGGACATCTGGCACACCTGTGAGCCGGACATCGTAGGCACGGAAGGCTGGGTCGCCAAAGTGACCCGAGACCTGGACCCCGCCGGGGAAAACGTGTTGAAGACGGTTAACTTCGGCCAGGGCTTGCCCAGGGCATTGGCGCTACGCGGTGTGCCTATAACCTCCGTCTCCAACCTGGAGAACTACGGCGTGCTGTCCACCGTGCCCGGGATCGACCCACAGCAGGACCGCGCGAAGATCCTGGAGCGGTTCGCCCGCATGTACGCTCCCGCCATCGGCACCGGCGCGACCATGGACTACTTGGGCCAGACCGGACGTGACGCCCTGAAAGGCGCCGACATCCTCAAAGTCGCTCCTGAGAAGTACACGTCTACGATCGAGTACGCGGAAACTCCCATCGCAAAGTACCTGAGGGACGTGGCGCGAGTATACCTGGCGGACCTGGGCACCCAGGTCTTCTACACTTCCCACGGTCCCTTCGACACCCACTTTAACCAGCCGCCCATGCATCAAAAGCTGTGGACCGACGTGTCCAACGCCGTCAGCGACTTCTTCGACGACCTCAAGGAGCACGACGCCGGCGACAATCTAATCATGGTTATGTTCACTGAGTTCGGACGCCGGGTCAGGGATAACGGCACCGGGACGGACCACGGTGCCGCCGGCGGTGCCTTCGTCATCGGCAACAACGTCAAGGGCGGCATGTACGGGACTTATCCGTCCCTGAAGGCCGAAGACCTGAACCAAGGCGACCTGGATCCCAACTACGACTTCCGCGGCTTCTACGCCACCGTGATCGAGAAGTGGTTGGGCTTGGACGCGGTTCCCATCGTTGGCGGCACATTCGAGCAGATGGCGTTCGTCTAAGCGTTACGACCTCCCACCTTAATCCTCCCCCACAAGGGGGGAGGAGATGAGTCCCTTCCCCCATCTAGGGGGAAGGTTAGGATGGGGGTGATGGCCCTCAGAGCGTTCAAGTTCTCAAAATTGATCGGATCGGCTTACGGGAACAGGAGGAAGCAATGCTGACCACAGTCGCCGCAGGGCGGGTCTTCGACTACAACTACTGCATCGGCATGTACGCGATGAACGGCCAAGGCCTTTGGACCCCTCAGGACTTTGCGTTGGGGTCAGGCGGCATCATGTACATCATCAACCGTGGGGTTGAAGAAGTAGGCCAGCGCATCTCTAGAATAACCGTCGATCATGAATTCTTGGGCCAATTCGGCGGCTTCGGCGCCGGCGACGGCCAGTTCATCTGGCCCGTTTCCATAGACTTGGACCGTGACGAAAATATCTACGCCACCGACGAGCGGCTCAACCGCATTTCGGTCTTCGATAAAGAAGGCAAGTTCTTAAGCAAATGGGGCACTCCCGGCACCAGCGACGGTGAATTCGCGGGCGCGTCGGGTATTGCCTTTGACGCCGATGACAACCTCTACGTGGTTGATAGCAAGAACCACCGGGTCCAGCTATTCAGCAAGGATGGCAAGTTCATCTCCAATTGGGGAAGTCAGGGCAGCGCTCAAGGCGAACTCGAGACCCCCTGGGGTATCTGCGTGGACAATAATGGCGACGTCTACGTGGCCGATTGGGGCAACAACCGGGTGCAAAAATTCTCCCCCGACGGCAAGTTCCTGGTCCAATTCGGGAGCGCCGACGCCAAGGCGGGAGACCTGGACCACCCCTCGGGAGTCGCTGTAGACTCGGAAGGCGACGTTTACATCACCGACTGGTCCAACCACCGCGTCCAGGTCTATGGCCCTGACGGCAAATTCGTCACTACCCTAGTCGGCGACGCTCAAACTCCGTCCCCGTGGACCCAAACTTATATCGACGCCAACCCGGACATCATCAAGGCGCGCCGCCGGGCCGACATGGAGCCCGAATGGCGCTTCCGCCGTCCGGTAGCCGTGAACGTTGACGCTAACGACCGCATCTTCGTCCTAGAAGCAGCCCGCCACCGGCTACAGATCTACAACAAGGTAAAGGACTACGAGGAACACTCCATAAACCTTTAAGCCGGTGCTAGCCACTATTGGCAACGATGACCCAGAACAACCGTAGGGGCAGGTTTTAAACCTGCCCCTACATTGCGATTAGCATCCACACACGAAAGCCCACGATCGCCAACACCTAACTAGGGCACATGCACCGTTAGCTCGCAGGTTCTGCTGGCCGAGTCCCCATCTCCCTCTTGTCCGTCGCAGAAGTCATTGCCAGACGCGCCGAAGAGTGGGTCATCCCCCTTGCCGCCATAGAGAAGGTCGTCTCCAGCGCCTCCGAACAAAGTATCGTTGCCGTCACCGCCCCGGAGCAAGTCTTTTCCCGGCCCGGCAAACAGACCGTCTTTACCTTCGTCTCCGATCAGAATATCGTCCCCAGCCCGGCTGAAGATCCAGTCGTTGCCCTCACCGGCCATGATGATATCGTTCCCGTGCCCACCGATGAGAAAGTCGTCGCCAGCCAGGCCCACGATAGTAACTCCGACCCTGGACTCGCTGCAATCGATCACATCCGGTCCCATGGTCCCCACCACTCCCCGGCCAACTTGTCTGGCATGTCCGGTACAGAGAATCTGGGCATACGCCACATCCGCTTCTCCGGGAGACACCAGGGCAGTAACCGCGGCCAGGATAGCCACTAGCGCCATTTTTTTCATGTTTGTCTCCGTCTCCAGCTCCCACTGGGAAATTCGGGACATGAGCCGATAATGATGCCAACAGTATAAAGAACCAGGAGCAAGTTGGCGATTCTGACAGCCGGAGGAGAAGTTTTAGGCAGGCAGGAACCGGTGTCGGGCGTGGTAGAATTGAGCGCCATCCACCATCAGGCGCTTGGGCAGACAAATTGGATTCCGAAGAGTGGAAATGGGAGGTTAACATGCCGAGTTCTACCGCTCACGCGGACACGATAATTCGAAACGCCAACATCATAACCATCGACCCTGACCGGCCGCAGGCGCAATCCCTGGCCATGCGCCACGGCAGGTTCATCGCCGTAGGAAGCAACGACGACGTTGCCGGGCTGGAAGGCCCCGGAACCAAGATATTGGATCTCAGCGGCAAAACGGTGCTGCCCGGTTTCATCGACGCCCACATCCACGTCCTGAGCAGCGGCATCCGCCACGTTATGGCCGCGGACTGCTCCCTCCCTTCCATATCGGCCATCAAGGACGCCATGCGCCAACAGATCGAGCTGACCAAGTCCGGCGAGTGGGTGCAGGGGTTCAAGTTCGACGATACCAAAACCGAAGAGAACCGCTTCCTCACCAGGCAAGATCTGGATGAAGTCAGCACCGAACTGCCCATTCTGGTATCCCACCGGGCCGGCCACGTCTACTACTTGAACAGCAAGGCATTAGAAACGGCCGGTTTCACCCGGGACACGCCGGACCCTGTAGGGGGCCGCTTCGGACGTGACCCGTCGTCGGGTGAGCTGGATGGAGTGGTCTACGAAAGGGCCATCGAGCCGGTGCGCTACAACCACCTGCCCACCGTAACGCCCGAAGACCGCCGCCGGGGCCTGCAACGCATCTGCCAGATGCTGACTCCGGTTGGGCTGACCAGCGTTCACGACGCCAGAGTAACCAACGACGAGATGTTGACCTACCAAGAGGGACGAGACAACGGCGATTTGACGTTGCGGGCCTACATATTGATGGCCCATGATCACTTTCCCGCGTTAAGAGACGCGGGGCTGAAGACCGGCTTCGGCGACGACCGGCTAAGGTTAGGCGGCATCAAGATGGTGGCCGACGGGGCCATCGCCTCCCGCACCGCCTATCTATCCGAGCCTTACGAAGGCTCCCCTTGCGACCATGGCATCCTGGCAATCCCGCCAGACGAGATCGAAAGGCAGGTGATGGAGATCCACAAAGCCGGGTTCCAAGTCTGCATACATGCCAACGGTGACCTGACCATCGACATGGTATTGTCAGCCTACGAAAAAGCTCAGGCCGCCTACCCCCGACCGGACCCCAGGCACCGCGTCGAGCATTGCACCCTGGTCAACACCGATCTCCTCAACCGAATGAAAGCCCTGGGGGCCGTGGCAACCCCCTTCTGCACCTACGTCTATTACCACGGTGAGAAGATGAAATTCTACGGGGAAGAGCGGCTGTCATGGATGTTCGCCCAGCGCTCGTTCCTAGACCACGGCGTCGTCGCCACCGGCGCTACCGACTACCCGCCCGGCCCCTTCGAACCCCTCCTGGGCATCCAGAGTTGCGTAACCAGGATTGACAGCACGGGCAAGATTTGGGGCGCCAACCAGCGGGTAACCGTGGAAGAGGCGCTGAAGATCTACACGATCAACGGAGCCTACGCCTCGTTCGAAGAGAACACAAAAGGCTCCATCGAACCAGGCAAGCTGGCCGACCTGGTAGTGCTGGGAGCCGACCCAACCAAAGTAGACCCGGAAACCATCAAGGACATCCCGGTAGAGATGACTATTGTTGGAGGGAAGGCGGTGTACGGGGGGTGAGCCTGAAATCATCCTCATGTTGACACCATCCCAGAGAACCCTTTAATCTACCTCGGTAACTAGCCAAGGAGAGAGCCATGGATGTTCATGTTTATACCAACCCTGGTTGATTCAGCTGCCGGACGGTAGAAGAGTTTCTGTCGTCTAACGGTGTTCAGTATGAGCACCACGACCTAGCCACCGACCAAGCAGCCGTAGAGTACCTGAGAAACCGCGACATCAAGTCGGTGCCGGTCACCATCATCGACGATGCCGAAGTCATCATCGGCTATTACCCCAAAAAGCTGATCCCGGCCTTGAATCTGAACGTCAAGATTGACCTGTCCAGCAAGACCAGTTGGCTGGCGGAAAAATACGACATCGTGCTTAACGGCGCAATTCGGGCCACCCAGCAGCTTACCGACAGTCAATTACAACAAGAAGTACCCTGGCGTCCCTGGAGCGTGCGGGATTGCATCGTGCACATCATCTCCTTCCCGGAGCTTGCCTGGCTCAGCCACAAGCAGGGCAGCATGAGCACTGATGACATGGCGGCCTCCAATGTGCGTATCAAGGACGTCGCCACCGTTGAAACCATCACCCAATATGGCAACCAGGTCTTGGCCAACATCGATGGATTCCTGAAGAGCGGCGACACTGCCTCCTTCGACCGGGTGGTGCCCGCCCACTATGGCGGGGAGGTTACGGTTAGCGAATTGTTGAATATTATCCTCAGCCACAGCACCCACCATCTGAAACAGATGTACTGGCATATGGAGGAGGGCCTGGGGATCACGCCCCTAAACCCGGTTACCGAGGCAGACACGGAGGGCATCGTAACCCCCACCGCTTTGATCTAACGGTTTCCGGTAAATTACCAAGATTGCAGACGTGCAGAGAGTCCAGCCGTCACCCCGATGGAAATCGGGGTCCAGAAACTTAGCTTGTGGACACGTTTCCTGGATTCCGGTCTTCATCAGAACGACGAAATGTTGGCTGACGGTCCACTGGCAGGTCAACAAGATGGCCAGATATGGCGGCGGGCTCAGGGAGAGCAGCCATTCGCCGTTGGGATTAACAATCTAACTGGGAGAACGAGCTATGAAATATGACGTGATAATTATTGGCGCAGGGTCGGCGGGGTCCATATTGGCCACACGCTTGACCGAGGACCCCAACCGCTCGGTGTTGCTGTTGGAAGCGGGCAAAGACTACCCCAACTTCGATGACCTGCCTGACGAAGTGAAATTCGGCTACGCCACCGAGGCGGACGTCATGACCAGCGACCACAACTGGCAATTCATCGGCAAGGCTACGGACCAGGCTGGGCCGATGATGGTGCCTCGTGGCAAGGTCACCGGCGGCTCCAGCGCCATAAACGGTCAGGTCTTCTTGCGGGGAGTGCCCGAGGACTACGACTCTTGGGCTTCGGAGGGCAACGATCAGTGGAACTTTCAGAAGCTGATCCCCTATTTCAACAGAGTAGAAACGGACCCCGATTTTCCGGGCGACTTTCACGGCAGCGAAGGCCCCATAATCATGCACCGCTTCAAGCGGGAAACCTGGCTGCCCGCCCAGACCGCGTTCTACGAAGCCTGCATCGACGCCGGATATCAGGATTGCCCAGACCATAACAGTCCTGACTCCGAGGGGGTCGGCCCCACTCCCCTAAACAATCCCGGCGGCATCCGTATCAGTACCGCCATGGGCTACTTGGACCAGTCAAGACACCGTTTGAACCTGACGATTAGGCCTGAGTGCCTGGTTCACCGTGTCCTGTTTGAGGGAAACCGGGCGACCGGGGTGGAACTGGAGAGCGGCGGCGAGACCTTTGTCGTCGAGGGCGACGAGATAATCTTGAGCTCCGGGGCCATCGGCTCGCCCCAGATATTGATGCTCTCCGGGGTCGGCCCGGCCGATCACCTGGGTAGCCTGGGCATACCAGTGGTTAAAGACGCTCCGGGTGTGGGGCAAAACCTAAGAGACCATCCGGCGGTGTGGATCACTTGGCGAACTAAGGAAGGTTTCCCTCTGGACGGCCTAGCCCCCAGGATGCAGTTGACCCTTCGTTACACGGCCGGAGACTCGGACCTGCGTAACGATATGAAGATATCCATGCAGTCCTTCGCCACCCAGCCCGTCAACCAGGGCGGCGACCGCATGGAGCCCCTGGGCATACGCATGACTACCGGCATCTACCTGGCCGCCGGGGCCGGTGAACTGAAATTAGCCTCGGCGGATCCCGCAGCCCAACCGGTCCTGGACTACAACTACTTGAAAGAGGAGTCCGACGTCCGACGGTTGCGGGAGTCGGTGCGGATCTGCGTTGATCTGGGCGAGCACGAATCCTTCAAAGACATCATCCAGGAGCGAATCTCCCCAACCGACGCCGAACTGGCATCCGACGAAGCCTTGGACCAGTGGATATCTCGTGTGGTAACCACCTCTCAGCACATCTCATGCACCTGCAAGATGGGCCCGTCGTCAGACCCGATGGCGGTGGTGGACCAGTACGGCAAGGTGCACGGCCTAGAAGGACTGCGTGTCGTAGACGCGTCCATCATGCCCGACTGCATCCGTGCCAACACCAACGTCACCACCATGATGATCGGCGAGCGGGTCAGCGACTTCATCAAGGACGGCAAGTAGACACCGGATACACCAACGCCCCTCTTGTAAACAGCCACGGCAAAGCCCCCCTTTCGTAAAGGGGGGTTGGGGGGATTTCGGCCCCTCACCCCGGGCCAAGAAAGTCAGGGAATCGTGCTCTCGCAGAGAAACGACCTCCCCTAAGTCCCCTCCTTCGTAAGGAGGGGACTTGCCAATCCCACCCTTGCCAGCCCTTAGAACCAGTTAGCCTTGTCCACCACGTTCCGCAACTGCCGCCCCTCGTTGAACCGGACACAGTTGTCGATGAAGAGATCGGTGCGGCGTTCCTGCAGGTAGGGGCCGTCGCCCGCTACGTGGGGCGTTATCAGCACGCCCGGTATGGACCAAAGGGGATGGGTGGCCGGTAAAGGCTCCGTTTGGAACACGTCCAATCCGGCTCCGGCAATCTCACCGGCCCGTAAGGCGTCCACTAGATCGTCTAACTCCACTGTCGCGCCCCGTCCGATGTTGATAAAGAACGCCTTGTTTTTCATCGCCTTGAACTGGCTTTCGGCAAACATGCCCTGAGTTTCCGGGGTTTCCGGCACGGTCGCGATCACAAAGTCGCCCTGAGGCAGCGCCGATGCCAAGCCGCCGGGCCGGACCAGTTCGCCCACGCCGGGGGGAGCTTGATCTAGACGGGGGTCGACACCGATCACCCTCATCCCAAACTCCGCGCATAATCTGGCCGTCTCGCCTCCTATCCCGCCCACGCCTACGATAACGGCGGTTGCTTCGGGAAGGTAGATGGTGTCGTAGCCTTGCCGCCAATTCGCCTCGATTTGCTGGGGTATGTACACGTGAAGACCCCGAGCGAAGGCCAGCAGAAAGGACATTATGTGGGCGCTGATATGGTCGTTGTAGATCTCCCTGGTGTTGGTCAGCACCACTTCACTGGCGATCAACGCCTCGTGATAGTAGCCGGCCCGAGGGCCGGCCTGCGGGCAGGAGATCCATTTGAGGTTTCCGGCCCGTTCCAGTAATTCAGGCACGATGTCGCCGAAGGCGGCGTCGGCGTCGCCAATCACCTCCATCGCCTCGCCCACGGTGGGACACAGATGTACGTCGATGTCCGGGATCGCTTTCCTAAGCTTTTCCGGCCACTCTTCTTGATAGTTGGGCGGGCAAATCACCAGCTTGAACCCCATTGCGTACCCCCGTTTGCGTCCGAATTTTTGGTCAGTGTAGGTGTTGGCGGCGAGGCGGTCAACGGAGCGATTAAGGGTGGTGGCGGCGTTGACAGGGATTGGAGCCCCCTTTACACTCCGAACTAACGCACTTGGCCAGTAGCATTCGGTTCTGTCTCCACCAGTTAGACTCCACGCGGCAGCGCCCCATGGGTAGGAGGAACCACATTGCAAGACCGGTTTGGACTTCCGATCAGCACCAACTCAACAGTGGCGGCCGAAGCCTGCATGGAAGGTATCGACCTGCTGCTCTCCCAAAATTTTGGGCCTGAAGAAAAATTCCAACAGGCCATAGACGCTGACGAAGGCTTCGCCCTGCCCCATGCCGGGCTTGCTTGGGTGTCGATGATGCGCGGCGTAGCGTCAGAGGCCAAAGAAAACGTAGGGCGTGCCCAGGCTTTGGCGTCAGGTATGTCCGACCGGGAAAAGCGCCAGATCGAGGCTCTCTCCCTTTGGATCAACAATAAAGGTCCTCAATCTCTGGCCTTATTACGAGAGCACCTTAACGACTATCCTCGAGACACCTTTATGCTTAGGCTGGCCCAACGACTGTTTATGCAGGGTTGCCACAGCGCCGGTGTCCCTAACTTCCCTGAAGAGCTATTCGCTCTATGCCAAAGTCTAGAGAAACATTGCAGCGACGACTGGGCTTTCCTGGGAAGCTACGCTTTCGCCCATCACGAGACTGGCCGGTTGGAGGAAGCCTATCGCCTGGCGCAGAAGTCGCTGGAGATGCGCCCCACCAACGCGGTGGCGTCCCATTCGGTAACCCACGTATTCTTCGAGCAGGGTGATGCCGTCTCGGGCGGCGATTTCTTGAGCAACTGGCTGGAGGGTTTCGACAAGCGGGCCGCTTACCATGTCCACCTCTCGTGGCACCTAGCTCTATTCGAGCTGGCAATGGGCGGCTACCAGAAGGCCCTAGACCGGTACGAGACATACATACGGCCATCGGTGGTTGCGAAAAGCGCCGCTTCCCTGGCCGACAGCGCGTCTCTATTGTGGCGGTTGCAGTTGTACTGCGGCACTCCCCCTCCCAAGCCCTGGGACGAAGTACGCGACCAGGCGATGCCCGCCGCGGGAAATCCCGGCCCACCTTTCCGGGATGCTCACGCCGCTCTGGCATTCGCCGCCGCCGGCGACCAGGATGCCCTGGGCAAGGCTATCGACGGCCTGCGGACGATCGCGGATCAGGGCAACGTTTTGGCGAAGGAGATGACCTTGCCATTGGTGCAGGGCATCGCCGCCTTTGCGGAAGGCAACTATGGCACGGCGGTAACATTGATGGAGTCGCCCATGCGGCAACTAGAGCGCATCGGCGGTAGCCACGCCCAGCGGGAAGTATTTGAGGACACTCTGTTGGAAGCCTATCTTCGGGCCGAGCAGTTCGACAAGGCCGAAAATATGCTGCGGGAGCGGCTGGGCCGCCGGGCATCGATCAGGGACACGTTCTGGATGGGGCGCGTCCAGGCCAGTACCGGGGAGACTGGACCGGCCAGATCCACCCTCCAGGACGCCATCGACGGCTGGAGCGGCGCTGATGACACTTCGCCGGAGTTGGCGAATCTGACCAATCTAGCCGGGACCCTCAGCTAAGCCGACGGCGATCCCTTTAGCCAAGGAGGCGTTTCATCATGCCGCTACAACCAGATCGAGTCGACTACAGTCCTATCATAGAGCGCCCTCCCATCAAATGGCCCAATGGCGCCAGGGTAGCACTGTGGATAGCGCCCAACGTGGAGCACTACGAATACGAGCCGGAGTACGATGGACAAAGGGACCCCTGGCCGCGCATGCCCTACCCCGACGTGCAACAGTACTCTTATCGGGACTACGGCAACCGAGTTGGTTTCTGGCGGATGCTGGAGGTCCTGGACAAGCACAACATCCGGTGCTGCGTTTCGCTGAACATGGCGGTGCTTGAACACTACCCCGAGATAAAAGACGCCATGGTCGAAAGGAACTGGGACTTCATGAGCCACGGCATCTACAACACCCGGTACTTGAATCCCATGTCGGAGGAGCAGGAGCGAGAGTTCTACGTGGACTGCATCGAAACCCTGCGCCGCGAAACCGGCAAGCAGCTAAAGGGCATGCTAGGCCCGGCAATCTCCGGCACCGAGCGTACCCCAGACCTGATGGCCGAGGCAGGCCTGATCTATCACACCGACTGGATGCACGACGACCAGCCGGTGCCCATCAAGGTGAAGTCGGGAAAGCTGATCTCCGTCCCATACTCTATCGAGCTGAATGACGCTCCCCTGTACCGGCAACACTACGAGGGAGACTACTTCGCGGAGATCTGCAAAGCCCAGTTCGACCAGCTCTACAAAGAGGGGGCCGAGAGCGGACGGGTCATGTGCATCGCCCTCCATCCGTTCCTAACCGGCCAACCCCATCGGGTGAAGTACCTGGACGAAGTCTTGGGTTACATCATGTCCCACGAAGGGGTTTGGCAAACCACGGCCGACGACATCGCCGATTACTACATCGCGAATAACTACGATGCAGCCGTAACCCACGCGGGGCAATTTAATAAGTAACCATCCGGGTAGGGCCAGGTTTCAAACCTGCCCCTACGCCATCATCACCTCGCAAGCCTAGGAGGCTTTTACGAATGCCTGCAGATCGCCGTCCCGGCATGGACCACCCACATTACCAATGGTCTCCCATCGTCAACCGGGGAAAGTTGCGTTGGCCGGACGGCGCCCGGGTCGCCCTCTGCGTCATCGTGAACCTGGAGCACATGGAATGGACTGAACCGGAAGGAACTTTCACCACCCTTCTGGCCGGCGGCATGGGCTCCCGGGGGTATCCGGACTTCGCCCGCACCTCCCACCGGGAGTACGGACACCGAGTTGGGATTTTCCGCGTGCTGGACACTTTGGAGAAGCACGGGATCAAAGCGACGGTGGCCATGGACGCCATGACCGCCGAGAACTACCCGTACCTGGTAGACCATTGCCTGAAACGTGGTTGCGAGATCATCGGCCACGGAATATCGGTAAGCCGCATGATAACCGGCAACATGACTGAGCCGGAAGAGCGGCACTACATCCATTCATCTATGGACAGTCTAGCCAAGGCCACCGGGCAAGCGCCCACCGGTTGGCTGGGCCCCGAGTACGGCGAGTCGGCCCGGACTCCCCAATTGTTGTCCGAGGCCGGGATCCGCTACGTGTGCGACTGGGTCAACGACGAACAACCCTACCGGCTAGAAAGCCCCCACGGCGATTTGTTCGCCCTGCCGATCATGCTGGAACTAGACGACGTCGTGTCCCTTTGGCAACGGCGGGTCACCGTGGGCCGTTACCGGGACATGCTTACCGAGGGCTTCGACACTCTGTACGAAGATGGGCCACAGAACGGAAGGCTGATGACGCTGAACCTTCACCCCTGGCTCATCGGCCAACCATTCCGCATAGGCTACCTTGACGACGCCCTGGCCCACATGACACGGCGCGAAGGCGTTTGGGCGGCCACCGGCTCGGAGATCGTGGACTGGTTCCAGAATAATCCGCCGGTCGCGTGACACGTAAAATGATCAATGGGAATCACCCCCTCTCTAACTCTCCCCCGTAAAGGGGGCGAGAACAAATTCCTTCCCCCTCGACGGGAGAAGGTTAGAGCCTGCCCTGAGCGCAGCCGAAGGGATTGGGGGTGATTCGCTCTACGCATCAAACGCTTCTAATAGCAGTATCACTTGCCCATATTTCTCACCCTTGGCGTCATCCCCCAACCCAGGAGGAACCAACATGGCCGGACCTCTTAAAGTCGTCTACTTCGTCAATCAGTTCTTCGGTGGCGTGGGGGCCGAAGAGAAAGCCAACATACCCGTCGAGGTTAAAAAAGGCCCCATCGGCCCGGCCCGTCTATTCCAGCAACTGTTGGGGGACGGTGGAACCGTCGAAGCGACCATCATCTGCGGCGATAACTATTTCAACGAGCAGCGTGAGCAGGCGCTGTCTGATGTCACTAAGGCGTGGCAGGAGGCCAAACCCGATCTGGTGGTCGCTGGTCCGGCCTTCGACGCCGGACGCTACGGCCTGGCCTGCGGAGCAGTTTGCGCCGCCGCGGAGGAGCTGGGCATCCCGGCGATCACCGCCATGCACCCAGAAAACCCCGGCGTGCTGACCTACCGGCGGCAGGTGTTCATCGTTCCCACCGGCGCCAGTCCCGTGGACCTGCCCGATGTTGTCTCCCAAATGTTTCAGATCGCGCTAAAGCTAACGTCGGGTGAAGAGATGGGCCCGGCGGAGACCGAGGGATACTTGGGCCGGGGGATCCGCAAAGTCTCCGAGAGATCGGAACCTGGATACAAAAGGGCCGTGGACATGCTGGCCAGCAAGCTGCGGGGCGAACCCTATCATACCGAAGTTCCGTTCGAGGCCCCGGAAGCCGTTCCGGCGGCGTCGCTCCAGCGGGATCTAAGCCAGGCCACCATTGCCCTTATCTCAACCGGGGGGCTGATTCCCATCGGCAACCCGGACCGCCAGGTTTCCGGCAACGCGGACCGCTACTTCTCATATCCAGTTGACGGGCTGGAATCCCTGACCGGTGATGACTGGGAAGCTTTCCACGGCGGCTACTACAACCAGATAGCCAGCGACAACCCAAATTACATCCTTCCCCTAAGCCATTTGCGCCACCTAGAGTCGCAAGGCGTGATTGGCCGGGTTGCTTCGCAGATCATCACCCTGCCCGGCGTGAGCACCCCCGTAGCTAAATCCAAGCACCTGGGCGCCGAGATGGCCCGGGAATTGAAGGACGCCGGTGTGGATGCCTGTATCCTGGTGGCGACTTGAGGCACCTGCAACCGTTGCGGCGCGACGGTGAGCAAGGAGATCGAGCGGGTGGGCATCCCCGTGGCCATGATATCCGCCATTTACAACCTGGCCCTCACAACGGGCGCCAACCGGGTAATACGCGGGGCCAGGATCGAGCATGTGTGCGGCGACCCGGACCTGGGTCCGGAAAAGGACTTCGCCTACGGTCTGCAGATCGTCCGAACGGCGCTGCAAGCCCTGGAAACCGACGTCAGTGGTCCCACCCTGTTCGACCCTGACGAATCGGCCCCGGCCCGGGAGGCAGTCCATGCGTCTTGAGATAGGCACCTTCCCAGTCCACGACGTGGTGTTCGGCGCCCAAACCCAGTGGCGGGACGGGCTACTGGAAGTAGCGCGGGACGAGATTCTTGACGCCGTGAGATCCGACCCTCGCATCGCCAAGGCTGACCTTGAACTAGCTAAACCCGGAGAATCCGTTCGCATCTGGCCGGTGCGGGACGTAGTGGAGCCTCGGGTAAAGGTGGAAGGGCCTGGGGTGGTATACCCCGGCATCTGCGGCCGCTCCATCACCACCGTGGGCGAGGGCCGCACCCACCGGCTGTCCGGCGTCGGAGTGGTTGAAGTTTCCGAAACTCCTTGGCACGAGTCCGGCGGCGACCACCTGTTCGTCTATCTGGACATGTCCGGCCCCTGGTCGAAGATCATCCCCACCAGCTCCCTGATCAATCTGTGCGTGGTCGTCGAGCCCGACCCTAACCTGGGGGTCGACGCCAGGAACGACGCCGTCCACAACGCTGTCCTGACCGTATCGGACCGGCTGGCGGCGGCCACCGTTCATCAAGACCCGCCGGAACGGGAAATATTCGAGCTTACCGACGTGGACCCCTCATTACCCAAGGTGGTGTACATCCTGTGCCTGCATTCGCCCCAGGCGATGTCCGGCTCTCCGGCTACGTTCTGCACCTCCACCTACGGCCTAACCCAGCTCACCCCGCCCTGGCTGTTCCACCCCAACGAGATCTTGGACGGAGCCATAACCGGTCCCTACCGCACCGCCTTCGCCACGTCTTGGACCATGGCCAACAATCCGGCGCTGTTGGACCTGTACCGCCGCCACGGCACCGACTTCAACTTCCTGGGAGTCATCGCCACCCGCACCGAATGGACCACCCAGCATGAGAAGGAAATGACGGCCAATCAGACGGCCAAGGTCGCCAAGATGCTGGGGGCCGAGGGAGCGTTGATCACTTGGGACGCGGGTGGCAACGAGTTCATTGAGGTTATCCGAACGCTACAGGCCTGCGAGCGGTCCGGGATCAAGACCGTGTTCCTGACCAGCGAGGACGACCCCACTGGAAGCGCCCCCACCCTGCTGGAGCCGGTGCCCGAGGCCGATGCCATCGTGTCCACCAGCTTCTTCCGGGCGGACCTGCTGGGGCTGGACCCGCTACCCCCCGTGGACCGCGTGATCGGCAACCCTCAAAAAATAAGCGGCCGGCTCAGAGACCACTACGTCCCCACCGCCGGCCCCCTCCCCGCACCCCAGCGCTACGACGACCACTACGGGTTCAGCAAATTGAGCAGCATTGAGTATTAGGAGTTTTGAAGCAGGACGCTTTGTGCGCAACCCCACGTTTGCATGTGTAGAAAGGGGTTATGACCGAAGTGCAACGAAACAGCATATGGCCGAGCTAGATTCCAATTCAGGCCTTCGGAAAGAAACTAGCGCACACTATTGGAGATATAGTTCTTTCAGGCGGTTCATTCGCATGTGTTGAGCGTCTATCTCAGTTGAAGTCGGGGGCTCCTTGGTGTCGTCGTCATGAGGAAAACTTACGCAAAACGAGTAACTCTCAAATACTCTTCCCTCGTCCTTTAAATCCAGTCCCCCTTCGTGGATCAGGTCCTTCAGGGTGGTCCACATAGCGCCTTCATATTTCTTTGGAAGTGTTCCATGCTTTTTTCGATAAAGCTCTTTTGCGAACCGTTCCAAAAACTCTCGAAGTACGGCCCCCGCTCGTCTTCTTCTTATACTGTCCCCATCCATGTAGAAGTGGATGTCCTTAAGCATCCTGTCAAGCACCTCTTCTGACCCTATGATGTGCGGTCCCTCTTTAGAGTACGTGGCAACTTCCAAAGAGAGTGGTCCCAAGTGGCGGTACAGGGTATCAAGCGATAGCGATAGGGTCTGCATGTGAGTCTGAGGTGGTCTGGGAAATTTGAACAGGTAGCTAAGAGAGAGTCCCGCTCCTAGAATCGCAAAAAAGGAGCAGGACATGAAACAGATACGGAAGAAACACAGCCCAGCCTTCAAAGCCAAGGTGGCCTTGTCTGC
>CATMOE010000014.1:0-61289 GCA_950072105.1 uncultured Dehalococcoidia bacterium
GGGAACGACCAGCAGGGCAAGAAGTGGTTTTAATTCCCGGAGTCAACACAACGCCTCTGGCAGCGGAAGACTCTCTTGATCTAGCCCCGTTATTGTTCAAATAACCGGGTCCACCTCAGTAGACTGCCCGGAGCAGGCCAAAATTCCTGCCGCCACAAGTACAAGCAAAGCTATTTTTGCGCCTATGATAGGTCTGATCTCTTCACCTCCCCTCAGCACTGTATATTTAGAAATCTGTCGTTAGCCATTGGGCTATAAGTTCGGAGATTTACCGGGCCAGGACCAGAAGAAAGAGTCCCACCACCGCCGCCTGTTAAAACCAGCTCACCGACAGGCATTGTAAGCAGGACCCGGCAGCAAGACAATAGGCGAAGTCCCATCAAGGTCCCGAAGTTCATTTTTGATCCTTTGTTGTAAATTATGCACTCGCTGACCATCTCCCGTTGATAGGTCCAATGACAGAAGCCACCAGATCAATTATAACAAGACTCAGTTTAGATGACGCCGAGCCGGAGATTCAGGGAATCCGATGCTAATTTGTTTCTAATCTCTAATGAACCCGTTTCACTCGTGTGCTAAAATAGACTAGATGGAAACACCTCAACAATCTCTTATTTATTCGGACAAGACTCGGCGACCGGTGAACTTTCTGTTTATTTTGGCCGCGATTGCGGCAGTCCTTGGTTTGATGGGCTGGCAAACCGGAAAGGACCCGGGCTTGCTGTTCCTCGGACTAGGAGTGGGAGCATATAGCTGGCTTACCAACGCCCGGAGTTACCTGATTTACCCGGAACACCTGGTTATCATGTTCGGCAATCCCCGGAAACGAATCATTCCATTCACCAATATCTCTCACATTGAGTTCCTGAGCTTGCCTACCATCGGTGACCGGGTTCGTGTCCGATTAGAGAACGGCCGGGGAATAATGTTGCAGGCTAAAGACTCTGAAACGTTTCATGACCGGTTGGACGAAGCGCTAAATAATTTCCATGGCCCCCGTCCGGAATACCCTCTAAATGATGGCGGTTCAGACGTTGAGGACCCAAGCTAAACTGTTTTAACTCGCCTTGCGTTTCCGGCCTTACGTTCCCGGCCTCAATGGGCACGATCCATTGAGGTTTTTGTTTGATCTAGCCATCTACACCGGTGGATTTAGTGACTCATCCAGTCGTCCCCAGACCCTTGAGGGGCCACGGCTCTGCGTGGCTGCCTATCAGTGGAAGTCCTTTGGAAAGCGGCCACAAAGCTACCGCTCATTATGATTAAGACCACCGCCAAAGCGGAGAGCCTGAAGCCATCCCGATAGGCTAGTTGGGCCTCTGGCACGGGCAATAGCTCAATCGCGAACGGCAGAGCAAGTCCCAAGATTGTCGCGCTTATCGTGGTCCCCAGGGTGTGTCCCATTTGGCGGGTGGTCTCCAACATCCCGGAAGCAAAGGTGCGGCTTTCCGGTAGGGTGTTCATCACCACCGCGTTGTTGGCCGTGTTAAATAGGTTGGAACCGATGTACGTAGGTAGCAAGAGCAACGGTATGCCCCACCAACTAACTTCACTGGCGAACGCCCCGACCAAAAGAAATCCCAGGGCTATTCCCATCATTGCCGCCGGCCTTAGCCATCTAGGATTGTAGCGATCGTACCACCATCCGGCGAACGTGGGCAGGAATAGTCCCAACAACTGGTTGGGCAGCAAGACCAGGGTTACGAATATGGGGGCCTTACCCAGGCCGTTTTCGACGACGATGGGAATCAATGTAACCACGGCCAGCATGGAAAGATGGAACGTGGCGTTGGTGTATAAGGCGGTGGAGAAATATTTGTGCTTGAAGTACCTGAAATCTACGAAGGGAACACGCGAGCGGTATTGGACAACGATGAATAATCCGAGGAGCACCAGAAACAGAAGGTGCATGGGCACATGGTAGGAGATGGCATCCGCCGAGGTAAATGTCTCCTCTCCTCCATGTAGGTGTAACCCTGAGAGGATAAACGTCCCCAGAGTTACTACCATCAAGATAGCTCCGGTGTAGTTGATGGAAATGTTCCTGGCAGCCTCCGTGATCTGGGCGCTGTGGTGCTTTAACAACGGGTAGCTATACTTGACGGCCAGCAAGCCGATGGGGAGGGATGTGAGAAACACAAAACGCCAGTTAAGGAATTGCAAGAAGATACCGAAGAGCACTAGCCCGATCAGTGACCCGAGGCGGGCCGACACCACGGGCACGGAGAAGGCCCTGCCCCGCTCTTTCTCATCGAATACCATCGCCAAAATCGCGTTGGAATTGGCGGTGATCAAGGCGCCCCCAACCCCGACCAGGCCGCTCCACAGAATCAATTGATTGAAATCAAATGATGTGGCAGCCAAGACGCTGGCAATAGAAAGAACGATGATTCCGACGAAGTAAACCCTGGCGTGACCATACTTTTCGCCCAGGCGGGCGGCCAGAAAAACGGTGCTACCCAGCATGAGCAATCGGATTATGACCATCCAGGCCGCTTTCGAAACTTCGACGTCAAAGTCCCGCGCTACCGATGGTATGGTCATGGCTATCGGCATACTGGACAACTGCACCAGCATCTGAGACGACGCCAAACCGATCAGGGTTTCCCGGCGTTCCACATTGGTTCCCAACTCGCGGAACGTGCTGATCACGTTGAGCCTTTGTAGAAGCAACGAAAGAAAGATAAGAATTACTCCGGGTTCGCTCTAGATTGGTATCACTTTCAAGAATACTGTCTTAAGTGCATTATTGCATTTAATGACTGCGCTTTCCAGCCCATCGCCTCGATGCACACGAAACGGTCTTCATTGATCGAACCCCGGGACGAACGTCTCAGACTTTTAGACGATCAATTTCCTGGGCCGGTGCCGTCGCAGACGGTCTGACCACTAAGAAGGACTGGTTATCTCTAGTTCGGCTTCCAGCAGTTCTACGCCGTACGCCTCTTTCCGAACTCTCAAGTCAAAATACATAAGAGTGCTGCCAATCATAGTCCAGGGTCCAGTCAAGGTCCCGAGGGTGATCAAGGATATCCTCCCCATGACGGAGTCGTTGGACAAATACAGAACTGCCAGCGACAGGGCGGACGGAAGGATCCAGCAAGCGGCCACGATTCCGAAAACCCGCAACCAACTCCCTCGAACCAGAGATATACTGCGGCCAAAGGCTTCCACCGGTCTCAGGTTCTCTAACATAACGGCCTGGGGATAGAGCCACAAGACGACCAGCAGAACCAACAGTATCGGTATGCCAACTAAGACCAAGCTAAGAAGCAAACTGCCGGCCAGTAGGAACGTGTAGATAAACAAACAGGCTTCCAGAGTGACTACACGCCGCCAGGCTCTGGAGTAGGAAGAAGCTACCGAGGGCGTCAGGCCCAAATAATCGATGGCCACCGCGTGGGTGACCGCGCCAAAACTCAAAGCCGTCAAGACCAACGACGTGAGAACCAGAGTTATGCTCCACCACAACGGTAGGGGACCGAGACCGAGAAGCCCTGGGATCTGAGGGATCAATCCGATGCCAAGGAACACCGGCAGGTTCCTACCGTACACGCGGGCCGACTCCACCAGGAGTTTGCTCAGGCTACTCGGTTCAAACGTGGTCCCGTCGGACCGCCTCTCCCCGGTGAACTCAGCTTGACGCTGGCCTAGCTCCTCCGCCGCTGGCGATCCGATAGCCTCTCCGCAATTGCCGCAAAAGAGGGCGTCGTCCGAATTATCGGAGGCGCAGTTGTTACATCTCATAGTGTGCCCTTATTTCACGATGGAGGCTAACCAAATGGGAAGAACCTGAGCGGCCTCATCCTACCGGTTAGCAAAAAACGTAATATGTTCTTCTGATCCCAGGATAGATCGACCGGCGCGGTTAGCGCCCAGGTGTGGAATCCAGGCTAACCCACCCGTTGGGCATCCGGGTTGTGGACCGGCCGGACCATCTCGTAGGAGTCTGTGGTGTGACAATACATGTTGCCCGCCAAACGGCCTACCGGTTTTAGCTTCTGATGGTTGATCCGGTGCCCGTCGATGATGTCGTCTCGCAGGTGGACCAATACGACCTCGCCGATAACCAAACCGTGCTCATGGACGCCTTGGCCGATGGTAATTACCTGGTTGAGCCGGCATTCCATGTTCACCGGAGATTCGGCGACCCGGGGCGGCCTGATTATCTGGGACGGCGCTTGAGTCAGTCCGGCGATCTGAAACTCGTCGGCTTCAGCTGGATATTCGGCGGCGGTGATATTCATGGCCTCGGCAATCTCGTCGGACACAATGTTTATCACGAACTCGCCAGTCTCCTCAATGTTGGCCAGAGTGTCCTTCTGTTTGTCCCCGACGTGCCGGGATGACGAGAAAACAATGGTGGGCGGGTCATACGATACAGCATTGAAAAACGAGTAGGGCGCGAGATTTACGTAACCGTCAGCGGACATACTGGAAACAAAAGCGATGGGACGGGGTACGATCACTCCGGTGAAAACCCGGTTGAAGCCCTCGAAGTTATTGGGGTCGATAATCAAGACGTTACCTCCGAATAGGATGTTAGGAATTATACCCTTTTGACATAAGCCATCGGCGCTGCTATCTTTGGTGCGGCTCAAAAAGTGGCTCCAGCGTAGGTAAACCACCTATGAGGGCCTTTGCATCAATAATAGACGGCTGGAACCAAACTCGATCTATAAAGGACATCCGGCGATGAACTGGGCTGAGATTATCGTGCAGGCACTCAAAGACTGGGATACTTCGTTGATCGCTTACGTGCCGGACATATCCATCGACCAAGTAACCAGACTTATCGACGCTGATCCATTTTTCCACCTGGTATCCGCCACCAGGGAGGAGGAAGCCATTGGCATCGCGGTGGGAGCGTACGCCGTGGGCCGCAACGCCGCAGTGTTCATGCAGTCAAGCGGCTTCGGCAACACGCTCAACGCCGTAACTAGCCTTTGCATCCCCTACCGAACGCCCATACCCATGTTCATCAACATGCGAGGCGGGCCCGGTGAATTCAACATCGCCCAGGTAGCCATGGGCCGCAGCACCAAACCTATTTTAGACCTCTTAGGTTTGGTCCATTTCACTTTCGACGACGACCACCGCATGGGCGAGATCCTGGACGGCGCGTTGAAGCTGTGCCATGCCGGCCGCCAGCCGGTAGCTCTCTGCCTCACCCGGATGCTCCACGGAGGCAAAGTTGCTTAGGTTTGAAGCCACTCAGTTGATCCTGAAGCATGCCGGAGACCGGCCCATCGTCGCCAACTTAGGGCCTACCACCGATGAACTATGGCACGCCCAGCATAGGGACCGAAACTTCTACACCTACGGAAACATGGGCCTTTGCTCCTCTCTCGCTCTGGGCATGGCCGTATCCACCAGCGAACAGGTCATTTCCTTGGATGGCGACGGTTCTCTACTGATGAACCTGGGAACCATCGCCACCATAGGCAGGGAACAGCCTAAGAACCTGATCGTGGTGGTTTGGGACAACGAAATGTGGGACCAGACCGGCCACCAGCAGAGCCATACCGCCATGGGAACCGACCTGGAACAAGTTGCGAAAAGCTGCGGAATTACCCATACCGCCACCGTGATCGACCTGGAGGAGCTGGAGACGGTGTTCCGCACCGCGCTGGAAGGTGACGGTCCCTGGTTCATCGTGGCCAAAACCGAGCAATCCGAATATATGCCGGTGTCGCCCATCGAACCGGAGATGACCCTGTACCGCTTCCGTAACTCTTTCTCCAGCTAACGAAGTCCCAGAAAAGCTAAGGCCCGGCCGGAATCACCCGGCCGGGCCTTTTACTTTGTATCCTTTGTCTAGATCGGGGGATCAGTGCTTGATGTACTTGTCGAACCACCCCAGCGTGCGGGTCAGAGCATCCTGGGCGGAAGCCTCGTGGTAGCTGCCGCGCTCGTCACAGTTGAAGCCGTGTCCGGCGTCCGGGTAGCTCTTGAAGTCGTAGGTTACTCCGGCATCTTTGAGCTTGGCTTCGATCGTGGCCATATCTTCTGGTGACGGATTGGCATCCTGTCCGCCAAAGTTGCCCATCACCGGGATCTTTATCTGGCTGGTGAGATCGATGGGGGCCAGCCCGTCGCCGAAAGGCAGCAGCGTGCGGCCGGGGTAATAGCACGAAGCGGCGCTGAGGCCGGGGCAACTGGTGGCCGCCAGGTAGGTTATACGGCCGCCCACGCAGTAGCCGACGATCCCAACTTTCAGGTTGTTGGTCCGAAAGAACTCCCTGGACTGGGTCCACTTGATTACCTGGTTGATGTCGTCGATCAACTCGTCGTCGCGCAGAGCGCCCATATAGCGGTTTCGGGCCGGGGCGTCCTCATCTCCATATCCCAGCTTGGGGTTGGGATGCTCCCGGTGGAACAAGGCGGGAGCTATGGCCACATATCCTTCCGCGGCGATGCGGTCACACACTTTCTCGATGTGCCGGGTGACCCCGAAAGCTTCCTGGATGACTATTATTGCCGGGAAGTTACTTCCTGCGGAAGCCGGCGGATGGCTGACGTACATGACCATATCTTGGCTTTCGTTACCCTCGTTCTCATCATAAGATTGTCCCGCTTGTTCGGGGTTCCCACCTGCAAACCGTAGATTTTCCCAAAATGACGGCATGTCTTTCCCTCCTACTTATGGTCCTTATTCCCATCGGTTCCGTGGTCCGTCGCCCCGATGGGCCCGTTACGCATAACGATTGGCTAGATGGGGCAGATTTTAGCAGAGGGATTGGCTTCAGACAAGTTTGCCTTTTCGGTCAAGATGATGGTGTGTCTGTTTATTGTTCCCGTGCCATTAAAAGCCGGGCATTCAAGGCCGAGGAAATTCGATGCATCAGCTTCGATCTCTAAGACGCTAGACTCAAGGATATCCCGGCCATCGCCGGACGCGATATGGATCGGCATAAAGAGGGATGGTGGGAGGAGAACAAAGCAAGGGAGCGAAAAAAAAAGGCCGGACAGGGTGTTTTCCCCGTCCGGCCAGTTTGAAACGTACTGATTACCGGCTGTACCGAAAATCCTCGATCTGGTCGGCCATCACCTTGATCTCAGCCAGAGCGGTTGTCACTTCTCTGGGGGCCGACTGCTTGAATACCATCTTCTCGCTTTCCGAGAGCCCGCTGATATCCAGATGCAACTCCATGGTCAGGCCCGCAGCTTCGTCCTGGAGCTTAAGCCCATAATACACCAGGGAGCGGCGCAGGTCAGGGGAGAACATGCTGGGCCCAAACGGCACCTTGTAGTGCTGGGTCAGAGTCATTGTGCCTTCGACGCCATCGAAAGCCAGCACCCTTTCGGATCCGTCCTCGTAGTAAAGGGTGACCATACCTTTCTGTAATTCGGATCCTCTGGTGTAGTTGTTCAACTGAACGGTGCTGAGCACCGACTGCCGTTCCGCATCGAACAGAGCAAAGAATACGGTGATATCCCTTTTCTCAGTATCAACCTGGAAAGTGTACCAGGTATCCACCGATTCACCGCCGGGCATTTTCAGTTTCATCAGGCCTTCATCTAGGACGTCGCCAAACTTCACGTCGGGCAGGAAATTCAGATTCTCACTTTCATCTGCTACTACCACGGCTTCGACGGTCTTCTCCGGTTCGGAGACGACGGCCGGAACTGGTATCGGCGTCGCCGTGGGACGAAGCACCGGGACGGCGGTGGCCGGAACGGCAGTGGGTTCGGGGACCGGCGTTGCCGTCGGCGCCAAGATGACCACCGGTGCCTCGGCTACCGCTTCAGGAACCGTATCGGCTGACGGCTGTGCCACTGGATCGGCGACGAGCTCTATTACTTCGGCCTGGGCGGGCGTCGCCGGAAACGCGCCGAATCCTTGGGTGAAATAGGTTGCGGCCAACCCAGCGAATAGCAACACTGCGATCAAAACTAGGAAAATAACCGGCTTTGGAGTGCCACGGCCCTCGGGCGCTCTCGAATTTCTCATGACTAGCTCCTATCGCGATATCCGCGTAATAATTGCAAGGTAAGGAAGACCATCGATTGACCGTTAGAGATTGGGTAAATTTGCCGCGGCCTCTGAGGCAGTTTCCCATTTGTTTTGTCTTCCTTCCCGCTTGTGCTGGACCTCGCCCAGCATCCGGGTAGCGTCGGTGAAGAAGGTCTCAATTTTGTCCATGGCCGAGCCCTCACCGATATTAGAGATAATCACTGTGAAACTGATTGTGTCCGAAACCCTGCCCGGATAGGTGCCCTTCCTTCGGCCAGCTCCGGGAACCCGCTCCGCCAGAGTGTTGTCCATCATTTCCACGATCTCTTCGGTTGCTTCGTCGGCAGGACCGCTGAATAGACCCAGGACGTTTTGGGCGTCGTAATGGGCCTCGCCGTTCTCCCAAATTTCACAATCGATGGAGAGTTCGCCTAACGCTTGATGCAATACATTCTGCGCCCGCTCGATCTGATTCTTAGCGACCGAAAAGTGGTTGGCCTTGGGAGCAGAACTTCGGAAGCGGCCCAACAAAGATGTCTGTTTCTTGGGAATCGAGGTATGGCTGATACCAATGGCGGTAGGGCCATGGAGGATGCGTATGACGTCGTTGGCGTCGAGCACTTCTCCGATGTAGCGGCGGTCGGTTTCCTCGCCAACGCACAGGATATCCATGAATGAATCGGCGATCTTACGGTTCATCGTCTCGTAGTTGTAGGTCATGGTCTGGTTGCCGCGGACGAACTTCTGGTTGTCCACCAAGAAGACGGCGTCGGCGGAGGAATTATCCATGACCCTCTTCAAGCAGGTTGCGGTGTTTACCATGCTGTCGGGGTCGTCGTACTGATTCTCGAAGGGCAACACCAACAACGCGTAGATCGGCTTTTTGAACGCCTCTTTCAGCAAGTCTACGATCACGCCCACCGAGCCGGACCCGGTGCCCCCGGCGGTTGTGGCGATCACCAACATGGCGTCGGCGGATGGGACGTCTCCGTTGTCCCGAATGGTAGAGACTATCTTGTGGGCCCCCCGCCTTGCTTGCTCTGCTCCGTCGGCGTTGACCTTGCCGGCCCCCCGCCCACGGAACTCGTCGGTGGTTCCCAACAATATTGTATGGTCATCGGTTTGAGGGATATGGTTAAGACCGTAGAGGTCCCCTGCTCCCAAGTTTACCGCGAATACCCCTTTGGACAGAGGTTCTTCATCCGTTCCGGTAAATATTCTGATGCGCCGGTTTTTCCACACCCACTTCCCCAGCGCGACAAACTCATCGGCAATATTTGATCCACCCTGGCCTGCTCCCACTACGACAAGTTTCATGGTCAACTCCTTGATTTAGTTAACTGGTCATACTCCAAGAATGGTGGGTGTGACCCCGTTATATATGAGGCGGCCACGAACCGGTTTGTTCTATAACTTGGGTTACAGAGCGGTCCATGGAGCCATTTGAACAACATTGTAGGGCACTTTATTTAAAGGTTAGCTTTGGTAGTTTAACCAATATTGGCCGTTTTTTGATAATTAGACCAAAAAGAAGACCGCCAGTGCGAGGGTCGTCGGATATCGCGGCGGGTAGGGAGGGAGTCAGGTCGTTACGGAACAAACAGCAAGGAGCCAAAACACGGAGGTTGGAGGGCGATGCTGCGTCACTCCGAGTCTAGCGACGAAGTCGGAGCCTCGCCGCCCTTCCGCCGAAGGGCTGGCGCCGGAATGACGAAGTGTGCCGCCGAAGGTTGCCGATTCTATTTTCGGAGCAATGACAGACGTCAACAAACAGCCGATCATCCACAACGCACTTGACGCGGATCAGGCCAGACAAGTTGAAAACCGTTGACGGCCCGTAGCGCCAGATCAGCGGGCAAAGTTAACTTGTAGGCGTTGCTAGCCAAGGACTTGGGATTGGGCAAGGCCAGTCCACCGGCCTGAGCCGGGTTCACTATGGTGATTTCGGGTTGACACCCCGCCTAAAGAACGTGGTAAAGCAGGAGGTGCTGGCGCAGCACGTCCGAGGCGAAGTCATTCTCCACGTCCCGGTACACCGAGTGAATATGGTTGGCGCCGTCCTGGCGGTTGTCGAACTCGACCAGGAAGTCGCCGCCGTGCAAGCGGTAGTAATGGGCCTTGGTCTTGTCCACGGGACCGGCCCAGGCCAGGTGGATGCCATCGATACCGTTGGTTTTGAACGCGTCCAGCCTTTCTTGGGCAACGTCGCTGCGCACCTGGCTCACGTACAGGGTCACCAACGCCATCAACATCTCCTGCTGAGTGCCCGACATTCGGGAGGCCGGGAGTCCTTCTTCCCGGGGCAAGGAAACCTTGGAGCTGTTGTAGGTGAGGATGTCCAACGGCGCTTCATCGTAGATGATGGCTTTGCTCTGCTGGCCGGCGTCCAAGCTTTCCATAAGCTCAAAGGCCAGATCTTCCCGATCTCCCAGTATCCTCAATCCGTTCTTGGGGCCCTTGCGGACTTCAGCGGGATTTGCGCCGAAGAAAAAGGGCGTGACCGAGATAACTTTGTCGTTCCAAATGCTGTAGTTGAGGCAGACGTGATGGCCTTCCACACGCCATCCCCACGGGTCTGATCCGCCCGGCTCCCCGAAGATGGTGAAATAGTAGCGTTCCGTGTCACGAAGGAACGTGACCTTGTCTTGTTCCACTTCCAACGGTCCCAGAACATCTTCGTGTTCGATGATCAATTTGGCCTGCTCGTAGGACTTATCGGTAAGGCCGCTAGCCATCACCGCATAAGCCAGTTGCCGTTGCTTAGCGTCCATCTCCCGTAGCGGGAGACCATGGCGGTTCAGCGGCGGATAGTACCAAAAGATCCGCTCACCGTCCAGGTAGGAATAAACGGTCTTGGCTTTTTGGTATGCACTAAGACTATTCAAGAAATTGGAGCATGCCTCGGTCATTTGGCTTACCGCAGTTGCATGGGTGGACTGTACGGCCATCGTCAACTCTCCGTTTCAAGGATTTTAGAGGTCTAATACCGGTATTTGAACGTTCAGAAGGAAAGGGCAGGTCCGGTCACTGGCACGATAAACGCCCTGGTCCGGCTGGAGACTATTGGGTTAAAACGGCGGTGTTTGGTTCTCCGCCGCTAATCCTACCCTACGGTCGTGGCCTCGGCAAGGGCGGGTTAGATTCAACGGCGGCGAACGGCGGCAACTGCCGCGATGAATAAGACCGGGGCTAGAACCGCCATCCAGTCCCAATGCACGTAACGTCCGAACAGGGGATTGATCACCGCGCTCAAAAAGATGCCCACGCCTACCAGGACGGCCGCCACTGGTATGGCTACAGCCCAACTGCGGTTGTCTCTCCGGCTGGGGGACCCTTCCTTTGAATCGCCTTTGATGAGCTTGCTGAGGCTTTTCATGTCACACCTAAGACTGGGGTAGCACTGATCGTAAAGCGGATTCCAATTCTTCCAGAGTAGCGAACCCTTCGAAGCGCTGGCTAACCCGGCCATCCGAATCTAGGACGAACGTCCAAGACTCGTTGAACCAGTCGGGTAGGCCGCTGATGCCCCAATCTTGGATCGGCTGAGACAGCGTGGCTCTGGTCAGGTCGCCCTGAATCTCGTCGGGGGTTTCGTAGATCTCCACGTGGATGAAGTTGGCTTCACCCACGTGGCCGGACTTGAGTTCGGACAGGGTGGCGGTTTGAGGTCCGCAAGTAGGGCTGGTGCAAAAGGCCGGCGACGCAAACACCACGACAGTGGGTTTACCGGTGGCGACGGCGTCTTCAACCGTTATTTGATAAAGGTCCGGGTCCGGAGCATAGTCGGTGGTCAGTTTTTCGATCGACTCGACGCTCTGCAGGGTCTTGTTTCGGCTCAAGGGAGGAATCGACCCGATATTCGGCACTCCGCCCCCTTCCGACACGTTTAATATGGCCTCGGCCTTACCTTGGACATCTTCACCCTCGACTACAACGTCCAGTCGCCATGGTCCGGGGCGGTCGAAGTTTATTTCCGTAACGTAGGAGCCTCGAACGCCGTAGGGCCATAGGTGGAATCCGGCCGATTTGGTTTCACTTACGGCCTTTCCTTCGCCCAAAAAAACGGATGTGACCTGTACTTCCGGCACTTTGATCAGGGCTTTGGGGCTGGTGAGCATGAACGCGACCCGTTGTTTCCCCACTTCCAATACCTTGGTAGCGACGATGGTTTTGAGACCAGAGCCATCGACCGAGGGCGAAGCGGCCACGGGAACCTCGGTGGGGACAGTGGTTGCGGCGCCGCCACATGCCACGGCCAAAGTAGCAACGAAAAAGATCAGAACCGCAATAGAGTTCCGGGCAATCGGACGGATGAATCGATTCTCCATTCTGTTAGGGACCTTCCTCGTAGGCTCCGAAGGTAAAAGCAAACAACGCGAAATCCTCTGAGTTGGAACTGAGAATTAGCTCATGGCTGGAGTACTCCGGGAGCGCGACGACTTCGTACAGACGTGGCTCGTCGACGGTGAAGAAGCTCCCTTCTTCGGTTACGACGACGTCAGGACCAGCTTCATCGGGCCGTAAGGGACGTCCATCGATGGTCACCCGAACCTGGAACGGCGGTGCGTCATCGGCGTTTATCACGGCGTTCACGGTGATCGCGGAGAATCGCAGAGCCAGATAATCTTCATAAGCCTCGGTCTTGCGGCCGTGGCGCAGCTCCTCCAAGCCGTTGAACCAGGGACCATGCAGGTACACAAAGTGGTTATCGTGATCTCCAGGGTCGACGTAGTCCACGACCTGACCTGGGCCCTCGTAATATTCATTTTGGGTGACGTAAAGACCGTTGCGGTTGTTATTGCGACGGAATCCACCGTAAATCTCCCGCGTCAGCCGCTTGCCCAGATCCCGGTCCCGGGCTGCGGGGTCAGGCCGGGGTTCTTTAGCGCTGGTCGGCATAACGCCGGATAAGTCCACTCCGGCTGCCGTTAGCGTCCGGCGGATCTCCATTTCAGTTTCCTGGTAAGCGCCTTCACCAAAGTGTATGTATCGGACGATACCGTCTTTGTCCACCAAATATTTTGCGGGCCAGGCCCGGTTGTCATATGCCCGCCAAGTACCCATATCGTTGTCTTGGGCGATGGGGTAACTCAAGCCGAATTCCTGGGCGCTGTCCGCCACGTTCTCGGTGAGTTTCTCAAACTCGAATTCGGGAGAGTGAACCCCCACAATCACCAATCCTTTGTCAGCATACCTGTCATGCCACTCCTTCAGGTATGGCATGGTGCGGATGCAGTTGACGCAGGTGTAGGTCCAAAAGTCTATGAGAACGACCTTGCCCCGAAGCTTTTTCATCGTCAGCGGTTCTGAGTTGATCCAGTTGGCTATACCCTCGAATTCGGGCGCCGGGCTGCCAACTTTGCCTGCCGGGCCGGCCAGGACCGAGACCGAGGTGCATGCCACCATCAAGCCTAGCGCCACGGTCAGGAGGACCGGGATCAAGGGCAGGTGGAGTAGGCGAAATCGGAGATCCATCAGCCGGCCTTCTTTAGACCCCGAAGGTGAAGGCAAACAGCCCAAAATCGGGCGAATCGGAAGCCCTTCTAAGGGTTTCGCGGCGAACGTAGGATGGGTTTTCCAAGACGTTGTACAACCGCGGCCCGGTAACCAGCAGATAGCTCTCGCCATCGCTTCCAATGGTGATGTCCGTGCCCTTGTTATCTTCCGTTAAATAGTCGCCATTCACGGTGATCCTAACCTTGTAGGGCTCCCCCGAGTCCGAGGTCAATACGGCGTTGACGCTGCGTGCCGAATAGACCAAAGTGAGGTAGTCTTCATAATTCATGGACATCCGGCCATGCTTGGCGCTTTCAGGGCCGACCCGCCATTCACCGTTGAAATAGACCGCATGGGGCTCCAGTTCATCTGGCGCGACTAATCCCATAACCGCATCCACTTCTTTATAATAATCTTCCTGAAGAACATAGCCGCCTCTGCCGTACAGAACGTCGGAGCGCCCTCGCTCGTATCCGGCGTACAACTCTCTGGTTACTTCGGCATTGCGGTCAGCGCGGTAGGTTGGGTCGATGGTCGGGTCCACGGGCAGGGCGGAAGTTTCGCCGGAAAAGTCCGCCCCTGCTTCCACCAGCAATTTCCGGATCATTTCCTCAGTTTCCGCGTATCGGCCTTCGCCAAAGTGGGTATAGCGCACCACACCGTCTTTGTCGATGAGGTATTTGGCCGGCCAGAACCGGTTGGAGTAGGACCTCCAAGTGATGAAATTGTTGTCTAAGGCCACGGGCCAGGAGATACTGTAATCCTTGGTGGCCATCACCACATTATCTAGCTCCTTCTCGAAATCAAATTCCGGCGAGTGAACACCCAAGATCACCAGGCCATCGTCCTGGTACTTGGAGTACCACTGCTTCAGAAAGGGCATGGTTCGGATGCAGTTGATGCAGGTATAGGTCCAAAATCCACCAGGACCACCTTTCCCCGTAACTCGGCAAGGGACAAGGGCTCCGTGTTGATCCAGGCCACGATTCCCCTGATCTCCGCGCCTTCGTTGCCGATAAAACCGCCGACCCTCCGCCCTGGTGGAGGTTGCTGCGGCTCAATAAAGGTGGGGCTCTCTGGATAGGGGGTTTCGGTGGGGTCAGCGGATCGTTGAATCTCTGGATTCGCGGACGCCTCTTCTTTCTGGGCGCCTTGCATGTCGGTGGGCGTAGGGGCGCCTGCGCTGGATTTATCGGTTTGGGCCACCAAGCCGGACGATTCGGTATTAGTTGCCGGTTTGGGTTCTACCTTGGAATCTGAAGCCGTTGGCAGCAGTTCCGCCAATTTTTTCCGGCGCTCCAGGTCCTCACTGGGGGGCAAGACCACTACGGGATTTTCCGCCGAGAGTTTAGTTGTTTCCGCCGTGTCACCAGTGTTCGGCTTTTCCGCCTCGGCCTTAGGCTCCGATGGTGAATCCGGCGCGGATGCCGGCGTAGAGCCTCCGCAGCCCGCAAGAACCAGACTCAGTAATAAGGTGGCTCCAAGGACCGCCCAGCGGCTCCGGATCAATGAAATCGTCATGATTTTTTCTGCCCTCATGGGAGATTAGCGGCTCAAGGTATTTGTAACTCGGATGATGTCTATGTTACCCCAGAGAAGGGAAGGGCCGCTGTTGATCCTCTTGGAAGATCAACTCTCCGGGATGGCGGATTTGATCGCGGTCCCAAGCACTACGGTCTCCGGGCAAAGACAGGTCCGAAAACAAGCCCAGAACTATAGAATAATACGTTATCGATGTATTTCTTGGATGTACCGGCATAGAGTTGGGTGCGGCCGCCGTACCATCGGCACGTGCTTGCGACATTCGATAAATCAACCGGAATTTCGACCAGATCGCACGTCCGGCATCCGGGGTGTTGCTAGGCTTATTCACTGTGGTAAACTCAGGTAAAGTGACCGTTTTACGTAGCCGCTATTTGGGAGGAGGTCCTTGCTAGAACAATTGACCCATACCGCTGTAGCCCAACGAATCATCGACAACGTATCCAAAGTGATCGTTGGTAAAAGGGCCGTGATAGAGCAAGCAATGGCGGCCGTGATCGCCCAGGGGCACATCTTGGTTGAAGATGTCCCGGGTGTGGGCAAAACAATGCTGGCCAAGAGCTTGTCCATATCCATAGGCTGTAATTTTAAGCGTATTCAGTTCACGCCTGACCTGTTGCCCAGTGACGTAGCTGGAGTCTCGATTTACAACCAAGCAACTGGGGAATTCCAGTTTCGTCCGGGTCCCATCATGTCACAAGTCGTGCTCGCCGACGAGATCAACCGGGCGACGCCCAAGACCCAGTCGGCGTTGCTGGAAGCGATGGAAGAACTGCAGGTTACCGTAGACGGCGTAACCCACCACTTGGAGCATCCCTTCGTCGTGGTGGCCACTCAAAACCCCATCGAGTACGAAGGTACTTTCCCATTGCCCGAAGCCCAATTGGACCGGTTCTTGATGCGCATCAGTTTGGGATATCCCGAATTCGAAGAAGAATTGGCGGTCATTGAGCAACAAGAGCAGGCACACCCCATCGATAGTTTGGAAGCCGTGGCAAACCCGAAAGATGTGATTGGTCTACAACAAGCAGCCAAAGAGGTTTATGTCGACCGGGCCGTGCGGGAGTACATCGTAAGCCTCACCGAGGCCACACGGAATCATCGGGACGTGGCGCTGGGCGCCTCGCCACGCGCCTCATTGGGACTCTTTCGGGCCGCCAGAGCGTTGGCGTTGGTGTTGGACCGGGATTACGTGATTCCCGACGACATCAAGATGTTAGCTGCCCCAGTCACCGCTCACCGAATCATTCTCTCCCCTTCAGCCCGGATGCGGGGCGTTCGTAGCGCGGACCTGGTGTCCGACTTGCTCAACACATTAACCGTACCAGGGGCAACTCGCTAGTCCCCGCTATGCAACTGGGGATGCCAGTCCATGCACGACCCAACCGGCAGAGGCCGTTTTATGGCAAGCCGCCTAGGCTTTCCCTGCTAGTCGCGACCCAGGACCTTTAGCTAAGCGTGTAGGAAGAGCAAGCTTTTGAGCAAAAGAACTCTAGGGATCCTGGTTCTACTTTTTGTCATAACCTTTTACACCTTCGGAACCGGATTCGCTTTTTTCTTCCGGTTCCTCTATGCCTTACTGTTGTTTGGAACCATCGGATTAACTTGGGCGTGGCTGAACCTGCGAGGCATGGAATTGCAATTGACCCGCATCTCCAGCAGGGGCCAGGTTGGCGAATACTTGGAAGGCCGGATCCGCATCAGTAACAAGAACAAGCTGCCCAAATCCTGGCTGGAAGTCGTTGAGTTCACCGATCTGCCCGGATATTCCACCGGCCGTGGCGTGGCGATGGTTGGGGACCAATCCAGGACGTGGCGGACCGACACCTACCTCAGCAAGCGGGGTATATTCAACGTCGGCCAAGTGGAAATTACCAGCCAAGACCCCTTGGGGGTATTCCATCTAAAGAGGCGTTTCCTGGACCCGGTGCCTTTCATCGTCTTTCCGGCAGTCGAGCCACTGCCGGACTTGGATCTCCGTTTCTCTCACCTTCCCAGTGACAGCAAGACAACCCGGCCGGTACATCAAATAACCACCGACGTTTCCGCAGTGCGCGAATACACCCCCGGAGATAGCTTCCGCCGCATCCATTGGCCATACACGGCAAAGATGAACAAGCTAATGGTCAAAGATTTCGACCTGGGTCTATCGGCGGACGCTTGGGTGGTGGTGGATATGCAACGCACCTCCCATTGGGCCCAGGATGACGAGGTTAACAACACCGAGGAGTTATCGGTAACGATCGCCGCCTCAATAATCTCCCGATTGGTGGATCTATCGATGCCCGTGGGACTGGCGGCCAATGGGGACAGCTCTTACATCTTTCGGCCCGATACGAGTCCGGAGCACCAGGGCCGTCTGTTGGAGGCATTAGCGGAGGTCCAGGCCACCGGAACCACTTCGTTGGAGCGATTTCTATATGACCTCCGGGGCCAGATGAGCCGTTTCAACACCTTGACAGTAATAACCCCGTCTACCCGCACCGAGTGGATACCCGCGCTGAACAGCATTCGGCGGCAAGGAGTTAACGTGGCCGTGGTGCTTATAGACCCCAGCGATTTTGGCGGTACCACCAACCCCGAGTTTCTAGTGGACATCCTATTCGCCAACGATATCGCCACCTACACCGTTAAGAAAGATCAGGTTTTGAACGAAGCCCTGAGCTTTCCGGTGGACCACCCGGAAAACCATTTGGGGCAGATGCCCGAGACTACCGCACAGGAGACAACAGCGTGACCGTCAACCGGTTGGCTGATCCCGGCGCTGTTCGCGAACGGCTGAGCACGGAAGTTACTGCCGATAGTCTATTCGCCATCGCCAGATTCTTCCGGCCATCCGACGGCTGGCTCGCGTTCCTTTTCCTAGCAATGAATCTGTGGGTGGTTATATTCTCCGTGGAGCAGGCCGAGTGGGTGCCCGGCATGGAGTTAACCAGCCTGGTCATTATGGCCATGCTCACCGGCATATTACTATACCGGATACCGGCTTGGGCCAGCCTGATGTTACCTATTGGGGCCGCCGTGGGTCTACTGGTGATCGTCTGGCAATTCACCTCCCGGGAAATTGCGGACGTCACGGTGACCAATGCGGACCAGCTCTGGTTCCGGCTGAGCCTGTGGGTTGAAGCCGCCAGGACCGGCTCCATCAACATAGACACGGTTCCGTTCGCCTTTGGCCTTATGACCTTGATCTGGCTGGCCGGGTTCCTGGCAACTTGGATGTTTTTCCGCTACCGCAATTTCTGGGGGGTTTTCGCCCTGGGAGGCGCGGGACTGCTATCCAACCTAACCTACCTGCCACCCCAGGCCAGCGCCCATTTAATCTTGTGGCTATTCACGGGACTTCTGCTGATTGCACGAGTCCAATCGGTCCGGCGGAGACAAGAGTGGGCAAGGCGAAATGTTACTTACGATGACCACCTCGGGCTTCTTTCTTTTTGGGATACCTTTGTCCTAGCCTGTATCGTCTTAGTGGTGGCTTCTTTGCTTCCTGTCGGAGGCAAATTCGGCCCTGCCAACGCCACGTACGAGTTCTTTCGAACACCTCTCACAAGCTATGAGGACGACTTCAACCGATTGTTTGCCGGCCTCCCGGCAAGGCGTCCCCTGGGTTATCGCATCTGGGGGGATGTCCTGGCATTCCAAGGCACCATCAATCCCGCCCCTACCCAGGTACTTTGGGTAGAATCCCCTGTCCCTATGTATTGGAAGGCCCGGACCTATGGCACCTACACCGCCAAAGGCTGGATATCCGATGAAACAGTATTGAAGCCCGTTGATTGGACCCCACCTTTGGCCTCACCCCAACCTTACGCGAGCCGATTTGACGTCAGCTATTCGATAACTCCTCAATACGACTCCAAGACCCTCTTTGCGGGAGACCAAGTGGTCGAGGTAAGCCGGGACGTCCAGATCGAGACCTACGAGTCGCCTACCTACACGATCGATTTTACCGAGTCTAACGGCGCCCGAAATCATCCTCGGCCCGTGGCTCGGGTTGCGTCTAATCTCCAGCAATCCTTCAACTCGGGGGGGTCGCCGGCCACCGATTCCTCATTGGCGGCCAGGCTTCCCAACGAATTCCGCCTAGTCGATGTCACCCGATCCAAGAACGGCGTCGTTGAGCAAGTCGTTCTGGCGGACGTTCTTCCGGAGCAAGCGGATGTCCTGTCCGTCCGGAGTCCCAAACGTACCATCAAGAGAGGAGACACCTATAGCATCACATCTTCGGTGTCCCTGGCTACACCAGGACAACTTCGAAACTCAGGCACGGATTATCCGTCATGGGTCCTGGAAAAATACACGCAGCTACCCGACGACTTACCCCAGCGTGTGAGGACCTTGGCGGAAAGGCTCACTGCGGACGCCGATACCCCTTTCGATAAAGCACAAGCTATAAAGGAGTATCTGAAAACCCTTCCCTACACTTTGTCGGTTGATCCTCCTCCTTTCGACGGCGATGGTGTGGACCATTTTCTTTTCACCTTGAAAAGGGGCTATAGCGAATATTTTGCCTCAGCGATGACCGTAATGTTGCGGTCTGTGGACGTGCCGGCGCGGATGGCCACAGGATACACTACGGGCGACAAAGTGGTGAATGAAGACCTTTACGTGGTTCTAGATAGCAACGCGCACGGCTGGCTTGAAGTCTATTATCCCAACTATGGCTGGATAGCCGCGGAGCCTACCCCTGGGAAATCCTTCCCTTTACCGGTGTCGACTGAGGCTGTGGTTGGGAGCGAAGACACGTCGATCGATGCGGAAGGCCCCCTGGAGGACGAGTGCGAAGACGATGACTTCGAAGACTGCGACGACGGATTATTCCCAACTGATGGAGGGGGCAGAGGGTCACAAACAACCGTGTTCGGAACAGGGCTAACCAAGATTCTTTATTGGCTGGCCGGCATATTCGGCGTGGCCGTCGTGGGCGGCTTCGTAGGCAACTTGCTGTGGCGGAAGTATATGTACCCGGCCGAAGACCCCCACGTAGCCTACAGGCGATTGGCATTTCTTGGCAGGTTGGCCTCCGTTGGACCGGTCGCCCATCAGACTCCGTATCAATACCGCCAGCGCTTGTCTCAACTCCTGCCGGACCATCGGGACCAATTGTCGGTAGTTATAGATTCTTACGTCCGTAGCCGTTATGGCAGAAGAGAATTGGACGATGAACAGCGCCTCAATCTGGCCCAAGCTTGGATCGAATTGCGCATGCCCTTGTTGCTGAGGAGTCTGCGCCGGAGGAACACGTGACAGCAAACCGCTATCACATATGCCAGGTGAACATGGGGTGGGTTGGCCTTGTCGCCTCGGACTTTGGCCTGTGCCGGTTAAGCTTCCAGCCGTCTCCCCAAGAATTGCTGGAGGATCTGGGCTCGTCTCTGGACCACGCCACCGAGGATGCCGATGGCTTTACCCAGGTGGTTTCCTGTGTGGAGCGCTACTTCCAGGGGGAGACAACCGCCTTGGATGAGATAAACCTGGACCTGCGGGGCGTCCCGCCATTTTTTGGCGCGGCCTATACCGCCTGCCGAAGTATACCGCCGGGAGAGACCCGTAGCTACGCCTGGCTGGCCGCCGAGGCAGGCAGGCCCTTGGCCGCCCGCGCGGCAGGACAGGCGATGGCCAAAAACCCCTATGCCCTGATCATACCGTGTCACCGGGTCATAGCCAGCAACGGTGACCTTCGAGGCTACGGGGCCGGAGGTCTTCGGGTTAAGGCCAAACTTTTGGAGATGGAACGCAAAGACGGCTAGAGCACGAACACCACGTTCGCCGGTCCCCAGTGACGGCGCGCGAACAAAAGAAGTAAAGGGAACGCACGATCGGGCTAGGAGGCGTTGATTTGACGGTATCAGGCGGCCCAGTGGAGCATTGGGCGGATGTAGGCGACCTGCGCATGCGGTACCTGGATTGGGGAGGAGACGGCCCTCCGGTGATGGCGTTGCACGGATTGGCATCCTCGTCCCATTGGTACGATATCGTAGTGCCCCTGCTCCGCGACCACTATCGAATCATCGCGCCCGACCAGCGGGGCCATGGTCAGACAACTCAAGCCACAACCGGCTACGACTGGGCAACCCTATCAGGAGACGTGGCCAGACTAATGGACCACTTGGGGATGGACAAGGCCGCAGTATTGGGCCACTCCTGGGGTGGGAACGTCGCTACCAACATGGCAGCCCTTTATCCAGATAGGGTGAACCGGGTGGTGATGATCGACGGAGGGTTCTTGGGCGGCCAAAACTCCCGGGATACCAACTGGGAAGAGTTCTCCCAACGGGTGCGGCCTCGTGACGTGTCCGGAAAGCGTGAGGAATTTCTTGACCGGTTGCGGGTACAGTTGGCTGATTGCTGGTCAGACGACCTGGAGCGCATCGTTCAAACCATGGTTTACGAAGATGCTGAAGGGCAGATCAGGGACATCTTACATCCAGACAACCACGCCCAGGTCATCCGTGCCATGTGGGACCAGCCTCCATCCACCGTATTGCCCCTTATCACCTGCCCGGCGATGATCGTAGCAGCAGGACCAAGGCCCGATCGGGCTGGCTCAGATTTCTCCATCCGCCGGGAAGAAATGGTGACCGCTGCCGCCGGATTCCTCAAGGACGTCCAAGTTCACTGGATCCCGAACACCATCCACGACATTGGATACCACAAGCCGGTGGAGTTGGCCGATCTCATCAAGAGTTTCATCCCCCAGGGATGACACACACAAAGGGCGAGGCTCAGGTTACAGGCTATCGCCTGCCTTACGTGCGAAGAATACGCAGTGATCCACGGGTTTAGGGTCGGTGAAGTACAGCAGTCCGCCCAGTTCCTCGGGAGGTTCAGCCTCTATCAAACTGAGTCCCAACCCCTTGAGCATCTCCAATAGTTCGCTGGCCTGGTACAACCGAAAGGTGCGGTCTATCCCGTAGTCCTTGTCGAAGACGGTGATAACGCCGTCACCGCATTTGAACATCAACTCCAGTACCCCGCCAGAACGCAACACCCGGGCAAACTCCGGCAAGACTACGCTCTGGACTATCTCCGGGTCGATGTGTTGTATAACCGCGTTACAGGCCACAAAGTCAAAGGACACGTTGTCGAAGGGTAGCGCGTTGGTCAAGTCGGCCACGAATACCCGGTCAGCAATCTCTTGGTGCAATTCCCGGGCTGCTTGAATATTCTCCTCAATGGAATCGATCCCCACTACGTCGTAGCCCTCAGAGATGGCGTGCAACACATCCCTGGCCCCGGCGCCGCATCCAGCATCCAAGCCTCGCCGGCCGGGCGCCAGCGCCATCATTCGGTCCCAAAGATCCCAATCGTGTCTCAATTTCGGGTGGGAGGTCTTGGTGTAAACGGATTGGATAAATTCGCCGGACACCTGGGCGTACCGGCCGGCATGATCATGGTAGAAATTTGCCGAGTAGTCAGCGGTGGTCAATGAATATCCTCGTAGTTGCTGGCGGTTGGAATCACTAACGGCATCACAAAAGGTGGCTGAGGGCCCCCAGGAATCCGCTGACATCATCTTGGGATAGGACGCCTACGGTGCCTAGCCTGAACGTCGACTCGCTCAGATGCCCTTGCGACTTGTAAATGACGTATCCCTGTTCTTTCAGGGGCCGATGGAGATCTTCGTAGGAAATTCCTTCCGGCATCGTCACCGTGGTCATTGTGTTCGATAAGTATTCCCGCGGCACGAGGAACGATAACTCCAGGGAAGTTAGTCCGTCACGAAGAGACTTGGCGATGTCCTGGTAATGGGTGATGCGTGATGACACGCCCTCCTCAAGCAACTCCGCCGAAGCTTCGCGAAGGGCGTAAATCGTCTGCACCGGAGGGGTGAACGGGGTTTCACCGCGTTCCTCCCGGTCCAATGTGCTCACTAGATCTGTTGAGAACGCCACTTGGTGGCGATGGGAGATGGCCTCCCGAAACTCGGCGGAGACGACCACGAAACCAATACCGGGCACGCCCCTCAGGCATTTGTTTGCCGACCCGATGACTAGATCGACTCCCCATCCGGGAAGGTCCAGTTCTTCTCCGCCGATGCTGCTGACCGCGTCCACCATCACCCACTTCCCGTGGCTCTTGGCGATGCCAGCCACCTGTTCCAATGGGTTGAGGATCCCGGTGGTGGTCTCATGGTGGATCAGGTACACGCTGTCATGAGGCGTGTCCGAGATAAGCTGTTCCACCTTATCCATCGGCATTGGCGAGGTCCAGTCGAACTTTTCAACCGTATACGGGACCTGAAACACCTGGGCGATCTGGGCGGCTCGTTCGCCATAGACTCCATTGGCGAGAATCAGTACACCGCTGCCCACGTCCCGGAGGGAGGTGATGGAGGCTTCGATACCGGTGGTACCGGAACCACTCAACACCGCGCAAGCATATCCATCAGAAACACCGCAAACTTGCAACAACTGAGATCGGGTTTCCTGGAGCAAGTCCGTGAACTCGCTCTCCCGGTGTCCTATGTCGGGGTTGGTCAGGGCGGCGCGTACACGCTCCGAGATATTCGCCGGCCCTGGGGAAAAAATTATCATTTGCGTAAGCCCCCTGGCAATAGCTTATGTTTGGATGGGACGAATCACGTAGGCCCCGGGACTCGCCACCTTCCGAATCGTTGCGGAGCCCGTTACGCCAACCCTACGCCCGAGTCCTCGACCCTGCTTCGACTTGATTCGGCACCGACGACAAGAGCCGGCGCGCCTCGGTTCGCTCCCGGTCTTTGCGCGTGATTCGATCGAAACCGACGGTAGCGAACACCTCTTTGACCTGGGCACATATTGGACCTGCGGCGAGGCTGCTCCCTCCTTCCAGGATCGCGGCCGCTACCTCTGACATCGCTTTGTGGGCGGCGCGGAGCATGTGGTTGGCATGGATAATAATGTTGAATCCCCTAGCTATAAGCTCATCATCAGATATTGTGTTGTACGTGGTGGGTACACTCACCAGCAAGGGCCGCCGTCCCGCACGTTGACACAACGCTGGGTAGGCATCCGTAAAGGCAAATATCTCGGCGGGGTCCGATTTGTTCGAGTGAATCATGATGCCATCGGTACCAGCTTTGATATATTGCTCCGCACGGCTCAGCGCGTCGTCGACTCCTGCTCCTGATATAAGGCTTTCCAGGCGGGAAATAATCATGAAATCGTCGGTGGTTGCAATTTCCTTGCCCGCTTGAATTTTTTCCGCGAAGGCCCAAGGATCCTCCAGATCTTGATTGGCGGCAGCGTCGAGACTATTTCGCTTCGGGTACACTTTGTCTTCGATGATGACCGCCGACACTCCCAATCTTTCTAGAGTCCGTACCAAGTACTCGAACTGGGCAGGTTCGCCGCCTGTATCGCCATCCACTATGAGGGGCTTCGACGTGACGGTGAGAATTTCGTTGATAGTGTGGACTCGTGAGTCGTTGCCGACGATAGACGCGTCGGGCAAGCCTTTAGAGGCGGAGTCCGTCAGACTACTCTCCCAAAGACCGTCATATTCCAGAACCTGGCCGTTCTTCTCGACCTGGACAGTTTCCGCGATGATACCGCTTAGACCGTTGTGAGCTTCCATGATACGAGCGAAGCCCTTGCGGTCGATGCACTCCCGTAGCGACTTGAGCCGTTCAAACGGGGAACGTTTGTTCTCTAAAATCATGGTATACCACCTCATTTTGTAAGATTGCCGGCTGAGAATCTTTTCTCAAACCGGTCCAGCGGATTATTTACCGGTAGATTCTACGACGGGAGTTCAGGCGAGTCCTATGCCGGTTTTACCCCGGTGACCACGCCCAGTTGGGTGGGTAATCCTATCAATTTGGTGTTTTGGAATCCTTCCCTTTCAAGCCACTCCGCCACTTCTTTTCCTTCTCGGTCACCGGCGCCTGGGTCGAAAGCTACAAGGACATACAGGTCTTCCAGTGTATCCAAGCGGTTACGCTGAGCGTCGTGATCTATCCGCATATAGTCTTGGATAACGATAAGTCCGCCCGGTTCCATGAGATCGTAGGCAAGTTTGAACAGTCGGCGTGAGTCTTCCTCAGGCTTGATCAGAACCACGCCAGAGATCAGAACAACGTCGTAGCCGCTGCCAAGATCGGTCTGGAAAAAATCGCCTTCCAGCAGGGTGATGCGGTTTTCTAGGTTGCTTTCCTTGACCAAGGGCCTGGCGATGGCAAGAGGCTCTTTTTGATCCGCCACCACCGCTTTCAACTGGGGATTGCCCGCACAGAGAGCAATGCTGTAGCTTGCCGCCCCTCCACCCAAGTCAAGGAGCTTACGCTTGTCTGTCAGGTCGAGGCTCTCCACCAAATAGTGCGCCTGACCCGAAGTAGCCCGATTATGCTGGCCTATCATGTAGTCGGACCAGTAGGTGTCCGCATCAACGAACCCAGTATCATAAGGTAGAAGGGTCTTGCCCTCCCTGACTATCTCGTCCAGCCTGCCCCATGATGCCCACGTATTGGTATGGTGAAGTGCGTGGCCGCCCACGTATGCCGGTTTGTTTTTTACCAGGAACCTAGAGGTAAGAGATGAGTTTGTGTACTTGTCGTCATCGCTATCCAACAGATCCAAGACAACACAACAATTCAGAAATGACTGGGTGTACCTGGGCGACGCATCGATGCCCGAAGCCACTTCTTGGGAGGTCAAACTGACTCCCTCAAGCAAGGAAAAGACATCGAGCTTTATGGCGGCTCGCAAGATTGCTGAGTACCAAAAATTTCGAGCTAACTCATTAACGCGTTCCGCGTCCAGATCGACGACGGAACTGAATTGGTCCTTCATATTCGTTATTTCACCACGGTTATCTTAGTTGTGAGCGCCAAGGCGGCGATTGGGCTGGTTTTGATTGCCCTAAATACACGCTTTACAATCTGCCTTGCAGAACGATACAAAGGGCGGTACACGGATCTGAGATCAGAATCAGGTGACGGGAGAGAAGAAAGAAGCTAGGGCTCGCAGGGGAGGGAATACCTGCGCAGGGAATCCGACGTATTGTCAATCGAAAGACAACACAAGGTATGCTGTTTTACTAAGTCTGTTACCATGGTTAGCTCCGGCGTCGTCCGTGCACTAGATGCTCCCATAATGATAACGTTGGCGTCAGATTCGGAATAGGTTTGAGGCTAGACATTGCCCTCCGGCTGGCTACACCGGCGTAAACCCTGACGCAACTCAGGGAGCTTACCAGCACCTTCCATACCCGTCAAATCCAACTTTTGGTTATGTTCCTCCGTTTCCACCTGGTCTTATGGTCAATTCACTCAACCACCGGTGATACTCGCTGTCTTTCGGCGATATCGTAAATTTTATGTTGGTGTCCGTAGAGCCATGTCATTAATAACTACGATGTAAGCTGCGTTGGGAATCACCTGCGCAATAGCCACGGCTTATTAAGCCAGGCGCGTGGCGGCAGATAGTTGGCTAACCGTAGTGCCGACACTTGCCGTATCGGCTAATAGGGGAACAAGGAGCTTGACGCAGATGAGTAAGGAGGTTTATCCGTTGGAGCTCAGCTTGAGTCTATTCGGACCCTATATCCTGGGAGCCATCGAGACGAACCGAACCGGCGCCAAGCAACTTTGATAACCGCTCACCTAGTTCATCACAATAACCGGTGTTGACCGGCGTCAGGTCCATGATAACTCGCCTGGTGGGCGTATGAATGTCCAGATTAACCCGGTCTTGGCCGGAATACTCCAGCAAAACCCCGATGACTTCCCGTAGCATATGGGCGTCGTTAACGGCGTTGTCCGATTCCGTCACGGCCAGAGACAACGTCCGATAGGAACCCCCGTTCGCGGCGAGCTCTGGATTTGGACGGCTGACAGGCGCGGTTTGAGGGTGTCCATTAGACGACCCGTTAGAGTTTCCGTTTCCGCTATGCTTCCCGTTGCCATTACCATTTCCATTGATAATTCCGTTCCCGTTACCGCCGGTCGATGGCGACTGATCAAACATGTGCTCCTGAGCCTGATCACAGGCCAGGGAAAGTTGGTCTCCGCGGAGCCGCAATTTCCCTGTGACTCTTAATATCTTACCCTCGGTCCATAACTGTTGGGTACGCTCCAATACGTTCGGCCAGACCACTACTTCCACGGCGCCGCCCAGGAGATCCAGGGTTACCACGACAAATCTTTTCTGTTCTTTGGTGAACCGTTCGTTGACGGCTGAGATATGGCCCAGCAAAGACACAGATTGTCCCTGCATGTCGTCGTCAAGTTGGTCGATGGAGCTAAAAGCGTCTCCGGCATTCAGGCCAGCCAGTTGCCACATGGGGTTGTAGGACAAGGAAACGCCCAACAACTCTCTCTCCCAAGTCGCTTTTTCCTCGGGAGGAACATCCGAATCTCCCAATTCGATGCCCGGAAGACCGACGCCGCCATCTTCGTTGGAGGTGCCGTCGAAAAGGCTTGATTGGCCGGAACCGCGGCTTTTGGCCTCCAGTTGAGCGAAGGCAACGATCTGGTCCAGGGAGTCCAACATGGCGCCGCGGGTAGCCAAACTGTCGAAAGCCCCCGCCTTGGTTAGACTCTCCAAGGTGCGCCTGTTGAGCCCCCTGGCGCCAGCCCGATGACAGAAATCGTCGATGGACTCATAGGGGCCGTTGGCCTCTCGCTCCTCCACCAAGGGACGCACGGCGGCTTCTCCCACGGTTTTAACGGCGGCCAGGCCAACTCGGATGCCGGCTATTGGGCCGCTATCTTGGTCAATAGTGAAGAATTCGTCGGACCGGTTGATATCGGGCAGCAGCACGGGAATTCCCAGCCGGAAACACTCATTGATCGAGGTTACGATTTTTTCAGGATGGTCCAGCCGGGAATTCAGCACCGCCGCCATATATTCCAAGGGATAGTGGGTTTTGAAATAACCCGTCCAATAGGAGATAAGGGCATAGCTGACGCTGTGGGCCTTGTTGAACGCATAGCCGGCGAAAGGCTCTATCAGGTCGAATACAGAGGTTGCCAGGCTCTCTTCAAACCCTTTGGCGGCTGCGCCGGCCACGAATTTTTGCCTTTCCTCGGCCATCAACGATGCGATCTTCTTGCCCATGGCCTTGCGCACGATGTCGGCTTCACCCAGCGTGTATCCGGCGAATTGTTGAAGGATCAACAGCACCTGGTCTTGATAGACGATGATGCCGTAGGTCTCGTCCAGCAATTCTTTCATGCTGGGGTCTGGATAGGTGACTGCTTTGCGCCCGAATTTCGCGTCGATGAAATCGTCTATGTTTTCCATGGGACCCGGCCGGTACAGGGCGATCATGGCCGAGATATCCATTAGATTAGAAGGTTTCAATTCCTTTATGTACCGGCGCATCCCGGCGCTTTCCAACTGGAACAGGTCGGTAGTGTTGCCGGACGAGAGCAGGTCGAACGTGGGTTGATCGTCCAACGGGAGGTCGTCCAGGACAATCTTGACCCCCCGGTTCTTATCCACGAATTTCACGGCCCGGTCCAGGATAGTCAGGTTGGTCAACCCCAGGAAGTCCATCTTCAACAGACCCAACTTGGCCACCGGGTCCATGGAATACTGGGTCATCAACACCGGGCTGTCTTCGTCACCACGGCTAGGCCGTTGCAACGGAACAGTGTGGGTCAAAGGCTCGTCGGCGATCAGCACGCCGGCCGCATGGGTGCTGACATGGTGCACATTACCCTCCAATCCTTGGGCAATATCCACCAGTTCTTTGGTTTTCTCCTCGCTCTGGTAGGCTTCTTTAAATTCGGCGTTGACCCGTAGCGCATCTTCTATCGTTCTTGCTTTAAATGGGACCATCCGGGCGATGCGGTCTACGTCACCGTAGCTCATGCCCAGACCGCGGCCCACGTCCCGCAATGCCGCCTTGGCGCCCATGGTGCCGAAGGTCACGATCTGAGCAACACGGTCGGTGCCATACCGGTCGACAACGTAATGAAGGACCTCGTCCCGGCGATCGTCCTGAAAGTCCAGGTCGATGTCGGGCATCTCTTTGCGCTCTAGATTCAAGAACCGCTCGAAGACCAGGCGGTACTGCAGGGGGTCCACATTGGTGATGCCGAGACAATAGAGGGCGACGCTGGCGGCGGCGCTTCCCCGTACGCCGTAGAGGATCTGACTCCTTCGGACGAAGCCGATGATGTCCCAAACGACCAGGAAGTAGTTGGCGAACTGCGTGTGTTTGACCACCTCGAGTTCGTATTTCAGACGCGCCACGGCGTCCGGAGGCGCATTGGGGTACCGCTGCTTAAAGCCTTCCCAACATAGTTCGTCAAGGTATTCGTCGGCGTCCTTGTCCCCGGGAACCGGGTATTTGGGCAGGTGGGTTTGGCCGAAGCTCAGGTCCACGTTGCACATGTCGGAGATGAGCCCGGTGTTATTTAACGCATCTGGTAAATCAGCGAAGAGACGACCCATTTCTTCCGGGCTTTTGACGTAGTAGGAGTTGTCCTCCATCCGCAAGCGCTTTTCATCTTGCACGGTGGTATTGGTTTGGATGCTCATGTACATGTCTTGAAGGGACGACTCGGCTTGTCTGACGTAGTGGGAGTCGTTGGTGACCACTAAGGGAATGTCCAATTCCCGCCCCATCGTCACCAGAGCCTGATTCAATTCGGGAAGATTAGGCACATGCTCGTGGCGCTGCAATTCCAGGAAATATCCGTCGCCGAACAGCTCTTTGAACCAGCCAGCGACCCGGTTAGCTTCATCAAGGTTCCCGTCATTGATCAGCCGGGGCACCTCGGCCGAAGGGCAGCCGGAGACAGCGATGAGGCCGCTGTGGTTCTGTTCCAGCAACTCGCGGTCGATGCGGGGACGGTAGTGGAAACCATCAACGTGGGCCCGAGTGACCAATTCCATCAGGTTGCGATAGCCCGCATTGTCCCGTGCCAGCAGGAGCAGGTGGTGGGGGCTGCGCTCGTTGGCCGATTTGTCGAAGCGGCTGCCTTTGGCGACGTAAACCTCGCACCCGATAATTGGCTTGACGGCCGCCTCTTTGCAGGCTTGGTAGAATTCCACGACGCCGTACATGGAGCCATGGTCAGTAATTGCTATGGAGTCCATTCCCAGCGCTTTCGTCTGGGTCACCAAGTCGGAAATCTTGCTGATGCCGTCCAGCATGCTGTACTCAGTGTGGACGTGCAGGTGGGTGAATCGGTTGTCAATGATCGTATTTGTCATTCGGACCTCTAGTAGGAATATTATAATCCCTAAACAGGTAGGTCCTTGTCAAGGCAAAATTCACGAAAACCACAATATATGCCATTTTGCCCAGTTCCACCTACCATAGGTTGGTGTCTGCCGGAAGAAAGAAGGGCCGTCTTGATTGTAGCAAGCGAAGCGGGGCGAATGAATCGTCGATCGTCTGTAAGTGTACGTTGCCGGCACGGCTAACTCCGGAAAGAGACGCCCGAAACCGGTTTTGACCAGGGATGGTGGGCTGATAATTCGACCTTACCAATGGCACTGGATACGGTTTCGCTCGAGGCCGTTTCGGATGCCTCGCCGGTCATTTGCCAATGCAAAAGCCCCGCAACTTCATGCAGGGCTTCATCAAAAAAGCTTCGTCTAATTATCGGTTAGTGGCAGGCACCTTAGCGCCGGCGCCGCATTTTACTCTTCGTCGTCGTCCTGCCCGGTGGAATTGTTTAGAGCCATGACCTCTTTACCGGCTTCCCCGGAGCGGTCGGCGTGCCTGGAATCGCCCCAGGAAGCGGCTTCCACGTAGTTCTGAAAATCCTTGGATTCACCGCAGATCTGGCAGACGCCTTGGCTTGACGGTCCCATAGCGGGTTGAATCACCCAGTGATGGGCGCAACCCGGGATATTTTCTACTTCAATCGTTGGGGTAGCTGTTGTTGGGGTAGCTGTTGATTTTTGAGCCATGATATTCGACCTCCGGATTCTAAGAACTTATTGTATCACGCGGCAACGTTATTCGTCAACATATTACGAATAATTAGTCATGATATGGCTGATTATTAGATGCTTCAGTAACATAATAAGTTGTGATATGGTTTGGTTTCGTTGTCATTATACTAAATACCGACCGGGCTAGGTAGATATCTATTCCCGATCTACGCCCGGCGATGGCCAGGATTCGCCCGCCGTAATCCGCCCTCATTATGTTTGATGACCGCACGACACAAAGGGATCCGTATCCAAAGAATCGTAGTCAATATACGCAATACGCACCAACGGCGGTACCGGTTTTCTTGGAGAAAATTGATCCCAGGGGTGGTCCTGCATTGAATGGCAAGATTAACGGAGTTGATCTGAAGGATAGTGGGGCAACAGGAAGGTAACCTAGAAAATCTACGGACCGACGGAGGGAGGGCGATCTAGACGATCTGCTGCGTCACTATCCTGGTGACTCCCCAGCCGGCCAGCCAGGCCGAGTGGCGGCCATCGCCGCCGGCTACCACGACCACCAGATCGTCGGCAGACCGTACTATGGGGACCATGGTATCGGGATTGGCCTCATCCACCCACGAGGGCCAGTTGCGGTTTCCATAGTGGGCCACGCCGATGAGTTGACGCAGGGGCATGCGGGCGTTTTGGTAGACGTATTCCCGAACATCGGCTTTGGAGAGGCCGGAGGCGGCGATATCGGCGGCGTGCTCGGGACACAGCACTAAAACGATCTGAGCACCCGTACCGATCTGATAGTAGTTGGAAACTCCCGACCCCGTCATCGTGCCAACCAACGTCTGCAGAACTTCGAAACCCGTGGGCACCGTGGTTTCCATCACCACGTAGATTCCCCGGATCCCAGCGACCGTGACGATGCTATCGCTGGGACTGTAACCCAGTTCCAAGTGGCGCGGTTCCCAAGGGCTGCGCTCTTCGTTCTCCGAGAAGCAGAAAGAGAAACGGGCGGGAGTCGACAGAGTAGCCTTGTCCATCTCCCCCGGGATGAGTCCACCCACATTCCGGATCATCAGGCGAAGGGCCCGGCCGATCGATGAATTGGCTCGATAGCCCGGACCAAAGCATCCGGCGTCCCCGTTAATGCCCAGTTGCCGGGCGATGGGTCCGTTTACGATAACCGCTGGGGTTGCGCCTCCAGTCGTAGACGACACCCCTGCAACGTTAAACTCGTCTTGGAGCATGGCTTTAACGGCGGCCACCACCACCGGGAAGTACTCCGGCCGGCATCCTGCCATCACCGCGTTGATAGCGATCTTTTCCAGGGTAACTCTGGCGTTGCGGGGTTGAATTATTCCCAGAGAGTCGTTGGGCGCGCCCTCGCATCCAGCCAGCATACGGCGAACCAATTCTTCGGTCGCCGGCACCACCGGCAGCCCGTCGGTCCAGCCTTGTTCATCATAGTAGTCTTGAATCGCATCGAAGGAATCTTCGACATCGATCCGCCGGGACTGGAGATTTGACGTGCTCAAAATATATGGCTGCGGCTACAGTTATTTTTCATCATCGAGAACATTAGACCTAAGTGGCCGAGATCTCGCTGGTCAATAGGCCGACAATCTCGGGTGCGAAGTCATGGGCCATCTGCTTTACGTCATCGACAGACTTGGTGACCAGGGGGCTGGGTATGACCACGATTCTTGCTCCAGGCATCCCCAGAGCGGACGTACGGGCCCGGGCCGCCCGGGTAAATGAACTGGTGATTACGCTCAGAGACGGCACTCCTTTGGACTCGGTGGCTACTGTGTCGTGGAGACCCCACGTCGTGCAGGACCCTCAATCCGCCACACCGTGAATCACCACGTCGCACTCTTCGGCCAGAGAATCCAGGGTTTCCGCGGCGCAGGGCGCACTATAGCTGAACTTGGTGGCGTAAACCACTTTTTGAGCGCCGTAGTCCTGCACGAGAACCTCCTTCAACTCTTGGAGGAAGGCATCTGCGTGGTACTTGCGGTTTTCCAGAAGACCGACCACTTTGCCCTTGAGGCTGGGAAGGTTGGTATTAAGGCCTACCTCCTCGGGCACGTCTTCAGCGCGAGGGTCCAGGATCTGGATGGTAGAATTCCTGGTTGCCATGGCGGCTACCTCCTTAGGAAATGGGGCGGGAGCGACAGGACTAGAATTTTCATATAGTGGCAAACGGGATTTAATCGCTCCTACCGTAGATGAATGTAGCGCAAAAGTCTAGCCCGATTTTGGCGCTAGGAGGTTCCGCAGACGCCCTTACCATAGGGGTGCTATGAATTAAAGAGGAGTGGGAGCAGACGGAAGAGCCGAGGTTTGGGGAAACGGACTACTAGGACATCTGGAAGTATTTGCCTTCGGTCTTAATGGAGGGCGCTACGACCATTTCAGCCTTGTGAAGGTCGCGTACGGTGTAGGCTCCGCACATCCCCATGCAGACACGGAGAGCGCCAATCAGGTTCTGGGTGCCATCAGTCTTGGATGTTGGGCCGTAGAGTATCTGCTGTAGAGTACCCTTGGTCCCTACATTTATCCTGGTCCCCCTAGGCAACTCCGGATGGGGATTGGCCATGCCCCAGTTGTAACCGCGTCCCGGAGCTTCTTCAGCTTGTGCGAACGGCGTACCCAGCATAACCCCGTCGGCGCCGCTGGCTATCGCCTTACAAAAGTCGCCGCCGGTGCGGATGCCGCCGTCGGTGATAACGGTGACATAACGGCCGGTGCGGCGGAAATAGTCCTCACGGGCGGCGGCGCACTCCAACGTGGCCGTAACTTGAGGGACACCCACCCCGACCACTTCCCGTGTAGTGCAGGCGGCCCCAGGCCCGACACCCACCAATATGCCGTCGATGCCGGTCTCCATCAACTCCTGAGCAACGGAATACGTTACGCAATTGCCAACTACCACCGGAACTTTAAGCGAACTGACCATTTCCGAGAAGATCAAACCGCGGTAGCTTCTGGACATGTGCCTGGCGGTTGTTACCGTCGACTGCACCACCACCATCTCCGCCCCGGCCTCCACGGCCACCGGGGACATGCGCTTGGTGTTCTGAGGAGTAAAGGAAACGGCGCACGTCGCGCCGGACTCCCGGATCTCCTGCACTCGTTGCGCCACCAAGTTTTCCTGAATCGGTTCGGAATACACGTGCTGAAGATGCTCGGTAATCTCGGACTGCGGGATGGACATGATCTCTTCAAGAACGGAGTATGGGTCTTCGTACCGGGTGTACAACCCCTCGGCGTTAAGAACACCGAGACCGCCCATCTGGTGCATCAATGTAGCGAAATGAGGAGACACGGCGCCGTCCATGGCCGATGCCAGAACGGGTATGTCTAGAGAGATGTTGCCAATGGTCATTTTGGTCGAGGTCAGATCGGGGTTTATCGTCACCTGGCCTGGAACGATCGCCACTTCATCAAAGCCGTAGGACCTTTCCAGTTCCTTGAACAGGCGTCTCGGCATCGCCACTTACCTCGACTAAATTTACGTTTTATGTTCATTGGACTCTATCAGTAACTCGAGCCGGAAGTCAACGGGGAGAACCCATGGACATAGTTGCCATTAACTCAGCCAGACCCACTTTCGAATCTCGAGCATGGCCCGCAATCACTAATCACCTGCAATAACCGTCTATTTACCTCCGGCTTGATACATTTTTGACGTGTCAAAGCTCTTGCCAGGTTGTGAAAAATAGTGCATACTCTTGTCAGATTTACTCTCTGGTGGTTCTAGCGCAGCGGACCCACCCGTTCCCATCCCGAACACGGTAGTGAAACGCTGCAGCGCCCACGATACTGCCTTGGTGACGGGGTGGGAAAATAGGTCACCGCCGGGGGGTATAAATCTACTTCACAGTCAGGTCCAACCCATGGAACCATGGCCGGTAGCCGGCCTCTTGAATTCTGTGGATCTCCGTTTGGATCCTGTGGCCAAGCTCTCAGCCACGGCACCTGTAACAACCAAATCCAGCTTCTCCACCGCCCAAAAAGATGGGTTTATGCCTTTACACAATGTTGGGCGTAATCTATAATCTTAAATTGGGACCCTAGTTTAGAAACGGGCAGGCTCCGGCGCCCTTGATTCCCGGAGCTTGGTGGATAACAAGTGGGGTGGACGAAGCGGAAGGGCGGTGGATGTCAGTTGCTGTGCGGCCACAAACCCAATATGGAGACACTCCAGCGGTAGAGGCAACTCACCTTCACCACCAGGAGCATTAGTATGGGAAGTAGGTTCGAGAAATTCTCCGAAAGAGCACGCCGGGTATTATCTCTGGCTCAGGAAGAGGCCCAGCGGTTTAACCACAACTATATCGGGACCGAGCATATCCTCCTTGGCCTAGTAAGGGAAACCGAAGGAGTCGCCGCTCGAGTCCTTTCCAGTCTCGAGGTTGACTTGAGCAAGGTTCGGTCAGCCGTCGAGTTTATTATCGGGCGCGGCGAGAAGCCGGCCCAAGGGGAAATCGGACTGACGCCGCGAGCCAAGAAAGTCGTGGAGTTGGCCGTAGATGAAGCCCGCCGGATGAACCATACCTACATCGGCACCGAACACCTGCTTATTGGGCTATTGCGCGAGGGCGAGGGAGTGGCCGCCGGGGTTTTGGAAAGTCTGGGCGTCACTCTGGACAAAGTCCGCGCCGAGACCCACCGCATCTTGAGCCACAGTTCCGGCAGCGGCAGCCAAGGTTCCCGGAGTACTTCTCGCACCCCCACCCTAGACCAATTGGGCGTGGATCTCACCGTGGCCGCCCGGAGCGACAAACTCGACCCCGTGATAGGCCGTGAAAAAGAGATTGAGCGCGTAGTGCAGATTCTCAGCCGTCGTACCAAGAACAATCCTGTTTTGGTGGGAGAGCCCGGTGTTGGCAAGACCGCCATCGTTGAGGCCCTGGCACAACGCATCGGTTCCGGCGATGTCCCGGAAACCCTTCAAGGCAAGCGATTGGTCACTCTCGACATGGGTGCCTTGGTTGCCGGCACCAAATACCGGGGGGAGTTCGAAGAACGGCTTAAGAAAGTAATCGAAGAGATAAAGAGCTCCGGCAACTGCGTCCTATTCATCGACGAGATACACACCATCGTTGGCGCAGGAGCAGCCGAAGGGGCGGTGGACGCCTCCAACATACTCAAGCCTTCCCTGGCCCGGGGCGAGTTGCAATGCATCGGCGCCACCACTCTGGACGATTACCGCAAGTACGTGGAGCGAGACCCTGCCCTAGAACGCCGGTTGCAGCCGGTGCGGGTGGAGGAGCCCTCTAACGACGACACCATAGAGATACTGATGGGTATCAGGAGCCGCTACGAAGACCACCACAAGGTGGATATCACTGATGAGGCCATCCGATCGGCGGCCACGTTGGCGGCTCGTTTCATACCCGACCGGTTCTTGCCCGACAAAGCCATCGACTTGATCGATGAAGCCGGCTCCCGGGTACGTCTTAGGGGAAGTGTAACCCCCACTTCGGTGAAAGACGCCAAGGAATCTCTGGAGCAGGTCCGGAAGGAAAAAGACGAAGCAATTGCCTCGCAGCAATACGAGCAGGCCGCCGAACTACGCGACCGGGAGCTGCGGTACTCCGATGAACTTGACACTCTGGAGAAGGAGTGGCAAGAAGGCCTGGGCAAAGACCGGGCGGTGGTCACTGAAGAGGACATAGCCGAAGTAGTCAGTATGTGGACCGGGATTCCGGTTACCCGCCTGGCCGCTGAAGAGACGGAACGGCTGCTCCACATGGAGCAGGAGCTTCACAAGCGCATAATCGGCCAAGACGAAGCCATCGTCAACATCGCCAAATCGGTTCGGAGGGCTAGAGCCGGTCTGAAAGACCCTCGAAGGCCCATCGGCGTGTTCATGTTCCTAGGCCCCACTGGGGTAGGTAAGACCGAGTTGGTCCGGGCCATGGCCGAATTTATGTTCGGAAACGAAGACGCGATGCTTCGCCTGGATATGTCCGAGTTCCAAGAGCGGCATACTGTAGCCAGGTTGATCGGCGCCCCTCCCGGGTACGTGGGATACGACGAAGGGGGGCAACTCACGGAGGGTGTGCGCCGAAAGAACTATTGCGCAGTTCTGCTGGATGAGATTGAGAAGGCCCATCCAGACGTTTTCAATATCCTGTTGCAGATATTCGACGCTGGACAGTTGACCGATGCCCGTGGGCGGCGGGTCGACTTCCGAAACTCGATCCTGGTGATGACCAGCAACCTGGGGTCGGACTTGATCAAACGGGAAACAACCCTGGGCTTCACAGTTAAGAGCGACGACGCTCAGACGGCGGCGGCGAGCTACGACCGGATGAAAGACAAAGTCATGGACGAAGTCAAGCGCTTCTTCCGTCCCGAGTTCCTAAACCGGATCGACGCCACCGTGGTGTTCCATCAACTCGACGAGTCCGAGATACTGTCCATAGTCGATCTTATGATGGACCAGGTCAAGAAGGAACTTGACGAAAAGAAGATCGGCCTGGAAATAACCGAGGAGGCCAAAAAGCACTTGGGCGAAAAAGGATTCGACCCGGTGTTGGGCGCTCGTCCCTTGCGGCGCTTGATACAGAACGAGGTTGAAGACTCTCTGTCCGATGAGGTCTTGGGCGGGCACCTAAACGATGGGGATGTGGCGGTGGTGGACTTTGAAGACGACAAGATCGTGATTCGCACCAAGAAAAAAGCCGTCGAGAGCAGCACCGGTGATGACGCCAGCGACGACGACGAGGCCAGTGCCGACGACGAGGCGCCCGTCGAGGCGGGGTCCCCAGCGTAGACCTCAAAAGCCCATCAACAAACTAATGGTACTGACAGAAGGCCCCGTTAAAGCGGGGCCTTCGCTGTTATAATGGCGCGAGTCACCTTAGGAGATCATCACCGCCGGTGATCCGAAGTAGATTGTGTTGGAGGGAGGCCGGTGACCCGTCCTAAAGAACGGTCTCGCACCGTGTTCTTTTGTCCGGAATGCGGCTACGAAAGCCCTAAATGGATGGGCTTCTGCCCCGCCCCAACTTGCCAGTCCGGGCAACCTCTGGTGGAAGCTACTCCGGCAAGAACTAAGCCAACGAATTCAAGTTGGATCCCCACCCAGTCAGAACCCGTCCAAGAACTCTCCGCTCTGGAGTTGGACAGCCAGCAACGCATCGTGTTGCCCTGCCAAGAACTCAACCGGGTGCTCGGCGGCGGCATCGTGCCTGGCTCGGTTGTATTGTTGGCGGGCGAGCCGGGGGTAGGGAAGTCCACCTTGCTCCTTCAGATCGCTCAGGATATGGCCACCGCCGGACGATCCGTGCTCTATGTTTCCGGGGAGGAGTCTCCTCACCAGATAAAACTCCGCTCTCAAAGATTGGGCTTTGCCGGAAAGGGAATCTTTCTACTATCCGAAACCGACGTCGACGTGGTGGTGGATAGGTTGGAAGAGCACCGGCCGGGCCTGGCGATAATCGACTCGGTTCAAACCCTTTACAGCAGGGACACACCCTCAGGCCCCGGAAGCGTAGCCCAGATTCGGGAGGCTGGACTACGCTTGATGCGGTGGTCCAAAGCCCGGCAAACACCCGTGTTTCTGGCCGGACACGTGACTAAAGACGGCTCGGTAGCGGGTCCAAAGGTCCTCGAGCATATGGTAGACGTCGTCACCTACCTGGAATCCCAAGAGTACGGTGCTTTTCGATTGCTCCGTTGCGCCAAGAACCGATTCGGTTCTACCGCCGAGGTAGGTGTATTTGAAATGTCTGGGGCCGGTCTAGTCGAAGTCGTCGACCCTTCCAAAACCTTGCTGGCCCAGCGGTATGATCAGGCCGTCGGGTCTGCCCTAGTGACGGTGCTGGAAGGGAGCCGACCGTTGGTTCTGGAAGTTCAAGCCCTAACTTCGTTCTCCCATCTCCCCTCGCCCAGGCGGGTAGCCAACGGTGTGGATCACAACCGGCTCTTGATGTTGACTGCGGTTGCCGGGCGGAGGGCCGGATTGGACCTTTCCGGCCAAGACATAATCGTCAACGTGGCCGGGGGAATGCGGATCAGCGAGCCAGCGGCGGACCTGGCCATCATCCTGGCCATTGCGTCAAGCCTGCACAACCGCCCATTGGACTCGGAAATGGTTGTGTTTGGCGAGGTGGGTCTGGGTGGCGAAGTACGTACGGTGCCTCAAGCGCAACGCCGCCTACAAGAGGCCCAGAGGCTGGGTCTGACTCGTGCGGTATTACCCGATACAGCCCTGGATGCGGAGGCCCGCCCTCCCGGAATGGGCCTTGTTTTCGCTCGAACAGTGAGTCAGGCTATCAAAGCCGGTTTGGGTGAACGGCTTGAGCACCGGGAAGCTGTGGCTACCGAATAAGCCCGTTGGCCAGACGATTTACTCCCCAGCCGGATCGATCTCTAGCCGTCCTCGGCCGTCACCGGTGCTGCCGCCTCCGGCGCGTGAAAATCATGGTCCTCGCAAGCAACCCACCTGGACCCGTCCTCATAGATCTCCTTCTTCCAGATGGGGACTGTCGCTTTTAGCCGGTCAACCGCCTCGTGGCAGGCCAAGAAAGCTTCCTTGCGGTGTGGTGAAGCTACCGCAACGACCAGGCTGATCTGCCCGATGTCCACCCGGCCGATGCGGTGGGCGATAGCAATATCTTCAATCTGGAACTCGGCCATCAATCCTTGCCGAATCTCTTCCAGCTTCTTAACGGCCATCTCTTCAAAAGCTTCGTACTCCAGGGTGATAACCCGCTTTCCCTCAAAGTTGTCCCGGGTAGTGCCCAGGAAAGTCACAACCGCGCCGTTGGTATCTTTGACTACTTTTCTGGTGACAGCCTCCGGGTCGAGAGGTTCGTGGGTGACTTCGATCATGGCATTATCCTCCGCTGACCGGTGGTATCAGGCATACGTCGTCGCCTTGGTGCAAGAGGTCTCCGGGCTCGGCGTAGTCGGCGTTAACCGCCACGACAATCTTCACTTCCGGCGGCGCCAGCCGTGGAAATAGATTTCTGATCTCCGACGTCATATCGGCCACCGTGGCCCCTTCGGACAGAGTCAATAAATGAGAATTACAGGCGGCTCTTTCCCGATAGAGTGCGAAAAATCTGACAACTATTTCCAATCTGCTACCTGTGACTCTTAATGCGTTGTGTTGCCACTGAATCTCCCATCCGTCTAGCGCATGAACCCCGAAAAATCGCCGGCGGTCCAAGTTAGAGCCATATTATCGCACAGGAGCAGTGGCATTACAGGGACGGGGGCTTTAACGATAATCAAGTTACCAGGAGACCGGATTCCAACCGGCGAAAAGCACCCTTTCTTTGCCGTTGAGCGTTACCGTCCGGCCCTCTTTCACGCTCACCCAATAGAATTTACCCGTCGTTAGACGCGTCACCGTATTGGCAAGGGCAAATATGGGCCTAGGGTCGTATAGAGCCCAGCCAAAACTGGGCGGAGTATCTTGGGCAGAGGGGTCGAAGTGCCACACCCGTACCAACTTTTCGTCGTCGATCAAGGGCGCAAGGCCGATCGCCGGCGTGATGGAGGGCGCCGGAGTGGGTGTAGGCGCAAATGTTGGCGTGGGCGGCACATCAGGTTGGAGAACGTTAAAGCTTGAGAATGACTTGACGCCACCGACGGTTGAGGACACTACCTTGACCCCAGCCGGTAGCACGGGCACGACTCCGGTGATGGTGAAACCTCCATCGGCGTCGGTGGTCTCGGATGACCGCAAGATCGTCAGAACTCCGATGGTCACGTCGGTAATAGTGCGAAAGGCACGAAAGTTGGTCCCGGTCACCGTGACGGTGGTGCCGCTTGGGCCCGCCGAAGGGGCCACGCTGGTGCTGGCAGCCGGGACGGAATGGTCTTTTTCCGCCGTTGTTGTGGTCCCCACAATCGTCGCGGTGATGGTGTTTGTGGAAGGAATCAGAGCCGAAGTTGGGACGATGATGGTGACTTCGAACTCGCCGTCCGTGTCGGGAGTCACGGAGGTCAGGTTGTTGGACCCGTAGGTGAGATTCACCCGGAAGCTATTAGGTGAGAGGACGTTGGTCGCCGGAAACCCAACTCCGTTTATCTTCACATTGGTGCCTATGCGGCTTTCGTCGTCGTCCAAGGAAATTTTCGGTTTCGTCAAGGACACGCTGGCCGATGCAGAAGCGCCCCCGGTGTCTGTAGCCTTAAATACTAGGTTAGACGCCCCAAGGGTGGAGGAATTGCCTTCGATAATTATCTCAGCTACCCAACTGCCACCGTCGTCCAGGTCGATGGGATAGGTTATGTAGGGCGACTGTATGACAGTTCCGCCCATGGTTATCGTGCTGGACCCAGTCCCGGTGATCTGGTGCCTACCACCACTCCCCGTCCCCCCAGCGACGGACTTGGCGCTGAAGCCACCGCCGATCAGGACGACCGCTTGGTTGACTACGGCGGTCTTAGGAGTTGCTTCTATTTTGGGGGTCGCGGCGGCGGGTGGCCGGGAAACGTGCGAAGCGCCAACATGACCGCCAGGCTCCAACGCTGCCTGGATGACGGCCGGGCCCGAAATTAAACCGGCGATCAGCGTCGCTATCAATGCGGCAATCATCGGGCGAGCAAGTTTAGGCCGAAATCTCAATTGGCCCTCCCTGTCCTCATGTCTACAGATATTGTAGCAGGTATGGTCACACACTAGCCTGATACAACCGCCGGGAACGGCAATTTTTCGGGAAGTTAGAACCCGGCAAGCAACCCAATGCTGCCAAGTGGTCATAACCAGTGGCTTAAAATCCTTGAACAATCGCTAAACAATATTTTATATTTCTACCAATTGTTCCCGTTGACTATCCTACAAAGCGGATTTTGGCTTGCCGGCCCAGGCTGAATTATGAACGGCTGGATAAGCCAAACCGGCCGACGTGGAAGATCTGACGACATAAATATATTCCGTGACGCCGGGCCGGACCGTATGGAATCGTAATAAACACGGGAGCCCGGAATGATACCGGGGGGTTGTGACGATGTTGAAGGCGAGGTGCCCTGGTAGGCTTGAGTTGCTGGGCTGGTCGTTCCTATTGCTGCTGATTCTGGCTGGCTGTGGACTTCCATTCCGGTCCGATGAAAACCCTGACGATACGACTCAAGGGGAAGAATCGACCACTCCTTCCTCCGAGGTCGATGGTGACAAGTCAACGGACGCCAGCGGTCCCACTCCTACCCCAGCCCTAGAGCAGAAGCCCGACCCAACTCCCACGCCCCAAGTGCTGCCCACCGCCACTGTGGTTTCCACGCCGGAGGTTGGATCACGCCCATCTCAGTCACCGGCTTCCGGTAGCCAGTCCGGCCCCGGTCTACAGGCGGCTCTGACAGCTAGTGTCACCGCCGGCCAAGCTCCTTTGAGCGTCCAGTTCACTAATCAGTCGTTGAATGCCGACAACTTTCGATGGGACTTCGGAGACGGAGAGTCTGCCGCAACCAACCTGATCGGCGAAACCGTATCCCATCAATACGTTAAGTCTGGAACGTACGAAGTAGCCCTGGCGATAGCCAAGACGGGAGATGATACCACTATCGCGCTGGCCACCACCACGATAGTGGTCGAGCCCGGCCTGTTGCATCGAATCGTTTTAGAGCCATCCAACCCGAACGTGATCGCGGCGGGATCGGAACAGTTCACGGTCACAGCCTTTGACCGGTTCGGAAATGTGATTTCCGGATTAGCCAGCGAACTTTCCGCCGGAGATTCGGCGGGACAGATCAATGCGGGCGGAATATTCACGGCCGGCACCAAAGCCGGACAATATGAAGCGGTGATAAAAGCCGTCGTCACTCAGGGACCAGCCACAAAGACCGCCACGGCCGACGTTACAATCGAACCCGGAGTATTAACTGAGGTCCGGCTAAAGCCGGATACGGTCGAGTTGAACATCGGTGAAAGCCAGGAGTTCACCGCCACGGCGGTGGACATCTACGGCAATCCCCTCCCCAACGCCCGATTAACTTGGCGCATCGACCACCGTATCGGAACAATCAGCGCCAGCGGCCTGGTGACCGCAGGCAACGTCGCCGGCTTCTACGAAGACGGGGTGACAGCCGCCATTCTTTCCGTAGAGGCTACCGCGTCCATCACCGTGAATCCTGAGCCTCCAGCCAAGGTGACTATTCCCGCCGTATTGGTGGCCGCCGGAGAGCCGGTCACGCTGGAAGCCCTCGTTGTAGACCAATACGGAAACGTAGCCCCTACCTCGGGTATCATCTGGTCGGTGGAAGATCCCAAAGTAGGCTCCATCTCTTCCGCCAACACCCTGACTGCCGGGGAATTGGCGCGCATTTATCCAAGCGCCATCCAGGTTGTCGTCCGCCCAGGCGGGCTGACTGCCACAGTCGCGGTAACCATTGTTCCAGGACCTTTGGACCGGGTGGTGGTTGCTCCCGATGCGGTAGCTATCGGCATGGGTATGAACCAGCAGTACGTAGCGGCAGGGGTTGACCGGTTTGGCAACCGTATCTCCGGATTGGATATAACCTGGACGCTGAACCAGGACATTGGGACCATCGACATCGACGGATTGTTTTCCTCAGGGGACACCCCCGTCAACCAAGTAAACGCGGTCAAAGCGATGGCCATACAGAACAACCTCATCCGGTCCGGGGAGGCCGCTTTAACGATAGAGCCGGACCATGTCGCGTTCATCTCGGACCGCAACGACGGCCAGCTTGACGTTTACGTAATGAACATAGACGGCACCGCCGTGCGCCGGATCACCACTGGAGCGGCCCCGGTGGTGTTCTCCTGGTCACCGGACGGAAGGCGTATAGTTTCCGACTTCGATTTTTTCGATAGCCGCTACATCGTCTCCACCAACGACGACGGGATCTGGGACGTCTTGCTTACCGATTCGGGAGTGGACTCGGACCCAGACTGGTCACCCAACGGCAACCGGGTCGCCTATGCGTCCAACGTCGCCGGGAATGGCGAGATATACGTGATGGACGTTGACGGCGGTAACCCGGTAAGAATTACCGACCACCCGGCAGAGGACCAAAACCCCGCCTGGTCGCCCGACGGAGAGAGCCTCCTATTCGCGTCGGACAGAGACGGTAATCTTGATATCTACATGGTGAGGATATCCAGTGGAGAGATGACCAGGCTAACCAGCCGGCCCGGCCCGGATAGCCACCCTCGTTGGTCTCCCGATGGCGCCGAGATATTGTTCATTTCCGGTCAGGATGGGGACAGCGAGATATATCTGATGAAATCCAACGGCACCGATGTTCGAAAGCTAACGTCCAACCGGGTTGAGGATACATCTCCGTCATGGTCGCCGGATGGCCGCCGCATAATTTTCGCTTCCGGGGGCAAGCATAAAGATTGGGAGATATATACAATGTCGCGGGTCGGGGACCAGATCAACCAATTGACCGACAACGATAGCCTAGACTTGGCTCCCCGGTGGGCGCCCAGAAAGCGAGGAGTGGAGGTGAATCAGGCATCGGTGTTCATTCCTGAGACGAGCTCCCGCGCACCGCTGACGCAAGAGGACACCATCGGCCAGGCCAGCGCGGCGATCGTGCGAATCGAGGCCGGAGATTCCACTGCCTCCGGGTTTATCATCGACCCTAACGGGTTGATCCTCACCAACAATCACGCAACCCGCGATTCTGAAGTAGTTTCCGTGTCGCTCAGAGACGGCAGCACCCATGCCGGTCAGGTTGTGGGCCGAGACCTGCTTCGGAATATAGCGCTGATCAGAATTGAAGCCAGAGGCCTTTCCTGGTTGGAGCTGGCTGATGTCGGGCAGGTCGAAGCCGGGTCGGAAGTATTCGCCTTGGGTTACACCACGTCCCCCAACGAGATCAAGTTGGTTTCAGGGGTGGTTTCAGACCTGAAGATCGACGCGGGCCGCAACATCCGTTGGCTGCAGATCAACGTCCCGCTAGGCTGGGAGTACAGCGGAGGCCCGGTGCTGAATCTCTACGGAGAAGTGGCCGGTATCGTGGATGCTAAGACCGTGAGCGGTGGCATCCAGAGCGCCGGGCTGGCGATAGCCGCGAATACGGTGAATGTATATCTGGAACGTCTTAAAGCTGGAGAGATAATCTCCGATTAAGGACATTCTCACAGGGACCCAAGCGCCGATACTCCATGGTATTGGCGCAGGCGGCGAACCCCTACTCTAACTCTCCGAAGTATAAGAGGGGAGGAAAAATCCCTTCCCTGTCGACGGGGAAAGGTTAGAGCCTGCCCTCAGCTGCGCTCAGGGCAGTGTGGGTGACTCGCATCTATCTTGTTGAACATCAGAGCCTGCTCAATTCATGCCCTGGCTTCCGGTGGAAGCCAGGCCTTACAGCGTAGACACCCTTCCCGGACCCATCTCCAATTGCAGAGCGATTTGGGCCAGGCCTAACGCGCTGTAATAAGAAACCGTCAGCGTCAGGTCAACAACCCCCCGCTGTCCAACCAGTTTCTCCGCATCGGCATAAGTCCCATCCGACACCTGCTTGTCCTGTATCATCTCGTGAACGAACCGGGAAATCACCCCTTCGTCCCCACTCAATCCTTCGGCAGTACGCCGAGTACGGATCGCCTCTATGGAGGCATCGCTGACCCCGGCCTTGGCGGCCAAGATGGAATGGCCGGTCCATTCAATATCGCTGTTCCACTCCCGGGCCACCAGTATGATCGCCAATTCCTTCAGGTTCTCCGGCATGGAACTCTGGAAGCGTAGCGAGGCGCCCAAGGAGGTCAGGTGCCCGGCGGCCTGGGGGCTGTTCAGCAATGCCCTGAACTGCAGGCCAACTTCCTCCGTGTTCCGGTCTTGGCGAATCTTGTCATAGATCTGCTGCCCCTCGGCGTCCAATTCTTCTCGAGATACATAAGGCACGCGGACCATATTAAATCACCTCAGTATTACTTTTCTACGGGTTGATGATTCGCCGCTGGCGTCCGACGATAAAAGTCTCACGGCGCTCCACGTAGTCGGATACCGCGTCGATTAGAGCCTCGGGCCTCTCCGCCACGATCACGTGTCCCGCGTCGTACACGATGGAAACGTTGCTGTTGGCGATTTTCTCCCGGTATATGGCCGCCGCCGCTGACTCCACGGTCTTGTCCGCCAAACCGAAGACGATGAGAGTGGCGCACCGAATGTCCCCAAGCTTGCCTTCAACCTCAGTATCGTGGATTGCCCCGCCCAGCCGGAGCGCAAGAGCCTGCTCCTTGGCGATAATATCCGGATCTCCCAAAGGCAATTCTGGTACGTTTTCCGGGTGGGTGAACAGCCGCGCCTTTGATTCCTCCGGAGTTCCAGAGAATGAGCCAGACACGGGCTTGATCGCCGTGGGCGAGATCAGCACCAGGGCTTCTATGGGATCAGGCGTCAACAGGGCCTGCCATAGAGCGACGTTGGCGGCGAAGGACGTGCCGATGAGGGTGAAATTGCCGGGCGCCACCGCCGCGGCGGCTTGAGCCATGATGTTGGCCAGGTCCTTTACCGATTCGGAGGTGGCATTTGGCGATGATAGGCCCATCCCCGGCACTTCAAAGACAATCACTCGATACGATTGGGCCAGTGCGTCGTTCAGCGGAGACCAGCCCCACACCGAACTGTCCAGCATCACAACGGTCTCGCCCTGTCCGGCCTGCCGGTAGCGGATCCGGAAGCCGTCTACCTCAACATAAGCCTCTGTGAATTCCTGTTCCGACATGAATCGTCCTTGATCGATCTAGTACGCAGTGATTCCTCACCCCCGGCCCCTCTCCCGGCGGGAGAGGGGCCGGGGGTGGAATCGGTGGCGGGGTGAGGGGATTAAAACTCTTTGATCCGAGGCAGTACTTCCCTACCGAACAACTCAAGCTGCTTCATCACGCCCCGGTGGTCGACGCCGGGCTGCTGGAAGAATAGATCGACGACTCCGGCGCCGCATTGGTCGTGAAACGCTTTAATCTGCTCGACAACGGTGTCAGGACCGCCCATGAAGCTCAGCGACCGCGCGGGCCCGGCCACATCCCCGGTAGCGCTGCCGGCGAGGACGCTACGCAAGTCGAATTCCTGACCGGCGCGGGCCGCCTGGACTGCTCCCGGCACGTTGCCTGCCATCGCGATACCACCCCGGGCCGGAGCCGCGCTCCGCCTGCTTTCCAACCATTCGTCAGCCTGCCGATCGGTTTCCGCCAGATAGATACTCCCCCGGTAGACCACCTGGTCAGGCTCGGGTTCCCACCCGGCGTCCTGGCACCATTGGTAGTACTTGCCGGTGACCTTCGCCATCTGTTCCACTGGAATGAAAGAGATACCCAGTCCCAGCCGGTGGGCGGCGGCGTACTCGACGGTATCGTCGCTTCGGGTTGCCACGATGACTGGCGGCAACGGCTGCTGGACGGGACGCGGCCAGACCGACACGGTACGGAATTGGTAATATCGCCCTTCCCAAGAAAAAGGCTGGGGCTCGGTCAGCGCTTTGATGACCAAGGCCATGCCCTCCAACAATCTGCCCCTGCCTTCCGCCGGGTTCACGCCGTAGGTTTGGTCCTCGTTGGGCGTACCCCTTAAGAAGCCGATGATCAGACGCCCGTTGGTCAGGTTATCCAGCATGCCCAACTCTTCGGCTATTCGGATCGGGTTGTTAAGGGGCAACAACTGCCCCAAGATGGCGATCTTGGCTTTCTTGCATCGTTCGGCAACCGCCGCCGCCATTACCGCCGGATTTCCGGTGGCGATACGGCCGGAGTAGTGATGCTCGGATAAGCTGATCCACTCGAAGCCCATCTCTTCGGCGAACTCACACTCTTCCATCCCTTCCTGATAACTTCGCACCGAAGTTTCCGGGTCGTGATAAGCCGGGGGAATCGGCCAGCCGTCTGGGAATTCGTGGCGTTGAGAATATCCCATGGGGCCGAAATAGGACGCTTTCATCGACTTACTCCTCGATATGGAGCCAGCATGCTCGCCCAGATGCGAGCCTAAAGATGCCGTGGACGGTGTTAGCCCAGCCTCGATACCTTCCGGTGTACGTGGGCCAATGGTACTTCCCATACAAGGCCTTGTCCACCGGGATGATTGACAGGGGCCAAACGACTCTATTTAATGGTGACCTGAGTAACGAAATTATGGCCATATGTTGGTCGTGCCTCGACCCACACGCATAGATCCACCAGCTTATCAACGCTGAAAAATATCATTCCCCATTCCCGTCCAAGGAGTGAACAATGGCTGACCATGATATCGCGTTAATGGCTCATCTGCTTCGCCGCGCCGGTTTCGGGGCCAGCCGTGACGAAGTGGAAGCAAGGGTGGCCCAGGGATACGACAACGTGGTGGAAGAACTATTGAACGTTGGGGATGACCCCGGCATCGACGAAGACCTGATGTACCGGGCGTACCCCTCATACTTCGACAAAGTTGCCGTAGAGACCGGTCAGACCGAGTGGGTCTACCGGATGATTAACAACCGGCACCAATTACAGGAGAAGATGTCCCTGTTTTGGCACACCATTTTCTGCTCCGGCGACAACAAAGTAGACAACGCCCGCACCACCGCCATCCAGATCGACAAGTTCCGGGATCAAGGCATGGGAAACTTCCAGGACCTGATCCTGATGCTGTCCAAAGACCCGGCGATGCTCTATTACCTGGACAATATCGAAAGCCACAAGACAGCGGTAAACGAGAACTTTGGCCGGGAGCTGCTGGAGCTCTTTTCAATGGGGGTGGGCAAAGACGGGGAACTCAATTACACCGAGGACGACGTGAAGGCCTGCGCACGGGCTTTTACCGGCTGGAACCTGGCTCCCACCATCCCGGTCTTCCCTTACGGGAGGACTCCATTCGAATTCCGCTACGATCCGGCGGACCACGACCACGAGGATAAGACATTTCTCGGTGAAACCGGCCCCTGGAACGGCGAAGACATCATCGATATCATCTGTAAGCAGCCGGCTACTGCCCGGTTCATCGCCAGGAAGATGTACGACTTCTTCGTGGCCGACGAGCCTCCCGTGCCATCCTGGCGCCAGTCCCAGCCTAGAGACTTGGCAGCCATCAATACACTGGAGAAAGCCTACTTCGACTCGGGATACGAGATCAAAGCCATGCTGCAGGCCCTGTTTACTTCCGATTTCTTCAAGTCGGAATCGGTGCATTACGCCAAGGTGAAGAGCCCGGCGGAGGTCGTTATCGGCACCCTCCGCATGGTAGGCCATCACACCTCGCCCCAGCCAGGACTATTCTTCGTGGCCATGGAACCCAAGTACATGGGCATGGACCTGCTGAACCCGCCCACGGTGGAGGGATGGCATACCGGCGCCGAGTGGATCAACAGCGGCACCCTCATCGACCGCATCAACTTTGCCGCCGGGCTTTTGGGCGACACCGGTCTGCCGGGCGTCAAGTCGATCGTTGGCCGGCTGATGGACCGGTCCGATTCCATTCCTCCCGAAGAATTCGTCGATGGATGCCTGGACTTGACCGGGCCGCTGACGATCGCCGAGGAAACGCGAAGCGAATTGGTTGCCCACGTCCAGGCGGGCGGGGAGCTTCGCCATGGGACCGAATCAGAGCGGGAAAACTTTAGCCAACGCACCGGTGAGATGCTTCAATTCATCGCCACGACATCGGAATTTCAGTTCGGTTAGAGCCAAGTACCTAGGTTTACAAATTGCCGTTAAGATTTTCCGTTCGCCCTGAGCGTGTCGAAGGGTCCTTCAGCCTAAGGATGGTTCGACAAGCTCACCACGAACGGTATTGGTAACGCTAATTATCGCGCGGCGGTACCAGTTCGGTTAGATATATGGAGGGCAGTTATGGTTGCCACTAACAAAGACCCGGTCCTGGCGGTCTTTTCCCTTTCCGGGGGGAATGACTTCATGAACACGGTGATTCCATATACCAATCCCCTGTACCGGGATTACCGCCCTACTTTGGCCGTTGCTGAAGACCAAGTAATCCCAATCAACGACGAGTTGGCCTTCCACCCGGCCATGGCTTCGTTGAAGAAATACTGGGACGAAGGCAAGCTGGCCATCATACTAGGCGTCGGCTATCCTCATCCCAGCCTGTCCCACTTCCGGTCCATGGATATCTGGGCCACTTGCGAGCCCGATGAACTGGGCTTGATCGGATGGCTAGGCAGCGTGATTCAGGAAGTAGACCCCAAAGCAGAGAACGTCCTTACCGGCGTGAACTTTGGACGGGGACTTCCCCGTTCCATGGCAAAAGATGGGGTCCCGGTAGCTTCGGTGGGCGATCTCAGCAGTTACGGTCTGCTGACCGATATCGAGGAAACCGGCCAGCGGGACCAGGCTCTAGACCTTTTCGGACGCATGTACTCCCCGGTCCTAGGGCGAGGTGTCGTCAACGACTATATACGCCGCACCGGCCTGGAAGCGATGGCGGGCGCCGACATCTTGGGCACGGCTCCCGGCAAGTACAGCTCCACGGTTGAGTACGGCAACAGCGACGTCGGTAGATACCTGAAAGACATGGTACAGGTCCATAACGCCGGTTTCGGCACTCGGGTGCTGTTCACCACGGCCCCCTATAACATCTTCGACACCCACGCCAACCAGGCCGTGGGACACTCCAACCTACTGATGGACATCTCAACCAACATCGACTGCTTCATGACCGATCTACGAGAACAAAATATCAGCGACAACGTGATGCTGTTCTTCTACTCCGAGTTCGGCCGGCGGGCCATGGACAACGGCTCGGGTACCGATCACGGCAGCGGAGGCGTAGCCTTCGCCCTGGGTGAGCACGTTAAGGGCGGCATCTACGGCGAATATCCCTCACTGGAACTGGGTAAGCTGGAAGACGGCGGCAATCTGCAGCACAACGTGGACTTCCGCTCCGCCTACTCCACCATCCTGGAGCGCTGGATGGGCATGGACGCCAAACCCATCGTTGGTGGAACCTACGAGCAACTGGACTTTCTGTAGGACTGAGTTTCGAATGGGTTTCGTGCACACGCGGTAGCCCCCATCCTAACCTTATGCAACAAAGCCAACCCACCGCCTAGGAAAGGCCCCGCAACCACTAAGGAGGCAAGCCATGGCCAGCGTTTTTCTGGGAATCAACGACCGGACCTTCACATTTATGTTCGTTGCCGGACGGTCCGAATTTCAGGGCACTGGGTTCCGAAATCCCATGGACATGGCGCTGGCTCCCGACGACGTGATCTACGTGGTGAACCGGTCTTATGAGTCTCGCTCCGACGGCACCCGGATCAACGTGTTCCGCCTAGGCGACGAGGGCGAGGAATATATCACCGAGTTCGGTTCTTATGGGGAAGGGAAGGGACAGTTCATCTGGCCCATCTCCATCGCCGTGGACACCGACGTCAACGTTTACGTCGCCGACGAATGGCTCAACCGCATCAACGTCTACGACCGGGACGGCGAGTTCCTCCGCGATTGGGGAATCCTCGGCTCGGGAGACGGGGAGCTAAACCGCCCTTCCGGATTAGCGATAGGCCAGGACGGCACGATGTTCGTGGTGGACAGCCTGAACCATCGAGTACAGAGATTTACTCTTAACGGTGAGTACCTGGGTCAGTTCGGCAGCTTCGGCAGCGGTCCCGGCCAGTTGAACACTCCCTGGGGCATCGGACTGGACAAAGACGGCAACGTGTTCGTAGCCGATTGGCGCAACGACCGCATCCAGCAGTTCACCGCTCAGGGTGAGTGGCAGGCATCCTTCGGCCAACCGGGGACCGGCGGCGACACGTCGATCGTCCAGAAGATGGGAGGGATCAAGTTATCCAACGTACCCGTCGGACAGTTCAACCGCCCCGCCGGGGTCTGTGTCGACCAGGACGGCGATATTTACGTGGCCGACTGGCTGAACAACCGGGTCCAGGTACTGACCCCGGATGGCCGCTTCATCAGCGAATTCACCGGCGACGCCGGCCTGTCCAAGTGGGGCGTGGATAAGATCAGGTCCAACCCGGACATGATCCGCCAGCGTAACGGTGTCCGCGACTTCACACCCGAGCGAGTGCTCTGGGCGCCCTGCGCGGTCAAGGTCGACCGTAAAGGCCGGGTCATCATCGCCGACACCACCCGCCACCGCTTCCAGGTTTACCAGAAGAACACCGAGCCGGTTCTGATTTAGCACCCGTTCCCACACCCGCCCTCTCGCTTCTGAAATAGTGGGCCTATTGACTTCCCTCAACAAAGGGTAGGGTGGATACTCGGGCGACCCCCGGCCAATTGGTGATTCGGTGACTGCCGCCTTTACCGATGTTCAGTTGAGGGTTAGGACCTCTGATCCATGAAATATGATGCCGTCATTTTTGACCTTTTTGGGACCTTGGTCGACAATACTGAGTTCCTCGATTTCTCGCGTTCAGAGTACAATCGAACGCTTTCGAATGTAGCCGCTACATTGTCAATCCCTGAGACGGATCTGCTTCGTCTGTGGTCCGAAACGGTTCACGAGCGGGACGCCGGATTATTTCCTTCGATGGAGGAATATTTTCGACACATTTGCCGCGAAATCGGTGTCGAAGCTGATCCTCGGCAAATAGCCCGTGCCGTGGAACTTAGGCTTGAATATCTACGCAGTATTCTCCTGCCGCGAGATCACACAGTTGAAACCCTCACGGAACTGAAGGCTTCTGGATACAGACTAGGACTCATAAGCGACTGCTCTTCGGAAGTCCCGCTCCTGTGGCCAGAAACTCCCTTCGCTGCATTGTTAGACGGAGCCATTTTCTCTTGCGAAGTGAAACTTACGAAGCCTGACCCCAGCATCTACCGGATGGTGTGCGACAGCTTGGAAGTCGCGCCTGATAGATGCCTGTACGTCGGAGATGGAGGGAGTAGTGAACTGACCGGCGCAGTTGAATTCGGCATGGACCCAGTGTTGATTCGAGCACCGTACGATACGGTTAAAGGCAATCGTGAGGATTGGAAGGGAACGAGGATATCTGAACTTAATGAAGTGCTGGAGCTAGTACTCGGCTAACCGTCAATCTGAAGGCTAGAGACGTTGAGCGCCAGGTCAACGTTCCCAGACGTGCTTATGATCCGCCCGTGTTCCAACTCGATGCGGGCGTCGCAGATGTCCAGGGTGCTGATCCGGTGAGCGATCATCAGAGTCGTGCGGCCCACCATCAGCCGCTCCATTGCCTCCATGATCCCGGCCTCGGTGGTCATGTCTACCGAGCTGGTGGGTTCATCCAGGATGAGTATGGGCGCGTCTTTCAAGAACGCCCTGGCCAGCGCTATCCGCTGGCGCTCTCCCCCAGAAAGCATCATGCCCCGCTCTCCCACCGCCGTGTCGTACCCATCGGGCAGACCAGCGATGAACTCGTGAACGTTGGCTGCCTGGGCCGCCTCAACTATCTGGGAGAATTCCGCTCCGGGACGCCCATAGCCGATATTCTCGGCGATGCTCGTAGAGAATAGCACCGGGTCTTGTAGGACAATGGCCATCTGGTTGCGCAGGTCCGCCAGTTTGTAGTCCCTCAGGTCCACGCCGTCCAACAGAATCTCACCGTCACTAGGGTCGTAGAACCGGGATGCAAGACTGACCAGCGTGCTCTTTCCGGCACCGGTCCTCCCCTCGATTCCGAGCCGGGTGCCTGGGGCGATACAGAAAGACACTTCCTGCAACACCGGCGTGTTTTCACCGTAAGCGAAAGTCACGCCGTTAAATCGAAGTTCTCCAGCCGCTCGCTTCAGGGAGCGGGCGCTAGGTCGGTCAGTTACGTCTGGTATCTCGTCGAGCAGTTGGAAAGCGCGTTCGGCGCTGGCCAGTGACGACTGGAGGTTGGCGACTTGCCGGCTGATGGTCCGCAGTGGATTGTAAAGCTGGGTCAGGTAGGCCAGAACCATCAGTAACTCACCCAACGACAGGACTCCTGCCTGAACATTACGTATCCCGATAAAGAGGACCGCCGTCGTGCCGATCGCCGTAGTCATGTTGACCAGCAACCCGAAGGTCCCTTCAGCTAACGACAGGCGGATGCGGGCGCGCACCCCCACTAGAGACTGGGCCACAAACCGGTCCTGCTCCCGGTCCTCCCGGCCAAACGCCTTCACCACTCGGAACGCACTCAAAACCTCCTGAACTACCTGCAGTGCCGAGCTCTCCATGCCCCGGACTTCCCGGTAGCGGGGCCGCATCCGCAGGTTGTAGGTGCGGGCGAATACGAACAGAAACGGGCAGACTACCAGCGCGACCAGGGCAAGCTGCCAGTCGAGACGAGTGATGACAACCAGAGTAGCCACCAGCATCACCGCCGCCGACAGCAGAGAGATGATGCTGTTGACGGTGATATCCCGAATGGCCGGAGCGTCGTATTGTATCCGGTAGAGGGAGTCAGCCGTGCCTCGGGTGTCGTGGAACAAAAGAGACAGGCGCTGCACGTGGCGGAAGAGGGCCGACCGGAATTCGAGCATCATCCCTTCGCCGGCCCGCGCCCGCAATACATGGCCGCATAACTCGTGCAGTTGGCTAAACAGGACCACCATCACTTGGAGACCGGCGGCCAGGCTCAACAGTCTGATCGTAGAACCCGATAGCCAATCCGGCGTCACCGGTTCCATGAATCCCGGCAGCGGACTGGATCCCACCACGCTATCGACGGCAATCTTAAGTGGCAGGGGAGCCAGCAGCATCAAGGGGGTGGCCAGCAGGCCCAACAGGAATACCCCGGCGATGTGCGGCCAGTATGGTTTGGCCTGGCGCAAGAGGCGGGAGAACAGCCTGGTGTCGGTGTAAGTACTTAGATTCAGAGGATCCAGTCCTTTCGATGTTCCGGATGTTCCGTCGGGTCTATTCAGTATAATGGTTGCATGCCCCGCCGCTCCAGACATTAGGCGCATGAGAAGGATGCAGCAAGAAATTGACTACTCAAACTGAAATGAACCAAAGCTTTATCGCCAAGATCGCTGGCGAGTTACACCTGCTGACCACTCAAGTACGCGCGACAGTTTCGTTGATCGAGGAAGGAGCCACGGTGCCATTTATCGCCCGATACCGCAAGGAGGTCACGGGCAGCCTGGACGAAGTGGCGATCGAGTCGATTCGGGATAGGTTGGCCCAGCTCAAGGAACTGGCAAGCCGGATGGATGCCATCCTGGCTTCTCTGGAGGAGCGGGACCTGCTCACCGAGGAGTTGAAGGACCGAGTTCAATCAGCGGAGACGCTGGCGGCATTGGAGGACATTTACCTTCCCTACCGTCCCAAACGCCGAACCAGAGCGACCATCGCCAAGGAAAAGGGCCTGGAGCCGTTGGCGAGCATTCTTTGGCAGCAAGAAGACATGGACGTGGCAGCTGAGGCAGCCTTGACCGTGGACCCGGAAAAAGGCGTCGCCAGCCCCGGCGAGGCGTTGCAGGGAGCCCGGGACATCATGGCCGAATGGGTCAGCGAAGACTCCACCGCCCGCGCTCAGATCAGGAGACTGTTTTGGACTAAGGGCGCCCTGACTTCCAAACTGTCCCAGGGCAAGGAAAGCGAAGCCGCCAAATACCGGGACTACTTCGACTGGGGAGAGCCATTGTCCCAGGCCCCCTCCCACCGGGTTCTGGCCATGTTACGGGGCGAGAAAGAGTCCATGTTGACGCTGCATCTGTTGCCTCCTGAGGAAGAGGCGCTGACGGAACTGGAAGCTCTGTTCGTAAAGCATTCCAACGACAGTTCCCAGCAGGTATCTCTGGCCATCCAGGACAGCTATAAGCGTCTCTTGGGGCCGTCATTGGAGACCGAAGCGCGTAACGAGGCCAAGGAGCGGGCCGACGAGGTAGCCACCCGTGTCTTCGCCGACAATCTCCGTCAACTACTGTTGGCGTCGCCCTTGGGACAGAAGAGCTTGTTGGCTATAGACCCTGGGTTGCGTACGGGTTGCAAGATAGCGGTCCTGGATTCGCTGGGCAAGTTCATCGAATCGACGACCATATATCTGCTGGGCGAGCGTCAGGCTGCCGAAGCATCTCAGATTATCTTGGCTCTTTGTCAGCGGCATCAGCCCCAGGTCATCGCCGTGGGCAACGGGACCGGCGGCCGGGAAACGGAAACGTTTCTGCGGGGCCTGGGTTTGGGTTCAGGAATCCAGATCGTCATGGTCAGCGAAAGCGGGGCTTCGATCTACTCCGCTTCCCCTGCCGCCAGGGAAGAGTTTCCCGACATGGATATCACCGTCCGGGGAGCGGTATCTATCGGGCGGCGCTTGATGGACCCTCTGGCCGAACTGGTCAAGATCGACCCCCGATCCATCGGCGTGGGACAGTACCAGCACGACGTCGACCAGAGTCTCCTCCAAAGCAAGCTGAACGACGTGGTTGTAAGTTGCGTGAACGGGGTGGGTGTTGAGGTCAATACGGCCAGCCGCCAGCTCTTGAGCTACGTTTCCGGATTGGGCCCCAGCCTGGCCAAGGCGATCCAAGATTACCGGGATGCCAACGGCGGATTTAAGTCTAGGCGTGACCTCCTCAAAGTGCCCAGGCTTGGCCCCAAGGCGTTCGAGCAAGCGGCTGGATTCCTTCGCATCGGCAACGGGGACCAGCCCCTGGACGCCAGCGCCGTCCACCCCGAAAGCTACAAGTTAGTACAGTCCATGGCCAAGACCCAAGGCTGCAGTGTCAATGACTTGATGACCGACGAAGCCATCCGCTCACGCGTCGATCTGGATAGCTATGTCAGCGATACGGTAGGGCTTCCGACACTTAAGGATATCATGGCGGAATTGGCCCGCCCGGGACGGGACCCACGCCAGGAGTTTGAGCCCTTCGCCTTTGACGAAAGCGTGCAGAACATTCAAGACCTGGAAACGGGTATGCGGCTGCCGGGGCTGGTAACTAACGTTACGGCTTTCGGCGCGTTCGTGGACGTTGGAGTTCATCAAGACGGGTTGGTGCACATCAGCCAACTGGCGGACCGGTTCGTGCGCGATCCGGGCGAGATCGTCAAAGTGAATCAGCGGGTTACAGTCACTGTCCTGGAGGTAGACATAGACCGCAAACGCATATCATTGAGCATGAAAAGCGGTCCCAAGGCCCAGCCGTCCAACGACTAGAGTGATGCAACACGATAACCTGATAGGGTACACTGTCACCGATATCAGACAGGCTTGACGAGAGAAGCAACACCCCCACACTGACTCTCCCCAACGGGTGGGAGAGAACAAGTCCCTTCCCCATAAAGGGGGAAGGTTAGGATGGGGGTGAATCGGCCCTGGTCAAACCAGATCGCATACGGCGAGAACTCCTAGAACCTGATTTTTTAAGAGCGAGCGAATATATTGATTTCCAGTCTTGGCACACCCCCGATCAGCGCCCAAGCAGCCCGTGAAGTGCGGCGCGACACGGCCTTGCGCCGGGCACGGACTTGTTACGATCATCTTGCCGGTGTCGCCGGGGTAGCGTTGTTCGACGAAATGCTGAACCGAGGCTGGATGGAGCAGACCGAAAGCCAAGACTCGCCTCGTGTGTCCTACCGCCTGACACCGTTAGGGCAACAGACCCTTGCCGCTAAGGGTGTAGATCTGACACCTTCCGGTTCGAAACGCCGGTTCGCTTACGGGTGCACCGACTGGACGGAGCGCCGGTTGCACGTGGGAGGCGCACTTGGCGCCGCCGTATTGCGGGCTTTGCAGGCGAGAGACATCGTTCGCCGAACCCCTGGGACGCGTACGGTCGCAGTCCAGGGTGGCATTGCCAAGTGGTTTGGTTCCTAGTAAAGGGTTGGGTGTTGTTTGGTGACCTCTGGTGTCACGAGCGGAACGCCCGCAACATCTACTGATAAATTTGTTTAATTAGCCATGGGGACTGGTCCTTCGAAAGCCTCAGGACGAACGGTGAAGATCGCTGCCCCCGTTTGTAGTGACCCCGATTTCATCGGGGCGAATCCCAACATTTCATGAGCGCCGGTAATTAATAAGGAGACTAAACGAATGAAAGCGGTCCGTATCAACGAATTCGGTAGCCTGGATGTCCTCAAGTGGGAGGAAACTCCCCAACCCACGCCAAGGCCCCACCAAGTCCTCATCAAAGTGGAGTCGGCGGGGGTCAACTACGCCGACATCATGCGCCGGGGCGGCAACTATCCCGGCCCCGACCTGCCCTCCTCCCTAGGATTGGAAGCGGCGGGGACGGTGGTCGAAGTTGGGTCCGCGGTCGACTGGATATCCGTGGGGCAGCAGGTGATGGCTATGGGACCCGGCGGACAAGCCGAATACGTTGCCGTAAACGGGAACCTGGTTTTTCCGTATCCGGAAACTATCGACCCAGTGCATGCCGGGGGAATGCCCATCGTATTTCTAACGTCCTACCATCTGCTGAAAACCCGGGGCCAGATGCAACCCGGTGATACGGTTCTGGTGCAGGCCGGGGCCTCGGGCGTTGGCACCGTGGCGATTCAGTTGGCCAAAGCCTGGGGCGCAAAAGTCATTGCCACCGCCTCCACTCAGGACAAGCTGGACCTGTGCAGTTCTCTGGGAGCAGACGTAACCATCAACTACACCACCCACGACTTCGAAGAAATCGTAGGTGAAGAAACCCACGGCAACGGCGTGGAATTGGTGCTGGAGTGCGTGGGAGGACCGGTCTTGGAGAAGAGCGTACGTTGCGTCGCGGCCTATGGGCGGCTATTATCCTACGGAAATGCCTCTAACACTCCGGCGTCGATAGCTTCGGCGGACTTTACCGGAGCCAACCGAACGGTGATAGGCTTCAGCATGGGCCGCTCTCCTGTGGGAAGTTTGGATCACAAATCGGCGATGGAGGAACTGTTCCCCATGCTCGCCGATGGGAAGGCCAAACTGATCGTGGACCAGGTGTTACCCATGTCCGAGGTGGCCAAAGCCCACCAGCACCTGTCTAGCCGGGGAACCAGAGGCAAAGTTATTCTGACGCCGTAACACATCTATCTACGAACAACCAAAAAAAACGTTCGTCGTGAGCTTGTCGAACCACCGCTTGAGACAGATATAAAGGAGTCATAAAATGGGAAAAGCATTGGAAGGCATCCGGGTAATCGACATGACCCACGACCAGGCCGGTCCCTCGTGTACCCAAATGTTGGCCTGGCTGGGCGCCGAGGTCATCAAAGTGGAGATGGCCGACGGCAAGGGTGACCGGGCCCGCTGGCTACGCCGGGTCGACGCCGACAAAGACAGCTTTTTCTTCCTGCTGCTCAATAGCAACAAGAAAAGCACCACCCTGGACCTCAGGAACCCCAAGGCCATTGAGCTATTCAAGACCTTGGTCAAAGACGCCGATATTTTGGCCGAGAACCGTGGGCCCGGCGCCATGGACCGGCTGGGGTTGGGTTACGACGACTTGAAGGAGATCAATCCCCGGTTGATCTACGCCTCGGTAAAGGGATTCGGCTCCTTCGGCCCTTACTCAGACTACAAGTGCTTTGAACAGGTGGCCCAGGCCACCAGCGGCGCTCTCAGCGTCACCGGGTGGGCCGACCGGCCGCCATCACCCCTCGGGGCCAACGTGGGAGACTCGGGCACCGGAATGCACACGGTCATCGGCATATTGGCGGCGCTGGTGCAGCGGGGAGTTACCGGCCATGGTCAGATGGTGGAAGTCGCCATGCAGGAAGCGGTGCTGAACTTGACCAGGGTCCGCTTCACCGGCACGCTTAGCGACGGCGCGCCCGAGCCGCGCCAAGAATTCTCCAGCAGCGCTTACACCGGTGGTCTGGGCGGTTTGGTGGCCTGCGCTCCCGGCGGCATGAACGACTACGTTTACATGATGATCCCCGCGGATAATCCCGGCATGTTTACCGCGGCGATGCGGGCCATGGGACGGGAAGACTTGATTGAGAATCCCCGGTATGCCAGCCCCGAGGAAAGGCAGAATAACTCCGAGGAGCTTTCCCAGATCATTCGAGACTGGACAGGCACCCGGGACAAGCGGGAGGTCATGGCGGCCTTCGCCGGCGAGGGAGTCCCCTGCGGCGCGGTATTCGACACCAGCGAAGTCATAAAACAACCCCACCTGATCGAGCGCGGCATGATCTCGGAAGTCGACCATCCCGTCCGGGGCAAGTACCCGGTCATCGGCTGCCCGGTCCGCCTTTCAGACTCCCAAGTAGAAATAAACCGGGCCCCCATGTACAGCGAGCACTCCGACGAGATATTCACCACGCTGGGAGGCCTAACCCAGGCGGAAGTGGACCAGTTAAGGCGGGAGAATGTGATCGTTTAGGGGGTGAGGTAACGGCAAATCAGGAGATGCGGCGGGTTTGACGATATTGGCAATAGTGCCCACACAGCGTGAATTCGAGGCGCTTGTCGGGGTATTTTCGGAAACGGGCGTTGAAACCCTCGAACGAACTATTGGCCGGGTATCCGCACTGGAGTGCTACGGCGGCTCGATCCTAGTTTCGCAAGGTGGGTTAGGGAAAGCTCAGACGGCCCTGGTCACCCAACACATTATCGACCATTGGGAAGGTATAAGTTTGGTGGTTTGCGCCGGGTCGGCAGGGGCTTTGCTCGATGCCCTCGCCGTAGGAGATGTGGTAGTCGCTACCGCTACGATTGAGCATGACTTCAAATCGTGGATCCCCGGCCGGCCTCTGCCGCTCTTCAAAGGCGACGCCAAGTCCCTTTCCTCGCTCAAAACCGCTAACCGGATCCGTCGCCACTCCTTTCAGGTAAAGTTCGGACCGATCGCTTCGGGTGATGAGACTGTCGTCAATCCTGATAAGGCGGCACAAGTCCGTGCCGCCACAGGGGCGTTCGCTGTGGCCTGGGAAGGCGCCGGTGCGGCGAGAGCTTGCGAGTTTTCCGGCGTTCCTTTCTTGGAAGTTCGGGGTATGACCGACTCGGCGAACCAGCTTCCTGAAGATTTCGTCGCGAACACTCCTTCGGCGATGAGAAGCGTGGCGTATATCCTTGAGCAGCTTTCCAATTTCTAGGTGTGAGACGACCAATTGTATTAGGGTCCGACAGGCCGCACTAACGCCTTAATAGCCACCACCACCCCCCCGCCGTCATCTCCACCGCCATCATCTCCGCCACCGCCGTCATCATCTCCTCCGCCGTCATCCCCGTCGTCATCTTCCGTTTTTATGTAGGTGCCGGTTAGGGTGCCTTGGGCCACTATGTGCCCTTGCAAGGCGTCTTGTACTTGATCGAAGTTAGCCCCCGCTGGAAGGGTGAGGGTCGAGTCCAACGCGTAGACGGTAAACCGGTAGTTGTGTTGCTCGGAGTCAGGGCGGCAAGGCCCACCATATCCAACGTTGCCCCAACTGTTGTTTCCTTGGGTTGCCCCGTTGGAGAGCTGGGCAGTCTGGGTTTGGTCCTCAGGTAAGCTGTTGGTTTTGGACGGAAGGTTGAACAGGACCCAATGGACCCAGGTCCCTCCCGCGGCGTCTGGGTCATCCATGAGAATGACCAAGGTGACGGTCCCTTCCGGATGTGTGCCCCATGAAAGGGGCGGTGAAATGTTGAAACGATCGCAGGTATAGCGAGAGGGTATAGCGCCACCCGGGAGTGCTGTGGAGGTTAACGTTAATGATACGGGGACCGGCGTG
>CATMOE010000015.1:0-59205 GCA_950072105.1 uncultured Dehalococcoidia bacterium
TGGACTCGAACCACCGGCCTCTTCGTCCCGAACGAAGCGCGCTAGCCACTGCGCTACACCCCGACGTAAGTCGGAAATTGATACCGTAATATAGACCTCGGGGTCCCGAACGAAGCGCGCTAGCCACTGCGCTACACCCCGACTGTATACCCCGCGTCGCGCAGCCAACCGGTCTAGAGACTGGGCCGGACTGTGCTGGGGCGAGTCTATTATACCCCAACGAGTTCACGTTGGGTTGACTGGCACAGCAGAATCGGGGAGAAGGATCAAGACGGTGGTGCGACAAGCTTACCCGGAACGGACGTAGAAGGTCTCTGGCGTTCGCCCTGATCCGGGGCTGACGGACCAGCCATTTGCCTAGCTATCTCATATCGCCCCTAAGATGGAACCTGCTGTTGCTCCGCCTGCTTGAGCAACGCCATGCTCAAGCGTTCCAAGATTTTCAGGTTCAACCCGCCGGACCAGGTCTCGAATACGGTGCCGTCGGCGTTGATGAAAACCGTGGTGGGCATGCCCAGAACTTCATACTTGCGCACCACGCTGGCGTCGCCAGTGTATCCGGCGGGATAGGTGATGCCCAACTCTTTAAGTAGATTTTGGGCATCTCGACGGGTGCCCAATCCGGTGAACTGGCCCACGTCGATGCCTAGAAGAGTTACATCGTCCTTGAAACCGTCGTAGAATCGCTGCAAGTCCGGCATCTCCGCCCGGCATGGCGGGCATTGTCCGGCCCAAAAGTTCAGCACGATAGGTTTCCCCAGCAGTTGGGCCATCTCCATCTTCTCAGCGCCCAGAGCTTTTTCACCCTGGAAGAGGGTGAACGAGAAGTTTTCCACGACACCGTCGGCTTGGTTTCCCCCGGATGAAGCTGAAGAGCCGGAGTCTCCTGAATATACGGAAACGGCCACAACCGCCACCAGCAACGCCACCGCCGCGGCGCCTGCTCCGCCGAGCCACATACGATTGCGGCGACGATTGCCGGCTGATGTCTTGGCAGCGGCGGCGGCCCGTCTGCCGGTCGAACTTCTTGCCATTGTCTGATCTCCTGCTACCCTCAATATCAATTGAAAACTTCAATCTCGGGTTCCAACCTGCTTAGATGCGGGATGGTAGATTCAGATACAAGAACACATCCGTTAGGGGCTTGAGCAGGGGAGCAGTGCGACGAAGATGAGATCGGATGATTCCCACAGGTGCATGGGCAATTCGCAGGAAATGGGTCTGAAATTTCCAACAAACCTTTTGGCTGTCATTCTAAGCGAAGCGAATAATGGTGTGTTCTGAGACTGGATAAGGCTTATTAACCCGCCAGACTTTGAAGCCGGTCCTGGAACGCGCGGAACCGGCCCACCACCCTAGTCAACCGGGATAGCCACTCGTCGCCCATGGTCCTGGCGGGAAGAGTGATCTGCTGGTGGCCTACGTTGACCGACGGTCCCAAGGCCCGTTGCAACGCTATCTTGGCCCCACCCACGGGTACTTTCAGATGCAGCACAAAGCCTTCGCGGCTTTGCAAGATAGAGTCGATGCCAAGGCCCCCGGCGGATGCCCTAAAATCGGCTAGAGTCAGTAGATTCTCCACCTCTTCGGGGGTGGGGCCAAACCGGTCGCGGAGTTCTTGCCGCAACGCGGGCACTTCGCTCCGGTCTTTGAGCCGCGCCACCCGCTGGTAGATCGCTAGGCGGGAAGGCATGTGGGGAATGTAACTGTCCGGGATGTGGGCTGTCAGGGGAAGCTCCATCCTTGGCAATTCGGGTATGAACTCGTCTTCGGATGGGGCTTCCTCGCCTTGCTCTCGCTGAAGTTCGGCGATGGCTTCTTTCAGCAGTTGGCTGTACAGGTCCAGGCCTACCTCCCGTATATGGCCGCTCTGGGAAGTGCCCAGCAGGTTGCCGGCGCCGCGAATCTCCAAGTCCCGCATCGCGATGCGAAACCCGGAACCCAGCTCAGAAGCCTCCAATATGGCTTGCAGGCGGCGCTCGGCTGCCTCGGTTATCCGCCTTCCCTTGGGCACCAACATGTAGGCGTAAGCCCGGTGTTCGCCGCGGCCGATACGGCCCCTTAGCTGGTAAAGCTGGGACAAACCGAAACGGTCGGCCCGGTCTAAGATCAGTGTGTTGACGTTGGGCAGATCTAGCCCGGATTCTATGATGGTGGTGCACACCAGAATATCGGCTTCCCCAGCGGAGAAGGCCATCATTACGTCTTCCAGATCCATTTCGGGCATCTGACCATGACCTATTATGATGCGGGCCTGCGGGACGAGTTCTTTTAGATCGGCTGCCATTCGGTCGATGGTCTTTACCCGGTTGTGCAGGAAGAATATCTGGCCGCCGCGCTCCAACTCTCGTAGGATTGCTTCTTTTATCAGGTCTTCGCTGTATTCGGACACAAATGTTTTAATCGGCAGGCGGGCTTCCGGCGGCGTGTCCATGGTGCTAAGGTCGCGGATGCCGGACAGGGCCTGGTTAAGGGTCCTGGGGATGGGAGTGGCGCTCAAAGTCAGTACGTCCACTTCCTTTCGAAGCTGCTTGAGTCTTTCTTTGTGGGCAACGCCGAATCGTTGCTCCTCGTCCACCACCGCCAAACCCAGGTTCTTGAATGAGACATCCTTCTGCAGCAGACGGTGGGTGCCGATAACGATGTCCAATTTGCCCGATTTAAGATTCTCCAAGACTTCTTGTTGTTCCTTGTGGGTTCGGAACCGGCTTAGAACGTCCACGGTGATGGGGAAGGGACTCAGGCGTTCGCTGAAAGTGGCGTAGTGCTGTTGAGCCAAAACGGTGGTAGGTACCAATAGTCCGACCTGCATGCCGTCGTTCACCGTCTTGAAAGCGGCCCTCAAGGCCACCTCCGTCTTGCCGTAGCCCACGTCTCCGCAGATCAGCCTATCCATGGGCTTGACCTGCTCCATGTCGGCCTTAACGTCGTTGATCGCAGTGGCTTGGTCTGGGGTTTCTTCGAATGGGAAGGAGTCTTCCAACTCTTGCTGCCAGACAGTGTCCTGGCTAAATTCGTGGCCTTTGGCAACTTGGCGCGAGGCGTGGAGAGTCAATAGCTCTTGGGCCATTTCCCGCGTGGCTCCCTTAACTTTCTCCTTGATCCTGGCCCACTCGGCGGACCCCAAGCGGGTAAGGTTGGGCGGCTGGTCTTGGGCGCCTACGTAAGAAGTCACCCGGTCTAGGTGTTCCGTGGGCACGTAGAGCTTGTCGTTTTCGGCGTACTCTAGCACCAGATACTCTTTGTCTTCGTCGCCCTCGCCCATTCGGGTGGTGCCGGAGAATCGGGCCACGCCGTGGTCGATGTGCACCACGTAGCTACTGGCTACCAGGTCCGACAGGGCCGCGATTTGGTTGCCCGGCTCGGTGGTCTGGCGCCGGCGGTAGCGGCGCTCTTTGACCGAGCCAAACAGTTCGGCATCGGTCAACAAAATAAGGGAAGCGGCACCATCCGCCTCATTGTCGCCAGCGTGGGAATCCAGGGTCCAGCCTTCCCGGAGAGCCCCTTGCACCAGGTAGATTCCTCGCCGTTGCGGTTGCTGGTCCACGCTGGAAGTTACCGTTGCGGTGACTCCTTCCTGCTCCAATATTTCAGCCAGACGGCGTCCATGCTGGGTAATCGCTACTATTGCTTTGCCCTCGGTGGCGTACCGCTTGGCATCAGTGGCCAACTGCTCCAGCCTGCCGTAGTAAGAGACCGCCGGCTTAAACAGCGTGTCCTCGGTTTCGTTTAGCCAGCTATGGAGGTGCAATCTGGACCGGGTTTCCAATTTCTCGGCGAACTCTGTCCAAGTGAAAGATGGAGCGGGGAAGTTTCGCGGCATTTCGCCACGCTCCTCCCTGTTGGAGCGCATGCGGACGAACCGCTCCTCCAACTCCTCGGCCTCACCTTCGATCAGACCCGGCCGTTCTAAGACCACCAAAGCGTCATCGGCCAGATACTCCAAGATGTTGGTTTGGTTCAGCAGACCGTTGTAGAAGGACAGAGTCTCTACGTTGGGCGCGGTGAACAGCGTCACCAGCTCGTCTTCGATGCGTTCCCGAATCTCTTGGTCGCACCGGGTGAAGTCCAGCTGTTCAATGACACCCTCTACCCGGTTCCGGTCCACCGTGTTGGGAAGCTGTTCCCTGGCCGGGATGATTCTCACCTCGTCTACGGCGTCCAGAGAGCGCTGGGTGCGGGGATCAAACGTCCGTATAGTATCGATCTGGTCGTCCCACAGCTCGATGCGAAAAGGAAGGTCAGAGTGGGACGGGAAGACGTCGATGATGCCGCCCCGATGACTGAACGTGCCTGGGACTTCCACGACCGGCTCGCTCCGGTAACCCAGTTCCACCCACCGGACCAGTAGGTCGTTCAGACGTATCCGCTCCCCCGTTTTCCAAGAATTCCCGTCGGCCCCGTTAGACTCGCCGCCGGACATAATGATGGGAGGCAAAGTCGGACGCAAGGCAGCATTGACTGAAGCCACTACCAAGGGCGGCGTTGGCCCTGAGCCTCCTTTGGGGCGGCGGGACAAGGCCAGCGCCGCCAACGCCTCCAGACGCTGGTTGCTGGTGTTGGCGTCAACGGCCAGCCGTTCAAAGGGAAGGACTTCAGGTTCCGGTAGCAGGTACACCGGCTCGTCGTCACCCAGGTAAGTAAGGAGTTGGTCGTGGAGTCTACGCGCGTCTTCCGGGCGTGGCGTGATGACCAGGACTGGAGTCCGGAGGCGGTCCCAAATGGCGCCGATGTAAACCGGCCCGGCGCCTTGGCAGGCCGTTATCTGAGGAGGAGGGCCTTCGCTCCCGATGCCTTCCAGCAGACGAGAGAAGCCGGGATGACTATTGACTGTGGATAAGACGCCTTTTAGAGGCATTGGCTCACGTATCGATTCAAATTTTTTAACATCGCCCTTCGATTTACCCGTGGGCAGTAACCGGATGCCACGCCCAAGAGGGCTGGCGAACGGCGCCAGCCCATTAAACATATTCTATTGGATATATCGTGGCACAACAAGGTGGTAAAAGGCGGGTTTGGCGTCGCTAGGAAGCAAGTTTAAGAACGGACCCATGCTATAATTGGGTGCCCGCAGCCGTGAGCAATCAGCCATTAAAGGGGTCCTTCTCCGTGTCTGGCGTATCCCATATCCACACAGATTCTTCCCCAGAGGAAGCGGTATCCAAACCGCTGCCGTACCGGCGGATCGTGGTCAAGGCGGGCACCAGTGTTTTGACCGCCGGTCCGGATCATCAAGCTCTGGACGTGGCGGTGATGGCTTCACTGGCGCGCCAGATCAGCCAGCTTCGGTCCTTATCGGCGGAAGTGATGCTGGTTACTTCGGGAGCGATAGCTGCCGGTCAAGAGGGCCGGGGTGTGGGCCGGGTGGCTTCAGACATCCCTTCCCGGCAGGTCCGGGCCGCCATCGGGCAGAGCCGGTTGATGCACACCTATCAGGAACTGTTTGAGGTCCACGGATTGCAGGTCGCTCAAGTACTGTTGACGATCAAAGACTTGAATGACCGCCAATCGTATCTGAATGTGCGAAACACCCTACAGGGTTTGCTGAACCTGGGGGTTGTCCCAATCCTGAACGAAAACGACGTGGTGGCGGTTGACGAGATCGGAGAAGTGTTCGGTGATAACGACCGGTTGTCAGCACTGGTGGCCAATCTGGTGGACGCCGATCTTTTGGTGATACTGACAGACACCGATGGTCTGTATACGGCAGACCCGAATCTAGACCCCGACGCCCGGCTGTTGCCAGTGGTGGAACGGGTCGACGCGGACATAGAGGCCTTGGCTGGGAAAGACCGCAACCCCTGGGCCCGGGGAGGCATGGCCACCAAGATCGACGCCGCCCGGCTGGTCACCACCTCCGGCATAACAATGGTCATGTGCCACGGCATGACCGAAGACAGCGTGTTGCGGGCGGCCCGGGGCGACGAGATCGGCACGATGTTTCGGCCAGCCGCGGAGAAACTGGAAGCCCGGAAGCGGTGGATGTTGGGAGCTGTCTCCCATCGGTCGGCCGTGGTCGTTGATCAAGGAGCCGCTGCCGCCCTGCGTCAGAACAACCGCAGCTTGTTGCCCGCGGGTATAACCGGAGTAACCGGTGATTTTGAGCGGGGAGATATCGTTTATATCGTCGCTGCCGGCGATCGGCGCATCGCTTGCGGAATAGCCAACTACGGCTCGGCGGACATCAAGCGTATTCGAGGTGTTCGGTCCGGCGATATTCAAGACACGCTGGGCTACCACTACGGCCCGGAGGTCATCCATCGCGACAATCTGGTGCTGATCTAGGGGAGCGCATGTTAACTAACACTGTAGAAGACCTGTTGGAGCAAGGCCGGGACGCGCGAGCCGCGTCTAGGATATTGGCCCGGCTGTCCAGTAGTATCAAGAATCAAGCCCTTCTGAACATTGCCGAAGCGCTGGAGACCCAACAGGATGAAGTGCTGGAGGCCAACGAGATCGACCACCGGTCGGCCCAGTCCGACGGCTTAAGCGAAGCCATGCTGGACCGGCTCCTGTTGACCGGGGAACGGCTTTTGGGAACGGCTGCCGAGGTACGCGGCGTGGCTGCGCTTCCCGACCCAATAGCCGAAACTATGGATATGACTACCATGTCCAACGGTTTGAAGATTGGCAAAAAACGAGTTCCCCTGGGCGTGATCGGCAGTATCTACGAGAGTCGCCCCCACGTCACGATAGACATCTCGGCGCTTTGTCTGAAATCGGGCAACGCCTGCCTGCTGCGGGGAGGAAAAGAGAGCCTGCGCTCTAACACCGCCTTGGCTAAACTGGTGCGTAAGGCTATCGGCGATGCCGGGGTGCCGGAGGATGCCGTCCAGTTCGTGGATAACCCGGACCGGTCCCTGGTGGATGCCATGTTGGGAATGAAGGACCATATCGACCTGCTGATTCCCCGGGGCGGAGACGGCCTGATCCGGTTTGTAGCCGAAAACGCCACCATGCCGGCGGTAACCGGCGGGATCGGCGTCTGCCACACCTACATCGACCGGGGCGCCGAGTTGGACATGGCCGCCAACATCGTATTTAATGCCAAGACCCAGCGGCCTTCGGTATGCAACGCGTTGGACACGATCCTGGTTCACATTAGTGCCGCCCCCGCCTGTCTACCCCGAATCGCCGAAGAGCTGACCGCCGCCGGAGTGGAGCTGCACTGCGATCACCGGGCCTTGAGTATCTTGGGACCGCAATCAACCGGCGGCGGGAATTCGCCGGGCGGCAGGATATTGCCCGCCAATGAAGAGGACTGGGGCCGGGAGTTTTTGTCCATGACTGCCGCCATCAAGATAGTCGATTCTCTGGACGACGCCCTGGGTCACATCGAAACCTACGGGTCCGGCCACTCAGAGGCGATAATCACCGAAGACTATTCGGCGGCCATGCGTTTCCTTGACGAAGTGGACGCCGCTGCGGTGTTCGTCAACGCCAGCACCCGGTTTAACGATGGTGGCCAGTTTGGCTTGGGAGCGGAAGTGGGCATCAGCACCCAGAAATTCCACGCCAGAGGTCCCATGGGCCTAAAGGAACTCACTTCCTACAAGTGGGTGATCATGGGCGACGGTCAGGTCAGGGAATAGGAAGGGAGGCTGGCTGTGCCGGATTTTACCTTCGAGCGCGAGGTCCGCACCCCCTTTTCCGAAGCCTACACTATCCAGCAGGGCGACCGGCAAGTCGGCAGGCTTGATATCCACTTCACCGACGAAATGGTCCATGTTGCCCTAGCCGTTGATGAGAGCCTTACCCAAGAAGCTATCCAGGAGATCATCGAAACGGTCGATGAAGACATGGTCGACGCCTTGGGAATCGCTCGGGAAGGCTTCGTGGTCCATGTCTTCCAAGGCCGGGAAGTGGGCGTATTCGGCGACGAGGATTTCGGAAAAAACGGCGCGGACCACTAAATTCTGACGTCTCGGTGGAATGCGTCTATCTTTCTGGTTAAAATAGCGTCATGAGCCAACCAGCGCTTAGACCAGAGCGAACTGCGTTTATCTCTCTTAATTCCAGCGTCTTCGTTGGCCGCCAGCAAGAAATGGCGGCGCTGGAAACGGCCCTGGACGATGCTCTTTCCGGCCAAGGGCGTCTCGTCATGCTTGCCGGCGAACCGGGGATCGGCAAGACCCGCACCGCTCAAGAATTAGCTGCCTATGCCAAAGAGCACGGCGCTCAGGTGCTCTGGGGCTGGTGCTACGAAGAGGGCTCTCTCTCCTTGCCTTACCTTCCCTTTGTGGAGGCCTTGCGGGACTACGTACTGTCGCGCGAAACCGATGCCATTCGCCAGGAATTGGGCGCGGGGGCCTCTGATGTGGCCCGCATCGTCCCCGACGTCAGAGAAAAATTGCAGGTCGAGCTCCGGCAGCCGGGAGACCCCGAAGAAGACCGCTACCGGCTCCTGCAGGCGGTCAGCGAATTTCTCCGTAACGCTGCCTCCGCCCAACCGCTGCTCTTGGTGCTGGAGGACCTGCACGACGCCGACCGAGGCACTCTGGATTTGCTCACTCACCTCGCCCGCAACTTGGCTGGGTTCAGGCTGATGGTATTGGGGACCTACCGGGACGTGGAAGTGGACCGGACCCACCCGCTATCGGGGGCCTTGGCAAATCTAAGTCGAATATCAAGCTTTAGCCGGGTACTGATACGGGGCCTGGCCGTAGACGAGGTCCAAAGGATGGTTGAGGCCGCGGCGGGACAGGAAGTTCAATCGGGACTGACTGTAGCGGTTGAGCGTCAGACCGAGGGAAATCCCCTGTTCGTTCAGGAAGTTCTGCGCTACTTAGCGGAAGAAGGTCTGTTGGTCCGGCAAGAAGGAAGCCGGGCTGGGCTGGGGGATGCATCTGTTGAAGGAGTGGCTGGCCGGATACCCGAAGGTCTTCGAGATGTGATCGGTAAACGCCTCTCCCGATTGAGTCAAGAGTGCAATCGGCTGCTTGCCGTTGCTTCGGTTATTGGTCGGGAGTTTCCTTTGGCGCTGTTGCAGAGCGTAGCCCAGGTGTCAGACGAGGAGTTGGATGCCTCCCTAGAAGAAGCACAGAGCGCCGTAGTGATCGAGGAACGCTCCTCGATTGTAGGCATAGTGAACTATTCGTTCGCCCATGCCTTTTTCCGCCAAACGATGTACGAAGAGATAATAGCGCCCCGGCGCCTGCGCCTGCACCAGCAAGTGGCTCGCACCATCGAGCAGCAATATCAGGCTCGCCTCGAAGAACATGCCGTAGAGCTGGCGGAGCACTTCTCTCACTCCTCAGACCCCTCGGATCTGGCCAAGGCCGTTGAGTATGGGGAGATGGCAGCCCGGCGGGCCACGGCGGTCTACGCCTATTGGGAAGGGGCGGGCCACTTGGAGCGCTGCTTGCAAGTACAGGAAGTGTTGGACCCTGACGACAGGGAGACGGTGCGACCTGCTGTTGGCCTTGGGGAATGCCCTAGGCCTGTCTCGGGAGCCACGACGAGTCATCGACGTGGTGGCGCCTGAGGTCCTGTCCCTGGCCGAGGACCTGGGCGACAGCACACGCGCATCACGGGCCTGCGGGCTGGCGGTAACGTTGATATACCGAACCGGAGGGACGGAGGCACTACGCACCTCTGAAGCGGCTCAGTGGGTGGAGCGGGCCGACCGGTACGCTAAGCCGGGTACAGTGGAGCGGGCGGTGGCAGATGCGTTCCTGGCCCTTCTGAGGTTCTACAATGACCGCTCGGAGGAAGGGGTTGCCCACGCGGGCAAGGCTTTGGAGTTGGCACGCCGCCTGGACGATCCCGAGGCCTTTTGGCAAGCCGCTCACGCTTGGCTATTTTTGGCAAAAGCGCCCCAGCATGGGGAAGAGGTCCTGCGTCTAGCAGACGAATTGGCAATACGGCCCCGTACGGGTGTGAGCGCACCTAGGTTGACTTCAACAATGTGTGAAATCGGCTCCACCTTTCTTGCCTGGGGGCAACGCGGGCGGGCCGAAGAGGTTTGGCGCGAAATGGATGAGGTGGCCCAGCGTACCGGGAATCCGACCGCACTGCTTTTCTCCATGTTAGCTAACGCTATTTTCGCCTCTCTGGACGGTCGTCTGGAGGACGCCGTGGCGATGGGCCAGAGCATGTCGAACCGCGGCGGCGAGTTGGGCATTTCTGGATCCGCTGAACGATTCTCAAGCTTCGCTAGCGTGAGGCCACTGCTGTATCTTGGGAAGGGCGATGATGCACTCCTTCAAGTCAGCGTTTTCCACAGGGCCCTCTGCCTGGCGCACCTGGGCCGACAAGAAGAGGTGATGCCTTTATTGGAGGAGTTATTGCTGGCTCGCCCAGACATTGGCTCAGATGAAGACGAGACCAGGACTGAGCGCGATATCTCGATGCTGGAGGCTGCCGTGCTGGTGGGGCACCGGGAAGTGGCCGGTCTGCTGCTGCGCCGGTTTGCGGACACCGGGTTGCGCTTAACCGGCTATATTCATAATACCTAAATAGCCCGCCACCTGGGTGGCGCGGCGGCGCTCCTGGGCCGGGCCGACGAAGCCCGCGGTTATTACCAGACTGCGCTGGAAGTCTGCCGGGAGATGCCTTTCCGACCCGAGGAAGCATTGACCCACCTTCAGCTTGCGGAGCTGCTGCTGGACCCGTCGACAGGTCCTGCCCTGAGCGGAGCCGAAGGGTCAGGGCAAGGCAAGAATCAGGATCGGGCCGAAGCCCTGGAGCACCTGGAAACCGCCATCGCTGAGTTCCGCGAAATGAAGATGCAGCCCTCCCTGGAGCGTGCTGTCGCTCTACAGGAGCGAGCCGAGGCCGGACCGGTCAGAGCCCCCACCTACCCCGCCGGGCTGTCCCAGCGGGAAGTAGAAGTCCTGCGACTGATCTCGGCGGGTAAAACCGACCGGGAGATCGCCGAAGAACTGTTCATCAGCTTCCGAACTGTCGGCAACCACGTTAGAAACATCCTGAACAAGACCAATACCGCCAATCGCACCGAAGCGGCGACCTTCGCCGCGCACCAAGGTCTGACCTAGCCGCTCCCTCCGTTCTCCCTTCTCTCCTTTGCCAACCTAATACGACGCTGAACTTCTCGGTTGCCACACTCCGGAATTTAGTAACTCCAAATCTAACTCAGTCTCTAGGCTCCCATTTATTTAGTGGTTTATGCATCTCCGTTCCCCCACTAGGTAGTACTACCTAGTGCAATGCAATTTCGCACCCATGTTCTATTTCAGAAAATGACGAATCTTCCGGATGTGCGCATGCTGGACCGCCGGTTACTGTGGTTTTGTCGAGAACAACAACGGACTGGTTCCCGGATCATCGGGAATAAACGGGATGGCCCGGCAGAAAGAAAAAGGAGAAAGAGATGAAAACCACCATCAAACAACTACTGGACCCCAGGCAGCAAACCAAAGGCAACACCACATCAAGTAAAGGAAAGGAGAGCGAGATGAAAAACCGAATGATCAGCAAGAAGGCGATCCTTGGATTGGCGATAGGAACCGGATTGATTGCAGGATTCAGCGTGTTGTTGAGCGGCTCCGAGACCCGAGCATTCAACCCCGCGGAGACGGTCAACTCCGTCAATACCGGAATGGTCATCGACGAGAGCCAGGAAGTTGGCGGCTACCTGGCGTCCAAGCGAACCCTGGTCCAGAGCATGGTTATCGACGAGAGTCAGGAAGTAGGTGGATACCCGGGAGCGACGGTAAGGCTACCCCATGAGTTGGCCTTTGACGAGAGCCAGGAGAACGGCGGCAGCTTCATGACCACCCTGCGGAACGCGGTCATCGACGAGAGTCAAGAAGTAGGCGGATACCCGGCAGCGACGGTAAGGCTGCCCCATGAGTTGGCCTTTGACGAGAGCCAAGAGAATGGCGGCAGCTTCATGACCACCCTGCGGAACGCGGTCATCGACGAGAGCCAGGAAGTTGGCGGCTACCCCGCCTCCAAGCGGACTCCAGTCCAAGGAATGGTTATCGACGAGAGCCAGGAGATTGGAGGCATTTAGAACGCGACGTCTCATTCTCTTTCCTTCTTTGCCGCGTTCCCCTACAAGGGGAACGCGGCAATGTATTATCCGCCCCGCAGAGGGGCAACGAAGCGGACTTAGAACCTAGAGACGGTCATCGACGAGGGCCCCGGAGGTAGACGGGCCCGGAGGTAAGGTTTCATTTCCCGGCACTCAATTGCCGGCCCTAAGGAATCTCCCGGCCACGAGGCTAAGTCTCGTGGCTTGTTTTCGTTGGCCAAGCCCGAATCCTGATTTTGGAACTGGCCTCCGGACCGAGTGGATGTCACCAAATCAGGTGGCAATTAGCGGGACCAGATCGTATTTCGAGTGTTGATCGCTTTACGGCTGTCTCTAGAATCGCCCATCAACTCAGATTTCCCCCAGCAAGGCGATGATTTGATCCACCAATGGCCGGTCATGGGGCGCTCCGCTGCGGTACTCATATCGGACAAACCCGGCGGCGTCGATGACAAAGTCGCCCCCCAATTGCAGGAAGTCGCTCCTGCGGAAGTGGTACATCTGTCCGGCGGCTAACAGCTTGGCGTAGGCCCAGATCGTGCCGGGCCCGAATATCCGTCTTAGTTTTCCGGAGCTCAGGCCGAAAGCCCGGTATGCGTCTTTCTCCGGGTCTGAGAGCACTGGAAAGGGGAGTTGCATCTGCCGTGACATCTGGAATAGCCGGTCTCGGGACTCGAATGAAACCCCGACCACCACCCCGCCAAGAGTCTGAATCTCGGTATACCGCCGCCGCAACTGCGACAGGTGCTCTCGTCAAGGTAGTCAAGCGAAGTGGCGCAGAAACACCAAGACAACCTTGTTCCCTCGGAGGTCCTGGAGAGAGACTAGGTCGCCTTCGGTGTCCGGCAGGCTAAACTCAGGAGCGGTCTGATTCAGCAAAGTGGAGGGCGATTGTGGCATCATGGCAGGTCATTATACCTAGGGATCTAGATTGAAACTATAAAACTGCCTTCATTTGCACGTCCAGGTGCTCCGTTGGCAAATCGAACGCCTGGTACCTATAATTATCCCACCTGATATGGTGATCGATAGCCACTGTCATATCCTTCCGCCGAGCTTTCAAGACCGCCGTTCCCAGTTGTCGCTCCGGGACGCCACTTTTGCCGGTATCCTCGCCAGCGATGACGCCGTGCTCGCCAGCGCTGAAGCCCTGCTGGCCGACATGGACCGGGATGGGGTGAATCATTCAGTGGTGATGGGCATGGGCTGGACGGACTTCCAGTTAGCCCAAGAAGCCAATGACTACATAATTGAGTCGGTGGCTGCACATCCCGGCAGATTAACCGGATTTTGCTCGGTCGATCCAAACTGGGGCGGCGAAGCGGTGGCCGAGATGGAGCGTTGCGCCGCCGCCGGCTTGAAAGGCATCGGCGAGCTTCATCCTGATACCCAGGGGTTTGACCTATCCGATGGTCCGACGATGGAGCCATTGATGGAAGCGGCAGGCCGATTGGGCCTTCCCGTGTTGGTTCACGCTTCGGAGCCGGTGGGCCACCAGTATCCGGGGAAAGGACAGACTACTCCGGACAAACTTTACCGCTTCATCGAAAATTTCCCGTCCAACGTCATCATTTGCGCTCACTGGGGTGGCGGTCTTCCCTTCTACGCTTTGATGCCGGAAGTGCCTCAGGTTTTGGAAAACGTGTACTTCGACACCGCGGCATCTCCTTTTCTTTACCGGCCCGATGTATTTGTCGCCGTGACCGGCCTGGTAGGTGCGGACAAGATCCTCTTCGCCACGGATTACCCCCTGATTCGAGCTCGGCGTTTATTAGGGCAGGTCGAAGAGGCTGGTCTGGCTCAAGCGGATCAAGGATCCATTTTGTCCGGGAACGCCGCCCGATTGTTCGGTCTGTAGCCGAGGACTGTTTGGAAGATTTAGTAACGCTAGCCGACCACCTGGAATCGGGATTGGACATCGTATTCGTGGGTTTGAATCCTTCCTTGCCTTCGGTGGCTGTGGGCCACTACTTCGCCAATCCGCGTAACCGGTTCTGGCCGGCCTTTAACAGATCGGATCTGGTGGCTCGGGAGCTGACTCCTGAGCAGGACGGCAGCCTCCTGGCGGATGGCATCGGGTTTACCGACGTGGTGAAGCGCCCCACCGCCATGGGGTCCGGACTGAAAGCGGCCGACTTCCACTTTTGGTCGCCGGTATTAAAAGAAAAGTTGCTGAAGTACCAACCACGTATCGCCTGTTTCCATGGCGTCACCGCGTATAACGCCTACCTTCGCTATACGGAAGATGTACGAGAAAACGCCGAGCTGGGCCTGCAAGAACGCACCGTCGGGGACACTCGAGTTTTCGTGACGCCTAACCCCAGCCCGGCCAACGCCACGTATTCCCTGGACGACTTGGCTGGATGGTACCGCCATCTCAAGAGCTTGCGGGAAGAATTAGCCGGCTGATGGTTCGGGGAGGAGCGATCAGGGTTTTTATCGCCCTGGAGATATCCGATGCGGCTCGTTCGTCGCTATCCGGTGCGATCGACGGTTTGAAGGCGGCGATACCCCGTGGCGTAAGGTGGGTTGACCCCGGTGGAATCCACCTAACCCTGAAGTTTCTAGGGAACATAGACCCGAGGCGGGCGGACGGGATTCTAGAATCGATGGTCCGGGTTGGTCAAGAAGTATCTAGCCTCTCCTTGACTCTGGCCGGATTGGGCGTGTTCCCGAACCAGCGCCAACCCAGGGTTTTATGGGCCGGCGTGGCGGGTGACATGGCCCCCTTGACTGGTGTCCAGTTAGGCGTGGAAGAGGCGATGGCAGAGCAGGGATTCGCCAAGGAGAGACGCAGCTTCAACCCGCACCTGACCATCGGGCGGGTCAGAGACGGAGTATCGGCATCGGAGTGGCAGAAAATCGGGACCTCGGTTACCTCATGCTCCTTTGAACCCACCGAGTCATGGATGGCGGAAACCATGCACCTGTTCCAGACCACATTTACCCCCGATGGATCGATCCACGATATTATAGGGTCCGCTCCCTTGTTGAGACCTCATGGATAGGATAGCCAGGACAATCACTCCCGTGGCTCCATTCGACTTCGAATTGACCGCCGGCTACCTTACCTATTTTCAGGGACGCTACGCCACCGATTCTCTGGCCGATGGAGTCTACCGGCGGTTGCTGGACCTGGATGGCAAGTTGGTGCTGGCATCGGTTTCTTCCGTTGGCAGTCTGGAAGAACCCGAATTGGCTGTCGATCTACAAGGCGAAAGACTGACTTCATCCGTGGCGGAATCGGCGGCAAACCAAGTTGCCTGGATCTTAGGGATTGGGCAAGATTTGACTCCCTTCTACGCTCTGGCCCAAAGCGACCCGGCGATGTCGGCCATAACTCAGCGATTCCATGGGCTGCACATGCCGCATACCGCCTCGGTATTTGAAGCCTTGGTGTTAGCTATTCTCGGCCAGCAGATCGCTACCAATGTCGCCCGCATCATCCGCACTCTGCTCATAGAAACCCACGGACCACGTCAAACCTTCGATGGCGAGACCTACTATGCGTTTCCCAGGCCCGAAACCCTGGCCGCTCTCCGTGTGGAGGACCTGCGGGGCCTGAAGCTCAGCCAACGCAAAGCGGAATATGTCCACGGGATCGCTTGCGCGGCGCTGGATGACCCTGAAGGCATGGAAGGGCTGCACCGGATGGACGACGAATCGGTGATACAGCACGTAACCAGCATGCGGGGAGTGGGTCAATGGACCGCCCAGTGGCTCTTGATCCGGGCCTTGGGCCGCCCCGATGCCCTGCCCCTTGGCGACTTGGCTTTAAGGCGTGTCGTTTCCCGATTGTACTTTCAAGAAGAGCCCCTGAACGATGCCCAGGTAGAAGAGTTCTGCCGCCGGTGGTCACCCTGGAGGACCTACGCCACCACCTACATGTTCACCGCAATGCGGACGGGGATGGCGTAGGGGGATGAAATTGGCCGGGAGTAGACTTGGATCCAAACTGGAAAACGGGCAGGAAAAAGCCGGTTAGTAAAAGAAGATTTGATTGCCCTTGCCCCTTTTAAGCATACAACATCGATCGGTCTGGAAGGATTGAGCGGAACTTTGGCGAAGCTTAGTAACGTATTAGACGAGGGTGACCGTGTATCGGCGAATCTTGAGACGCATGCAGGCGAGAATCCGTCGGCGTCAATATGTAATGACCCTGCACGCTGATGAGGAAATGGGCGAAGACGGTTTGAGCGTCTACGATGTAGAACGTGGTACCCTTTCTGGTGTTATTTTGGAACGTCAACACGACCGTCTAAGCGGTGAAAGTAAATATCGGCTACGCGGGCAGACTGTAGCAGGCGGCCGTGTTGAGGTAGTCGCTAAGATTGGTCCAACCAACCTACTTGTAATCATAACCGTATATGCGTTGGGCGAAACGGAGACGGAATGATTTGCGATATTTGCGGCCAACAAGGAATCAGGGTCCGTCGGCTTGCCAGAACCTTTGGGCAAGGTAAAAACTTGCTGGTCATAGAAAACGTGCCAGTTCTGAGCTGCTTCCACTGCGGTGAAAGCTATATGACCGCTGAAACCCTCCACGAAATCGAGCGGATAAAAATGCATCGGGAGAACTTCGCTTCGGAGCGTCACGTAGACGTTGCCCGTTTTGCGGCGTGATTCGGTTTTAAAGGCTCCGTGCCCAGGTAGACAACAAGATAGGATTACCTAAACAAACTCATCAGGTTCTTGGGGTTTCGGGAGCGGGATAGTTGGCGCATCATTTTTTGGGTTTGGCGGAATTGGTTCAGTAGCTGGTTGATGTCTTGGGGCGTGGTACCGCTGCCCCGGGAGATGCGGCGGCGGCGGCTGCCGTTGATGATCTCCGGTTTCTGCCGCTCCTCGCGGGTCATCGAGCGGATGATGGCCTCCACTCGCTCGATCTGGCCGTCGTCCAAGGCCCCGGCCTTTAGCTTGGAACTCATCTGGCCCATGCCGGGGATCATTTCCATGATCTGGCTTAGCGAGCCCATCTTTTTGACTGCCTGGATCTGGGTCAAGAAATCTTCCAAGTCGAAACTGGCCTCGCGGAACTTGCGCTCCATCTCCTTGGCCTGATTCTCGTCAACCGACTCTTGTGCTTTTTCTATCAGGGTCAGCACGTCTCCCATGTCCAGGATCCGGGAGGCCATGCGGTCGGGATAGAAAAGTTCCAGCGCGTCGGGCCGTTCCCCCACACCCATGTACTTGATGGGAACACCGGTTACCCGCGTCACCGACAGAGCCGCGCCACCTCTGGCATCGCCGTCCATCTTGGTCATTATCAGCCCGGTCAGCGAGACCTTTTCATGGAATCCCTCGGCGGCGTTGACGGCATCTTGGCCGGTCATCGCGTCGACGACCAGCAGGATTTCCTGAGGGGATATGGCGGCCTTAACCTCTTCCAGTTCCTTCATCAATTCGTTGTCGATCTGGAGGCGGCCCCCGGTGTCCACGATGGCCCAGTGGACCCCCAATTCTTCGGCGCGCTTCATACCGTTCTTGGCAACTTGCACCACGGAGGAAGATGCCGGGTCTTCCGAGTAGACCGGAATGTCCAACTGCTTGCCCAAGGTTTCCAATTGTTGGATGGCGGCTGGGCGGCGCAGGTCGGCGGCGATCAGCAAGGCTTTCCGGTCTTGGCGGCGTAGGGACAGGGCCAGCTTGGCCGCGGTAGTGGTTTTACCTGACCCTTGCAGTCCCACCAACATAATGGCGTTGGTGGGTTGGCTGGAAGGCACGAGCCGGTGTTCGCCTCCGGTCAACAGTGAAGTGAGCTCTTCGTGGACGATCTTGACGACTTGTTGCCCAGGAGTGAGGCTCTCCAGAACGTCCGAGCCTAGAGCCCGTGCTTTGACAGCGGCCACGAAATCCCTGGCCACCCGGAAGTTAACGTCCGCCTCCAGCAAAGAACGGCGTACCATGCCAAGAGCTTCGTCGATATCTTTGTCGGTCAGCCGACCCTTGCTGGTCAGCTTGTTCAGGATTCCGGTTAGTTTCTCAGTTAGGTTCTCAAGCACGTTTCAGCGTCCTAGCCATGGTTTTTTGTATCTCTTAGATTCGATTGTAGGCTTGCCGTTGCGCGAGGGTCAAGGTGGAGGCATGCCTGTGATAGAATATTCCCGGTCATAGAGGGGTGAGGCGAATGGTAGATAACGTCGAAGTTACACGTTCGATCGGTGCGGCTGACCACTCCGGATACACCCCGTTTCGGACCCTCCCATGATACCCCAGCGTCTCAGCGTCAGGAACTTCCTGTGCTATCGAGAAGACGTGCCAACCCTGGATTTCCGGGGCATCCACGTCGCCTGCCTGTGCGGTCCCAACGGTCACGGCAAGTCGGCCCTACTGGATGCTATTACCTGGTGTTTGTGGGGCGAGGCCCGAGGAAAGACTCAGGACGACCTGATTTCCTACGGCGCCGACGAGTGCCGGGTAGAGCTGGAGTTCCTGGCCAGGGATACTTCTTACCGGGTGATTCGCAGCCGTTCCCGGGCCGGTGGCCGGCGCCGCCAAGGCGTGTCCGACTTGCAACTTCAAGTGCTGGGCGAAAACGGCGCGATAGCTATCACCGGAGACCACATTCGCGAAACCCAAGCCAAGATCGAGCAGACCGTCGGCATGGACTACGATACCTTCATCAACTCGGCGTTCTTGCTACAGGGCAGAGCCGCCGAGTTCACCGGCAAAACCCCCGCCGACCGCAAGGCAGTCCTGTCCAAGATCCTGGGATTGGAAGCCTACGACCGGATTCAAGAACGAGCGAAACAGAGGTTGGATGAAGGGAAATCTACCACTTCCGAGATCGAAGGATCATTGAGCCGCATGCGGTCTGACCTGGAAAACATCGGCGACCCAGCCATTGAGTTGGCGGAAGTTAAAGAACGGCTGAACAGAGTCAATCTTCAGACAGAAGAAAGCCGCGGACGAGTCGAGGGCCTTCGCGCGCAAGTGGGTGAGCTTGAATCCTTTCAGGAGCGTCTGGCGGAGTCAGGAAAGAACATCGCTGATATTCGAGGTGATATAGAGCAGCTAGAAGCGTCTATTTCGACAGGTCAGGGACGTGTCCGGGGGTATCTGGACCTTATCGAACAGGCGGATGCCATCAGGCAGGGGTTTGAGCGTCTGGCCTTGGCCCGCCATCGGTTCGATTCCTTGGAAGAGGCGCGCGGCCGATATGACCAGCTTGGCGAGAGCAAAAACCAGCTGCAAAGGTCCATCGATAGCAGCCGGACGCTATTGGAAGCCAAGATCGCCCAGCTAATGCGCCGCGTGGAAGTGGAATTGCCTCCCAAAGCCGGCGCTGAGTCCGAGTTGTCCGGCCATCGTGAGCAGGTTCAGGAACGACTGGGTGGCCTTGACCGGGAAAAGGTTCAAGTCGCCGGACTGCGGGAACGTTTAACCGAGACATCAACTGCCATCGGAGAAGCCCAAAGTACCTCGGAGCGTTACCGGTTGGAAGGCCAGGACCTGGCGGCCAAGCTGGAGTTCTTACAGCAAACCGGGGGAGAGGAAGCCGTTTGCCCCCTTTGCCAAACATCACTGGGACAGGATGGGTGCGACGCCCTTTCTCATGCCTACAACACCGACATCGAGGCTAAACGGGAGCTATACCGGCAAAACAGCCGGCGGTTGAAGCAGCTTGAAACTGAGAAGTCGGACACGGAAAAGGAATGGGGGCAACGGGATCAAGCCCTCACGCTAGCGCTGCGGGAGGGACAGGCCAAGCTGCAGGAGCTTGAATCACGCATTCAAGAATCCCTTGAAGCCCAGAGGATGCTGGACGAAGATCGAAAGCAGATGACGGAGGCTCAATCCTCTCTGAATTCCGGCGAATTCGCCGCCGCTGAACGGTCGGAACTCAAGGCGATCGAAGATCAAATGGTTTCCTTGGGATACGATGAGGAAGCCCGCCAGCAAAGCTATGCCGAAACCCGGGAGCTGGCGCATTTCGAAGAGCGGAATGGGCAGTTGACTCAAGCCGAAGCCAACTTGCCTCCTGAGCAAGAGTCGCTAGCCCGCACCCAAGATATCCTCAACCGCCGCCGCGCCGACCTGGAACAGGCTCAGCAACGGCGTTTGGCCGACGAACAGGCCATTTCTGAACTCCCCAAGTTGCAAACAAGTCTCAAGGCCGCTGAATCAGATCTGGCCGAACTGGAATCCACTCGGCAGGCCACCACTGCCCGTCTCGGTTATCTTGACGGGGAGTTGCAACGGATGCAGGGGCTCAAACGTGAGGTCAGCCGGGATTCGGCCCGTCTGGCGTTGCTGAAGGAAGACGAAGGGATCTACCAAGAACTGGTTACCGCTTTTGGCCGTCAAGGGATCCAAGCCATGCTGATCGAGACGGTGGTGCCCCGGTTGGAGGAAGAGGCCAACATTCTCTTGGGCCGTATGACCGACAATCGGATGCAGGTGAAGCTTGAGACCCAGCGGGAGCGCCGGAGCGGCCATGGCGACCCCATAGAAACCCTCGAGATCAACGTCAGCGACGAACTGGGACCGCGTAGCTACGAGATGTACAGCGGCGGTGAGGCTTTCCGTATCAACCTGGCCCTTCGTATCGGCCTCTCCAAAGTCCTGGCCCAACGCATCGGCGCTCCTCTGCCCACATTATTCATCGATGAGGGTTTCGGTTCTCAAGATGGCCCAGGCCGGGAGCGTATCCTGGACGTCATTTCAGCCATCGAAAAGGACTTCGAGAAGATAATTATCGTAACCCATCTGGAAGACATGAAGGACGTGTTCCCGGTTCGCATAGAAGTGCAGAAAGGGGACCAAGGCTCGACTTTCTGGATCAGTTAGTTCCAATCCCGACCTCGAACTATTTGGGCAAAAGTCCCTTCCCCCTCGGACTGGGGAAGGTTAGGATGGGGATGGTCCCTTCCCGATCAGTACGACTTTCAAGATATATTCCTCTCATCTGAGTTAGGTCGACCCGAAGATCCCGAAGCTAGGAGCCCAACAGATTTGAGTGACCCCAGACTAGAAATCGTTGTCCGCAACGCCACCCGAGACGACCTGAACACGTTGGTGAAGTACAACGCAGCCATGGCCAAGGAGACCGAAGGTAAAACCCTGGACTTGGAACTACTCAGCAAAGGGGTCTCCGCAGTGCTTGACCGGGATAACTTGGGCTTCTACCTGATGGCGGAAGTGGATTGCCGTCCGGTGGGTCAGTTGATGATCACCACTGAGTGGAGCGATTGGCGCAACGGCTACTTCTGGTGGATCCAGAGCGTGTACGTCGACGCCGAATACAGGCGCCAAGGGGTCTACCGGGCTCTAGACAGCCACGTACACTCTGAGGCCAGACGGCGGGGGGATGTTTGCGGCATACGGCTATACGTGGAGCGGAACAACCACGTCGCACAACAGGTTTACTCCAGCTTGGACATGCACCGGTCCCACTATGATCTGTTCGAGATTGACTTCGTTCTTTAGGTGTTCGATCCTTGGCAGCCCAAATTCCAGGAGGACAGGATATGCTTCCGGACAAAGTAAAAGACTTCGCCGCCCAGACCCATCGAGGGGTGCTCACCACTTTCCGCCGCAACGGCGCCGCCCAGATGAGCATAATTAGCTGCGGCCCGTACCGCGACGGCATCGCTTTCACGGTTACAGAGAGTCGGGTAAAGCTGAGGAATCTGAGGCGGGACCCCCGGTGCACACTGATGGTGTCCGCGGAAAACTGGCGGCCCTTCGTGGTGTTAGAAGGCCGGGCAACGATACTGTCGGCTGACAACACAGACCCCGAAGAGTTCAAAACGGCTCTTAGGGACGCCTACCGCACCTGTTCGGGAGAGGAGCACTCCAACTGGGAGGAGTACGACCAGGCCATGCGGGACGATCAGCGATCGGTAATTATCGTGGTCCCAGACCATGTTTACGGGACGGCCGCGTAGGGGATTCAATCAGGTTTTAGACAGAAGCTAAGATCCTTCACTACGTTCAGGATGACGTGGGTGGGTTGACGCCTTGTCGTCCGTTCCGAGTAAATCCTCCCCTATACCTGGCACTTGGGGCAGTAGTATGTCCCCCTGGCACGGACCCGGGTGCCGGTGAAGGGGCCGCCGCAGCGGGGGCAGGGCGCGCCTTCGGTGCGGGGGTGGGTCCAGCCGGTTAGAGCGCGTGGTGGGTCAGGCCAGGATTCGTCGCGGGCGGTTTCGTACTTTGCTATAGAGGCAGAGAGGGCGTCGACGATGCACCGTTGCAGCCGGTCAATTTCTTCGCCGGTTAGACTGGATGCCGAACGGGTGGGGTTGATTCCCGCTAGGAACAGGGATTCGTCGGCGTACAGGTTGCCCATCCCGGCGACTATGGACTGCTCCAACAGCAAGGCTTTGATGGGGGCCTTACGTCCCTGCAATGATTGGGCCAGCACTTGCGGCGTGAGCCCGCCTTCCAACGGCTCCGGGCTGAGGGGAGGCAGCACCTCGCTGGGATCCGAAACTAGCCAGATCTTGCCGAACTTGCGGCCGTCCTCGAACCGTAACTCCCTTCCGTCGTCCAAGGAGAAGGTGTGGCGCACCAGGGGGTGCATGGGATTCGTGCTGGGTTGAACAGATAGACCGCCGCTCATGCCCAGGTGGAGGATCAGGGTCCGCGCTTCTGATTCGTCGTTTACCAATGGGAGGAGAATGTACTTGCCCCGGCGATGCACTTCCTGCACCACTCCGCCACGCAGACCCAGGACAAATTCTTCCAGGTCTGGGGTTTTGACGCTTTTAGCCCAGCCGATATCGGCTTTGGTGAAAGCGCGTCCCGGCAACTCTGCTTTTATCAAGCAACGCCGGGCATTTTCAACCTCGGGAAGTTCGGGCATGCTTGGCCGCGCTAAACGCGCCTGACTCCCAGGGTCACTTCCATCCCGTCAACGTCGGACGTTTCGCTCTCGGACCCATCTTGCGCTAACCCGGCGACCAGTTCTTCGCTGAGGGTTTCCTGGCGGATGTAGCCGGAAAAATTGCCGGTCATGACGCTGGCGATATCATCGGGCGCTTGGTAATAGGTGACGATGCGGTCGGTCAACTCAAACTCCGATGAGCGGCGCAGGTTCTGGATGCGATGGACCAACTCCCGGGCCAGGCCTTCCTCGGCCAGTTCCGGGGTAACCTCGGTTTCCATGGCGACGACGTAAGGCCCCTCTTCGACCACGGAAAAACCGTCCGGCGGCACCCGGGTCAAACTTACTTCATCTGGTTCTAATTGGATCGGTGGACTCCCGTCGCCTTGACTTCGAAGACCTATCGGCTGACCGATGCTTACTTGCATCGCCACGTCTCGCGGGACCAGATCAGCCAACGCCGTGACCACATGCCGCGAGCTCGCACCGTACTTGGGGCCGACCAACGCCATGTTAGCTGTTACATTCCAATCCCAGAACTCAACTTCATTGGAACTTCCCGTTACATAAGTCAGAACGTGCTTTACGTTCAATTCTTCAAGAAGTTGATCCGAAAGATTCCTAACTTGGCTCTCCTCGATATCGTTCCTGACGACAACCCTCAGGGCATTGAGCGGCTGGCGCACCTTGAGCCCCGCTTTGGAACGAGCGCTGCGACCCATGCTGGCGATGCGCATGGCCAGTTGGGTGGCGTCGTTCAGTGGTTGGTCGATGAGGGACCTGTCGGCCACGGGGAAGATAGCCAGGTGTACGCTGTCGGGCGCGGCGGAGTCTACTGAACAGACCAGGTTCTGATATATCTCCTCGGAAACAAATGGGGCTAAGGGCGCCATCAGCTTGGCCACGGTCACTAGGCACCGATGCAATGTGACGTAGCCGGACTGTTTGTCCACGTCGTTCTCGCTCTTCCAGAAGCGGCGCCGGCTGCGGCGCACGTACCAGTTGGATAGTTGGTCGATGAACTCTTGCAATCGGCGGCCGGCGTTGGTGGGGTCGTATGAGTCCAGGTAGCCGTCCACCTGTTCGATCAAGGTGTTCAACTCGGAAAGTATCCACCGGTCCAACTCGTTCTCCGGCTTCCAATCCGCCGGGGTTTGCTGCGGGTCGAATCCATCTATAGAAGCGTAGTTGGTGAAGAAGGAATACACGTTCCACAGTGTCAGCATCACCCGGCGCACGGTCTCGTTTACCAGCCTGGCGGAGAATCGGCGAGGCTCACCGGGTTGAGACGCAGTGAACAGGTACCAGCGCAGGGCGTCGGCCCCATGCTCGTCCAGCACCGGTATGGGTTCCACCACGTTGCCTATTCGCTTGCTCATCTTGTGGCCCTGCTCGTCCAGGATCAGGCCCAGGCAGATGACGTTTTTGTAGGATGGCTGTCCCTTCAGCAAGGTGGATAGAGCGTGCAGGCTGTAGAACCAGCCCCGGGTCTGGTCCACAGCCTCGCAGATGTAATCGGCGGGGAATTTCCCCTCCTCCTGAAGCTTGTCCACATCGTCGATGTCCAGAGTGTGCCACTGGGCGAATGGCATCGCTCCCGAGTCGAACCAGGCGTCCATAACCTCGGGGATGCGGCGCATCTGGCCGTTGCAGCCATCGGCGGGGCATTCCAGCAGGATATCGTCTATGTAGGGACGGTGCAGGTCCAATGTGTCCAGCTTCTCCCGGTCGCCTGGCGTGGCGTGGTCCTGGAGATCCTTAACGCTTCCGATGCACAGAGATTCGGTACATTCCTGGCATTGCCAGATGGGGATGGGCGTTCCCCAATACCTTTCCCTGGAGATGGCCCAGTCCACGTTGTTGCGCAGCCACTCGCCGAACCGGCCCTCTTTGATGTAGTCGGGATACCAGTTGATGGAGCTGTTGCCTGAGACCAGTTGGTCCTTCAAGGCCGAGGTGCGGATGTACCAGGAGTTCTTGGCGTAGTAGAGCAGCGGGGTGTCGCAACGCCAGCAGAAGGGATAGGTGTGGCGGTAGATGCCCCGGTGGAACAGTAGACCCCGGTCCCTCAGGTCGTTCATGATGTCCCGGTCGGCGTCTTTCACGAACTTGCCGGAGAAGGGATAATTGCCGGTGACGTTGCCCTGAAGGTCCACGGGTTGGACGAAGGCCAACTCCTTCTCCCGCCCCAGTCCCAAGTCCTCGTCGCCGAAGGCCGGGGCGATGTGGACGATGCCAGTGCCGTCTTCCATGGACACGAAATCGGCGGCTACCACACGCGGATTTAACTTGGAGGCGGTAGATAGCTCCGTGATGGTCGTGCCGTTTACGGACTCCCGGCGGACGAACTGTTGAATCTCTGTTCCGAAGTCCGCCGGTTGGTAAAGCGGTTGGTAGGTGGCACCCACCAAGTCAGCCCCCTTCAATGTGGCCACCACTGTATGGTCTTGTTTGATGTTGGCATCCAGCAAGGCGGTGGCCAGCACTAGGCGTTCCTTAACGCCCTCCTCGTCGTCTATTTCGACGACCGAGTATTCGGCGGCCTCGTTCACGGCGAGAGCAGTGTTACCGGGCAGGGTCCAGGGCGTGGTGGTCCAGGCAAGGAGGTAGGTGGAAATCCCCCCCGGCCCCCCTTTACCAAAGGGGGGAGAATCACTAGCTTCCCCGCCTTGGGAGGTGGCATCATTACTTTCCTCCCCCCCTTGCGAAGGGGGGGATTGAGGGGGGGTCTCCATGCGGAATTTTATGAACACTGAGGGGTCGAGGGTGTCTTCCCTGTATCCTAGGGCGACTTCGTGAGAGCTGAGACTGGTTACGCAACGGGGGCAGTGGGGGGTTCCCCGCATGTCCCGGTATAGCAGTCCCTTGTCCCAAAGCTCTTTGAGTATCCACCAACCCGACTCGATGTACTCGTTCTCAAGGGTTACGTAGGGGTGGTCCATGTCCACCCAATAGCCGATGCGGTCGGTCATCGTCTCCCACTCTTTCAAGTAGTGGAACACGCTCTCCCGGCACTTCTGGTTGAATTTTTCTATGCCGTACTCTTCGATGTCCCGTTTGGTGGCCAGGCCCAGGGACTTCTCGACCTCCAATTCAACCGCAAGGCCGTGGGTGTCCCAGCCGCCTTTCCGCATCACTCGGTACCCCTTCATCGTGCGGTACCGGCAGATGACGTCCTTGAATACTCGGGCCAGGACGTGATGGATGCCGGGGCTGCCGTTGGCCGTGGGCGGCCCTTCAAAAAGCATGAACAAGGGGGAGTCCTTCCGTTCCGTCTCGGTCCGGTGGAACACGTCCCTGTCGTTCCAATGATTCAGGATACCGGCGTCGACTTCGGGGAAGCTGACGCGGCTGGAGACCGGCTTGAACATTATTGGTTAACCTCGGGAGTTTGACACGGTATAGGTTGTGGATTGCTATTATAGCGTGATTCGGACCGATTAGCAGGCCAACCACGTCCTGGTAGGGGCACGTATGAGACAATTTTGGTTCTCGCCGGTAGCTGGGCGGCTTTAGTGACCGGCATCATCACCGTGGGGTGGTTGTTGGATTCGGGGATGGATGCCAACCCGGCGTTCAAGGTACGCCTCAGTCAATGGCTGCGGCAGAACGTTGCGAAAGAGCCGAAGGCCTGGCTGCATTCAGCCAATCAGACATTTCTACAATGGTTCGACAAAATATACAGTGGTAGCTCTTCACGCCTGGAATTGGCTGTATGGATTGGGCTGTTTCTCTCACCGGTAACTTTGGCTTTCCAACGCGTAGGTTTTGGGATTGGAAGTCTACAAGCAGCAGAATTGCTAATCGTTGCGATCCTCGTTGCTTTCGCCTATGCGGCAATCGCGTTCGGGGCCATCGTCACGGACAATATCGGCGCGGTTTTCGCGTGCATCTTCGGCGTCATCGTCGGCGGGATTTTCGCTGGCCTGTTCGGCGTCTCTGGAGGCGCCGTAGGAGGCGTAATCTTTGGCGTAATCTTCTCGGGCGTTTTCGGCGTCGGCGGCTTTATCGGCGGTGCCATCATCGAAATGGGCATCCGAGATCAGACGAACCGTTGGGCGATTACGGGGCTGGTCCTCGGCCTTATAATCGGTGGCATTTTCGGGGCCGTCGGAGGTGCCATCATTGTCGGCGGAATCGACGCTGGCATCGTCGGCACCGTCATCTTCGGAAGTATCTTCGGGGGTATTTTCGGCGGGATCGTAGCTGTCTTCGGTGTAGACGAACTCGGTGACAGGGAGTCGACAGGCGGAATAAACCCTTTGAAGGCGATGCTGTGGTCGGAAGCATTCCTATGCGTAATTGGGTGTCTAGTGCAGGATACAGGGCGGTCTTTCGTAAACGCTATCTATGCAGACCCAAAAGTGCTCGCTTTTGTGGCATTCAACGTTTTCGCCGACGGCGTTTCGTTGTTGGAAACCCGCTGGGTGCTCCAACGGGGCGCCACTGGAAGCCTTAAAGTTTTAGCCGGTTTGGTGGTTCTTGACCTGGTGGCGTCCGGCCTCATTTACCTCATCCTGCCAACGATACTATGGCCCCAGCTTCTTGAGTTCTGGGACGCCGTTAGATTTCAGGGCGAGCGTCCGTGGCTGGGGATACTGTTCTGGACAACCTTCTCCACCTCGGTCCTGTTCTATCTGTTCGTGGCTGCGGCGCTGATGGTGAGGCCCCTAGCCTGGGGATTTAGCTGGTTTGGCTGGCTCTCTCGTCCCTTTGATTTGGAAGCACATCCTGTTAAGTGTCTGGCTGTGGCCATGGCTTTAGTCGTCACGGTGTTGTTTTCGGTGGTAGGAATTATTCAGTTTGTGTAGATCTAGAGACCGGAGGCGGAGTTAAACATGGCACAGTCTCACATCATCCCGGTGGAAGTGGATGAAGTTCGTGTGACTACGGTGGTGGACGGTGTTATTGATGTGTTGATGGCCGGGACTGAAGTGGCCGAGCGGTATATGTTGGGGCCGAAGTGGTTGCCGGTTGTCGGTGCCAGCCCTAATCCCCTGGGGAGTATGCACCTGGTGGCCGAGCATGGGTTCTCAGCGCTGATAAAGGTGAACCGGGGCGGGTCAACCAGCACGGCCCTGTTCGACACTGGGGTCAGCCAGTCGGGCCTGCTGAACAACCTGGACGCTTTGGAGATCAAAGCGCACGATCTTCAGGCTATCATCCTGAGCCATGGTCATGCCGATCACTCCCTGGGCCTGCCCGGATTGGTGCAGCGGCTGGGGGCTAGAAACCTGCCGCTGGTCCTCCACCCGGATGCGTACTTGGACCGCAAAATTGTGTTGCCAGACGGCCATGAGCTCCAGGTGCCTGCTCCCCGGAAATCGGATTTCCAACGGGACTACACGGGACTACATAGAGGTTATCGAGGAGACCGGCCCGTCCATGTTGGTTGACGGAGGAATCCTGGTCTCCGGTGAGGTTGCCCGGAGGACCGAGTTCGAAACGGGGTTCGCGAATCATTACGCCAACCGTGGCGGCAACTGGGAACCTGATCCGTTGATCATGGACGATCAATGCGCCATCATGAATCTGCGAGGACAAGGACTGGTGGTTATCACGGGCTGCGGCCATGCGGGGATCATTAACATAATACGAAACGCTCAGGCGCTGACCGGCATACAGACAATACATGCGGTGACCGGGGGATTCCACCTGACCGGCGGCCTGTTCGAGCCAATCATTCCCGCCACCGTTTCCGCTCTGCAAGAGATCGGACCCCGGTACATAGTGCCCGGCCATTGTACCGGTTGGGCGGCTACTCACCGGATCGCTCAGGCGATGCCGGATGCCTTCATTCAGCACAGCGTCGGCACTGAGTTTGTATTCAGGGCGGCCGGTTAAGGCAGAAAGATGGTTCCGGGAGCAAGCGCGCTGGTTCCCGGAACCACTCTCAATCCGAATGCCTGCAAGGTGTGGGAGCCCAGAACCGGTTGGCTATCGGGCAGACCAAAGGCGCAGACGACAGTGCGTTCCGCATCTCCGATCTTGAGGCGAATCTCCGCCAGGGACCGCTCCTCGCTTCGTCCGTCCGATCCTTCCAAGACGCCGGTCCAATACGGATCGATGCCCAGCATGGACAGCATGGGCGAGGGCATCATGGCGTAGGTGGAAGCGGTGTCCACCAGGGCGATGACCGGCTGGTACCGGGAACCGTCTCTGGGACCGACCTCGACCTGCTGACGGAAAGTTGTCATAGACACCTCACTCCCACAGCTTGTAGAAGTGGTTCAGAGGTCCGTGTCCTTGGCCAATGGGGAAGGAGGTGCGGATGGCTTCGGTCACGTAATCCTTGGCCAGGGCGACCGCTTCGATTACCGGCATCCCTCTGGCCAATCCGGCCGCAACCGCTGAGGCAAATGTACAGCCGGTGCCGTGGGTGTTGACGGTGTCGAAGCGGGGGGCCGTGAACTCTCGAAAATCCGAGCCGTCGTAAAACAGGTCGGTGGCGGGGCCTTCTCGATGGCCCCCTTTCACCACCACTGACCGGGCGCCCATGGCGACGATCGCTTCGGCGGCCCGGCGCACGTCGGCGTCGGAAACTATTTTCGTCTCGGTCAACGCCTCGGCTTCGGGGATGTTGGGAGTGACAACCGCGGCCAGGGGCAGCAGCCGGGTGCGGAGAGAGTCGACAGCGTCTTCCCGCAGCAGAGAATCGCCGCTCTTGGCCACCATGACCGGGTCCACCACCAGTTGTTGTACGCCGTGTTTTTTCAACGCCTCAACGACACATTCGATGATCGCGCTGCTGGACAGCATGCCCGTCTTCACGGCATCGGCGCCGATGTCGGACAGCACGGCGTCGATCTGGGCGCGGATAACATCGGTGGGTATTTCGTGAACCGCGGTAACTCCGACCGTGTTCTGGGCGGTAATGGCGGTCAGCGTAGAGGCGCCATAGACGCCCAGGGCGGCGAAGGTTTTGAGATCGGCTTGGATGCCGGCCCCACCGCCCGAGTCCGACCCTGCGATGGTCATGACTTTAGGGATGTTCACTGAGGGCACTCCTCGTTGTTGTAGGCCATTTCCCAGAACTCCAGCTCGTATCGCAGCACGTCACGGAATATCGCCTGCAGCCGGGGCCGGTCAACCGGACTGAGGGGGGCTTCGTCCACCGTTTGGCGCAACCACGACACGAAGCCGGTCATCCCGTCGCTGGTGTGCAGGTCGATCCATGTCTGGTAATAACGGTCGGCGGGGCGTTTTCCGCCAGATGCCAACCGCTGGGCCCAGTCCATGTAGGGCCACTCCACCGCCAGCAGGGTGGCGATAACGTCGGTGTATGTGCCGGTATAGGCTACGTTGCGCAAGTAGCCGCTGTAGTGGAAGGTGGTCGGCCGGTATTCCATGTCGGCCACGTTTTGACGGGACAGGCCCCGTTCCCGGAACGCCTGTTGAAATAACCCTTCCTCGCCGCCCAATCCCAGATGTAGGAATCCCACCAATTGGCGGGCGGCGTCGAAGTCGGGCGCTTTGGCGGTGGCCAGGCTGAGGAGGATGGCCCAGTCCTTGAGGAAGAGATAGTCCTGATCAAAGTAGACGCGAAACCGGTCCTGGGACAGGGTGTTGTCTCCCAACTCAATCACGAAGGGATGGGTAACCACCTGCTCCCAGATCGGGCCGACGCCCTCCCTAAGTTCGTCGCTCAGTCCCATTTACGCGTGGGCCTCCGTTGGAATTAGACGCGGGCGTGATCTTAGGTCAGGCCGCTACGGTCCGGCGTTTCCTGGATGTAGGCGGGCCGGTCCAGCGGGTCTCCCGGCGAAGTATCCGCCAGGAAACCGATGGCGATGGCAGGAAGAGTTTCGATGTGGAGCCCCGTTCCCACGCCTATTTCCAAGGAAATCTTGGCCACTGCTTCGTTGTCGTCCGCGTCAACCATTAATACGTAGTCGTAACGTCCCAAGACGGCGTAGGTGCCCAAGATCTCAGCGCCCGGAATGTCAACGTTTCTGGTGCAGTTGACTAGCAAGTTAGGCTCATTGTGGAGCTTGGTGCGACCGCCGGAAGATAAGGTCCCCAGCAGGAAATACAGTGACATTCCAGGCTCCTTAGTTAATCAAGTAAGGATAAAGTCGCAGATCGAGCGACGGGAGAAGTATATCATTCCCGCCGGACGACTCCGGAAATCGTCGTGCGGTTTATTGCCCGGCGGCTACGAAGCTGTTGTCGAATGCGGCACTGACGTCGCTGCCTGGTTTAAGAAGACCGGTCTCTTCCATCCAGGCGGCAAACTCCACCCAACGAGCCTCGTCCTGCCAGCCGAAAACTCCTTGATCGGAATTCCACAAAGGAGCCAGCATGTCCACGCCGGGACTCTCGATGGCCAGATCAACTTCGGGCCGAACCCGCTTGAGCAGTTCAACCGCGCCTTGCGGGTCGGCGATAGCGTCTTGATAGCCTCTTGTCACCGCCCGGACGAAACGGCGGACCAACTCCGGGTTTTCCTTAATATTCTCCTCGTTGGTAACCAGAACCAGTTCGTAAAAGTCGGGGACGCCATGCTGCTCCATGCGCATGATGTTGACTGGGAAGCCCTGGTTGATGGCGGAAATGGACTCATGGACCCAATAAGCCCCTACTATGGCGTCCACTTTCTTGCCGATCAAAGCGGGGACGAGATCGAACCCCACGTTGACCAATTCCACGTCTTCCAGCGACTTGCCCTGGCTCTTTAGCATGGTGTCCAGCAGGGGTTCGTTGTCGGGAATGCCCGGCCACCCCACCGTCTTTCCGGCCAGGTCCTTGGGTTCAGTGATGCCCGATCCCTTGAGCGTCATGACCGAGTTGAGGGGGTGCTGCACTATGGCCGCGATGGATACCACCGGCACGCCTTCCTGACGGGCGATCAACACGCCCGTCTGGTAGTTGATTCCGAAATCGTCGCGTCCGGTAGCCACGGTTTGCAGTATGGTGGCCGGGTCGGCGGGAGGATGGATGTCCACGTCCAATCCCTCGGCGGCGAAGTAGCCCCGGTCCTTGGCGATGAACAGGCCGGCGTGGTTGGACCATGGGAACCAGTCCAAGACCACCGAAACCGGCGGGAAGGATGTTACCTGCGTTTCGATTTGGGGCGCCGGGGCGGTGCTCCCGCCGCAGGCTGCCAAAACCGGCAGCAGAGCTAATGCCAACAATAACGTCGCGAAGAATTTATTCATACAACCTACACTCCTTAGCTGAGATGTTAGAATTCCCTTTTCCGAGTAGTCTCCAACATTCTTGAAACGATTTCATAATCGGACTGCAAGGTCCTTCGACAGGCTCAGGACGAACGGTGGGGGTCTCCATCTCCGTTCATGGTGAGCTTTCGAACCACCACCTTTGACTGATTTCTACATTCGTTCTATCGAGTTCGCCCGCTTCTCTGTGTAGTACCAGGGCAGCATCAGCCGTTCCACCACGCTGGCCAAAACGAAGAGCGATATGCCCATTGCCGAAAGAACGACGATTGCCGCGAACACCCTATCCGTGAGAAAGAGCGGTTGGGAATAGGTTATTAGGTATCCCAATCCGGCGCTGGCGCCCACCCATTCGCCGATCACCGCCGCGATGACGCTGACCGATATGCCCACTTTGATCCCGGAAAACATGTAGGGCATGGCCGTGGGCATCTGCAGTTTGGTGAAAACCTGCCATCGGGACGCGCCCAGGGTCTTCATCATGTTGACCATGTCGGGATCAACCGCTTTCAGACCGTCCACCGTATTGACGGCGATGGGATAGAAACAGATCAGGGCCACCACAATGACCTTGGGGGCGATACCGTAGCCCACCCATATCAGCAACAACGGGGCGATGGCGATGATGGGTACAGTTTGGGACGCGATGACGATGGGATAGACTGACCTCTCCAGGATCCGGGAGTAGGCGATGGCTGTCGCCAGCACCAGACCGGACGCCAGCGCGGCGATAAAGCCCAGGACGATCTCCTCCAGAGTGACGAGCGTATGTTCCAGAAGCAGACTTCGGCTGGCGGCCAATTCCTGTCCTATCGCCGACGGCGAAGGTAGCTGCCACTTGGGAATGTCCCATACCTGGACCCCAAGCTCCCAAATGACTAGGATGCCTAGCAGGATCGTGACCGGCGCAGCCCAAGGCCGGAGCTTTGACAAGGCCGAACCGATCTTGCCCTGCCCCCGGTGTCCGGAAGTGTATTCGCCGGTGGGATCCTTCACAGGCCCTCCTTTCCGGCGAGACTTTGAGCTACCTCGCGCTTCTTCTCCCGCAAGGGCTCTAGCAACCGCGATTTCAATCGGGCAAATTGGGGCTCGGTAACCTGTTCGTAACTCCTGGGCCGTGGCAGGTCTACGTCCAGGACCATGGTGACGCGGCCGGGCCGGTGAGTGAGCACGTAGACACGGTCGGAAAGTAGTATCGCTTCGTCCATATCGTGGGTGATGAGAACGATGGTCTTTCGCAGAGATTCCCACAGTTGCAGTAGCCATTCTTGCATCTGGACTCTGGTCAGGGCATCCAGCGCTCCGAAAGGCTCGTCTAAGAGGACGATCTCCTGGTCCATCAACATGGTGCGAAGAAACGCGGCTCTTTGCTTCATACCGCCGGACAGGGCATAGGGATACTGACTTTCGTAGCCCTTCAACCCGAAAAATTCGGTGAGTTCCAAAGCCCGGGTCCGGGCTTGGCGGCGGGGCATTCCGTGCAACTCCAGACCCAGGATGGCGTTGTCCAGAACGGTGCGCCAGGGCAGGAGGAGGTCTTTCTGCTGCATGTAACCGACGCGTCCCAGAGCGGAAACGCCTTGGTTGCCTTCGAACGTTACCGTACCTGAATCGGGGGAATCTAGGCCGGCGACGATGTTGAGCAAAGTGCTCTTGCCGCAGCCGCTGGGGCCGATGATGCTGACGAACTCGCCTTCGCCGACGGTTAGTTGGATGTCGTCCAACACCAGTTCCCGGTGTCCGTCCACATTGAAGGACTTGTTAAGGGATTCCACCCGGATCTTGGAAGTGATGCCAGCGTCACTCGCCATATCAAACCTTGTCTGACAGGGAGAAGCCCAATCCCCCTCTGTCCCCCATTAATAAAAGGGGATTAAGCGGGATTCTCCTCGAACGTGGTATTTCTGTCTTTCTCCGGATCAGGAACTCATCAGGTCAAGATTTTTGGTATTTCTTGGACGCCGCAGTAGATCCTCAGAGACCCGTGCGAATATGCACTTCCCAAAAAATAAAGGCCGCCAACGTAAGTTAAATGGCGGCCCGGCCCAAATGACCAAGTCTAATGAGTGCCTGTTCCCTACGCTGGCATTACCCAGATCAGGTTCGAAAGGGTAGGTGACATATGCGGTCTCCCTCTCAGCCCGGCTAAACCGAGCTCCCCTACGTGCCTCGACCTATTCTGTTGTTAAGACGCCGCCATTATAGGAGACGCTGAATACGAGTGTCAACAGAACCGGAGATCGGCAAGACGAGAGGGTGGTAAGATTGTGGTATCCCAGGTTGTCGCGTCTTTTTCGTCTCTTGACAGCGATATGCCCCATCTGGGAAATATCGGCTTAGGCGGGCCATTATGGAACAATTGATCTTGAAACCGGTGCGCCACGTGGAAGGCGAGATTAAGCTACCCGGTTCGAAAAGCTTGTCCAACCGCCTTTTGCTGATATCGGCCTTGGCCCACGGGACCACTGAAGTGCACAACCTGCTGGACAGTGACGATACTCGGCATATGGTGGCGGCGCTGCGCACCTTGGGAGTTTCCCTAGACCTCTCGCCAGACCGGACCTCATGTCTGATCGAAGGCCTGGACGGTCCCTTCGCGCCGCAAGAAACCAGTCTATTTCTGGGCAACGCGGGCACGGCGATACGGCCTCTTTTTGCCGCATTGTGCCTGGGCAGAGGGGTCTACACGTTGACCGGAGAACCCCGAATGTTGGAGCGCCCCATCGCCGATCTGGCCGACTCCTTGCGGCAGATGGGAGCAGACATAGAATTCCTGGGCGAAGAAGGGTATCCACCATTGCGTATCCGCGCCGAGGGACTCACCGGCGGCAGTGTTTCCGTTCGGGGCGACGTGTCCAGCCAATACCTGACGGCCTTGCTTCTGGCTTCTCCGTTGACCCAGCGGGAGATGGTGATCGAAGTAGAAGGCGAACTGGTCTCTAAACCCTACATCGACATGACGATGGACGTGATGGCGCGGTTCGGAGTCCAGGTGGAGAACCAAGACCACCGCGTATTCCGTGTCCCGGCGGGAGAGGGATATCAGTCACCGGGAAGGGCGCTGGTAGAAGGCGACGCTTCTTCCGCCACCTACTTCCTGTCCGCCGCGGCGATCCGGGGAGGCACGGTCCGCGTCAACGGCGTAGGAGCCGACAGCGTGCAGGGCGACGTTGAACATTCCGGTATCCTGGAAGAGATGGGCGCTACGGTAAGGCGAGGACCGGATTGGATCGAAGTTACCGGTGGAGAACTTCATGGGGTGGATGTGGACTTGAACCACATGCCCGACGCGGCAATGACCATCGCGACGACCGCGCTATTTGCTCAGGGCACGACGGTGATCCGCAACATATACAACTGGCGGGTGAAGGAAACCGACCGCTTGGTTGCGATGGCCACGGAGCTAAGGAAGGTGGGGGCGGAAGTGTTCGAAGGGCGGGATTACCTGGAGATCACGCCTCCAACGGAGATCGTCTCCGCCAGTATCGACACGTATGACGACCACCGGATGGCGATGTCCTTTTCCCTGGCGGCCTTGGGAACATCGGAAATCACCATCAACGACCCCGATTGCGTTTCCAAGACCTTCCCCGACTATTTCGAGCAGTTCGGCAGTATCACTGATACCGGCTAATCTCCAAACCGGAATATGGATATGTCCTCCAAGGCTGAAGCGTAAGTTTCTGAGGAAATCAGCTCGCAAAGAAACGGCTGATTCCATCTCCGGCAGACCAAGTTTTTCTTGACAATTAGTCTCGTAGAGCAATACAATCTTGCCACACAAGACACGTGGGCGCTGGCAGGCGCCCTGTCATTATCGGGAGAGGAGGAGCTATGCCTGATTACCCGAAGGTTAACTACAAAGAAGAAGGCATGCGCGAGGGCATGCAGATCGAAGATTCCCAGATTTCGGTGGAAAACAAGATCATGCTCCTAGACGCCTTGTCGGAGACCGGATTGAAGCAGATCGTTGTCGGTTCATTCGTGAGTCCCAAGTGGACCCCGCAGATGGAGCGCATCGACGAGATCGTCACCAAGTTCAACCCCAAACCGGGCGTCAACTATACCGCCCTGGCATTGAACTCCAGGGGCGTTGAAAGGGCCCGTGCCTATTCGCCTCCGTTGACCATTGAGCGGGACCAGTATCCTCGCTTGGGTGTTCACATGTGCGACGTTTTTGTCCGCCGGAACACCAACCGCACCCAGATGCAGGAGATGGAACGCTGGCCCCAGGTCATCGCCCAGGCCCAAGAGTTGAACATCAAAGAGGCCGGTATCGGCACCAACGCCAGCTGGGGATCCAACTTCCTGGGAGAATTCCCGGTTGATAACCTGATGACCATGCTGGAGAGACAGCACAGCATGTGGGACGAGGTCGGCATCGAAGTGCGCAGTTGCGCCATGGGCGATCCCATGAGCCACTGCACCCCGGCCAAGGTCGAAGAAAGCGTCTACCGGGTGAAGGAACGCTGGCCGGAGATCAATCATATCCGTCTGCACCTCCACAACGGCCGGAACATGGCCATCGCTTCGGCGTATGCGGCCATGCGAGTTCTAGGACCGGACGACACCCTTGACTTGGACGGGACCATCGGCGGCTTGGGCGGTTGCCCATACTGCGGCAACGGCCGCGCCACCGGCATGGCCCCCACCGAGGACTTGCTCCACATGATGGAGGACATGGGCGTCGACACCGGGGTGGACATGGATAAGCTCATCGACTGCGTTTGGATGCTCGAAGGCGTAGTGGGCCGGGAGTTGTACGGCCACGTATCCAAGGCTGGCCCGAGGCCCAAGAAGTTGGAGGAGCTTTACGACATCGACATGCCCTTCGTGGAAACTCTGGAGTCGGCCAAGCACTTCAAGAAAGGCCCTGAGGCTTACGAAGGCGGAATCTACCCCTATCAGCAGCCCATCACCAGCCCTTACCGCGATCGGGTGAACGCTGGGCAACCGGCCTACGATAGCTCCAGCGGAGACTGGCCCTGGAAACAGGACTGGTTCCCGGCTAAAGACTAACCGGATTCGGGGAAACGGGATTAAGGTACATCGAATTCGTAAAGAGGCCGCTCCGCTAAATAGGGGGCGGCCTCTAAATATTCTATACAGATAGTATGCGAGAAAGGAGCGTATACGAGCGTGGCGATGATTAAACCAATACCAAACTTCGCGTCAGAAGACGAAGAGCGAGATTTCTGGGCCAACCACGACTCCACCGAGTTCGTTGACTGGACCAGTGCTAGACGGTTGACGTTGAGTAACCTGAAGCCTTCGACAAAAACGATTTCGATCCGGCTACCGGAATCTCTATTGGACGAACTCAAGCTCTTGGCTAACAGGCGGGACGTGCCCTACCAATCTCTGCTCAAGGTGTTCCTGGCAGAGCGGGTGGACAAGGAGTTACATTCCCGGTAGCTTGAATGTGTAGGCTACGACATTGCAACTTAGAATCTGCTAAAAAGAGGTCCATTCATGACCACCAATCCTACCGATCCTAACCGCGTGCTCCTAACGGGGGAAAACTCTTTTATCCGTCTAGTCCAAGAAGAGGGCGGAGCCCAGACAACTCGCATAAGCCACTGGCGAATTTTGTATTCTCCGGCGGGCGCGGGGCACGTTTTGTTTTTCAAGACCGACCTTGTCGATGATGAGGTCCGAATATACTCCGATAACATCGCCATGACCCGCTGGCTTCAAGCCACCATCGAAACCCACCTCTTTCCAGAGTTCGCCGACCAGAATATGCCGGTCATGCAGGCAGAATTCGACAACTTTGGGGACACCAACTCTTTCTGGACCGAAACTATCGAGAGCGACGAAGACATGATTGCCCTCACCTGGTACGACTTCGCCGAGCCCTTCATGCTGGTGGCGCCGGTCGGGACCACTCCGGGGCGGGACATCGGGGTGTACAGTTGCTTCGTTCCGGCCAGAAGGGCGCAGATCACCTTTAACGGTGAGACCGCCCAAGGCAATGTGACTCCAGAAACTCGGGGCGACAAAGAGAGCAGCACGGCCTGTTTGGCTTGGTCTGAGACCTGGGTAGGGGCTTAACGGAGCCTGGATGGGAAGATGACCCCAGCCTCCCCTCTTTCGTTGCTCCGAAAATAGAATCGCCAACCTTCGGTCGCACACCGTCATTCCGACACCAGCCCTTCCGCTGAAGGGCGGCGAGGAATCTCCGGTGACCGCCACAACCAGGCATGAGACTCCGATCCTTCCGCCGAAAGATCGGAGTGACACGGATCGCCCATTTTCGTGGGCTGTGGTAATGGCGCCAACCAGCATGAATGATTTTGAGGAGCATAGCGACGAAAGAATCTAGTTCCATTCCGAGTAGAGATTCTTCGCTGCGCTCAGAATGACAAGAGTGGGTAAAGGATTCCTCTCTCGATCAAATCGGAAGAAGAATGACAATCGTCTCCGTCCTGGGATATTCCTGGCCACTCAAGGCAAGTAGACTTGGAGAATAACAACCATGACAACTAATCCGGCCCCGGACGACGCTCTGGCCACGTCCCTGTTCCCCCAATTTGAAAACCAGATCTACCAGTGGGTTTCCGCCGAGGTCCAAGGTCTTACCGACGCTCAACTGGACTTCGAGTCGGACCAGTGGGAGTGGAGCAAGTGGAGCATCCGCCGCAACCTGAGCCACATGGCGTCGGGCGATCTGCGGTGGCTCTGGAACCGGTGGGGTAAGATTCTGTTCCCCCAAGGCTCGCCCAAGGGAGAGGAGTATGACCGGCTGTTGGACTCCCCATTTGACCGGCGCCTGGACGAGAACCTGTACTGGGAACCGGCAGCTATTTTGGAGAAGTTGGTTCTGGGGCTGGAACTCTGCTGGTCGATACTGTCCTCGGAGACGGTTGGATCGTTGAGAAGTAAAGAACTGGAGTCGCCCGCCACCGGCTCGTTCACCCAATATCCCCAGCTATTCCCCGGAGGCGTCCGCCCGGTTCCCGGCGACCCATCAAAGGTTTACATAACCTTGGAAACCACCTTTCTACACCGCTATTACGAGTTCACCACCCACCTCTTCAACGTGCAGCGGCTAAAGCGGGCCCAGGGTTTGTCCGGGGCTGTGGAGATTCCTCAGGATGGATATTGGGTTTTGCCGGAATGGGATTGCAGCGAAGCTTAGCCCCCGCCCATTCGTTCGCTACGAGCTGAACTACCAGCCTAGTCCGCCGGGCGGCAGCCCCAGCATCACCCGGCCTCCTGCCTCAATGTTGGAGGGCAAGCCCGCAACATGCTGTACAGCGACGTGGATATCTCTAAAGAACCGCTCCAACGGATGCTTGCGATGGACGGCGTTGGTCCCGGCGGCGTGGAATAAGATGTCCACGGCTCTGACCGATTCCCGCATCCCGTGGGTGATCGCCAGCCGGGCTTGAGCGATCTCCCAGCTTGGGTCCGGACTTCCATTGCAGACAGCTCGCCAAGCCCTGCCCACGGCGTCGAGAACGTAGGCGCGGGCCCCACTGATGATAGCTTCGGCTTCCCCAACGGCGCTCTGAGCCGGCAATCGGTCCCTTAACAGGGTCGAAGACATGGTGGAGCCTGCCTGAGCAGCCAACTCCAAGTATGCGTCCATCGCGCCACGAGCCATGCCCAATGAGTTGGCGACGGTCTGCGTCCAAAGGCCGGCAAAGAAGAATCTGGGATGGTAGAGCGTACCGTTTTCTTGCGGGGGATCTAGGAGCGAGAAAGTATGTTCATCAGGAATGAACACGTCATCCAGGACGAAATCGTTGCTGCCCGTGCCCTTCATGCCCATCACGTGCCACGTGTCGATGATCGTGGCGGCCTGCGCAGGGGCGAACAACACTCGGGTCACCGGTGTACCCTCGGCCGTCAGGATGGGACCGTTATCGTCCTCAACGTTGCAGGTACACAACAGCCAGGTTGCGTGGTCGACGCCGCTGGCGTAGTCCCAACGCCCGCTCACCCGGTAGCCGCCGTCCACATCGAGGGCGCGGCCTTCCGGCCTTATTGAGCCAGCCAATCTGAATTCGGGTGGCTGACCGAACATTGACCGCGCCACGTCAGCCTTTAGCCATCCCGTTAAAATGGCGGTGCCGCTGGACAGCATGGCGCACCAACCAACCGAGCCGTCGGCTCTGGATAGCTCTTCAATCGCGTGGAATGAGGTAAGAGGGTCGGACTCAAGACCGCCCATGGAGCGTGGCAGACCTAGCCGAAGCAGACCTGCCTTGTCCAATTCCTCAACCAGCGGTATGGGGAGGCGGCGCGCCGAATCGAGTTCATCTCGAGCTTCACGTATCTTCGGGGCAAGAGCGGCGGCGGCCTTTACCGGGTCATGTGCGGGAATATCGGCCATGACGTCTTACACCCGCTGCCCAAAAGGGCTGTCAAGATGCAATTCTGGACAGCCCGTAACGCACGCCGGCTTATGATTGCGCAAAGGCAACTAAGCCGAAGCGCAGGCCACGCTGATGACGCTGGAGACGCCTTCGGGAAGTGCATCTTCCGTCCAGCTTGCGCCGGCATCATGGGTGCCGAACACTTGTCCCTTGCGGGTGCAGAAATACACCTGCTCCGGCTGCTGGGCGTTGATGGCCACGCCGAAGGTGGTGCTCATGGGGCTTACGCCCTTGTCGAAGCGCTCCCAGGTTTCTCCCAGGTCGGTGGTCCGCAATACTCCGCCCTTTTCGCTGCCGAAGTTCATGCCTACGCAGGCGTATAGGGTGTTAGGGTCGCCGGGCGAAGCTTGGATTCCCCGGGAGTATTTAATGTCGGAGAAACGCTCGAATCCGAGGTTTTCCCAGTTGTCGCCCCGGTCGTTGCTGCGCCAGACGCCGACCCGGTTGGATATGAACACCGAGCTGGAGTCCGCCGAGCCGACGGCCACACCATGCAGGTCCATCAAGTCAACGTCGCCGGCAAAATCGTTGTTGGTTATCTGCCAGGACTTGCCACCATCGGAGCTTCGGGCCGCGCCGCCGACTTCCAAAGCCGCGAACATGTTGTCGGGGTCTTTGGCTTCAATAGCCAGTCCAAGGATCCGGGTGGCGAAGGCCATCTGGACCGAGTCCGGGTTGGAGATGGTGGCCTGGTAGGTCCAGTTTTCCCCGCCGTCCTCGCTCTTGAAAACCTCGCTGCCCTCGGTGCCCAGGAACATTATCTGGGCGTTGGTGGGGTGGAATTTCAGAGACCAGACCACCCGGCCCTCGGTCATGTTCATCCGCTCCCAGTTGTCGCCCCGATCGTTGCTGCGGTATACGCCCCGCTGGGTTCCGGCGAATACTATATCTGGGTTCTGGGGATGGATCGCAATGGTCCGGGCCTGGGCAGATGGGGCCATTCCCCGAGTCAGGTTCTCCCAACGAGACTCTCCGGCTTCCTTCCGGTAGATCCCGCTGGCTTCCGCGCCGACGTATATCAACGTTTTGTCCGCCATCGTTGTTTCCTCCGTGTCTTCAGTTTGCCGCTATTGGAGTCTCCTGTCCCGATACCGTTTGTGGTGACTTTACTCCCACTCGTGGTGAGCTTGTCGAACCACCGCCCCTCGCCATTCGGAAATCTCAGGACGATCGAGCGCTCGCAACAGGCCTCCCCAAATCAGGTATTGTGCCTGGTAATTTCAGCAGACGGTATGGCCGTTGTCAATCGATGGAACTCGTCGTAGATGGTGTACGATTCGTCGTAGAGCCATAGTCCTGGCGAGAACCGGAATGCGCGTAGGGATTAACCCTCCCGGGCCAAGACCAGGCACCAAACCGAACTCGCCCCAGCGGCCTTGAGTGCGGCGGCGCAGGCGGACAGAGTGCTGCCGGTGGTGGCCACGTCGTCCACCAAGATCACCGCCTGTCCGTCTAGCGGACCGCCACACCGGAAACTGCCCTGCACGTTCTCCCGGCGCTTCTCTTGGGAAGCGCTTACCTGGGGAGGGTTGTTCTTGGCGCGCGTCAAAAGCGACTGGTCCATGTCCAACCCTAGTTTCTTGGACAATATTTTGGCCAGCAAATCCGATTGGTTGTAGCCCCGGCTCCGCAACCGGCGAGGGTGCAGGGGCACCGGCGTCAGCACGTCGCCGGGCATGGGGTGTTCTTCGAGATAATTGGCCAACGACTCGGCCAACTCCGGGGCCGCAGCCTTCAGTCCACGATATTTCAGGTTGTGGATCGCTTCTTTGATTGTTCCTTCCATCTCGTAGGGCGCTCGTATACCGTCGAGGGCCGGTGGAGATTCCAGGCACGAATGGCAGGTGGCCGGGTCGTTGGGCTGGGCGCAGACGCGGCAGAAAGGGGGCGTCAGTTTCGGCAGGCTGTCAACGCAGCTTGCGCACAAGACTTTCCCTTCCCGCTGGCATCCTAGGCAGTTCAGGGGAAACAGCAGGTCCAGGGCTGTGCCGGGTACCTGCCGAACGATTCGTCTGGCGGCCACGGCTCCTCGATCAAAAATGTCTGCGATCATGTAGCCGTTCAGGGTCCTTCGATACCTGGATGGATACGGAACAACTGAATCACCCTCCGTCCCTAAAGTCCCGCCAGCGGGCCCAGATCTGCTCGTCCCGGGGGAAGGCTAAAGGAGGGAGGTCGTCCAAGGAGAAAAAGCCCAGGTCCAGGGTTTCCGGGCCGGTGGTTAGCTGACCCCCGGTTTCTGTGGCGGCGAAGGCTGCCACCATAACCGGGTTCCCGGACTCGGAGAACAGCCCCACAAGCCGGTCAATCTCCACGGTCAACCCGGTCTCTTCCCACACCTCACGGGCGGCGGCGGCTTCCACCACCTCTCCACGGTCCACGTAGCCTCCGGGCAGACTCCAGAGGCCGTAACCAGGTTCGTTGCCACGCTTGACCAGCAGAAGCTTGTCACCGCGCTCTACGATGCAGATGGCAGAGACTTTGGGGTCGTAGAATATCGTCCGCCCGCATTCAGTGCATACCGGACGCAGGTGGCCATCGACGTCCTTCTCTTCAAGAGGGGAGGCGCAGGACGGACAGAATCGGTCGTCGGCAGGCATAGCTTTCCCATAATATCATCATGGGCTATCATGGCGTACGACGAGCTGTCAGCCATCAGCGATCAGGGGTTTGCGATGGCCGCATACGAGCGCCGCTTTAAACCCCGGGTGGTTCTAGTAAAGCTGAATGCTGACCGCTGATAGCTGAACGCAAACTTGGAGGTCCGGCTTTATGCCTGACGACAAATATTCGCTCACCCGTGAGCTGACAGATTACATTCATGGAGTTAGATTTGACGCTATTCCCGCCAACGTTATCGCACGGGCTAAGGAGGCGGTGATCGACGGGATCGGCGTAACGCTGTCGGGTTATTCCGCCGACTGCACCTCGTTGATCCGGAAGTATATCGGCGGCCTTGGTCTTGACGGCAAGTGCACCGTTATGGGACAAGGAAACGGCTTGCCCGCCGAATACGCCGCCCTGGCCAACGGCGTTGGGTCCCACGCTCTGGACTTCGACGACACGCAGATCTCTTTGCTGCCCGACCGGGTGTACGGTCTGCTGACCCATCCGACCACACCGGTGCTTTCCGCCGCTATTCCCGTTGCGGAAGAGGTCGGCGCCAGCGGACGGGACTTGCTCGCGGCCTTCTGCTGTGGGGTTGAAGTGGCCTGCAAGGTGGCCGAGGCGATCAGGCCCTACCATTATCAGAACGGTTTCCACTCGACTGGCACGATCGGCATCTTCGGGGCGGCGGCAGCGGCGGTCAAGCTGTACGGCATGGACAAGGAAGGCATCCGCCACGCTTTGGGCATCGCCGCCAGTAAGAGCGCCGGTATCAGGGTCGCCTTCGGGACCATGACCAAGCCCTACCACGCTGGGGCCGCGGCTCAGGGCGGGATCGTCGCCGCCCAACTGGCGCGCATGGGTTACAAGACGGACCCTGAAGCCTTGGATGGCCCTTGGGGGTTCTTCCAGGTGGCCGGCGGCGGCGTGGACCCCGAAGCGATACACGGCAAGCTGGGCAATCCCTACTCCTTCGTGGACCCCGGCGTCTCCATCAAGCCTTATCCCTGCGGTTCCCTATCCCATCCATCGATGGACGCCCTCTTGGATCTGATCCTGGAGCACGACGTTCAGTCTCAGGATGTGGAGGCGGTCCGGTTGGGCACAACCTCCAACGTATTGGCCGCCCTACGCTACCCGGAGCCGCAGAACGAGTTGGAAGCCAAATTCAGCATTCCCTTCTGCCTGGGCATCCTCGTGTTGGAGCGGCACGGCGGCATCGAGCAGTTCACCGACGAGACGGTGCTTCGCCCCGACGTGCGGGAGATGATGTCCAGGGTCACGCCCTATCTGCACGAAGGCCTGGAAGCGCTTGGCTTCCAGCGCATCCGCAGCCTGGTGGAGGTGACTCTGAGAGACGGCACCGTGCTGCCCCAAGAGGCGTCCTCTTCCCGGGGAACGCCCGAGCGGCCCATGACCCGGGAAGAACTGGCGGCCAAGTTCCAGGACTGCTCCCAGTGGCTGCTGCCGGACGCTGCCCAAGAAAAGGTATTGGAATCGATATACGCGCTGGACGGACTGGACTCGGTCAGCCAGCTAACGTCGTTGCTCAAGGGTTGATCTCCGCCGGGTATCGGGGAAATTCGTCTTGTTGTCAAAGAGGTCCAACCCTTTAAGTCCCCGAACGTTCCTGTCGGGGACGTTGGGCGCGCTGGTGGCCGCCCTTCTGGTGATCGTGGCCATGGTCCTGCTGGGCGAGTACACCAAAACCCGTGGACGTCTGCTACTCACCTTCCTCGACCTGGCCTCCTTCTGCCTCTCGGCCATCCCTCCGTCCGCGTTGCTCCGGAGAGGACGGCTCTTGCCCGTAGCCTGGACTGGGCTCGTAGCAAGTGGCGCTGGATTTGTCTTGGTGGCAACCGGCATCTGGGTCACTCCGGACTCGGACGCTTATTGGAAGACAACGGCAATCGTGTCTATCTTGGCAGCCTCGACACTCCAGGCAAGTTGGTTGTTGCTACTAACTCCGGTTAGATCCTTGGTCCTCCGACTACTGTGGGCGGTGATGGGAGTTTCACTACTGGCCGCGCTTTTGTCGGTAGCGGGAATAATCGGGGAGATCAAACCGGCGGCATATTGGTGGGTGGTGTTCTTGTTGGGAATTGCCGGTGTCGTTGGGAGCTTGGCGTTGCTGGCGTTGGCACTTCGGTCCAAGACCGGCGCGATCGCCGAAGATTGAATGGAGGGAACCATTTGCCGCTCCCCTTGCTTACGTAACTGACTTCATTGTTGCCAGGGATCTAACCTCGTAGTATCCTGGCGCGGGCAATTCAGACAAAGGAGAACTCAGATGGGAACAATCATGAACTTCAGCACCAACGGTTCGGAGAATCCAACAAAAGCGGTTCTGCCGTTCCTAAACGCCAATGGCGCCGTTGAAGCCGGACACGAACCGGCTATCACACTCTTCGGAGACGCTGTTGTCTTGATGAAAGATTCGGTGGCAAATGCCGTCGTCCGGTCGGTTAGCCGCCCCTTAAAGACATACTTGCAACCACTATCGCGAACAATACACCGATCTGTGTTTGAGGCGGTTGTGCAGTCGCTCGTGGAGTGACGGAAGAAGATCTAAAAGGGAAAAACGCAGAATTTACCAACCCCAAGTCCAATATCGAGCGAATCATGGCGTTTGACAAGGTAATCTCGACCTGACAAGAATCCGCGTCAAGGCCGGTTGATTAGAGGGATGGTTCTAGGCTCTCAGGAATAGTCTGGAAATGACCCATTAGGCGTGAATTAATCAGGTCTTAGCTACTACGCGCCCACCATCAACTCTTCCACCTCTGCCCGGAAGGGCATGGAGTCTTGGGCTCCTGACTTGGTGACGGCCAGCGCCCCTGCCGCCGCGGCCATGCGGACCGACTGATGCAGGGTTGCGCCCTCGGCCAGGGATACGGCCAGGGCCCCGTTGAAAGCGTCTCCGGCGGCTACCGAGTCAACGGCCTCCACCGGGAAGGGGGGCACGAAATCCCCTCCATCAGCGGTGGCGTAGTACACGCCTTGAGCGCCCAGCTTCACCACTGCGACGCCTACTCCTATGTCCAAAAGCTGCTCGGCAGCTTGGGCTGCCGTGGTCGCGTCCACCACCGGAAAACCAACCAGGGCTTGGGCTTCGGTTTCGTTGGGTGTGATCACGCTGCAGAAGGGGAAGAATTCCGGGGGTATCGGGCGTACCGGGCCAGGGTCCAAGATCACCGTCTTGCCCAGGGCGTAAGCCTCTTTGGCTACTTGTAGCGATAGATCCACGGAGACCTCCAGTTGGAGCAGTAGCGTCGAGGCATCGGCCAAGGCCAGTAGCACCCGGCCGGCTTCCGCCTCGCCGCAGGTGATGTTGGCTCCCAGGACCTGGATGATCTGGTTCTGGGCAGACTCATCGATGCTGATGACCGCTATCCCCGAAGTGGTATCTGGGGCGATGGCGATTCCATCCACGTTGATGCCGCCGGCCGCAAGGGTGTCGATTAGTTGCAGGCCGAACATGTCGTCGCCCACCCGCCCCACCATCGCCGTGGGAGCGCCCATGCGCGCGGCGGCTACGGCTTGGTTGGCGCCCTTGCCGCCGGGGTAGGTCAGGAAGCGGCTGCCGACCACCGTCTCCCCCGGCTGGGGAAACCGGGGGGAAATGGTTACCAGGTCCATGTTTATCCCGCCCAGCACCACCACTCCAACAGCGTTGTTTCCCTGTCGTAGCGCCACGTTCCATCACCCCCAGTGCAGCTTCCAGACCCGCCGGAGGTCACACGCTAGCATCGCGCGATGTTTGGGTCAATGGCCCAGCGTTTCTGAAGTCAGTCCATGCCCATGCTATAATGCCCGCGGGCTCCCCGCGCCGGTAAATTCCCAGCCTGAGCCCATCCGATCCCTCGAAGAAAATTTCCATCGTTAATCAAATTTCCATAATCGATGGTTACTGGAGTTTCGCTAATGACTTCGGCTCTTGACGAAATCAAAGTCGTAGACCTAACCCGGACTCTCGCCGGCCCCTTTTGCACCATGATGTTGGGGGACATGGGCGCCGAGGTGACCAAGATCGAAGAGCCCAAACTAGGGGATGAGACCCGGTCTTGGACCCCCTTCTGGAACGATGAAGGCACCCAGTTCCTGACCTTCAACCGCAACAAGCGGAGCCTAAGCCTCAACTTGAAAGAGCAAGAAGGGATCGACATCGTGCTGGGACTGGCGGCCAAGGCCGATGTGATGGTGGAAAGCTTCCGCGCCGGAGCGTTGGACCGCATGGGCCTGGGCTATGACGCGGTGCGGGCTGTAAACCCCAACATAATTTATTGCTCCATATCCGGCTATGGCCGAACCGGACCCATGGCCGACAAACCGGGTTACGACCTGATAATCCAAGCCTATAGCGGGCTCATGCATCTGACCGGCGAACCGGATGGCTCCCCGTTGCGCGTGGGCTTCTCCTTGGTGGACCTATTCACTGGGATGATGGCCTATGGCTCTATCCTGACCGCCCTACACCACAAGCAAAAGACGGGCGAAGGGCAGAGGATAGAGGCAGCGCTATTGGACGGCCAGGTGGCCGCCATGAGCTATCATGCCACCGGTTACATGGCCACCGGCGTGGAGCCGCACCGGCTGGGATCGGGGCACCCCAGCCTGGTTCCCTACCAGAGCTTCCCCGCCTCCGACCAACACTTCATCTTGGGCTGTGGTAATCAAGGGCTATGGGAGCGGCTCTGCCCAGCGATCGGGCGGGCCGATCTTCTGGAAGACCCTCGATTTTCCACCAACACCAAACGGGTGGAGAACCGGGCAGCATGTGTTGAAACCTTGAGCGAAATTTTCGAGACGAAGACCGTGGCCGAGTGGGTGGAGGTTATCTCGGATGCAGGGGTGCCGTGCGGTCCGATCAACACGGTCTCCCAAGTGATCAACGATGCCCAAGTACAAGCGAGAAACATGATCGTGAACATGCCCCACCCCAACGTCCCCGACCTGCGCGTGCCCAACTCGCCGCTGAAGCTGGAAGCAACTCCCTCCAGCATCCGCCGCCCTCCCCCGCTGTTGGGTGAGCACAACGAGGAACTTCTCACCGAGCAGGGCTACGACGCCGCTAAAATATCCGAACTTCGGGATAAGGGTGTTATCGGAAGCTAGAACGCGGCCAGCGCGCCGCCAAGAATCACGACAGGGAGTCTCGATCGATATTGAGGAATAAAGTAAGGCTGATTCATACGTCCGATCTACACCTGGGGGATGACATGGGTCATCCGTTGGCCGACGGCGCCCTTAGGGCAGTGGTGGACTCGGTGTCGCGATTGGGTGGAGATATGCTCCTCTTGGTGGGCGATGTCTTTGACCACGGACGGGTACCCGACTCGGTGCTGGAGGCGTTTCTGGAGGAGATCGCCCGTATTAGCCAGCCGGCGGTTCTGTTGCCGGGTAACCATGATCTGTACGATGACAACTCGCTTTACCAGCGGGAAGTCTTCCAGCACAAGCCTGATAACCTGCACATCATCACCCAGACGGATGGGGAAGCGCTATCGTTTCCCGAGTTGACCTTGGATGTCTGGGGAAGGGCCATGGTCAGCCACACCCCGGCCTTTCGTCCCCTGGAGGGTATGCCAACCCAACGCAACGGCCATTGGATGGTGGCGCTGGCCCACGGCCATTTCCACTTTGACGACGACCGGGACCAGCGGTCTTCCCCCATCTACCCCCCGGAGATCGCGGCCGCGCCCTGCGACTACCTGGCTTTAGGACACTGGGACCGCCACGTTGACGTTTCTCAAGGGCGAGTCACCGCGGTTTATTCCGGCACCGCCCGTGGATCTTCTCCTCGCGACCCGTTGGGTGAGGTGACCGTGGTGGACCTGACCCCCCCGGAAGCAGTGACATTTTATCAAGCAGACTTGCAGGCCGGCCTGTAGATCACTCGCCCCAACTCAACCGGAGGCACCGACATGAAAGAACTGGACCGGGAACACCATATCTACATGCTAGAGCCCGGAGCCACCCCCGCGATCACCATCGATTCGGGAGAGGAGTTGATGGTCGAGACCTGGGACGCCTTTGAAGGGGTCCGCGACCCGGGAGTGATCGGCGAGAGGTACCTGAAAGGTCCGGCCAGCGGTCCCATCTACGTGAACGGCGCCGAACCGGGCGACGCCTTGAAGATTGACTTCATCAGCATTACGCCCAAGGAAGGGGCGGCCCATATGGTAATGCCGGGCCGGGGATTCCTTGACGAGGAGTTTACCGAAGGATTCCCAACGGTGATGAGCTTCGAGGACGGTTTTGCCTTGCTGCCCAACGGGATCCGCTTGCCCCTGAATCCCTCCATGGGGCTAGTGGCCACTACGCCCACCTATTCCCAGAGCACGGCCAGCGACAGCGGTCCCTACGGTGGCGACATCGACATGAAAGAGTTGGTAGCAGGAAGCTCACTCTACCTGCCGGTGTTCGTGCCCGGAGGTCTGCTGGTCTTGGGAGATTGCCATGCCCTGGTGGGCGACGGAGCGGTGGCGGGCACCGGGGCCGAATGCTCAGCGGATACCCACCTGCGAGTGACGGTGGAAAAGGGGATGAACATCCCGGGGCCACGAGCGCTGACCCCGGACCACTTTGTAGTCCTGTCCCATGGGGAAGACCTGGGCCCGGCCATGAAACAGGCCGTACGCGACATGGTGGACTTCCTGGTGACGGAGAAAGGGATGGCCCCCTACGAAGCGTATACCCTGTGCAGCTTGGCTGGAGATGTCCGGGTATCCCGCACCTTCCGTCCCATCAGCCCGGTCAAGATGATGCTGTCCCGCCAGGCCCTGGAGCAACTTTAGAGCCTAAATCCAGAGCATCGAACAATTAGGCTGAGTAAGCGGCATTGGTACTTCCGCGGTTACTCCAACTCCAGATGATTGATCAACTCTTCGGCCCACTGACGGAGGTAGTCCTCTAGGTCGCCCCCACAATGGGGACATTCTAAGTCTCCAAAGCGGATTCTGGTTCCACAGTTGGCGCATGCCTGCACCTCTGACAAATTCGACATTACCTTCTGGATCTGGCTCTCGGTGGCCATCGTCCTCCCTGAATAATCTGATTTCCCCGGCGATATCTGTAAACAGAATCTTGGAGCTAGCATTCGCATGCTATATCCTTAACTTGCCCGTATCCAGCTTACACGTTTAGGCCTCTTGCGTCTAAGCTAAATACGGCCGGAGCTTGACGCTACGTAGACTCCGGAATCAAAGTCTTATCATTTGTAATCACCGATGCAACCTATCGTTAAGATGCAAACTACAAGGATATAAATGATTTATCGGACACTGGGAAGGACTGAACTGAAAGTCTCATTGGTAAGTTACGGATCAGGAGGACCAAGCAAACTCGGTCAGAACACCGGAATATCATCAAACGATCAGGACCTACTGATCCATAAGTGCATCGACTCAGGCGTCAACCTGTTCGATACATCGGAGGCTTACGGAGACAGTGAATCGATTTTGGCGCGAGGCTTGAAGGGCGTTCCAAGAGACTCGTATATCTTGGCTACCAAATGCCGCTACCTAGACCGCGGCGGTGTGATGCGAACACCCGAAGATATCGCCAGATCCATTGAAAACAGCCTGGTTCGATTGCAGGTTGACTACGTTGACGTCCTACAGTTTCATGTCTTCAATTCAAAGCATTACTTCGATGTGGTGGAACAGCATTACCCGGTGCTGAAGCGCTTTCAAGAGCAAGGGAAGATTCGGTTCATCGGGTTTAGTGAGCAGTTCATGGTTGAGCACGATCACAAGGGCGTCGTGCTGGCTCTGGAATCTCACCCAGAACTGTGGGACGTCATCCAATTGAAGTACGGCATACTCAATCAGACCGCGGCGGACAAGGCTCTTCCCCTGGCGATGGAGCACAACGTTGGCATCGTCAACATGGCGGCGGTACGCATCAAGCTGGTGAGTCCCAAGTTATTGCGGGAACAAGTTGCCGAGTGGAAGACCCAAGGCCTGGTCCCTTAAAACGCCGTGCCTGACGATGCCCCCCTAGACTGGTTGATCCACGACGACGTGGACTCAGTTATAAGCGCCGGTTACAAATTCGCCGCCGACCATCCGGGGATATCCATCGTGCTCACCGGCACGTCAAGCCTCACCCACATGGAGGACAACCTCAGAGCCATGGATGAGCCTACGCTCGCCGAAGATGACAAACATAGACTTCAGGAACTGTTTGGGGAAATCGCTATCTATATCTGACACTCGACAGTCCGGTGAAAGTGGTTCCGGCGTCCCTCCCGTGGTGGACAGAACTTATGGGTTTGGGTATCATCTCTGGCAAGCAAAACTCGTTGTTAAGTAAGATTAAGATTGGCTGCACAGTCACTCTGAAGAAAGCGGAAAGGAGACCAAAATGTCAGCGAAAGTCAATGGACTCGGTCATATCGGCTTCTACGTTCAGGATCTGGAACTCATGAAGGAATTCTACGGGAAATTCATGGGCATGACGCTGACCAAAGTCGGTCCGCTCGGGGCCTTTTTCAGCGCCGACCCGGAAGGCGTCGACCACGAGATCGCGCTGATCAGCGGCCGGACTTCCCTTGAGGACCCCCACTGGATCCAGCAGATGTCGATGCGGGTAGACTCCCTTGATGACCTCCGTGACTTCAAGCGGCGCATTAATGAGCGCGGGTATAAGATAGACCGCATCGTCACCCATGCCAGCGCCATCGGTTGCTACTTCCGCGATCCGGAGAACAACCCCACCGAGGTGTTCTGGCTGACCGGCCATACGTCATGGGCCCAGATCAGCGTCCCGATCGACATCGACCAGTCGGACGAAGCGGTTATGGCAGAGGTGGACCGGTCCTTCGAGGTGTCCCAACACGTCGAGATGGGCAAGGCGCCAAGCGAGGAAACGCGAGATGCTATCCGCGGGCTGAATGAGGCGGTGATGGCCAGCCGGTAAGCTCACCCTTCCAACCGAGTTCTAGCAACGCAACAAGACCAGGCCTTGCTTCTTGCTAAGGCTCAGTGGTTCTTCTATCCGGACGAAAGACTAGGCCCGCAGTCATTAGAGTGCGGGCCTAGTTTGATGCCGGCGTCCGGCAAGGTTGGGCGATTCCACCGATACGCATAAGAGGCGGACACGTTTTTACGTGTTCGCCTCTTAACGTCAGCGCACCAGGGTGTCTGGCTTAACCGATGTGTTTATGGATGAACGCGCCCATCTGCTCCAACGTCTGCTTTCCAACGTCAGAAGATAGGTCGCTCAGAAGACCCTCGCCTTCTCCATCGACGATGGTCACGTCGATCGGGCCGCCAGCCTTGCGGTACTGATCTACGAACTCGTCGAAGTCCGGGCGAGGATGCGCCGCCTCGTAGTCGCGGCGAAGGGCCAGCGTGGGCGGAAGGGCTGTCTTCTCGCCACTGGCAAGGATTCGCCCTGGGGCACCCTCGGCCATGGCTTCTTCCGTTCCCCAGTACTGCTCGTGCATGGGTGGCGTCCGCTCGCCCATACCCTCGGGTGGCGTGCAATCCGATCGCAGGCCTTTGGCATATAGATATCGTCCCAGAGGGTCGATCACGGGAGAAACCATGATCACGCAGGCTAGGGTTCCGTCTGCTGAAGAGCCCGCCGGGGATGGCAGCGCGGCGTAGCGAGAGTCGTTCGGGCGCATGCCCAGGAGCATGGCCTGGTGCGCGCCACTGGAAGTGCCCATGGCGCCGACTCTGCCCGGGATGCCGTTCCAAGACGCGGCCTGAGTCTTAGCCCAACGGACCGCATAGTGGATGTCGGCCAAAGAGGCCGGATACGGATCTTGCGTGCGAAAATCCAATGCCGCCACGATCACACCAGTCTTGGCCAGCGCTTCATTGGCCGCGTCGCCATTCTCACGAGCTCCCCGGACCCAGGCCCCACCATGCAGTTCAAGCATGATTGGGAACGGCCCGCTGCCCTGGGGCTTGAACAGCTTCGCCAATAGGGGAGCGCCACCGTGATTGATATATTCCACGTCGGCGATGTCGACATTATACGTTTGGGCTTTTGTAGTCATTCAAAACTCCCTTTACTAGTAGGCTTTTGGATATCGGTGAGCCTAGATTACCGGCTACAGGCCGCTCCGTCAAGGTGACGGGTTATCCCCATAACCTCTCTGTCGCTAGTCTTGCACCCTCTACCATGGAACTCAACTTGGCCCAAACAACTTCTTCATGACCAACCCGGGAACCCATGCCGCAGTCGGTACCGGTCTGGACGTTTTCCCGCCCCACCGAATTAGCGTACCTGACGATACGCTCAGCCACGAGTTCGGGGTGCTCAACCAGGTCGGTAGCGTGGGAGATTACGCCCGGCATCAGCATCCTGCCTTCGGGCAGTTTCACATCTTCCCACACACGATATTCGTGCTCGTGCCTCACATTAGCCGCCTCGATCGAGTATTGCCGGGCGTTGATCTTGATCAGCAGGTCCACGATGGATTTAAGCTCTATGTCGTTTACGAGGGGCGGTGACCACTTCCCCAGCAAGTATGAAATCGAACTAGATCTTCGGGCAGGCCCTGTATGGAACGGTTGATCACCTCGACGCAGAAGCTTAGATATTTACGCAGATCATTGACATTCCAGTCTGGATAGAAGGTCCAAGACGTGCAGAACTCCGGGTTCGTCCACTTGCACTATGAGACCGGCGTCCGTGATGGTCTTGTACTCCTCACGGCATGCCTCAGCCACGGCCATCATGTACTCTTCTTCGCTGCTGTAGTGTTCGTTGCGTACCCCGGCGCCCAAGCTCAGAGGCCCTAGAGCCGCTATATACCCCTCGACATCTCTACCGTGAATCGCCGCCTTGATATGGTCAACGTCGGCCTGGACGGCTGTCTGGCCGGAGTAGGTAACAGCCGACGTGCATACCCGTGGGGCTCTCTGATTAGGGGAGCGCATTCCTCCCCGGGTGGCAAACCCCGGACGGATCGGTCCCCCGGATCCAGAAAACCAAAGCCCTGAATCGTAAAAGCCTGGAAATTGTCTACGATCGCGCTCCGACGTACCAGCTCTTTTGGGTGGGCGGGCCGGGTCCTCTGGCACCGTCGAGTAACCTGTGACGCGATCAACCATGTAGCCGCCGTAACTCCCGGCTTTAGCAAACTCACCATCGTTCACGATGTCCACTCCCAGCAGCACCTGCCGGTCTACGACGTCTTGTATTGCTTGGGGAAGCCGCTGATGATACTCGGTTCCAGTGGCCGCCTCCAAGCTGATTCCACCGTCGATTAACTCGTTTAGATACTCGGGCCGTGGCAAGTTACCGGCGTGGGAAACTAGAATACGGTCAGTACTTTGCCTCAAAGCGCTGCTCTCTTATTTCTAACCGCCATCATCCCAGCCGGGGTACGATGGGAAGGTCCCGGATGCGGGTCTTGGTGGCAGCATAGACCGCGTTGCCGATGGCGGCGGCGATGGGGACGATCCCTGGCTCGCCGGCGCCGGTGGACGGGGTTGTGGAGTCACCGGACATCACAATCTCGATCTCGGGTGTGTCGTTGATGCGCGGTACACGGTACCGGCTTAAGGCCGGGTTCAACAGCCGCCCGGAATCGAATTCTACTACCTCACGAAGCGCGGTTCCCATGCCCATGATGATGGACCCTTCCATCTGGTTGCGGACGCCTTCAGGGTTGACTACCATGCCGCAGTCGATGCCAGCCACGACTCGTTGTACCCTCACATTCCTTCTTCTTGCGGTGACCTCCGCGCATTCAGCCACGAAGCTGCCAGCGTCGTAACCGATGGCTACACCGATTCCCACGGAGGTATCGTTCCGGCGAGATTCCCAGTCAAAGCGGTCGGCGGTCTGCCTAAGGACTCGGCTTAAGCGAGGATGGGTCAGATTCATGAGCCGAAGCTCCACGGGATCCATGTTGAGAGTGGCCGCGATCTCGTCGATATGAATCTCCCGGGCAAAATGATTCGCCGCGCAACCAAGCGACCGGTAAGAGCCGGTTCGCAGGGGCGATGCGGAATCCGCCACGGCTATGCGCACGTTCGGGGTGTTGTAGGGGGTATCGGCCCCCCGCTGCCCACGTTGCGGACGGTCGCCGGTGTGATAGGCGGTGTACTCCCAAGCCACGATCTGTCCGTCGGCGTTGAAACCGCTGCGGATCTCAAAGAGCGCCGCGGGCCGTACGGTGGCCCATATGAACTCTTCTTCCCGGCTGTGGGCGACGCGAACCGGCCGGCCCGCTGCTTTGGCGAGGACAGCCGCTTCTTTCGCCACCTCAACGGTGCCCTTGGTGCCAAAGGAGCCGCCGACCTCGGGGGCAATGACTCGTATCTGGTCTTGACTCATATCCAATGCTTGAGCCAGCTCGTCCCGCACTCCAAAGGGGGCCCGGTCACCGGACCAAACGGTCAGGTTCCCGCCATCCCATGACGCAACCGCGGCGCTGGTCTCCATGGGGACATTGGCGACGTGGGGAACAAAGTAACTGCCCTCTAGGACATGGTCCGCCTGGGCAAATCCATCCGCCGGCGAACCCTCTTCTCGAAGGACAATCATCTCCTTGGCTTTCTCTTTCAGTGCGGCTGGAAAGTCTGAGTCTGATGGGAGGTTCTGTTCTTCTTGCCAGCGAACCCGTATCGCATCGACAGCTTGTTCGGCGGCATCTTCGCGCTCGCACACCACACCGACGAAGTCCCCATCTCGTACCAGAATGACAAAGCCGGGAATGCGTTCGGCCCCAGCGGTATCAATCTGCTGGGGAGTGGCGCCATAGGAAGGGGCGCGCAGGATCTTGCCGTGGAGCATGCCATCTACGACGATGTCATGCGAGTACTTGGCTTGGCCGGTGACCCTGGCCAGGGCATCGGTACGCGTCGCGTCCTTACCCATGAAGACGAAATCCTCGGCCCGCTTGGTGGCCGTGTCTTCGAGAATAGGCAGCCGAAGGTCTTTTCCTTGCAGTAGCTCAGCGTAGGAGACTCTTCGGCTTGGCTCGCCGCTTACGAAGACTTGGCCCTCGCTTGTTGCCAAACTGGCCTCTTCAACCGACCAATGCTCCGCGGCGAGGGTGATGAGCGCGCCTCTTGCTGTTGCGGCCGCCCGCCGGAGCTGCATACCCAGCGTCATCGTCGACAGGCTGCCAACGGTGCCTCGATCATAAGGCACCAGAGCGGTATCGCCCAAAATGATGCGAACCGAATCAAGTGGCAGGTCCAGTTCATCAGCGACAGCGAGGGAAAATCCGCTGCGGATGCCCTGGCCGTATTCCACTTTGCCGGAGAAAGCGGTGGCGCCGCCTTGCCGGTCCATTACCAGCAAAGTCGCCTCCGGTCCGGGTGGCTCGCGAAGCTCAAGCCCACCGGCCCATTGAGGGGGACCGGTAACGACGAGCGCGGCATCCTCGTGAAGTTCACTGATCGTTGTCATCACTTTCCTCCTTCTTGGCCCATCCGCTCGGCGGCTGCCTTGGCCGCCTGCAGGATACGTACGTAGGTGCCGCAGCGGCAGATGTTGCCGGTCAGAGCCGCTCGGATCTGCCGATCGTCGGGCTGAGGGTTGCGCGATAGCAAAGCTACCGCACTCATGATGAATCCCGGCGTGCAGAAAGCGCACTGGAACGCCGTGTGTTCGATGAATGCTTCTTGAACCGGATGGAGATTGCCGCCCTTGGCTAGACCTTCGATGGTAGTAACCTCTCGCCCTGCCGCCGCTTCCACTGGAGTGATGCAAGAGTTCTTCGACTCGCCGTCAATCAAGACCGTGCAGGCTCCGCAATCTCCGTCGCCGCACCCATATTTGGTGCCGGTCAATCCCAGGTCGTGGCGCAGGACGGCAAGAAGAGTCGTCTCCTCGTCCACGTCCACCTCGTACGATTCTCCGTTTACCAATAGTTCCATCGATAGCAACTCCTCTACACGGGTTAAAAGCTCAGGGGAATGGGGTTACAGCCACGATAATGTTGATTTGATCGACGGTAGTATAGCCTGTTATGAACACCATCGGCGAATAGGGATCGCTAGATCCGAAGACGTGAGCAGGCGCGAACGAAATGGGGACGATCGTTCCTCTGTTACTGGAACTGACGGAGTTGCTTGTGGGTGATTAAGACGACGGCCGAGACGAGAAGCATCAGCCCGGCCAGGATGCCGATGGCGACTTGACCGCCAAAATATTCGGCTACCAGGGCCGCAGGCAAAACGCCCAAAGGCATGAGCCCAAAGTTCATCATGAAGACGCTCCATACCCGGCCGCGGTACTGTTCCTCGGAGATTTCCATCACCAAGGCTTGGTTCAGCGCCCTTCGGCCGGCGTCTCCCAGGCCGAGAAGAACCATGAGTCCCAAGGCAATAGCGTATACCGGGAATATGGATACTAGCAACAAAGCAAAGCCGGTCATAAAGCTTCCCGCGATGAGCAACAGCCCCCGGTGAAACCGGCCCAGTCCGGCGATAAACAGTGAGCCGATCAAGGTGCCTAATCCCATGAGGCTCACCAATAGCCCCATCGCCTCCGGTCCTTTGTGGTATATGTCAACCACGAATACCGGCAGCAAGAACCTAAAGGGCATGGCCAGCATGGTGGTGGCCAATCCCAGGCATAACAAGACAAAGACCATGCGGGTACGCCGGATGTAAGAGAGTCCGTCCTTGATGTCGCCAAGCACCGTCGTTCTTTTGTCGGTGGGCTCCGCGGTGGATTTGGGGAGCAGTCCAGTTAATAGCATCGCGCCCACTAACATCCCACCGATGACGTAGTACACGCCATCCGGACCTATCAGCGCGTAAAGCCCCCCGCTAGAGCCGGCGCCATCAGCGTGGTCAAGCTCATGCCGGCCGCGTTCAGGGCCATGGCGTTGCCCAGCTTCTCCTTGCCAACCAACTGAGGGATCATGGCTTGCCGGGCCGGCATCAGCAGCGCCATGAGGGACCCATGGACTATCGACGCGCCGAGGAGGTGGTACCACGTGACGCTGCCCACGGAGATGGTAATGGCAATGAACACCGCAAGTATGGCTGCGCCGCCTTGCCCAACCTGAACGATGCGCTTGCGCTCAATCCTGTCGGCCAGCGCTCCGCCAAACAGCGCAAGGACCAATATGGGGAGCGCGGTGGCGGCGTTGACCAGCCCAAGGATAGCGGCGTTCTGGTTTGTTAAGTCGTAGACCAGGTAGCCCCGGGCCATCATCTGCATCTGCATGGCCCCCATCATCACCATCATTCCCAGCCAGAAGTGGCGGAAGTGCGTGTTTGAAAGGGAGTCGAAGGTTTGTTTCCAGCCCCTCTTTGTGGCCCGGCGTGCCGGCCGGGCTGCTGTGACCGGCCTCGGAGCAGGGGCCTCCGGAACGTTCACTGCTCCTTCAGATGTCGGAGTCTCGGTCTCCACGCCGACGGTTGGCGCCTGGATTTCGGGTCTGTCAGTCTGCAAGCAAAGAACGTCCTATCGAAAGGTGATGGTGTCTAGAAACGGTAATGAGGAAGCCGGACCATCAAGCCGCGCCGAGGAAGGGTACTTGCTAGTGGTCCAAGCCGGCAGGAGCGTTGCTTACTCTGACGACCATGGTGACCCTCAGTTACGATGGAGTATATCTTAAATTACAATAGTAATAGCTATATAAAATACTATTCTATGATATTGTTTGTGGCGTGATCTTGTCAAGCGACGTGTAGCTGTTCCAGTCTCGAAACCTTCCGGAGGATTGTGGATCACGGTCGTGGATCGTCGGAAATTAGTGGGGGCCTCTGCTTCAGGTTTGGAAATCGTAGTCAGTTGCAGAGAGGGTGCCCGGGAAGGGGTTACTGCGCCTCCTCGAGTTCAAAACTGCACTCCAGAAAAAACTGGCCTTCCCTGCCGCTCATGTTCGTTAACGTGCATCTGATGGTTCCGGCCGCCTGGACTTCCAAGACCACTTTTTTCGGCTCCCGGCCGCCATCGACCGTTGTACCGTAAAGGAATACCCACTCTCTGTCTTCCAGCCTAAAGAATTCCAACTTCCTTCGGGCAGATTGACCAACAGACCCGGAGGGATTCTCTAACCCATTCGTCGAAGTCTCGGGAAGACATGTGGTAACGATTATCTTTCCTGGGCCGTTGGCCTGGACCACCTGCTCCAGATGGTCGCTCATCATATCGGCAGCGCCAGGATCTGGGAATGGCAGCAGATATCCACTGACGTTCATCTTGGGCCGCCTAGTGGGAACAGTGGCGAGGTCACTTTTTATTCAGTGCGGCAAGCACTTTCTCCGACGTGAT
>CATMOE010000016.1:0-57485 GCA_950072105.1 uncultured Dehalococcoidia bacterium
ATATCGCAGGCCAGTGCCAGGGACATCCCGGCCCCGGCGGCCACTCCGTTAACGGCGGCGATGGTGGGTTTATTCAGGTTCCGGTAAATCTCGATGGCCTGGCGTCCAACCCAGCCGTATTCATCGATGCGCTCTGACCGTGGTTGATGTTCTCCTTGCTGCCGGGCGGCGGTCAGGTCAACTCCAGAGCAGAATCCCCTTCCCGCGCCGGTCCAGATCACCACCCTAACCCCGTCGTCTTCCCCAAGTTGCCGGCATACCTGCATGATCTCTTCGTGAAGCTCAGAGCTTATGGCGTTGAGCTTATCGGGGCGGTTCAGGGTCACCACGGCGACCTGTTCCTCAATCTCCAGAATTATGTTTTCGTATGGCACGGTATAGCTCCTTAGACCGACGCAACAATAACTGGACCCATTTGCAGCGAATCGTCAAAGTATACCACCGGAATGCCGGAGCCCATTCTTGCCTGTACCAGGCAGAGGTTTACACCGCCAACGCGGGGAAACGGACCGTATGTAACTTCGTTGTAACAAATTCGTAATATCGATGAAACTTAAATGATGTAACATCCTGCATTCCCGGTACTGTTAATCGTCCCAGATGATTTCAAAGCCATGTGCTGGCTTACTTCGTTGATCTTGTATTAAGGAATTGGGGGATAGATTCATGGTTAATTCAGGCGACACGGCGTTTATCTTGATAGCAGCGGCCTTGGTGCTGCTCATGATTCCTGGTCTGGCGTTGTTCTACGGAGGATTAGCCCGGCAGAAAAACGTGGGGTCCACGATCATGTATAGCTTCGCCACCATGGGGATAGTCGGAGTAGTGTGGGTCTTGTGGGGCTATACATTGGCTTTCGGCCCAGACATCGGCGGCTTTATCGGTGGTTTAGATAACTTCGGTTTGGCCGGTGTCAGCGCCTCTGAAGGCGCAACCCCGGACGCCAAGATTCCGGCGCAGGCGTTCATGATCTTCCAGGGGATGTTTGCGATCATTACCCCGGCCCTGATCACCGGGGCCTTTGCCGAGCGAATGAAGTTCAGCGCCTTTGTGGTGTTTACCACCTTGTGGGTAACCATCGTGTACGCGCCGGTGGCCCACTGGGTTTGGGCTGATGGCGGTTGGCTGCTGGGTTTAGGCGCACTGGACTTCGCCGGCGGGACGGTAGTCCACATCAACTCTGGGGTCGCCGCATTGGCTGCCGCGTTGATTCTAGGCCCTCGGTTGGGATTCGGCAGGCAGGCGATGGAACCTCATAACCTGCCGCTGGTTGTGTTGGGAGCGGGCCTTCTTTGGTTCGGTTGGTTCGGTTTCAACGCAGGAAGCGCTCTGTCTGCCGGCGGTGACGCCGTCAACGCTTTCGTCGTGACCAACACGGCGGCCTGCGCCGGGATCATCGGCTGGGTTGGCATGTCATGGATATTCTCCAAGAAGCCCAGCATCATCGGCGCCGCCTCGGGCGCGGTGGCCGGATTGGTAGCAATCACACCGGCCTCCGGTTTCGTTGGCGCCATGCCAGCGATAATCATTGGCATTGGGGCTGGCGTTATGTGCTTCGGCGCTATTCAACTGCTCATCAAGTTGAAAGTCGACGATGCCCTGTCCGTTTGGGGTGTCCACGGCATCGGTGGTACCTGGGGCGCAATAGCCACCGGAATATTCGTTGGGATAGGATACGGCGGTTTGGCCGATGGAGTTTCCCGCTTGGAGCAGATCGGCATCCAATTCATTGCGATAGGCGCCACTTGGGCATGGGCCTTCGCGGTAACGGCCGTCATACTTTTGGCGATAAAATTCACCATTGGCCTTCGTGTTTCTGAATCCGCAGAGGAGATCGGCCTGGATCTTAGCGAACATGGCGAACCAGCATACAGGCTATAATCCTTTAAGGCAGCCTGTAAATCGTGTCGCGGGATCGGGACCGAACCGACGGATAGGAGGATGAAACATGAAAAAGGTTGAAGCGATAATCCGCCCGGAAAAGCTCACCGCTGTGAAAGAAGCATTGGTGGAGGGCGGTTCGTGGGGCTGAACACGGTGGCCGTGATTGGCCGTGGCGCCCAACGAGGCATCGTCCATCAGGGCCGCAGCGGTCAATCGATAGCCATGGATATGTTGCCGAAAACGAAGATGGAGTTGGTGGTTGGAGACGGCGACGCAGAGAGGGTTTGCGAAATCATTATCGAAGCCGCCCGGACCGGCGAGATCGGCGACGGGAAGATTTTCATAAGCAACGTGGAGGAAGTGATTCGGGTTAGGACGGGAGAGAGGGGGGAGACGGCGCTGTAGTCTTGGCCTCATCCGGGGCCCGGCGTCCTCCCTGTTTATTCCAACTCCACTAGCGGGTCGTTGGCGCTGACGGAGTCCATGGGCTGTACGTGGACGGCCTTGATCACACCGTCTCGCCCGGTTCTGATGCTCTGCTCCATCTTCATAGCTTCCACCACGCATACTTCGTCGCCAGCCGACACCCGGTCTCCTGGCCGCACCATGATGGAAATCACTTTTCCAGGCATAGGACTGCGTAGAATCTTGTCCGACGGGTCGGAGCCTGGAGAACGGCGTTGACGTGGCGCTGAAACGATCTGAGCGGGTCTGCTGCGCGGACCGCGAGTATTGGGAAGAGGACGGGGAGGAAGACCTTCGACCTCCACGGAGATGGTCTCGCCTTCGACGGTGACTTCCACAGGCGAGTAGGTCAGGTCTCCGACTTGTACGGTAAACCAGTGGTCGCCGACTTTGATCCGGAAGGGTGTTATCGCCAACTCCGGCTTACCTGGGGACGCGGCTGAAGCTGTTCCCGCCGCCCGTAAGCCCGCCATTGATTGGCGGCTGGGGTCGCGAAAGCACCGGCGCTTTTGGATGCCAATGCCATCGCAACCGCGATAGCCGCCGCCGTGTCTCTGTCAGAGTGTTCCTTGCCGTTTTTCATCGTGTTTCCATTGGCACCAGAATGGAGAGCCCGAACTGTACCGGCCTCCAGCCATGAAGTCATGGACCCGGTATGGTAAGTTGCCTCGGCGAACTCAGCGCTGGCCAGAATGTCTCGCAATAGGGATGTGTTGCAGGTTACGCCCCCCACGCGGAAGCAGAGTAGCGCCCGCAAGAGATCCTTCGCCGCGTCTTCGCGAGTCTCACCCCAGGCCATGACTTTGGCTAAAAGCGGCTCATAGTGTAACCCAACTTCATAACCGGCGCAAAGCGCGCTATCCACCCGAATGTGGTCTCCGGCAGGCTGATGGTAGTCGGTGATTTCGCCGGTCTGGGGCATCAAAGTTACCGGATCTTCCGGGTAAACGCGTGCCTGAATGGCATGGCCCTTGACCTGGATATCCTCTTGTTTCACCGGCAAGGCTTCTCCGGCGGCTATCCGGATCTGCATTTCCACCAAGTCGACTCCGGTGACCATCTCGGTAACGCCGTGCTCCACCTGTAACCGGGTGTTCATCTCCGTGAAGTAGGCTTGGCCATCGGCAGCTACCAGGAATTCCACCGTGCCGGCATTGGTGTAACCGATGTGCTTGCCCAACTTCAGGGCCAACTTGCAGAGCTTCCGTCGCAGTTTAGGGGTCAGTTTTACCGCCGGAGACTCTTCGACCAGCTTCTGGTGCCGGCGTTGGACCGAACAATCTCGCTCAAACAGGTGAATCAGGCGGCCGTGTTCGTCGCCGATGATCTGGACTTCGATATGGGAGGCGTCTTTGAGGTATCGCTCAAAGAACAGACTGGGACTGCCGAAGGCGCTGGTAGCCACCTGGCGGGTGCGTTGGATAATCGGGGTGAGTTCTTTCATGGAGTCGATGACGTGGATGCCGATGCCACCGCCGCCTTCCAATGCCTTGACCATCAGCGGAAACCCCAGCTTCCAGGCCTGGTCTTCGGCCTCATCATCTTCCACCGCGTGGCCGGTGCCAGGCAGTACTGGCAATCCCGCCTTCTTAGCCAACTTGCGGGCGCGAAGTTTGTCGCCCATCTTCTCCATGACTGCCGGGGATGGGCCGATAAAGCGGACCCCGATTTCCTGACAGCGGCGGGCGAAAACGGCGTTCTCGGACAGGAATCCATAGCCGGGGTGTATCGCTTGCGCCCCGGAATCCTGGGCGGCTGCAAGAATATTGTCGATATCTAAGTAGCTTTGTTGGGGCGGAGCTTTTCCAACTAGCCGAGCCTCGTCGGCTAATTGGACGTGAAGTGCGTTCCGGTCGGCTTCAGAGTAAACGGCTACGGTACTGATACCCAGCTTGCGGCAAGTGCGGATGAATCGACAAGCAATCTCGCCCCGGTTGGCAATCAAGATTTTGTTAAACATCGATTATCCTCATCACCTCATCAACCCAGTGGAGTGGCTGCCGCTCTTAAATGGGCGGGCGCCGGCTTTCCGCGTCAGATGGATCTATTCAAATTCTCAGGAATATACTCCAGACTTCTCCTCACGGTGTAGCTGTTCTAAAAACGAGTTAGACTGAATTTGCTTGTCCAGCCAATACTCTATGCTCATGCCGAGCAGCGATTTAATCTCTTGGGCCAAGGAGTCACTCAGCTTCAATGACGGTATTTCTCTAAGTTGGCTGCGGTCTAACAGCCGCAGAACTTTCAGGGCTCGGAGGGACAATGGCCGAACATGGGCATCGGCCGGGCGGCAATCCGGGCACAGGCAACCGCCCACGTCCGGGCTGAAGCGGTGACTTCCCGGGGCAAGGTCCTTCCGGCATTCCACGCATTGGTACAATTCAGGCATCAAGCCGGAGACCTTGAGCAAGTGCAGTTCAAAGAACCTTAAAGACAGTTCGGATTCAGGGTCTTGGCCGATGGCGTTCAATCCTGCCACGGCCAGATGATACAGGGGTTGGTTCGGGTTGGCTTCGGAGCCAAACCCATCCACTAACTCGGCTAGGTAGAAGCCCTTGGTTATCGCTTTTAGATCGTCTTTCAGCGGGGCGAAGCTCTCTATCAGTTGGGCTTGCGATACGTGGTCCAGGCCGCCCCGGCCCTGGGCCACGGACAAGTTAACTTGGGTCAGGGGCTCTAGATGGCCAACCAGTTTGCTGTTGGACCGGCGGGCGCCTCTGGCCACGGCGCGAATCTTGCCACGTTCCCTGGTGAAAAAAGTGACTAAAAGATCGGCCTCACCGAAAGGAACATGCTTGAGGATCAATGCTTCGCAGTGGTACGTCCGTGGTGGAGCCATGGTTAAAGCTCCTGGCGCCCTTGGAAGGCTCTGCTGAGGGTCAGATCGTCGGTATATTCCAAAGAACCGCCCACTGGCAATCCTCTGGCTAAATGAGTGATTTTCAATTCTTGCCCGGCCAGGTGTCGGCGGATGTACATGGCCGTGGCCTCACCTTCTAGGGTTGGGTTGGTGGCGATTATCAACTCTTTGACTTCTTCCTGGGTCAACCGGCTGAACAACTCCTTCAGTTTGAGTTGGTCCGGCCCCACGCCGTTCAAAGGGGATATTACGCCGTGCAGCACGTGGTACAGGCCCCGAAAGGCCCGGGTGCGCTCCAGAGCCAATACGTCCATCGGGTCCTCTACGACGCATATCTGCTCTTGATTCCGTTGCGGTTCGCTGCAGACTCCACAGGGTGAGGAGTCGGTAAGGTTTTGGCATTTCTGGCAGAAAAGGATATTGCTCTTGACGGCGCTGATCGCGTCGGCCAGGGCCAGGGCTTCCTCATTAGGAAGGCGAATGAGGTAATATGCCAGCCGCTGAGCGCTTTTCGGCCCGATTCCTGGCAATCGATTCAGCTCCTGGATCAACCTGGCCAGGGAGGGTGATGCCGCGGGTATGGCGTCAGGGGTCATGAAGACGCTATTCCTACCTGGACACCCGTTACCCGAGCCCCGGGATGTTCAAGCCGCCGGCCAGGGGGCCCATCTTTTCGGAGGCCAGTTCCTGAGTCTTGGTGAATGCGTCGTTCACCGCTGCGGCCACTAGGTCCTGGAGCAGGTCCACGTCTTCGGCGGCCTCAGGGTCGATGGACACCGATTCCACCACCTGTTTCCCGGTCATCACTACTTTTACCACGCCGCCGCCGGCAGTGCCTTCAACGGTGAGGGTTTCCAGTTCCTCTTGGATCTTCTGTAGTTGAGCCTGCAACCGTTGGGCTTGGCGCATCATGTTGCGGTTCATTCCACAACCTCCTCGATGATTCTTGCGCCCATTCCCAGGGCGACGCGAACCAGTGGGCTATTTTGAGAGTTGCCGGGGCCGTTGCTGTTTTCGCCCCTATCCTCCAGCAGGGTAAGCCTTAGGGTATACGCTCCGCCGAAGTTTTCGCTCACCACGGCGTCAACTTGCTGTTTTCCAACCGGGTCCGACAGTTCTTCCTGCATGCGTTCCATGTTGGCCCGATGGGCAAAGGCCAAAACAAGGGTGTCGCCCTCTACGGTGATCGCGTCGGACCGGCAGTCGCGCATCAACGCGCCCAGGTTGAATTTTTTGCCCTTGTGCCGGCCTAGGGTCTTGACCGTTGCCGCCCAGTTGGCGGCGATACTACCGGGTTCCGGGGCAGGAACCGGCGACGGATCCGGACGGTTTGCGGCGGGCATTGGTGTTTCGCCGCGTTGGGCGGCGGGAGCAGGCTGGGCGCGGTCAGGCGGCCTGGGTTCCGAGTTCCTGGCCGCTGGCGCTGGATTTTGCCTGTTGGGCCGTGTCCTAGGTGCGGCCTGCGCCGGAGCTTGGGTGGGCGGCGGCTGAGATTGGGCCGCCGACGGGGCTTGGGCGGGCGCCGGTTGGGCTTGGGCTGCCGGCGCGCTGGCAGCCGCCGACTCATGGTCGCAGATCTCCACCGACGCCAGCTCCAGCGGAAGGGTGGACGGAGCGTCGTATCGCATGTTTACTTCGCCCCAAAGCTTCAACGCCCGGATGATTCGCCAGCCAGGCAATTGATCCACCAATTGCCGCATCTGGGTCAAGGTATCCTCTGGCAAATCTACCTGCGTTTCCGGCCCGGATGGCCCTCCGGAGCCCCATTGGATGAGCATGGCGGCGCGCATAAGCTCCAGGGTTTGCCGGTGAAGCTGGCGGAGGTCCGTTCCGTCCCAGGCGGCCTGGTTGATGACGCCCAAGGCCCCGGAAGCGTTTCCGGTCAGCAGGCAAGTCACCAGGTCTAGCCATCTTTCACTGTGGCCCAATCCCAGGAGTTCTTCAACCTGCTTTATGCCGACACCTTCGGAATAGGAGATCGCCAGTTGTTCCAACAGGTTCTCCGCGTCCCGTAGGCTGCCCGCGGCGTAGCGGGACACTAGGCGGAGGGCATCGGTCTCCGCGGTGACACCCTCTACCTTGGTGATTTCCTCCAACCGTTGGTTGATCAAGTCCGAAGGGATACGCCGAAAGTCGTATCTCTGGCACCGGGAGACTATCGTGGGCAAGATCTTGTGAGCCTCGGTTGTGCAAAGGATGAAGATAACGTGGCCCGGCGGCTCTTCCAGGGTTTTTAGGAAAGCGTTGGACGCCTCGGTGGTGAGCATGTGGGCTTCGTCGATGATGTATATCTTTCGGCTTCCCTGCACCGGAGAAAAGTTTACCTTTTCCCGGATATCTCGCATATGATCGATTCCCCGGTTACTGGCGGCGTCCAGCTCGATAATGTCCATGAAACGGCCTTCGTTGATGGACTGGCAGATGGCGCAAGCGTTACAGGGGTCTCCATCTTGGAGGTCGAGGCAATTTACCGCCTTGGCTAAGATCCTGGCCGTGGTGGTTTTGCCGCTGCCCCGCGGGCCGCAGAACAGGTAGGAATGGGACACTCTGTTCTGCATGGTCGACTGGCGCAAGGTGGTGGTGACATGATCTTGGCCTACGACCTGTCTAAAGCTCAGGGGCCGCCATTTTCGGTAGTACACCTGAGTGGTCATTCGATTCCGGCCTCAACTTGAGATACTACCGCCAGGGCGGAGCGCTCTTTGGCTTGCATCTGTGCTTCGTCTTCGGGTTCCATGTGGTCGTATCCCACCAGGTGAAGCACGCCATGGACGATCAACAATGCCAGTTCCTGTTCTACCGGACCGTTTCTTTCCTGGGCCTGACGCTGGGTTTGTGGGAAGGAGATTATCACTTCGCCTAAGGGAGATGGTTCGCCGAGAGGGAGGGCGAAGGGAAACGCTACGGCATCTTCGGGTTCGAGGGCCTCTTGCCGGGTTTCCTGGATCTCCCCAGCCCAATGTCCGGAATGGGAAGCGGAAAAGGAAAGAACGTCGGTCACTTCATCCAACCCCCGGAATCGCCGATTCAATTCCCGCACCGTTTCATCATCGGTTACCACCAAGCCAACCTGGACCGGCTCGCTTTTGGGAAGTGCCTCCGCCAGAGCGGCTTCCATCACCATCCGTAGCCACCCTTCGGACAATTCCTGCCGGTAGGGACCGGCGACTGAGATGTCTATTTCTTGAAAGGAACGGGGGCTATCTGACATCGTGCCCTGCTGGTGGCTCGCTCCAAGTTGGCTTAAATACGTAGGCTCCGAAGGCTGATCGAAGCTGACCAAACGGTAGGCCAATCATAGCATTGGCAGCCTGTGTGCTTCAAGGAGGAAAGGTCCCGATTCAGCGCCCCTGTTTCGGCCATTGAGCTTGCCGGAACGAGGCGTCACATGGATAGATCAGAGACTGCTGCCGTATAGGCGGTTAAGGTTGCCGTGGCGGCTGGGGTCCAACTGCCGGCCCGATAAAGCCGGATGGTCCGGGCCATAACGATGGGCGCGGAAAACCCCATTATTCAAGCCATGCTGGTTCCTAGCCAAGAAGGGACTGATGTATTCCCAAACGATCTGGTTTGATGGCGTTACCTCAAAGAGCTGCCCGGCCATGCCCTCGGTGATCAGAGTGTTTCCGTTGGGTAATCGTTCCGCTCCTCCGGTGAAGTGGGTGAAGAAAGAGACCAGCGAGTCCCCCCGGTACTGCCAGACGATCTCGTTGTTCGCGGGATCAACCTCCACCACCCGGGAAGAGCTAAGACCTCGGCGGTGCGCCCCGTTATCCAGAAGTAGCACGTTGCCGTTGGCCAAGAGGGTTGGGTTATGTTGGTGGGAGATCTGCCCCGGTCCCCATTGCCATTTGAACTTTCCCGTGGCTCGATCCGCTATGGCCACCGTGTCTAAAATCCGGAAGCTGATCAGGAAAGTGCCGTCGGGCGTCGAGATGTCGTTGGCGCCGCCCCAGGCCGCTCGGCCCTCCAGGGGGCAGATAACGTGCTGTTGAGGATCTAGCTGGTCCTCGGAACGCCATTCGTTGACGGTGGAGCCGTCGGGTGTGACCTCCAACACGCGGTCTCCCCCCATGCGCTCCGGGTCCGACGGAGTCGAGAAGCCGCCTTGGACCCGTTGCGTCAACTCCGGGGGGATTACTTCATCGGAGTTGCAGAGAAAAAGGTTGTTGCCGTTGGCCAACCGGCAGTGGCGGCGGAGGTCCGTGTTGCGGTACTCCCAGACCAGGTCGCTCTCCCAATCGATCTCCCGGATAGCGTCAGAACCGGGAGAGTTGGGCGTCGAACCACGGTCTCGAAACAGCAGGTTTCCGTTGGGCAAGAGAAATCCATAGTTGATGCCGCCATCGAAATGCCACCGGTGGACGAAATTACCTTGTATATCAATGAGATAGGCGTCGGCGCCTCAGTTGGCGGAAAACAAGGTGTAGCCTCGAAAGGCATTGGCCGGTTGGTATTTGGTTAGACCCGTGGGACGTTGAGACCAGCCCATGATGTTTTACTCTCCTTGCGCGGGGTCGACCAACTCGGAAATAAGATGGACGATGCGGTCAGGCTTAACTTTGCTATCTTTGGGTAGGCCGGAGCGGCGCCAATCTACCCAGATTCCCCAGATGCCCACATCTTGCGCCCCGCCCACGTCGAAGTACAGATTATCTCCGGCCATCCAAGTTTGCTGTGGGTTGGCGCCAAGTTTCTCCATGGAATGCTCAAACACACTCCGGTCCGGCTTCCCGATGCCAAATTCACCCTCAATCACTATGGAATCGAAAAAAGGTGCCAGTCCAAAGCGGTCGATCTTGGCCCGCTGCGGCTCCTTGGCCCCATTGGTAACCAATCCCAGCTTGATTCCGTCACGGTGGAGTTGCCGCAGGGTCTCGATCGCGCCGGGACGGGGAGCGATTAACTCCGTCCTGATTTTCTCGTAGGAGACCGAAATCTCTTCGCAGATTTCCGGGTCGCTTACTCCCAGGCATTGCAGTACCGAAGACACGATCTCTATGCGGGCGGCCAGCAGATCGCGCCGTCCGCGGAGATGGCGGTCCGGGTCACTCCAGAACCACTGGGCCTTTGCTTTTAACGCTGCGCAGAGTTCTTGGGTCCCCAACCCAGGAAGTTTTGGTGACACAGTGTCGCAGACCTGTTTCCAGGACCGGTCGGCCACGGAATCGTAGTCCAGAATTGTGTCGTCCAGATCGAAGAGGATCGCCTTGGGGTGACGGTGGGTCACGGGTAGCTCCGTCGCGGATGGGATCCAGAGTAGGAGAGTCCAACACCCTAGTTTGGGAGAGCCAATCTTAACACACGCTATTGCACGGGAAGGGGCCAGGGACATGGGAAATCACGTGGAACTTCTGGCTTGCCAATCGGGATCTGTTTGGAAAATAGAGCATTTTGGGGGTTGATACAGGTATCTGATTTATGAAATCCGAGGTAACATAACGTGTAGGGGAATAGATAATCGCCCAAAGTGCGGCCATCTGACAACGTCTTATGGTCGATGGCACAATCCAGCCGGTTAGGAACCCGGGGTTTTCTCGGCCTATATCTTGGCACGACTTGAGGATAGTCAAGTAGAAAACTTGACTTAATTTTAAGAAAAGTATAAAATCAGTCTTGTTCAGGGTGGGAGTCGTGATGAGGTAGTGGAACTGAGCCAGGAATGGGCAAATGCCGTTCCTGGCTTTTCGTTTGGCGTCGCTAGCTCGTTGATTAATCGCCACGACCGTCAAGCGGTCGCCCACAATCTCCTTTAATCAAACGTAGGAGGACGCATGGAGTTAGATGAAAAGGTAACAATATTAGAAAATGACCTAGCAATTATTAAAACTACTATTAAAGATGTTTTGGTTGCATTAAAAGAAGATATGCTGCGGGATCACAATCCTCTGGGCGCTCCGAAGCTCTCGGACCAGCGAACGGTGAACGATCGACCCGTGATCGTGGTGTCCTCGTAGCTGACCCCATTCCCGGCCGAGTCAGGTAACGCACCCGAATGGGTTATTTCGTGACCGATCTCATACCTTGTTAGCAGGGTAGTGTTTAAGTTCGAAGCGGCGGAATCGGACCAGGCGTACTATCAATAAAAGAGACCTCCGGGTTCACCAGAGGTCTCTTTTATTTTGGCGTAAGTTGGTACCCCGGACCAGATTCGAACTGGTGATCTCCACCTTGAAAGGGTGGCGTCCTAACCGGGCTAGACGACCGGGGCTCGAATCTATGTTACTACAATCCAGGCAGGGCCGCCAATGGCGTGGGGTTGTCGAACAACCGGTTAGGACCCGCGGCCTGGCTTACGGATAGAGCGCCATCGCCGGTAGGCCGGTCTCTTCCGGAATGCCAAACATCAAATTCATGTTTTGCATGGCCTGCCCGGCGGCGCCCTTCACTAAGTTATCGATGCAACTGACCACCACCAACCGGCCGGCCTGCTCGTCTACCGTGGGATATACCAAGCAGAGATTGCTGCCCGTGGTTTGCTTGGATTGGGGCGGCGCGTCCGTTACCCATACGAAGGGATGGTCCTTGTAGTATTCCATGTACAGGTCACGAACGGTCTGTTTGGTTGTTCCTGAATCGACCAGCGGAGCGTAGCAGGTGGCCAGGATCCCCCTGGTCATGGGAATTCGGTGGGGAACAAACGTAACCCTGGCAGTGGGCGCTTCCCGCAACTCGGCCAGTTCTTGAGCTATCTCCGGCTGATGCCCGTGACCGTCCAGACCGTAGGCCATCGCGTTCTCGTTGGCCTCGGCGTAGTGGTCCATGATGTTGGTCGCCAGGCCGCCCCGTCCCGCGCCCGAAATACCGGTTTTGGCATCCACGATAACGTCGTCGCCGATTATGCCTTCCCGGACGGCTGGAGCTAGGGCTAGGATGGACGCCTCAGGAAAACAGCCTGGATTGGCCACCAGATCTGTTGATTTGATGGCCTCGCGGTGAATCTCCGGCAGGCCGTACACCGCCTTTTCCAATAGGTGGGGCGATGGATGGTCTATCTTGTACGCCTTCTTGAAACTGGCGGCGTCATGGAGTCGAAAATCCGCGGCGATGTCTATCGCCTTCGTGCCGCTTTCGACAAAGGGGGTCAACGCCTCGGCGCTGGCGCCGCTGGGCAGCGCCGAGAAAACTAGGTCCACGGGAACGTGGATCGCCTCGGTCACTTCAAGGTCGATTTCCCATAGGTGGGGCATCACTTCTGGCAGCCGCTTGCCAGCGGCGCTTCGTCCGGTGACCGACACCAGCTCTACCTCTGGGTGATGCCACAGCAACCGGGCCAGTTCCGAACCGGCGTACCCGGTAACGTTGATGATACCGACTTTCATTACTTCTATTCCTTGATCGCTACAGAGTGGGGCAAGGGGCCGGTCTTCTTGGTCTGACCTTTGGCGGAAGCTCTAGCAGCTTTCTTGGATGGCTCTTGGGGAGCTTCCGTCGGCGCCATGAATTGTTCTCGCGATGGACAGGCTTCCGCCACCACGCATTCGCCGCATAGAGGGCGCTGGGCCTTGCATACCTGCCGGCCGTGAGTGATGAATGCCAGGTGGAACGGGTAGACTTGGTCCGGATCTACCACTGCTTCCAGGATGTCGTGAGCTTTATCAGCTGTGACTTTAGGGCCTATCAATGCCAATCTTTTGCTGACCCGGTATATGTGGGTGTCGATGGCCATGGCGGGCATTCCCAAAGCGAAGCTGAGGATGATTCCCGCCGATTTGGGGCCGATACCCGGCAATTGCCGCAGCCAGGCCTTTGCTTCATCCAAAGGCAATTCCCGTAAGAAGGAGAGGTCCAGGGAGCCGTTCAGTTCGAGAATAAGATTCAATACCTGCTTGATGCGGGGCGCTTTGATCTTGGCCAGTCCGCCGGGGGCGATGGTGCTTTCTATGTCTGACGGCTCTCCCCTGGCCACCTCTTCCAATGTTCCGAACTTGTCCATCAGTAGATGGTAGGCTCGGGAGGAGTTCGTGTCCGAAGTGTGCTGGGAGAGAATAGTGAATACTATCTCATGGGCGGCGTCCAGGCGCGGTTCCTCGGCAAAAGGGCCGTAGCGGTCCGTCATGATCCGGATGATTTGGTCGATGCTCGGCATCGATTTTATTTTGGCGGCCGCTTTAGATCTGGTTGGCACCGTTCTCCTCCGAACGTGAGGGTTGAACAATCTTACTTACCGAGGCGCGATGGAGATCGAATGGAAAGCGCTAACGAGGTTCTGGTCTTCCGCGCCGCCGGTTCATGATGCCGATTCTAGCACCGCCGTAGACCGGCCTCAAGTGGGGGATCACTCGATGGCGTGTAACTCTCCATCGGAAGTACGCACGTAGAAGCGGCCTTGGGCGAATGCCGGGGCGACTTCGATGGGCGCGCCCAGGGAAAGTTGCCAGATCACGTCGCCGGAATGCCCGTTCAGAGCGTAGAAAATGCCGCCCCTGGTTCCGAAGTAAACCTGGTCATCCAGAACCACAGGCGAGGCGATTATCGCTGAGTCCGCCTGAAAACTCCACAGCTTAGTGCCCTTGACGGCGTCTCTGGCATAAAAAACGCCCAGGGTATCGCCGGCGAATAGCGCGGTTGGCGTTACCGCCGGTGGAGATATGATTCCCGCCTTTCTTGAATCAGGTGAAATACGCCATTTGCCACCCTTCTGGCCGGGGGGCCTTGGGATGCCGGGAACTTGCCACAGCCAAAACTGGGCCCAAACCTTCTTGAATTGTAGTTCCCCGGGGATCTCCCGGGATTTGGCGTCTACGGCGTATATCCGCCCGGTGGACGAAAAATAAGCCAGGCCATTAGCCACGACGGGTGAGTCGGTGTTGCCGCCGCCAGTACGAAAGCGGTGGCGCTTTTGACCGGTCCTGGCATCTAGGCTGTAATAATTTCCCTCGGTGTCGGTTGTGTAGACCAGGCCATCGTACACCGCTGCGTCGGAGTGCACGCTGGCAGCCCCCTTTGTCTTCCAGATCAATTTCCCAGTAGACCCGTCCAGGGCGTAGGTGAAGCCGTCCCATGCGCCGACGTAGACGATGCCTCCGGATACTGTCGGCGACGAGGAGACGGCATCCTCAGTCTTGATCTGCCACACGGTCTCCCCAGTAGACCGCTTCATGGCCATGATACGGTGGTCTAAAAAGCCTAAATATATAAAATCTCCCGCCACCGCCGGCGAAGAGTGAACCGGCCCCGTGGCGTCCCGCTCCCAAATCAGATCGCCGGTATTAGCGTCCAACGCCAACACCTGGAAGTGCGCCCCCAGATATATGACTCCATCGGCTATGGTGGGTGACGATTGAGTGTTCAATCCCAGGAACCGGCTCCACGCAACCTCTCCCTTGGGTTGGCTGGGTACTTGGGGCAGGTACCTGGTCTTCTGGTGGTCCCAGCCCATCATGGACCACTGGCCCGGCTGGGACGCGGAAGACAGGTCTGTAACGGGTCTATTGAAGATGAGAGTTACTGGATTGGGCAGGAAGGGGTAGTTAAACCATATCAGAACTGACAAAACGATGACAATCACGCCGATGCGTATCGCCCGGCTGCGGGTCAGCCACTTTTGCTGGCTGGGTAACTGTTCGACCCAGCTGGGGAGTTCGACGATGAACCGGTCGCACTGGGCGCACGGTTGCCCCTGGATCTGGTTCTCGGCTCCACACCCACGGCACGTAACCGTCCCGTTGGTGTGGGCACCTTGATGCGCAACGTCACTCATTGGTTATAGGTTAACTCGGACGGACCGTAGGGCGCAATCTTACTTCGGGAATTGGATCCAGATGCGTAACCGTCAGTAAGGCGAATCACCCAGCCAGCAGGAGTAAGTGGACAGACTACAGAGAATTCAGTACCTAGCCGAGGATATCCAAAAGAGGAAGTCCGATTCGGCAACAAGTTCGGGGCGGATGGATCATCCTTGATGGTGGTTCACCCCAGTCATATTGGGGTCACAACAGTGTCGGCTAATAGAATAGGCACTTAGTACAGGTGGCAAGAGACCCGGTGCCCTGGCGCAACTTCTTTCTCCACCGGCGCCTCCTCCGAGCACTTATCCATGGCAAAGGGGCACCGGGGATGGAACCGGCATCCGGAGGGCGGGTTGATGGGCGAGGGCACCTCACCAGTGAGTACTATCTCTTCACGGACCATGTCCGGATGAGAAGGTAGCGCTGCCGAGAACAGAGCCTTGGTGTAAGGATGGAGGGGGTTTTGGTACAGCTCTTCGGTATCCGAATACTCCACGACCTGACCCAAGTACATCACTGCCGTTTGATGGGCCATGTAGCGGACTGTGGCCAGGTTGTGGGCAATCAGCAGGTAGCCTACGTCGTATTCGCCTTGAAGGTCCTTGAGCAGGTTCATCACCTGGGCGCGGATCGAAACGTCTAGGGCCGAGACGGGCTCGTCCAGGACGATGAGCTTGGGGTAAGATACCAAGGCGCTGGCGACAGCTATGCGCTGGCGTTGCCCGCCGCTGAACTCATGAGGGTAGTTCTTGGCCTGATCTGTGTGCAATCCGACCTGGTTCATGACCTCATGTACACGGTCATTAACCTCTTCGGACGAGACCTTCCGGTTCACCACCAGGGCTTCGGCGATTATGTCTTTGACGCGCATCCTGGGGCTCAAGGAAGACCAGGGGTCTTGGAACACCGCTTGGACCATCGTCCGGTAATCGCGCAGTTCTTCCCCTTTGAAGTCCTGAATGTCCTTGCCTTCCACGAGCACTCTCCCCTCTGTGGGCACCTCTAACCGCAATATCATCTTGCTCGTGGTGGTCTTTCCGCAGCCGGACTCGCCGACCAGCCCCAGAGTTTCACCTTGCTTGATGGTAAAGCTGATCCCGTCCACCGCCTGCACGTGGCCGACGGTCTTCATCATTATGAGCCCTTTGGTTACGGGGAAATATTTTTTTACGCCCTCTAGCTCGAGCAGCGGTGCCGCGCCGTTTACCATGATGGGTCCAGCCTCCAGCAGTCGGCCGTATGGCCTTCTTTAATAGGAAAGGTGGGCGGGTATTCCTGGCACTTGTCCCTGGCATGAGGGCAGCGCTCGGCAAACAAGCAGCCTTCCGGCAGGTCCCAAAGCAGCGGAGGTTGGCCTTCGATCGAATATAGTCGATCAACTTTTTCTTCCAGCTTGGGCACGGAGTCCATCAGCGCTTGGGTATAGGGATGCTGGGGGTCGTTGAACAAGTCTCGCACCGAACCGTGTTCCACGATGTGGCCCGCGTACATCACCGCCACCCGGTCGCACATCCTGGCCACCACGCCGAAGTCATGGGTGATGAATATGATAGCCAACCCGGTGCGTGCTTGAATGTCCTTGAGCAGCCGCAGATATTGCAACTGAATGGTGACGTCCAAGGCTGTGGTGGGCTCGTCGGCGATGATGATATCCGGTTCCAGCGACATGGCAATAGCCCCCACCACTCGCTGCTTCATGCCACCACTCATCTGGTGGGGAAAGTCCTCCAAGCGGCGCTCCGGAGCGGCCACGTTCACCTGGCGCAAAGAGTCCACCGCCCGCTGCAACAGGTTCTTGCGCCCTTCCTTGTGGGTCAGCGCCAGGGATTCCATGAGTTGGTTCCCGATGTTGAACACAGGGTTCAGGGAGGTCTGGGGATCCTGTAGAATCATGGAAATCTTCTGGCCACGCACTTGGCGCATCTCGGCTTCACTCTTCTGCACCAGGTCCTCGCCGTGAAGCAGAATCTCCCCGCCGACGATGCGGCCGGCCGGCTTAGGGACCAATCGCAACAGGGAAAGAGCGGTCATGGTCTTGCCGCAACCCGACTCGCCGACGATTCCCAGGGTTTCTCCCTGCCGCAGGTTGAAGCTGATGCCATCCACCGCTTTCACCACGGAAGTTCGGGTATAAAAGTACGTGCGGAGGTCATTGACCTCCAGGATTACTTCTCCTTGTGCAGCCGCCATAGAGCTATATGTTCCTTAGTTTGGGGTCTAGCTTGTCTCGCAGCCAGTCACCCAGAAGATTCATGGAGAGTACAGTAAGCACGATGGCAACGCAAGGGAAGAAGAAGATCCACCAAGCCGCCACGATAAGCTCCCGCCCATCGGCTACCATAACGCCCCACGCCGGAGTTGGCCGGGGAATGCCGGCGCCTAGGAAACTAAGCGTCGACTCCAGGATGATTACGTGGCCTACTTCCAGTGTGGCCAGCACAACCGCGGTGTTCATCAAGTTAGGGAATATGTGCCGGGCCATGATTCTAAAGTTGGACGCGCCAGCCACTTGAGCCCGGTCGATGAAATCTCTGTTCATTATGGCCATTGCTTCACCACGTACCACCCGGGCGTAACGAGCCCACAACAGCACGGAGATCACGATGATTACCGTGAGCAGTCCGGGTTTCCAGGCGGCCACCAGCACCAGCGCCAGCAGAATCGAAGGGAAGGCAAGCTTGATGTCAACTAGCCGCATTATCAAGGTGTCCGTTATTCCGCCCTTATAGGCAGCCAACAGACCCAGGATCACGCCCAGGCCACCTCCCAGGGCGATCGCCAATACGGAGACGGTGAGAGACACCCGTGAGCCGTGAATGATCCGGCTCAAGATATCCCTGCCTTGCTTGTCCGTCCCAAGAGGATAGGTCCAGGTGCCTCCCTGACGTATGACGACTCTTAGTTTATCGCCCACATCTACGGTGCCGTCGCCCCCGCCCTCTAAGAATGTTGCGGTACCCCGCTTCATCCTCCGGGTAGCCGACGACAAAGTGATCTCACCCTGCCTTGCAACCCGGCGGTCTTGCTTCTGTACCACCGTTTGTTCAGCAATCTTGTCCCCGATCCACGCGGGTGGACGCTTCACCAGGTCCAGATCGCCGATACGGTGGTCGTGTGGCGCTATCTGGTTGGCGAATATCGCTGGAATTACCAGTACGAATAGAAGGACGAAGCCAGGCAGCAAGGGGTACCGTCTTGCCCAGGCAAGTCCCTGCGTAACTGCCGGTCCTCCGGGGAGGGAGTCTATGAACCCACGTTTGGGCAGGGCTACTATGGCCATGGGGCCACTCCTTGAACCTCGGGAGGGAGATGTGGTTACGAGTAACGGATGCGCGGGTCGATGTAGGCGTACAGGATGTCCACCAATATATTGATCAGGATGAATGTGAAAGCAAACAAAAGCACCACAGCCTGAACTACTGTGAAGTCCCGGGCGAGAATGGCCTCGATAACCAAGGCCCCAAGGCCAGGCCAAGCAAAAACCGTTTCGGTGACCACGGAGCCGGTGATTAGCACCGCCCCTATGAGGCCAAAGTATGTTAGTGGAACGATGAGGGCATTGCGGAAGCAGTGCTTCCAAATTACTCGGCGCTCCGAAACCCCTTTTATACGGGCCAGTTTAACGTACTCCGTGTCCAGAACCTCCAGCATGGAGGAGCGGGTCAATCTCATCAGGGCTGCAACGTTATAGTACCCCAACGCCACCCCGGGTAGGACCATGTGACTCAAGCCCCCCCTTCCCGATGTGGGGAACCAGTCCAACTGGACCGCGAACACCCACATCAAGATCAGCCCTAGAGCGAATGATGGCGCAGACTGCCCCAATATGGCCACCATCTTCCCGGCGTAATCGATACCAGTGTCCTTTTTCACCGCCACCAATACTCCGACCGGGAAAGCGATGGCTGCGCTAATCAGGAGAGCGAAAGCGGACAGTTGGACGGTGGCGGGGAGTCGCTCGGCAATCAATTCGGAAGCCGGGACACCAGCCCACTTGAACGAGTTACCAAGGTCGCCACGAGTTAGTCGTTTGATGTACACGAAATACTGTATGTGGAGCGGTTTATCTAGCCCCCACTCTATTTGAGTCTGGAGGATCTGCTCTTCTGATGCTTCGTCGGGCAACAGGACTTGCGTCGGGTCCCCAGTCACGCGTGCGAGAGCGAACACCACCATACTGATGACGATGATTGCCAGCAATCCTTGGGCAGAGCGGCGGAGGATGTACCGCTGCATAAGGGCTCCTCGTGCTAATATTAGGCGTGTTGATGACGAGAAGGATCTAATTGCCTAATTAATTTAGTATCATTGCCAGCAAATACATGAGGGAACTTGCCTGCCCCATTGGTTATTTGCTGGCAAATCTAATTCCTATTTGCGAAAATGCCTGAAAGTCCTATAGCGGCTTATCTTCGTACCCCTTTGATGTTTTCCAGGTTGTTATAGGAACCTCCGGGAGGCCCTAGGAAGATGTATTCCGCTATTACCTCCGGGTCGTAAATCGCCTGTACTGGCAGTGTGAACAACGGCATGGTATGCACGCCGTAGTACAACTCGTCCGCGACCTCTTGCCACAGGCCGTTCGCTAAGGCTTTGTCTGTGGTGCCCAAAGCCCTGGTCTTCTTCTCTTCAATGGAGTCCGTCACCGTCGCACGGAAGAAACGCTCGGCGCTGTAGTAGAAGTGGACGCGAGTGGCCATCGGGGCGGCCGGACCGCGGAACGGGTACACACAACACTGTGTCTCCAGTCCGCGGTACTTCTCTCGCCAGCGGGAGAACTCAACTTCTTCTAGCTTAGGCTGCAGACCGATGGCTTCCCAATAACCTGCGGCCGCCTCCATGACATCTGGCTGTTCTGGGACACCGCTAAGAGGAAACAGCTTTTCCCGGACCTCGAAGCCGTTGGGGAACCCGGCTTCAGCCAACAACTCCTTGGCTCGCTTCGGGTCGTAGCCGTACAGTTCATCCCATTTCTCTTCCCAATCGGGATTGTAGCCTGCAGGGAAAGCTGGGTGCAGGGAAGCTACCCATTGCCTTGATCCTTGACCGTCGAAGATGGCCTCGTTGATCTTATCCCGGTCAAGGGCCTTGTTCATCGCCATACGGACCTTTCTGCCCACTTCGCCGCGTAGGGCCCAAGGCATCGGATCGTAGGCTGCTTCCACGGCCTTCGCGAAGTAGGAGCCACCGAATATCATAAATGTGGTCACAGCTTCCACCGACGCGTCGGCTATCTCAAGCCCGCCATCCAGGGCTTCTTGATTCAACGCTCGCGTCAAGGATCCCACGTGAGCCTCTCTAGCCAATAAGATCGCCAGCCGCGTGGCGGGTTCCTTGACCATCTTGATCTCCAACGCGGCAAAGTCAGGGTTCACCCTCCAATGGTCGTAAGGCACTCTGTCGTATTCCCAGTTGACGCCCTTCTCAAAGTTGACGTATTGGTATGGCCCGGTGCGCGATGGATTGTCTTCGACGCCCTTTGCGCCCAACGCGCAATACCCTTGGACTGAAGCCGGAGATTCCTTTCTAAGTTTATACTGGGCCGAACCCTGAGGGCACCCTTGGTCCCACTGGGCCTTGCTGGATATGGGCACACCCCGGTACTCGGAGAGCCAGTAGTCGTACAATAAAGCCGGCCGCACAGGGGTTTTTATGACTATTTCATGGTCGCTGATGACCTCTACGTCCGTACCTGGGTCGTTCCGGAAATAGTCGGAGTAGGATGCTTTACATGTGTCGTTGGTGTAGTAAGAAAAGGAGTGGAGTACGTCGTCAGCAGAGAACTCGCCGAAACCGTTGTGGAATTTCACTCCTTTCCGTAGCTTGACGTTAAATGAACGCATGTCGTCGCTGGCTTTCCATTCTTCCGCCAAATGAGGGACGATCTCGCCAGTTGAGTGGTCGACTCCCAATAGGTATTCCACCGAAGGACGATGGTTCACCGTGGCGCTTCCAGTTACCTGGCAGTCCAGAGCCGACTGCTTGGTGGGGGTTGCTAAAACCGCGATTAGCTTGTCGAGCACAACCTTGCCTGTCTGGGCTGCTTTTGGTACGGCTGTGGGCGCAGCCCGGGTGACCACGTACGACTTCTCTACCGTTTTGATGACCTCTTTTTCCACGATCTTGGTTACGGGTACCTCTTTGATGACCTCTTTCTCTATCTGTACTTCTTTGATGATTTCTTTAATGACCTCTTTCTCCACCACGATGGGTTCCGCGGAGGTGCCTCCGCAGGCCGCCAGGGCCATTAATAAGAGGACCAGGGGCGTAAAGATGAGGAACTTAGGATCCATTAGCCTGCGGTACGACATGAGATTCCCTCCCAATTTATCCAGATATCCTCGAGAGTGCTTTGGGCGCTATAGCACCCGACGAATTGCGTAAAATCCGTTCCCCACCCTGCATAAATTCGGTATACCTGGCGAACTAAAATACTCTTCTGCGGATAGTATTGATATTAATTAGTCCGCCAATACACCACCTGAGAAAAACATAAATTAGATATATACTATTTATTCATACCGTGTCAATAGCAAATAGTATAAATCTGTCGACAAAATGAAAACCTATTCGGCGGCTAAGATTTTCTCTGAAGTACCAGGTTGGGGACTTTGGAAAGGTAGGGACAGTGAGCAGAGGGGATGAGGAACGATTAGGGTTGGGGGTCTCCGGGGCGGCGGCGTTGCCGGGTCCTGAGGAATTGCTCAAGATCCTTAACCATTTCTGAAGGCTCAGGGATCTCTCCGGCCGGGGCAGCCTCGTCGTACTGGGTTTCCAGTTTGCTGACGTAAGAGCTGATCTGCTCGTCATCCGCGATCGCCTTTGCGACTTCCTCGTCGAATATCTCGGCGGCGGAACGGAGTTCATCCAGGTCTAAAGGCAACTTGAGGAGCTTGGCAAGGGTCTCGGTCAAGGTGTAGCTAACCCTGTAATTGGGCGCTGCTTGCAGATAGTGAGATGTATGCCCCCAGAGTGAGGCGTACTCCATATCATTGTTGGAGCAGGCTTCCAGGACGGCGGAACTGATGCCTGTCGGCCCTTGGTAGTTGGAGCCCTTAATGCTGAAACTTTCGAATAGTTCACGTGTCCCGAGACCGGTGGCGCTACCGGTTAATCTTACGCTTCTCGAGTGGGGGACTGCGTCTAGAAGAGCCCCAAGATGCACCACGGTTTCAACACCTTGGTCCTTGGCCAAGCCGGCGATACTGTTGGAGAAGGTCCGCCATCGCAGGTTGGGCTCTACTCCAAGGTAAAACATGATTCCATCGTTGGTCCCGGGCAAGACTGCCCAGGCGAATTCGTTGGCGGGCCAATTCACACGCCGTAGACCATCCTTGGTGCGGACGGAATAGGGACGTGTCTGGGTGAAGTCATAGAACTCTTCGGGGTCAATCTCGGCGAATTTCCGGGCCGACAGACTTCGCTGGATGTACTTGACGGTATTGGTGGCGGCTTCACCGGCGTCGGCCCACCCGGCGAAAGCCATGATTAGATACTTTAACTTGATGTCCGGTTTTTCGAAGATGTTCAGGTAATTCATCGTACTTAACCAGTTTAGCACCCGCCGAATTTGTCTACAATGCCGCTATGCCCATACGCCCCGAGTTTGGAGAGTTTCCTCGTTCAACTCCACGCCCCAACCCGGCCCGTCCAGCAGAGTCATTTCGCTGTTGTGGATCTCCGGGCGCACGGAAAATAGCTCAGCCCACACCGGGTCCCGGTCGGCGGTGGGAAATGTTTCAAGAATCTCTCCCACCGGCAGCGCCGCCACCAGGTGGCCGTGGATCTGCGGGTCGTGATGGGGCGCCAACCGCACGTTCTGCATGGCGCACAGCGACGCTACCTTAAGGCATTCTGTGATTCCCGACGAGCGCGTGCAGTCGAACTGCATGACCTTGATCCCGCCGTGGATGATCAGGTCTCTGGCGTCCCACCGGTGGGCGGCGTTCTCCCCGGAAGCGATGGGGATCGAGGTGGAGGCCGCGACCTGTCCCAGCCCGGTGACCCGGTCGTACCAGTGAACCGGCTCTTCCAGCCACCGGATGTTGAAGGGTTCCATCAAGTGGGCCGCCCGGATGGCGGTGGGAACATCGTAGCCTTCATTCACGTCCAGCATCAGGTCCACGTCCGGGCCTACGGTCTGACGCACCGCTCCGACGCGCTCCACATCTTCTTCCACGGAAACGCCGCCGATCTTTAGCTTTATTGCGTTGTATCCCATCTCAACGTAGGAGGCGCATTCTTGGGTTAGGTCCTCGGTGGTTTTACCTTCTTGGTAGTAGCCTCCGGTGATATAGCAAGGCACCGTGTTCCGGGCGCCGCCCAAGAGCTTGTAGACCGGCATCCCCGCAGCCTTGCCCTTGATGTCCCACAGGGCGATATCCACACCAGCCATGGCGGTCATGATCTGAGGGCGGCCCCATCCTTTGCTGGCCCAACCCACATGATGGTTAAGCCGGAACATCATCTCCCAAAGCCTTTCTGTGTCTAGGGGGTCTTCGCCCACCAATAGAGGCTTGAGAACATCCACGACGATGCGAGAGGCGCCGGACGCCTCTATGGTGCCGTCCTCTTTTTGTTGGTAGATACCGGGGAAGGGCATACCGGCGCCGTGGGCTTCGCCGATTCCTACCAGCCCGTCGTCGGTGTGGACGAGCACCACTAACTCGCTAACCCGTCCGATGGGCCGGAATGCGGTCCAAAACTGTTTCTCCGGCGGCGGCCACACGACCGCTATGGCTTCTATGTCGGTTATTTTCATGGTTCTCCTCGGGATTAACGGCCGCGTTGAATCGGTCAGCCTGCGCGGGCCATCATAACAATCCCAGCCGCTCCAGCCGGTCCAGCCGGAACAGGGTCAAGTCGTGGGACGTTTCGCCCTTTTGCACCAGGTCGGCCATGATCTCACCCACTACGCTGCAAAACTTGAACCCATGTCCGGAAAACCCGGCGGCGATGCTGACCTGCGAGTATTTGGGATGGAGGTCGATGATGAAGTGACCGTCGGGGCTGTTGGTGAACATGCAGGTTTTCAAGGCCAGGGTGGGTCCGGCGGCCAGAGGGAAATAACGGCTGGTGAACGACCGGAGCGTCTCTTCATCCTCGGGATGCACGTCACGATCCATGGTGTCAGGGTCAACTTCCTGAGACAGATGGTGGTATCGGCCAACTTTGAAACCGGGTATCTCGTAGCTGGGGAATCCGTAGTACCGGCCTTCTTCAACTTCCAAGCCGAAGACCGGAAATGCCTCTGGGCGAAACAATTCAGGGCGCGAAGGTAGGAACCAGGCCAGCACCTGCCGTTCCGGAACAGCCCATCGAGTTAGCTCAGGAACCATTTTGGCGGCCCAAGCTCCGGCGCAAACCACTAAATTCCGAGCGGTGTAGCTGCCCCGGTCAGTCTCCACCCGCACGCCGTCGCCTGACGGCTCCCAGTCCAGGACTTGTTCACGGCCGTGCACCTGGGCGCCCAATTCCAGGGCGGCGGTTACATGGGCGATGATGCAACGTTCGGCGTTCAGGAAGCCACCTTCCGCTTGGTATACCGCCACCACATCTTCAGGAAGTTGGTAACCCGGGAACCGCTGGTTTATCTCCGGCCCTGCCAGAATCTGATAAGGAAGGTGGTTAATGTCACACGCCAGTTTGGAGCCTTGGAACAATGCGCTGCCTTCATCGCCTCCACGCAAAGATCCGGTGGTTACCAGCAGGCGTTGTCCGAAGCCGTTCTCAAGTTGTTGCCATAGTTCGTAGGCCCGGCGGACCAAGGGGACATAGGAAGGATGCTCGTGATAGGAAAGGCGAATCATCCTGGATAAGCCGCCGGATGAGCCCATATCGTTGGGAACATCGTAGCGCTCAATGCCCAGGGCACGGAGTCCTCGGCAGGCCAAGTGGTAAAGGGCGGCGCTGCCCATACCACCCACGCCGATAACTATGGCGTCGTATTCAGTCGTATTCATTAATAGAATAGGCCAATCAAAAAATCCTGGATCGGGACGTGCTTACCGGAATCCCGATATCGGAAACTGCTGTCTTCTGAATCGAATCATTAGCCCCTGGGTATCCGGGTTCCCGGCGTGGTCATGCGCATGGTGTAGACTGAAGTGCGGGCGGTGAAGAACATGGTCCGGTGGTCCGGCCCGCCCCAGGCGCAGTTTGCTGGAATCTCCGGCAGCCTGATGATTCCCAGGTGTGCTCCGGACGCGTCGAACACCCAGCATCCCTCAGAGCCGGTACAGTAGACTCTGCCCTCGCTATCTACTTTCATGCCGTCGGGTACGCCATCCTGGGATGAGAACATGTTGGCGAACACCCGGTCGTTACTCAGTGAACCGTTGGCCGCCACGTCGAAGGCCCGTATCAACTGATGGGTGCACTCCTCTCCCCGCTCCTTCTCCTGGATACAACCGTCATCCCGGCGGGTGATGGCCACGTAAAGGATGCTTTCATCGGGAGAGAAGGCTAGGCCGTTGGGGAAGTTCAGTTCGCCGGTCACGGCGGTTACCGAGCCATCGGGGGCGATGCGGTGAACCCCGCTGAAGTTTATCTCCCGGACTGACGGGTCGATGCGGCCACCTGGGTTGGTGAAGTAGACGCTGCCGTCGGCGCGGGTGACCAGGTCGTTGGGGCGGTTTATCCGCTTCCCATCGCTGGTTTCGGCCAAGGTTGTCATCGAGCCGTCCGGTTCCTGCCGGGAGATTCTCCGGCCGTCACCCTCGCACATGATCAGCCGGCCTTGCAGGTCGAATGTCAGTCCATTGGCCCCGTTCGTGTTCTCCCGGAGTGTCTCGAGATCGCCGCTGGGGGAGACGCGGAACATCAAGCTTCGGCGGACATCCACGAACAGCCAATGGCCTTCGGGATGCCAAACCGGTCCTTCCGTAAACACGAAATCGGTGGCCAGGCGCTGGGCTTCGGGCGATTCCAATATCTGGTCTAGATCATCAGGCATAACGTCCTCTTAAAGGCATCTTTTAGTCAGGACAAGTGGGACAGATATTGGTCCACGTAGTCCATACCAGCCAAGTCGCTGAAGGCGGACATCAGACGTTGGGTGATCGGTCCTGGCACTTTGCCATCCCGGATGGGCGTGCCGTTGACCGCCGATATCGGGCAGATACATAGGCTGGTGGAGGTCAGAAAGGCTTCGTCGGCAGTATACGCGTCGAACAGGTCTATATCCTTCTGCTCCACCAGCATGTCCAAGCCCCTGGCCAGGTCTATCACCGTGTCTCTGGTGATGCCCTCAAGAACGAACTGCCCTTGAGGAGTGGCCACCACACCGTCTTTAACCAGGAATATATTGGAGCCCCGGCCTTCGGTCAAGTTGCCGTTTTCGTCCAGCAGAACCGCCCAGGAGTCGGGTTCGGTTGCTTGGGCTTCCAGGTCTCCCAGGATCAAGTTCAAGTAGTTGTGGGTCTTGGCTCTTGGGCTGACGAACCGGGGTGGGATCCGGGGAACTGACGGAGTGATCACCCGCGCCCCATCCATATATAGGGGGGCCCGGCGAGCGAAGGGAATGGCGTGGGTTTCGATCAACACGGTGGGGCCCTGACGGTCGTCGGGACCGGTCGAATCCAGACCGCGGCTGATCCTCTGCATCACCCACAGGTCCTGGTTGGGCGGCAGCAAGGGATAGTTATGCTGGACCACCTCTCTGGACCAACGCTCCATCTCGTCCATCTCCATGCCCACGTCGATGCGCAGGTACCGGAGGGAATCGTACAACCGGTGGATGTGCTGACTTAGCTTAAAAGGCGCGCCGTTAAATGTTCGAGTGGCGTCGAAAACGGCGTCGCCATACAGGTATCCCCGGTCGCGGATGGATATGCTAACCTGGCTTTCCGGCTTCAGTTCTCCATTGAAGTAAGCGATATTTTCCGTCGGCGTCATGTTATAACCTCGATCTCCATACTCGGCCCGATCTGGGTGGGGGAACTATCACAACGGGCGCTACCGCTACTTGCGGAAGGCATTTGCCCCGGTGACCAGGGCCGGCATCCCGCCAAAGAGAAAAGCGACACCAACAGTTTCGGCGATCTCGTCTTCGGTTGCGCCGGCTGCTCTGGCCCGGTTGGCTATGGTGGCCACTCCATCGGCGTGTCCCAACAATGCGTCACACAGCATGGTCATCATGGTTTTGACTTTTAGTGAAAGGGCGCCTTCCTGCAACACCGCCTCTCTTACGCCGGCGACGTTCTTCAACAAGTCTGGGGCGTTCTCTTCCAACATGGTCTGCCATGGCGCCGCTTGGGGTTGAGCCATCTCTGCACCTCAAATATTTATTTAGATACTCCCGCATATCGGGCCGGATACTGTTCTAGACAGCGTTAGTCCTGGGCCACGGTCTAGCAAGGTACCATAATACTAGCAGGTGAGGGGGTTCGCCAACGGGAACGAGGGGATCTGCTTATTGGGGAGTTAGCCGGGTGAGGAGCTGGGGCGACGGAGGAACATACAAAGATGCCCGCACCGTTAGGGGGCGGGCTAACAACGAAAAATACTAAAAGTGGATGCACCCAATGCAGAATAGCTATTATCTCTACCCTGATTGAGCCTCAACTGAATCATCTCAAATCAAGGCCTTCGAGGGGCGCAACGACTAAATAATGTTCACCGACGCACGGGAGCGCATCTCCCGTGCGTCGGTGAACATTTCCAGCACTCCGAGCCTGGTAGCCCGGAGCGCGATTTACCTTGAGGTATTTTAGGAGCGGGGAACTAGGTTTGTTAGCGGCTGGCGCCGATGCGGAAAACCTTAGTCGAACACACGGGGCACGTGCCCGAGGTTGCAGGCTTGCCGTTCTTCATGGTAATAGCCTGGGGGTTAGAGATCTCGCGCTTGCTTCGACACTTGACGCAATAGGCTTCCATCACAATCCTCCCTGCTTATGGGTCCATATACTGTATAGGGTAGATGACAAATTGTCAAGATGTAGTATAAATCCGTTTTTTACTACAAAATGTGGTATGTAATTACACCAAGTTAGGTCCGCTGCCGGCCCGCCATCTTTATGGGTTCGCGCTCCACAAAGATGGCGGGCCGCAACGCCTGGAATAGAAGCCGCTCTTGGCCAGGTACAGATGCGTCCCTACTCTGTTAAAATGCCCTGCACAGGCTCACACCAACCGACCGAACACTTCTTCATACAGAATATTTTGGAGCGGCTTGAATGAATCATGGGTAGACTGCTTTTGGTTAGGCATGGGGAAACTGCTTGGAACGCAGAAGGGCGGCTCCAGGGTAGCGAAGACATCAGTTTGTCCGAAGAAGGCCGCCGGCAAGCACGGTTGATCGGAGACCGCTTGGCGGATACGTCTATTGATGTCGCCTTTAGCAGCGATCAAAGCCGGGCCCGTGAAACCGCCCAACATATCCTGGAGGGCCGCGACGTGGTCTTGAACCCCATTCCGGAGCTGCGAGAGCGTGGCCACGGAGTGTTTGAGGGGCTCACCGTCCGTGAGAGGAAGGACCGGTACCCGAAGATGTTCGCCGATTCGTTGGTCAAAAACCTGGATTTCGCTCCGGATGGGGGCGAAACCTTTCGTGTGACCAATCTCCGGATGGCCGGGTGGGCACACGATTTTCTCCAAAATCACCTGAAGGAGACGGTACTGGTAGTAGGCCATGGCGGGTCTCTGAGAGGGGCAATCATCGCCTGGATGGGATTTCCCGACGAATCAACCTGGCGGTTCATGCTGGCCAACTGCGGCCTGTCCATCATTGACACCTACGCCGACAACGCAGTATTGCGTCTTTTTAACGATATCTCTCATTTGGGCGGCTTCGAGCCGGAATCGTAATCGCGTTGATCGCTGATAAGGACTGGATATGCCCGGTCGTGTGCTAATGGTCCAGGGTACCGCCTCCCATGTGGGCAAAAGCGTGCTGGTATCAGCCCTGTGCCGTATCTTTCGTCAGGATGGGTTTCGGGTAGCGCCCTTCAAGGCCCAGAACATGTCCAATAACTCCTACGTCACCCCTGACGGCGGCGAGATCGGCCGGGCCCAGGCGGTCCAGGCCCAGGCCGCCGGCGTTGAAACCCAAGTGGAGATGAATCCGATTCTCCTCAAGCCGGAATCAGACCAACGGTCTCAGGTGGTCTTGATGGGCCGGCCCTACACCTCGGCCCGTACCATGGACTACATCGAGTTGAAATCCCAGCTATGGGAATCGGTTCATACCTCGCTGGACATTCTGAGAGATCAATTCGAAATCGTGGTGATCGAAGGCGCGGGCAGCCCGGCGGAGATCAACCTTAAAGCCACCGAGATCGTCAACATGAGGGTTGCCCTCTACGCCAATGCTCCGGTGCTGCTCTGCGGCGACATCGACCGTGGCGGCGTCTTTGCCTCCCTGGTGGGAACTTTGGAGTTGTTGGAGCCTGAAGAACGGGAGATAATCAAGGGCTTCGTCATCAATAAATTCAGGGGCGACATCAATCTGCTGACCGATGGCCTGACCTGGCTGGAAGACCGCACCGGAATCCCGGTTATCGGTGTGGTGAGGCATTACCACGACATCCACATTCCGGAAGAAGATTCGGTTGCTTTGGACCTACCCGTGAGGGTCAAGGGGAACGCGGTATTGGACATCGCGGTGATCCAGATTCCCCACATCTCCAACTTTGACGACTTCGACCCCTTGGCTCAGGAAAGCGGCGTGACCCTCAGGTACGTGGACGCGCAAACAGATCTAGGCCGCCCCGACTTGATCATCCTGCCCGGTACCAAGACCACCATTCCGGACCTGGCATGGATGGACCGGCAAGGGCTGACCCAGGCCGTCATCGAAGCCCATGGCAATGGGAGCGCACTGATCGGCATCTGCGGCGGCTATCAGATGTTGGGAAAGGAGGTCCGCGATCCCGACGGCGTGGAATCCACCCAGGCCCAGATTTCCGGCCTGAGACTGTTGCCCATGACGACTATTTTCGCCGGCTCTAAGGAGACTCATCGAGTAACCGGGAAGGTTGCCTTGAACTCCGGACTTTTGGCCGGCGCGAAAGGCCTTCCAGTTCAGGGATATGAGATTCACATGGGTAGGACCGCTGTTGAAGGGGTGGGCGTGCCTTTCGCCATCGACGACCGCTCGGACCTGCCGGTTACCCAGGACAACGCACTGGATGGCTCGTTGGACTCCTCCGGTTGGGTTTTGGGCACCTACATCCACGGACTGTTCCACAATGGCGGTCTGCGGCGAGCGATGCTTCAAGCGCTGGCCCGGCGCAAAGGAGTCACTCTGCCACCTGCCGATGAAATGGCAGGGATCGACGGAGAATTCGACAAGCTGGCCGACTGGGTGCGGGGTAGCCTGAACATGGACTTGATCTACCAAATGTCCGGTCTAGCCCGGGACTTCGACAGCGTGGGGTCCGGCCGCTGATGAATAACCGGCTCTCGTTGGTTCTGGGCGGGGTGCGGTCAGGTAAAAGCGAGTTCGCGGAAAATCTGGCCAAACAAGAGGACAAGCCGGTCGTATACCTTGCCACCGGCCTTGCCAGCGACCCGGAGATGGAGCGCCGCATTCAACGCCACCGGGAATCCCGGCCGGATAGTTGGGAGACACTGGAGGCACCAACGGATCTGGCGGGTTGCTTGCAGAATGCGCTGGAAGGGACAACCCCGCCGGCGGTAATGCTGATAGATAGCCTCGATTCCTGGGTGGGCAACCTGCTGCAACAGCACGAGGATGAGCCTGGTGACGTTCTGGACTCGCTCGTCGAGGAATCTTTGGGGAAAATCTTGAATGCCTGTGACCGGTCTCGGGCTTCGGTTATCCTGGTTAGCAGCGAAGTAGGCCTAACTCTGGTGCCGCCGTTCCCTCTGGGCCGCCGTTTTCAGGATCTGCTGGGCCTGGTGAACCAAAAAGTTGCCACCGCTGCCGGCAATGTGTACTTAGTAGTCGCCGGAGTGCCCATGGCGATTAAGAGCCCGGACAAGGGCTTACCCGGGAAATAAGGTTCTTCTCCGTTCATGAGTTCTCCTAAACCAAATAGCAACGAGACTTCTGCCTTGGAATATCATGGTGAGTTGGTGGGCAGCGCCACTGTTCGTGCGCCGGGAGTATGTGGCGAGTTGGTTCAGGGAATTCGGGAGGATATCTACTTCCTGGTCACCTGTCCCGTAGATTTTTACTCCAGGGTGCGAGTGGATCTGTATAGCAATGGCGCGAACGAGGATGCGCCAAAGGTCGAAGCTACGGCCGGCTGTCCCAAAGCGGTCGAGGCCCTGCTGGCCACTTTGGCATACCTGGAACGGGACGAGCTGGCCGCCCGGATCACTGTCGGCAGCCCCATACCCCGCAGCAAGGGTATGGGCAGCAGCACCGCTGACGTAGCCGCGACCATCGCGGGCACCGGTTTGGCGCTGGGCGTGGAACTGGCCCCAGACGTCGTGGCGAGTATCGCCGTGTCGGTGGAGCCCACCGATGGGGTGATGTTCCCCGGAGTGGCCCTATTTGACCATCGTGAAGGACGCATAACAGAGACTTTGGGTCCACCACCCCCCATGGAGATAGTCGCCCTCGACTTCGGCGGAACTGTCGATACCGTGGAATTCAACAAAGCGGACCGGCGTTCGCTGTGGGAGTCCGTCCAACCGGAAACGTCCCACGCGTTGGAATTGGTCCGTTCCGGTGTGGAAAAGGGAGACCCAGTGTTGGTCGGGCAAGGCTCCTCCATCAGCGCCATCGCTAGCCAGCGTGTCTTGCCCAAACCCCACTTAGCCGCGGTACAGGATTTCGCCAAGGATGTTGGCGCGGTTGGGGTCAACGTTGGCCACAGTGGGACCATAATCGGAGTATTGTTGGACGCCAGGCAAAGAAGGGGCAAGTCCACATTCCGCCAAGCCCGCGAAGCATTCCCCGAGGCCGAGATGGTGCACCATTTCCGGCTGTTGGGCGGCGGGCTTCAGCCGGTGCCGATGTAAAATGGAAACTTATCCCCTTCCCCGTCACTCAAAACCGTTATTCTGAGGACCGGAGGGACGTAGCTCCGACTATGTCGCGAGTCCTCGACATGGTCGGGAAATCTGAGCGGAGGTTGGTTACGCGATTCTGGGCCCGTCACCCCAGACCCTTCGCTGCGCTCAGGGTGATATGGGCAAGTAGACTAGGGTGACATGGTCAAGGAGACTATCGAGGCAGAGCCACTATATGGGGGAAGGTTGGAATGGGGCTGTCCCCGCCCTCTAGGCCTCATCGACGCCCCATCAGACCAGAACGAATCGATACTAAAATTCAGGAGCAAGAAAATATGGCAGAGTACAACCTGGCGGTGATTGCTGGAGACGGCGTGGGACCCGAGGTGATTGCGGAAGGCAAAAAGGTGCTGGAAGCGGTGGCCGCCGGCAGCCCAACGATCACTTTCAAGTTCAACGAATACCCCTGGGGGTCGGCCTATTACCGGGAGACCGGCCGCATGATGCCCGAGGATGGCCTGGAATCCCTCGAGTCGTCTGACGCCATTCTTTTCGGAGCGGTTGGCGACCCCAATATTCCGGACCACATAACCCTCCACGGGCTGTTGCTTCCCATGCGCCGGGCCTTCGACCAGGGGATCTGCATCCGTCCGTCCTATCTCTTTCCCGGCGTTACGTCGCCTTTGGCTAACAAGAAGGCCGGCGATATCGACCTGGTGATCGTTAGGGAAAACACGGAGGGAGAATACGCGCCGGTGGGCGGCCGCCTGTATCCTGGCACCCCCCACGAAACCGTGATTCAGACCAATATATTTACCCGCCGGGGCACTGAGCGAATCATCCGTGCCGCCTTCGAATACTGCGTCCGCCGTGACGGCAACAATAATGGCAAGAGAAAGGTAACCTCAGTGACCAAGTCCAACGCCCAGTCCTTCGGCATGGTGTTCTGGGACGAGGTGTTCGACGAAGTGGCCGCCGAGTATCCCCAGATCGAAACCGAGTCTCTCTTGGTTGACCGGGCCTGCATGGACTTCGTCCGCTGGCCCGAGGACTTCGACGTGGTGGTGGCCTCCAACCTGTTTGCCGACATCCTTTCGGACATAGCAGCGGTGGTTACCGGAAGTTTGGGTCTGGCAGCCAGCGCTAACATCAACACCGAACGGGAGCATCCATCTATGTTCGAGTCGGTTCATGGCGCCGCCTTCGACATCACCGGCAAAGGCATCGCCAACCCCCTGGCCACAATCTCGGCGGTAGCCATGATGCTGGACCACCTGGGGGAGCCCGAGGCATCCAAAAGCGTCGATGATGCTGTATCGCGTTGCCTGATCGAGCGAAAGGTAATAACCCCGGACTTGGGCGGCCAGTCCTCCACGTCTCAAGTTGGCGACGAGGTGGTGCGGCTATTGGGTGGGGGGTAGACGGGGAAGCGAAACCCTGGAGATATTTTGGAGAAGACCTACATCGTAACTTTGTGGGAGGAGCCGCGCTGGGTTGTGGCCCGGTGCTCTGATCCGGACGTAGTGGGCCAAGGGTTTACCCGGAAGGAAGCTTTGGATAATCTGAAAGAAGCCATGCAGCTTCATTTTGATCACCTCCGCGCTACCGCCACACCTAAGATACGGACCATCGAGGTTGAGTCAGTGCCTCGTAGGCGGCTGTAAGCTCCTTAAGCCGCGCCTAACACCACCCGGACGATGCGTTTCTCAAGGGACTGCGCCAACTGGGTGGCCAGGTCCAGCCTTTCGTGGTCGCCGACGGTGCCCACGAAGGCCACTCCTAGTATACGGCCCACCCGGAAGTCGAGCACGGTGGAGGAGATCAGACCCGCCGCTCCTCCCTGCAGGACCTTCAAGGCTACCGCTTCATCGAAGAAGCCGCTGGTCTCCAAGCGCTGGGTTGAGATTAACTGCTGGTCTTCGCCGACGCTCTCACCCACGTTCTCTTCGAAGTCCTTGACGAACACCTCATGCATCCACTCGGTTACCGACTTAGGATTATCGAACAGGTGGGCGACCGTCGCGCCCAGGAAATTGAACCCGTCGCCCGTTACGGCGGTGGACGTTTCGCCCAATTCCCTCATGAATCCGGTGACCCGCCCAACGGCGCGGAACCGTTCCGGGGTATTGCCCGCAAAGCCGTGCTCGGCCATGTTTTCGTTATCCAGCGGGCCTTCCCGCACTACCTGAAACCCTTGAAACTCCTCCGGCATATCCTTCTTGTCCAATACCATGAATTGCAACGATTCTTCTGTTATGCCGAAAGTGGCTCTGTCTAATGCCATAGCGATGTAGGGAACCTCCTAGTGGTTGTAAGCCAACGATCAGCTATCAGCTTTCAGGGATTTCCTGTAGTCCCAGATCGCTGATGGCTGATAGCTGATACCCGAAAGCTACCTAGCCACAGACCATGGGATATATGTGGCGGCTTCGGGACAACTCGGCGGGTATCTGGTCTTTGCTCCAAGATGAGCCGCCGTCGTAGCTGCTGTAGACCTGTCCGTAGTTGGCGCAGCAGTAAACGTGGGACGGAGCTGCCGGGTCGATGGCGATCTGGAACATGCGGCCCGGTGGTGTGTCGCCCAGGTCCACCCGTTCCCAAGTCTCGCCAACGTCGTGACTGCGGAATAAAGCTCCAGCCTCCTCGGTACCTTGGGGAGCGCCGCCACCTCCCGCGCCGGCGGCCAAGTAGATGGTCCTGGGGTCGCTGGGGTCAACCAGTAATCCACGGCAATACGACCCGCCGGGAAACATCTCGCCGAACTGTACGTGTTCCCAATGGCCGCCTCGGTCCCGGCTGCGGAACATGGCTACCTGGGTGATGATATGGACGGTGCCAGGGGACGCGGCGCTGACCTGAACGCCGTGGAGGTCGAGGGTGTTGTTGCGTACGTATGGGCCGTCGATGATCGAGTCCCAGCTTGCCCCACCGTCCCGGCTGGCCAGCAGGCCGCCGACCTCGATGGCGCCGTACATGTCCTGGGGATCGGACGGGTCGACGGCGATGCCGATCACCCGTTTGCCCAAGGGGGGCATGTAGGTTGTGATGTGGGGATGGACTACCCGGGTGGTGTCCATCTGGTCCCAGCTCTCGCCGCTGTCCTCGGACCGGTAGATAGCACAGGGTTCGTAACCGGCTAATATCACGCCCGGATCGGAGGGGTGTAAGGCCAATGACCACACATCGCCTCGGTGGGAGTCCAGGGCTTGCCAATGATCGCCCCGGTCATCGCTGCGGTACACACCGTTTTGAGTCCCGGCGTAGATGGTCTGGGGATTCTGCGGGTGTACCACCAAGGCCCGCACCTGGGGCTCGTTTGGCAAACCATTGTTGATGGCCTGCCATTCTTGGTCTCCATCGGCGCGGCGGTACATCCCGCCCAGCCCGATGTTCTCACCTTCGCCCCCCAGTCCCACGTAAACGTATGTCGAATGGCTATCGTCTACCATGTTCGGCCTCCTAGAATAATCTACCAACGATTTTCGTCCATTTGCCCGGCTTGTCAAGTGGCGTGGGGGATTCCGGCCACAGCATCGTGATGTCGAAACGCCGGCGTAGGGGTATGGTCCCGATACGATCGGGATACTCCTACGGGTTTGACGGGCACGGCGGGGCCAACTATTCAGAGACCTAGGATGCAGGTCCGGCTCGGGTTGCAGACCACGAATGCAAGAATTGTCCCATCGGCCCAGCTATGGCAACGATGCCCGGACTGCGTTAGTATTGACAACGGATTGTCACTAAGCGAGATTTCCGGAGACTACCTGAATGAAGAACAAGATATTTAACAGCTTTGACGAGGCGGTGGCGGGCCTACCCGACGGCTCCACCGTCATGTTCCCCGGCTTTGGCGGGGTTGGACTGCCCCGTAACCTCATCGCCGCGCTAAACCGCCAGGGAGCCAAAAACCTGACCGGCGTCTCCAACAACGCCGGCGCTTTGGACGATAAAATCGACGTCGGCACTCTGGTGGAAGCGGGGCAGATGAAGAAGATGATTTGCGCCTTCACCGCCGCCACCCATCCATCGCGCGTAACCCCCTTCACGCGCATGTACAACAATGACGAGATCGACGCCGAGTTGGTCCCTCAAGGGACCTTGGCCGAGCGCATGAGGGCTGCCGGGGCCGGGATCGGCGGTTTCTACACACCTTCCAGCGTTGGTACCGAGTTGGCCGAAGGTAAGGAACACCGCGAGATCAACGGCCGCATGCACGTGTTGGAGCATCCCCTTTTCGGCGATTATGCGTTCATCCGCGCTTGGAAGGCCGATACTTTTGGCAACTTACAGTTCCGCCTCACCCAACGCAATTTCAACGTGGTTATGGCCATGGCGGCCACGGTGACCATCGTCGAGGTGGAAAACGAGGTAGTTGAGGCCGGGGAATTGGATCCCGATCACATACATGTGCCCGGAATCTACGTGGACCGGATCATAACCATTCCACCTGACGGCATCTGGTACTGAGGCGATCAATCAGCTTTCAGCCATCGGCAGTCAATCCCTACGCCGCTGAAAGCTAAATTTCCGGAGGATTTTTTATGGCGGACAAACCTAAGCTGGAACGGCAGGCAATGTGCGACCGGTTGGCCATGGAGTTCCAGGACGAGTGGATCGTGAACCTGGGAGTGGGCATGCCGACATTGTGCTCCAACTATGTTGACCCCAGCCGTGACATCATCACCCACTCGGAGAACGGCGTGATCGGCTACGGGCCTCTGGCTGAAGAGGGCAAAGAGGACGGGCATCTGGTCAACGCTGGCGGGCAGTTCGTCACCGCCCAACCCGGTATGTCCATCCTGCATCATGCCGACTCGTTTGCCGTGATCCGGGGAGGTATGGTGGACGTGACGGTGATGGGGGCTTACGAGGTGGCCGAGAACGGCGACTTCGCCAACTGGCGAATCCCCTCCCGAAAAGGCGGCGGCATCGGCGGGGCGATGGACTTGGCGGCCTGCGCCAAGCGGGTATTCATCGCCATGGAACACAATACCCGGGAGGGTGGTCCCAAGCTGCTCAATCGCTGCACCTTGCCCATCACGGCTCCCGGAGTGGTCAAGTTGCTGGCCACCGACCTGGGCCTTTTCGAGATCACCCCCGAAGGTTTCGTGCTCCGTGAGCACGCCCCCGGCTGGAACCCCGAGGAGATTCAGGAACTGACCGAGGCCAAGCTGATCATTCCCCCCGACTTGAAGGAGTTCAGGTTTCGGGCGTAGCGGCAGGTAATGGGGACAGGGGGCTTGTTAACGATCGGTGAAATGCTGCTAGACCCTGGAGCCCCCTTAAACGCCCCCCTATGAAACCGGGCCAAGGCCAATTCGGCCTTAGGCCGGGGTTTTGGCTGACTACCAAGAGTTCAGATTCCAACCCCCATACCTGCGCCGCCCCTTACCGTTGAGGTGCGCCTGCACGGTGTTGAACCCAGACCAACGCATAGTCAGATCAACTCAATCTTTACTCCCAGTCACCTCGTTTTTGAGGGGAATTCTTTCGGTGCCTGCCCCTACGCCAGGCTCCAGTCAATCCCAGCGCCAGCGGCAGCATGAGCAAGCCGATCTGTCCGCCAAAAACTGAACCGCTTGGAGACCCCCCACACAGCCCCCGCACCTGCTCTTGTACTATGTCGATCAATGGGACTGGAGTGGGTTCCGCAGCAGCGGGCGGCGTGGATTCAACCTTGGGGGCTTCCTCGGTTACCGGGGGCTTGACGTCCGGGGTTTCCTTCCCTACTACCGTTAGCACTGTTTCCTCGGTTTTCCTCCTGATCAACGATTTGAACCCGCCCAGCGCGTCAGGATTGTTCCAATACTCCCCTCGGATGATGAACTTCTCCCCCGCCTTGGCAGACTCGGGTATTCGGACTTTGTAGGTGAAGGGCCGGTTGGGCTGCTCCGTGAGGAAGGTAGTGCCTTCGGGGTTGAAAGCCGCCGAGTAAGAACCGGTGTATTCCAGATCGCCGATGTCCTCTTTTAAACCAAAGTAGTGGGCGTCGAAGCCCGATGGCTGAATGCTGACGTCCACGATATCGCCCGGGGCAAGGCTGGTTGTCCTCACTTGCCGCTGCACGTTTGTGTTGGGGGGCTTAGGGTCAATCGTGGTGTTTGCGGCAGTGAAATGGAGCAGAAGATGCTCGCGAGGTTCAAGATCCGAATTGACAGTGCCGCTGGCCAGGTCGACGATCAACCGTGGTTGGCCGTCTTGGGTGAGCGCTAGGGCAGGCTCCTTAGCCTTTTTCGTCCAGGACACGGTGGCCAGGTAGGAGCCCCGCCCGTCATCCTTTATTTCGCCTTCAATCCGAACGTCTCCCCTGGTAGACAACTCGAAGGACCCAACGCGCCCAGGACCCAGCAAGTTACCCAAGCTATCCTGGGGGACAAAGGTGATTATGGTGCCTGTCCTTCCCTCCCCAAAATTCGCAGACGTGGTTCCGATGTTTTTTATATCCGTTTTAGTGGCCTTGGGGTCGATATTCACCGCTACGTAAACCGAATGGTTTGCCTCGCGAGTGAATGTTTGTCCGCCCTCCGAAATGATGAACTTAAAGTTGTACCTGTACATCCCTTCGATCTTGCCAAGGCTGGGAAGCTGGGTACTCCAGTAATGGTTGTTCGCAAAACGGTCGCCATGGGTACCGTCATCGTATAGGGGGAATTTCTCAGTCACGGTGGGCACCAAATCTCCCTGAGACCTCTTGGCAAGCTGGAGAAGTCTGGCGGCTCGCGGGTCGACGGCATCGCCCTTAATCGTTGTGCCATCGCCCAACCCAGCCTTGGCAAGAAGATTGCCTGTGCCGACAAGGGGACGAGTAATTGTGACAATCGCCTCAACCTTATCAAATTCGTCCAACGGCCGATAAGGCGCTGTGATCCTCACCACCGGCCAGAGCGGCTGACCAGTATAGTGATTGAATCTCAGGTTTGTCGGCGACAGTTGCCCTGCCCCTGCTACCATACCGGCGATAAAGAAGCTTTGGTCCCGTCCGGGAGGGTCGACGCGAACCGCTTGGGCCTTCCACTGGCCAATGGCGTCACCCCGGTAGGGTAGCGGAACCCGAACAAAGAGCCACGACGACCCGGCGGAACGCTCGATAGATGGGTCAGTCTGATCTAGCACAGCTCCCGACGGGGTGGTTATTTTCAATTCCAACGGGGCTTGCCCTGTTCCCAGGCCAGGACGAAAGTGATTTTGGTATCCAGAGCCGATGAGATGATTACAGGGCTGGACTCTGCTTTTCCGGCGGGTAGTACCTCTATCGGGTCCACGGCAAGGAACTCGTCGAATATGTCAGAGAAGCAGTCTAGGAAGAATTTTTTTAGCTGGAGTTCCCCGGCGCCGGCGATGAAAATGCCGCCTTGGAGTTCAGCCAAGTCCCTCAGGACTATTTCGTCCAGGCTGGTTGAGGCGTCGCCAAAGCCAACGGCGCAAATCTGCGTCTGGTCAAAAGCCCCGGTAGCGATGTCGGCGCCGGCCCCATTACAGCCATTGCCGGTGCCATCCAGGCACGGTGGGCGGTTTTCCTTGCCGTCGGTCAACAGCAAGATCGCCTGCCGTTCGTTGTTTCCTTGGGTCGTCAAGTGATTGTGAGCTTCCAGCAGTCCATCGCCAATTGCAGTGGCGCCGCTCGCATTGACGCCAGCGAGGGCGGCTTGCACCGCGGCTAAGGCGGCGTTGGCGGGTGTGAGAGCCAGGTCGGGGGGAGAAGTAGCTGTGGTGGAAAATGAGACCAAGCCTACGTTATGCCCCTGGCCGTTCTCCACAAGCTCGGTAAACATCTCGGCGGCAGATTTGGCTGCGTCCATCTTGGCAATGGGACTTCCGGAGCTTGAGGCGCCGGTCATGCTGCCCGAGCGGTCTAGGACAATCATGATGTCGGAGGGCTATAGCTGTTGCCAATCGGAATGGACGTCGTCCAGCGCTTTGTGAGCCCTCCAGAACATCGAGTCTCTGGGCGAAGTCCGCGGTGGGCCCGCGTCATTGCACCTATTGCTATTTGAATCGAAGGCGCCGCTGATTCCATTATGGAAGGACCCGTGCCACAATACCTCAAGGGAGTTCCCCAAGTCGTCGGCACTAGCGAAATTGTCTAGCGTGCCTATGGGAGGCGCCCGGAACTGGTTCGGTAGTACGCTGCATCCGGGACAGGGGGTGTACGTCGCCGGATCTACGCCGTCACCGGATCGTCCTGTTCCCACCAGACAGACTCCTCCTGCAATGGCCCCTGCGGTGGCATTTGATACGCCAGCGCCCGGAAACCCTAGTTGAGGATTGCCCGGAATGCCCCAGGGCATGGGATTGTAGTTGGGGCCTAACGGAAAGTCGTTGGCGTCCCACGTCTCGATGCGGTTGAGCAACGCCGCCGAGTCCCGAAACAGGTCGAAATCGTTAATCATCTGCTTGTGCATGGCTAGGAACGCCAACCCATAACCCGGGTCGCCGACGTCTGGTCCCGATCCTACGCCACCCGCAGCGCCCAGCCAACCGTTGATACAGTGCCAGTTTGCGTGTTCATCGATAATCATCTGGGTGCTGGGAGTTGCGGCTGCAGCCCCACTGGGCGGAATATAAGAACATTCCCAAGTCTGGGGATTGATAGCAAAGGAATTATCCACATATCGCCAGCAATATTCAGCGAAAACCGCTCCGCCGCCTATCCCTAGAACAACTCCCACGGTGAGGATGAACCAACGGAGCCGATTCTTTACAGCCGATTCTTTACAAAGGAGCCCGCCGCATTTGGAGACCTACCGCTAAAGCCAATATTCATCTTAGGAACCCTCCGTCTTCTTCGAATCAACCATACCAGATACGGTGTTTGCAACACAACGTCAGACGCCTGCATGTGTTGCATCTCATCGAGGCCAGGATGTCGATGAGTCTGGTGAAACGCCTAGTGTTTATTTAATTTCAGTATCAAATCTCCAATCCGGCTAACGATCCGTCCGGAAACTTCAGGCTCAGAAAAACGCGGTGCCGCCGTTGGCGTGGATGGACTGGCCGGTGATGAAGCCGCCGTCGTCGCTAACCAGGAACATGACCGTCGCCGCAATCTCATCCACCATGCCCTGCCGGCCCAAGGGTATGTGGGACGCGTCCGGGGGGCGGCTCTGGGGATACCACTGGGGATTCTCCCGCGAAGTGTCAATGCTGCCCGGTGAGACTACGTTGACCCGTATGTTCTTCGGGGCGAACTCGGTGGCCAGACTTCGGCACATGCCCACCAAGCCCATCTTTGCGGCGGAAACGTGGGCCCGCTCCGCCGGACCCTGGAAAGCCCCGTCACCGGTGAAGAAGATGATGCGTCCGTATTCGTTCTTTACCATGGAAGGCATCACGGCGCTGGTGCAATAGAAAGCGCCGTCCAGCACCACTCCCCGTACACTTTCCCAGTCCTCAAGCGTAACTTCCAGGAAGGGCTTATGGGGACGGATGGCCGCGTTGTTGATCAAGATGTCAATCTTGCCGAACTCGGCCATAGCCTTGGCCACCATGCTGTCTACCTGCTCTTTGCTGGCTACGTCGGCCAGGATGGGCAGTGCTTTGACTCCTAGGGCGCGGGCCTCTTCGGCTACCGCCTCGGCTTCTTCCTGATTGGAACGGGCGTTAACCACCACATCGGCGCCCTCTCCAGCCAATTTCAAAACCGTAGCCCGGCCGATGTTACGGCCCGAGCCGGTTACCAATGCTACTTTGCCATCCAGTTTACCCAAGGGTCCCACCTCCTGAGGATGCGAGAGTTTTGATCTAAAAAAACCGCAGTTACAAATCGCTATTCAACATTGCCAAGCGCGGGCGGATTATAGCATGGGGAGCAGTCGTGTCCGGCGACTTTCTCCGGGATCTATGGACTGCGTAACACGATGTTCTCCAACTTGATGCGCCATACAACCGAACCGGAGCTCAGAATGGGTTCTTGGTTCGCCTTGGGTTCGCGCACAACGTTGACAGTTATCCTAGCCGCCATTACACTCCCGTTCGATAAAGTTGACGCGGAAGTTGACATGGTTGCCTACATCCGACCATATGGGTGAGTCGAAATACTTACACCCGTCATAGCATAAGTAATGGGCTGGACCACTTTACTTTACTGGCTGCTGCGAAGACGCATCCGTTCCACTTGGCCGCTCTTGGTAATCACCTCCTTCGGCATCATCAGCGCGGTCACGTTGATGGCCGTTGGAGCGGGTTACTCACGGGTATTGGCTGAAGGGGGGCTGCGTCATACCTTAGCTTCGACTTCCCCCAGGGTGCTGAACGTCCACCTGATAACCCAGAATCGTCCCATCGGGACGGCGGACTACACTCAACTCCGTTCGGCGGTGGAAGGAATCTCGGAATCTCGCCTGGGATTCATGATCCGGAGCATGGGACGCTACGGGATCGTTCGAGGATCCATCCGGTTGCGCACCGTCCCGTCGGACGGCTCTCCGCCTTTGGATGCGCCGATCGGACGTCCCTTCTTTCTCACGGGGTTCCAAGAACACTCGACCCTCGTGGCGGGCCGCTGGCCGGTGGGGCCCCCGGTGATCAGCGTCGACGGTGTTAGCATAGAGGCGGTGCTGGGAAGGACCGCGGCCCGCCAGATGGCCATCAGTGTCGGTCAACAGGTAGATCTCTACCCGTTTATCAACGACCCGAGCCAGCGGATCTCGGTCACCATTACGGGCACGGCGGACCCCATCGACCCCACCGAAGAATATTGGATGAACGGCCCGTCCTCCTACTTCATCACCCGGGACGACGGCGGTCCGATCCTGCTCCCTATCTACGTCACCGAAGAGACATTTTTTGATGGAGTAGCAGCCAAGTACCCCTCCATGGTGGGTGACTTTACCTGGTTCCTTTTCTTGGACACGACCGTGCTTAAGTCGTCTTTGGTAGAGTCGGCCCAGGATGCTATCAAAGGGTTGGAGACGGACATCAACCGGCAGTTTCCCCGCTCTTGGATCCTTACCGGCCTGAAACCGGCGCTAAAGGAATACCGGCTGGCGCTGACCCTGGCCCGCGTGCCGATCTTTGTGTTCATCTCCCTGGTAGTCCTGGTTATAATCTACTTTCTCATCATGGTTGTGGGGATGCTGGCCCGCTCCCAAACGGACGAGTCGGGTCTTTTGCGCAGCCGGGGCGCCAGTATCTTGCAGGTCAGTGGGATCCTGGCCGTGAGCGAGGGATTCGTTGTTCTGGCCTCCATGATTGTGGGGCCGTTCTTGGCCCTGCTTATAGTACGGTTTCTCCTGGCGCCTACTGTTGATCCCGTCGGCGGAACCGGAGGAAGTATCCCCGTGGTCCTGTCAACGGATATGTTCCTGATGGGGGCCATAGGGGGTGTACTAAGCCTAATCGTGCTGTTGACCTCCAGCTTCAACCGGGCCCGGTTGGGCATCGTTGAGTCCCTGCGGTCCCGGGCTAGGCCGCCTACTCTGCCGCTTTTGCAGCGGTATTACATTGACATTTTGGTGTTGTTTATCTTGGGTTTCTTGCTGTGGGAGATCCGGGGACGAGAGGGATTTCTGATCCGTGACCTGGAAAGCGGGGAAGTAAAGGTAGATTTCCTGCTGCTTTTCGGCCCCGCGTTGGTGTTGGTTGTCGTGGCGGTCGTCGTGCTGCGAGTGTTGCCTTTGGTGGTCCGTCTAATGTCCTGGTCCGCCGACCGGCTTGCTCCTGCCTGGGTGTCCTTTCCACTGGCCCGGTTCGCTCGAGATCCTCTGCCCCATGGCTCGTTGGTTGTCATCCTGGCGCTGGCAGCGGCCCTGGGGGTATTCGGCGCATCGTTCCAGCCGACTTTGTCCGCAAGTCAGACCCATCAAGCTCTGTATTCCAGTGGCGGCGAGCTATCGATGTCAGGGCCTTCCTTGTCTAGTCGAGACGCCCAAACGTTGGAGGAGCATGAAGCCATCCGGACATTCAGCCCCATCGTAAGAGAGTCCGTGACAATATTGGATGTTCTGCCGGGCGATTCGGCTACCCTTATGGCTGTGGATCCCAAAGTACTGCCGGATATCGTGTGGTTTCGGGAAGACTTTGCCGGCAAGAGCTTATCGGAGCTGATGGAGCCGCTGCGACCCGTTTTCCTCCCGTCTTCCGGATTTGGTTCTGGAATCTTGCTCCCCGGCGACACTACAAGTATCGGGGTGTGGGTTGATCTCACCGGACTGAACAGCGGGACTCTTGTTTCGGACCTGAACCTATGGACTCGGTTCTACACCAGCCAAGGAAGATTTCATAACCTGTTTCTGGGAGAAGTTTCCAAGGCCAGGACGGGGCTATCAGCCCGCAACGCAAGCGGGGCCGGACCTGGATCCGGATGGACCTACTTGGAAGAGGAAATCAATGACAACGTGAATCCGTCGGGCGAGCCTTTGCGGTTGGTTTCGTTTTATCTAAGCCGTAAATCTTTCGCCCGAACCCCGCCTGGAACCATCAGTTTGGACGATGTCACTGTCAAGAGTCCTTCCAGCCCTTCAGGAGGCTTGGTCGTAGAGGATTTCGAATCTTCCGGCAGGTGGGTGCCGCTGGTGAACCAGGGCCAAGCTCCTGATGTAGTTGAGCGCGCGACTACGGCGGCCCGGTCAGGCAACGCCGGACTTAGATTCACCTGGGAGGAAACATTCAAAGACGCGCCACGGGGTATCGTTATTCCGCCGGACCCCTTCCCAGTGCCGGCGATCGGCGGACCGGGCTTTTCCGTGGGTCAGATAGTTCGGGTCAAAGCGGGTAGAAGATTAGTCCCGGTGGTGATTCGAGGAACTACGGACTACTTTCCGACGTTAAACCCGTTAACCCGGCCCTTCTTGATCGTTCCCCTGGAGCCCTATAAACAATATGCGCGCCGGACGTCCTTGGAGAGGGTTAAGGAACCGAGCGCGTTCTGGGCGTCCTTAAAGGGCGATGTCGACCGCGTTCAGGTGGTCGCATCTCTGCAAGAGAGGATCGGCGCCTATGTCTCCATCAAGGACCGCGACGTATTGGTGCAAACGGCACGTCGAAACCCCCTAGCCGGAGGAGGCTGGAACGGCCTAACGTTCCTGAGTATGACCGCCATTACGATTGCTGTGTTGCTCACCCTTGTGATTCACTCATTGGTGGCGATCCATACCTCTAGGGTGGACCTGGCGGTTGCTCGGACTTTGGGTTTCTCCAGGCTTCAACTGGCGCTATCCCTGGCGCTTGAGCGCGGGTTGACGGCGATGTTCGGATTGGTGGTAGGTAGCGTAGTTGGAATCTGGCTAAGCGGGTGGGTTTTGGGATTCTTGGACATCGACGCCCGGGCAAGACCGATCATACCTCCGATGGTATTGGAGGTGCAAGATGGGCTGGTTGTGGGCGCCTTGGGCGGCCTGATCGTGGCCACGTTGTTGGGGTTGTTGGTCGCGTTAGTCTTCGTTAGGCGGCTCAACGTTCCTGATGTGTTGAGGACTGGAGAATGATAGCTCTTGCACGCCTGGGATACATAATCGCCGTCCGGAGAATCATCTCCGCTTGGTGGCTGGAACTGGTCCTCTTCGCCGGCATATTGCTGGCAGTTTCCCTGTTAGCCAGCGGAGTGATTTTTTCCGACATGCTGGCCGAGGCCGCCCTGCGGCATGCTTTGACCCAAGCCTCTCCGCCGGAAGCCAACGTTTGGGTGAGGGTATTTAGCGGCCAAGACGCACCCCCCACAGTTGAAGGCCGGGCGGCCTATTACCGGGCTGGCTTGGATTTCGCTGATAAGCGGGTGTCCAGCCGGTTCGAGCCTTACATCAATGATCAAGCCCGGCTCATCGAGACGTCGACCTTTTTCTTCCTAGGACATCCCCAGCTTGAATTGGCCAACGACATTCGGCCAAGGGGAGAAATTAAATATATGACTGGTCTTGCTCCGAAACGAAGCAAGATTCTACGAGGGCGCTGGCCTTACACCGGACCGAATGGCGGTTCCCCAGTCCCTGGACAACCGCTGGAGGTTGCGATAGACGTCTTGGGGGCCGAATTGTTAGGGCTGGATGTTGGCGCCAGAATGGAGGCTGTGCCTGCCGCTTCTTTCCCCGACCCGCCGCCTATCGCCGTTGATATCGTCGGTGTTTTCCAGAGAGACAATCCGGATGACGAGTTTTGGTACGGGACCAAGAAGGCCTTCAGCTACCAAGATGACAAGTGGACTATCGTTCCTTTGTTCACCACTGAAGACGCCATTCTCCGCCAGATTTACGCTTTATATCCCACGTTGTATACCGACGTCACATGGTTCTACTATTTGGACCGTGAGGCTATCGAAGCCGGGCAGGTTGACGATATTTTAGATGTCCTCCGGTTGGTCAAATACGATGTGCGCACCCGCCTCAACAATTCCAGCACCGGCATCAGGTTGGATAAGGTGTTGAACGACTATAAAGAGCAACTGCTCTTGGCCCGGATCCCGCTGTACCTGATCTTGTTCATGATTACCGGGATCCTTACATATTTTCTCGCCTTGATCACCGGACTGGTGGTTAAGTCCCGGGCGGTTGAGATCGCCATGCTCAAAAGCAGGGGGGCCACTTCGTTGCAGGTGGGAGTGCTGGCTGTGATTGAAGGGCTGATATTGAGCGTTCCGGCCGCCCTTCTGGGTCCTTTACTGGCGCTGGCGGTGGTCCGGGTCCTTGGGCAAGTGTTCTTCGGCCTGGGAGGGAGCGAGGATCTGGCCACCGTGCCGGTGGTCCTCTCGTCAAATGCCTTCTTGGTGGGATTGGCGGGAGGTCTGCTGGGGGTAGTGGTGTTAACCGGCACGACCCTGATGGCGGCTCGCCAGGGAATCGTCGAGTTCCGGCAATCCGGGGCTAGACCGGCGCGGACACCCTTTGTGCATCGCTACTACCTGGATATGCTGCTGCTGGGACTGATCTCACTTATGTGGTGGCAGATCCAGAATCGGGGCGCCTTTCTGGTACGCCCCTTGGGCAACCAAGGGTTGGAGTTAGACTATAGCCTGCTGATAGGACCAGTGCTGCTACTATTGGCCGTTGGTCTCATAGTGATGCGGATTTTCCCCATAGGGGTGGGACTGCTGGCCCGGATCTCCGAGCCGGTTGCCCCGGCCTGGCTGGTTCAGGGACTCCGCCACGTTTCTAGAGATCCCGTAGTGCCCGGTTCCCTGGTCGTGCTGCTGATGTTCGCCACGGCATTGGGCTTCATCGGCAGCGCCTTTTCTTCCACGTTGGAACGTAGCCAAAGAGACCGTGCCCTTTACGCCGCTGGAGCCGGACTGAGGATCGACCACGGTGGCATGTCTCGGCCAACGCCGCTTCAAGGCATATCAAAAAGAGTCATGGACGAAGGTTTGGCCGAGTGGGCGGTTGAGGTGCAACGGTCCAGCGGTCACGTGACCACCACCGGGTTCAGCACCAGGGGAACTTTGCTGGCGGTAGAGGCAGACAATTTCGCCAAAGTAGGCTGGTACCGGCCGGATTTCGCCGGGGGCAGGACCTTGGAGGAGCTGACCGCACTACTAGCGCCTGCCCCCCAGGATAGACCGGAAGGTATCCTGCTGCCTAAGGAGGCTACGTCTCTGACCGTATCGGTGCAACCTAGCCGGCCCAACTCCAATCTGTCGCTACGGGCTAGGCTTAAAGATGTCCACGGCTACCACTTCGATGTACATATCGGCGATTTGGGGTTTCGAGGCTGGAAACGCTTAGAAGGCGAAATCTTGCCGCTTCTTACCCGTGGAAGTAGGTCCCAAGACAGAGAGGGCCTGATACCCATAACGCCACCGCATACGTTGCTCTCTCTTCAAATCACGGGCCGGCGGGGCATACCCGACCCCGGCGCGATGTTTTTTGGCGAGTTGGGGGTTAACGGTCCCAACGGCGCCGAGATAGTCGACAGTTTTCACAGTCTGGATAATTGGCAGATAATCGAAGACTACTCCAGGCCGGGTCTGTACGGCCTGGAATCCAGCGAGTCGGTGGTGCTCCCGGCCTCCGTTGGTTCGGCTCGTTATAGTTGGGCTCCGGGTAGCATCGGATTGCGAGGCATCAGGCCCGGACCGCCGGAGCGGCCGCTGCCAGCCTTGGTGAGCCAGCCTTTCTTGGACTTGGCCGATGCGGAAGTGGGCGATGTACGAACCGTGGGCCTGTCGACTTTCTCCCTGCCGGTGGAGATTAAAGCTGTAGTAGACTACTTTCCCACGCTTGACCCGTCGGAGCGGCCCTTTGTGGTGGTGGACCTGGCAACTTTCATCCGCCAATCTAACTTGCACAGCCCCAGGCCCACCGGTGGCTCCAACGAATTGTGGGTGAATCCAGGCGCGTCCGGCGGGGACGGCAGTGCGATAGTCGATTCCTTGGACAATAATGGGGTGCGAACCAGAAAAACCCTCGTAGCTTCGGATATGGTTCTGAATAGCGTGGACCAACCTCTAGTCAATGCCGGTTGGGGAGCGCTTCTGGTGTTGATGTTCCTGGCGTTGGTCCTGGCCAGCGCCCTAGGTGTCATGCTCTTCTCATTCATCGACACTAAGGAACGGCAAACCGAATTCGCTTTGCTCCGTACTCTCGGAACTTCCAGGATCCAATTGAACGGCACTGTCTGGTTCAGCGTGTTCCTGGTGGCCGTTTGCGGCGTTTCCTTGGGCACCCTGGCCGGATATTTGATCGGTGCAAGTCTGCTGCCGCTGATGGAGGTGGCGGAAGAGGGCGCCAAAGTTACTCCCCGGATGGTCCTGGAGACCAACTGGGTAACGTTGTCCGTGTCCTATATAATCCTTGGCGCGGTTACTTTGGCCACGGTATTATGGTTGGTATGGTTTACCGCCAAAATGGAGATACATCAGGTTCTGCGCATCGGTGAGGGTTAAATCAAGGCCATTCCCGGGCTCTCTTCTGGGATGGCGTAACGGCGGCAGAAATCGCAGGCATCAACGCAGAGGAGCGATTTGGTAACGACACAAGGACATCCAGAAGACTCCGGCATCCAACCGGAACAGTTAGGTCTGGAACGGACGGAGCCGCTTTACATAGAATGCCGAGACCTCTTTAAGATTTACAAGCGGGCCGAACTTGAAGTCGTCGCTCTACGGGGTCTTGACCTGGAAGTGGAAACCGGGGAGTTGATCGCCATCATCGGCGCCAGCGGCAGCGGTAAAAGCACTTTGATGAACGTTTTAGCCGGCTTGGACCGTCCGTCGGCGGGACAGGTGCGTGTCGGGTCACGGGACCTTCTGGACATCTCCGACAGCGAGTTGGTGATGTACCGGCGGCTAGACGTAGGGTTCGTTTGGCAAGCCACCGGCAGGAACCTGGTGCCCTACCTGAGTGTGGTCGATAACATCGAGTTGCCGATGGCGATGGCGGCCACATCCACCTCCGAACGGCGTACCTGGAGTTCCGAGCTTTTGTCCTCCCTCGGTTTGGGAGACAAGGCCGGCCGTCTACCTTACCAACTATCCGGCGGCGAACAACAGCGGGTGGCTATCGCCGTCGCTTTGGCCAACCGTCCGAACCTTCTACTGGCCGACGAACCCACCGGCGAACTCGATACTCAGACCGCCGGAGATGTCTTCGAGATGCTCCGGGACTTGAACCGGACATTCGGTGTCACCGTGGTGATGGTTACCCACTATCCCGGCGTCGCCCACTTCGTTGACCGGGTGGTCAATATCCGGGACGGGCGGATAAGCTCGGAGAGCTACTCCAGTCCAACTTTCCAGCGCCAGGGAGACCGGGTGGAAGAGGAGTACCTGGTGGTGGACCGGGCGGGACGTCTCCAGCTTCCTCAAGAGATGACGGAGCAATTCGGAGTGGGAGGATTGGCCAAGGCCGGTCTGGAAGACGGCACGATCACTATCAAGCCGGTTGGCGACCGGCCACGCCCCAGCCGGGGTAATTATCGAAGGGAGACCCCGGCGTCATGATGGGACTCCGGGACTCCAGACCCCGTCCGGAGAGCATAATATCGGCCGAAGATTTGAGCAGGGTCTTCGGTAGCGGCGAAACGGCCGTGACCGCGGTTAATGCCGTGAACTTGGAAGTGCCCAAAGGGGAGTTGATGGCGGTGGTTGGCCGGTCTGGATCGGGTAAGACCACTCTGTTGAATCTGCTGTCGGGGTTGGACCGGCCCACCAACGGCAAGGTTATGTTCCAAGGGCGGGACCTGGCCACGTTCAGTGAGTCCGACCTCGTGGAGCTTCGCCGCCACAAGATTGGGTTTGTTTTCCAGTCTTTTGGCTTAATGCCATTGTTGTCCGCTCAGGAGAACGTCGAACTGCCGTTGCATATCAGCGGAGTCTCTTGGCGGGATCGTCGCCGCCGTGCTATGGCCTCCCTGGACCTGGTAGGCCTAGGCCCCCGGGCACGGCACAGGCCCTACGAGCTGTCCGGCGGCGAGCAGCAGAGGGTATCCATCGCCCGGGCTTTGGTCACCGGTCCGGAAGCCATCTTTGCCGACGAGCCTACCGGCGAACTGGACACCACCACGGCTTTGTCCATTGGGAGCATCCTGAAAGACGTGGTTAAAGAGAGTAAGGCGACGATAATAATCGCCACCCACGATCTGACACTGGCCGGAATCTGCGACAGCGTGATACAGATCGCCGATGGAGCCCTGGGTGGATCACCCGATCTACGCCCCAGCGAATCTCGTTAACGTTTATCCCCGCGGCGCTCATGCCGTTCGAATCTGCATCCTTTAGCGCGGCGTATGATTCAATGACGCTACCCCGTTAAGTTTTTCATGAGTTCGACTTTCCGACAAAGCATGAGATTTCTCAAAACGATTCTGGTGACCGCATCGATTGCGGGCGGCGCGGGATTTCTGGCCGCTTGCGGCGGTGCCGTTGAGCCACAGTCCACGGCCATCCCGTCCACTATTGGTACCGCCGCGGCACAACCTGAAGTTGATCCCACGAAGGGCCGTGCCCAAGATGCTACTCAGACCCCGTTACCCACCGCTAAAGCGACACCAGCCGCGCTGCTGGAGCCAACGTCTGATGTACCAACGGGTTCCCCCCACAAACTGCGACTGCCACTCCTGCCGGCCCTCCTCCGGCCACGAAACCCACCCCCACGCGGCCTCCCACCATCGCGCCTGCGAACACACCGGTTTCCACCGCCACTCAAGCACCCACCGCGACACCGCCGCCGACTTGTTCGCACAGCGATCAAAGCTTGAATAGTGGGGCTAGCCGCGTAACGGTGGATCTGACGGAGAATTCCATTGGCCGATTCCGGGTACGAGAGCAGTTCGCCCGGGTAAGTCTGCCCAACGATGCCGTGGGGGAAACACGTGAGGTCAGCGGGTCGTTGGTGTTCGACGGCTCCGGCGCGGTCGTGTCCGGCCAGTCTAAGATCATCGTGGGTCTGCACTCCTTGCAAAGTGACGAAGACGATAGAGACGAATTCTTGCGGACGAACTCGCTGCAGTCGGAGAAATTCCCCTTGGCGGAGTTGGTGGTTCGTGAGACGCCGGGAATGCCGTGGCCCATTCCTTGCCAGGGAGAAGTGCTCTTTCAGATCGACGGGGACATGACGGTGCATGGTGTGACGGTCCCGATGACTTGGGACGCGACGGTCCAGTTCCGTCCGGACGGCGTCAAGGGCCTGATGACGATAAATTTCCCCTTCAGCACCTTCGATATGAAGAAACCCAGAAAGCTCTTTTTGCTGTCGGTGGATGATGACATCAGGCTGGAGTTGCAGTTCGACGCTCCCATCACCGCAAGCCCGTAGAAGTCTTGATCTGGCGTTCCGGCAGCGGTTGACAGCTAACTCCCGGCGGCTACAATTAAGAAAACCTGGTCCGATTCGATACGAGAGGAATTACATGATTACCAAATTCGATAGTCTTTTTGCCGGGCACGTGGACATGGACGACGTTGGATATGCGGGTGCCGCCGTCAATGATCGATCATTTTCCGATGAACACCTGACCACGGTGTTCGACAAAGCCGAAATTATCGCCACAACGCTGGACCGGTTGGGCTACGACACCTTCTGGATGGCGGAGCACCACTTCCAACCGGAAGGGTATGAGTGCATCCCCAACTTATTGATGCTCCAAGTTCACCTGGCTCACTTGACCAAAAATATCAAGCTGGGCTGCGCGTTTAACATCGCTCCCATGTGGCATCCGTTGCGTCTGGCTGAGGACTATGCCACCGCGGATATCTTGACCGGCGGGCGGGTTATTTTTGGCGTCGGCCGAGGCTACCACACCCGGGAAGTTGAGACCTTTGGAAACCCATTGCTGGATCAAACGGCCAACCGGGAGCTGTTCGAGGAGCAGGTAGACATAATATTCAAGGCTTTCAACGAAAGGTCCTTCTCCCACCACGGCAAGTACTACGACATCCCGCCCCAGATACCCTACCGGGGCTACGAACTATCGGAAATCACTATGGTCCCTCGTCCTCGAAACCTGCCCGTGGAGTGCTGGCAGCCCATCCAAGGCGGCACCCAGCGAGCGCTGGATTTCATGGCGAAGCATGGCATCAAGGGAATCATCGGCGGCGGGGTGGCCGAGGGCGGCGTCATGGACGCGACCATGGAAGACTATCGGGCAGCGCTGGTCCGGGCCGGGAGGCCCGATGCCCAACTGGGTGAAGACCTCAGTGTAGGCTTCCACTTCTTCCTGTCGGAGACCGTGGAGAAGGGTATCAAGGAATCCGCCAAGTTCTACGAAGAAAACGTGAAGATGTTCGGTCCCTTGCGGCTGCACCGAGGGCTAAGCGAGCAGCAGATGGTGGACATCGCCGATCCTCGCCGGGCGCCCAGCGCCGGTCTTCCCACCTTGGACGAAGCGGTGAACAACGGGGCGGTCCTTTGCGGTCCGCCCGACCGGATCATCGAGCAACTCAACGCGGTGGCCGAACGCTATCCTGGCTTGGACCGCGTGGGAGTCAGCCACCCCGTGGGCACGCCTCAAAGCGTGATTCTAGAGCAGTTGGAGTGGTTCGCCAAAGAGGTCATTCCGGCGTTCAAGGGTAAAGTGGAAGTAACCGGTCCATCCGACTAGACGTACCGTCTGGATGTGGGGAAATCCCTGGCCTCTGGAAACTTGAGGCTGGGGATTTTAATTTGTTAGGGCAGTCCGCCACCTGCGGCATGAATGTCTTGGCCTCGGGCTGTCGTTGACACTCAATATGCTCTGCCATTACACTCCCAATCAACCGAATACCCCTCAGCAGAGGGCAGAGGAACATGAGCGAAAGGCATACCGACGTGGCGACCCCGGCCGAATCTTTGGGTCCACTTCTGGACTCCATCGACCTGATGTACGAGACCGGCTGGACCGATGGGCTTCCGGTGGTCCCGCCGACCCGAGAACGAGTAAAGCAGTTCACGGATGTTCTTTCGCCCCGTGATCCCGGCGAACTGATCGCTGAAATACCCCCATTGGGCGGGAACGCGACTATCGAGCGGGTGGCGGTCAACGCCGTCATGGCTGGCTGCTTGCCCGAATACATGCCGGTGGTGGTCGCCGCCATCAAAGCTATGGTGGACGACCGGTTCAACCTGCGGGGCGTCCAGTGCTCAACCGGGATCCACACCCCATTGGTCATCGTAAACGGCCCCATCGCGAAAAAACTCGACATCAACTCGGGCTACAACTGTTTCGGCCAGGGATGGCGGGCCAACGCCACCATCGGCCGGGCGGTGAAGCTAGTCCTGGTAAACCTGGGCGGAGCGTTCCCCGGCGAAACCAACAAGTCCACCTTTGGACATCCGGGCAGCTACACCTACTGCATGGCTGAAGCCGAGGATGCCAGTCCCTGGGAACCCTACCACGTGGAGTTGGGATACGCGGCGGAGGACAACACCGTCACGGTGTTCCCCGCCGAAGCGCCCCACAACGTCATGTACCACGCGGCCAATTCGCGGGACTTCCTTACCGTGTTAGCCGACACCATGTGCACCCTGGGCAACGTGCAGATGTACGTCATGGGCAGCACCTGCGTCGTTCTGGGGCCGGAGCACGCCCGTATGCTGTCCGAGGACCGATGGCGCAAGCGGGACATCAAAACCTTCCTCTTCGAGCACGCGCGGAAGCCCGTGAGGCTTCTGAGGCATGGCGGACCACCAGTAGGGGATTCGCAACGGTCACACCTGTGGCCCCGGTTCGTGGATGCAGACGACGACGACCAGATGGTTCCGGTGGTTCGCCGTCCGGAGGATATCCACATCTTCGTTGCCGGCGGCGCCGGAGGTCCCCACTCGGCGTATCTGCCTGGTTGGGGATCGCGTATGGTAACCGAAAAGATTCAGGAAGCCTGAGGAGAGATTCATGGTCAATACACCCGGCGAACGGGTTCAGGAGCAGTTGCGGCGGTGGGATATTCTAGCGGCCAATGATCCCGGCTCCAAATCCAAGTGGCAAGCGGCGGCCAGGCTTGGCAGTCTGCATGGCAAGACCGGCGGCTTCCTGGGAAACCGCAAGGACAACGCCAATCCCCTTCTCTTGGCCATCAGAGAGTTGCTGGACAAGCAGTTCGAACTCTCCGACTCTCTGGTCATCAACAAGTTTATCTACTCCAGGCCGGCCGCTGACAACATCGTCGATGCGCTGTCGGAGCGGTGCGACTTCGTGGTGACCGCCATCGCCGATTGAGGCTCCTGCACGTCGTGCAGTGTGCACGACGCCATGTCTCTGGAGAATCGGGGCGTTCCCACGGTGGTGATCTGCACCGGCCCCTTCCTGAACTCGGCCAACCTTCACGCGCGTGTATTTGGGCGCTCGGGTTTCCAGCCGGTGGTGATAACCCATCCGCTGGGAGGATTGAAGCCGGAGTTGGTCAATGAGAAGGCCGCGGCGGCCGCCGAGCAGATCGTCGCCGCGTTAACCGAGCAAGGGTAGCAAGAACTTCTTACTTTCGATAATCGTTGCCTTGTCCGAATTGTTCATTGGCTGTTGCCGCATCGGCGCGGGATTGCCAGCTGGATAGAGTACATCCGTAATCGAACAGTAAGTTCACACCAGGGGACTTCATGTACCTTCCCAAGCACTACGCCGTTACCGATAGGCAGCAGCTCCACGACTTCATCAAGGGAAACGGCTTCGGCATCCTATTCTCCGGCAGTGGTCCCGAGCCGGTGGCCAGCCACTTGCCTTTTATCCTTGATGAGAGCGCCGGAGAGCAAGGGACACTCCTGTCCCACATGGCCGGAGCCAACCGGCAGTGGCGGCATGCCGACGGTCAACAAGTCCTGACCGTCTTCCACGGGCCCCACACTTATGTGTCGCCAACCTGGTACCAGGACCCGGAGACCGTTCCGACCTGGAACTATGTGGCGGTGCACGTCTACGGAATCCTGAAAGTAGTTCAGGACCAGGAACGGATCCAAAACATCCTCGCCCGGATCACCGACTACTACGAGGCCTCTTTGCCGCAGCCGTGGAAGGCCGAATTCACCTCGGAGTATGCCCAACAGATGGTTAAGCGCATCGTGGCATTCGAGATTGAAATCGACAAGATGCAGGGGAAATGGAAGCTGAACCAGAATCATCCGGAGGAGCGCCGCCGGAGAGTGGTGGATGTGCTCAAAACCATGCCCGATGATAACTCTCAGGGTATAGTAACTCTGATGGAGCCGGGCCTTGATTCGAAAGACGCGGGTGAGGGTTAATCGAAGGAATCCAGGCATTTCGCAGATTCCCTACGCCGGTCCATCGATAGCAAGGAGAATGCAGTGAGCGGAGCGTTGCAGGGAGTCAAGGTTCTGGAGATTGGGAGCTACGTCACCGGGCCGTACGCCGGGATGCTGCTGGGCGACTTGGGCGCGGAGGTCATCAAGGTCGAGAACAAACCCTATGGCGACCCTTTTCGCGGCTGGGGCCGCACGGTGCTCAACCCCACCTTCTGCAGTCTCAACCGGAACAAGAAGAGCATAACCCTTAATCTCAAGACCAACGAAGCGCGGGATATCTTCCTGCGGCTTGCCGACGATGCCGATGTAATCATCGAGAACCTGCGTCCGGGCTCCGTCGACGGCTTGGGTATCGGCCACGAAACGGTCCGGGCCCGCAACCCGCGCATCGTGTACTGCTCAATCTCCGGGTTCGGCTCCGAGGGGCCTTATGCCCAACTCCCCGCCTATGACACCATCGGGCAGGCGATGGGCGGACTGCTCAGTCTGTTAACCGACCTGGACGACCCGAAACCGATGGGAATCTCCCTGGCGGACCATCTGACCGGCATCTTCGCCAGCTACGGCATCTTGGCCGCGCTGCATGCGCGCACCATCACCGGCGAAGGGCAGCTTGTGGAGACGTCGCTCCTCCAATCCATGGTTTCCTTCGTGCAGGAAAACGCGGCCAATTACTTCGAGGAATCCCGAGTGCCGCGCCGGGACACCCGGCCCCGGGGCCCCCAGGCCCACTGCTTCGTCGCCGGCGACGGCCTTCCCTTCGTCATCCATCTCTCCTCGCCGGAGAAGTTTTGGGTGGGTCTGACCGATGCCGTAGGCCGCCCGGAGATGCGGGATGACGCACGATTCGCCGACCGTCCCGCCCGAACCCAGCATTACGACGAGCTTCACGACCTGCTTGCCGATGCCTTCGCCGCGGCCCCAAGGGATGAATGGATCTCCAGGCTGCGGGAGGAGGATGTTCCGTGCAGCCCGCTGAACACGTTGGAAGAGGTGTTCCAGGACCCTCAGGTCCAGGCGCTGGGAATGTCCATCGACCTGGAACGCCCGGGCGGTACCCCGGTAAGGGTGGCCGGAAGCGCTATCCGCCTGTCGGCCACTCCACCCACCTACGACCTCCGCCCTCCGTTGCTAGGCGAGCACAACGAGGAGGTGCTGCAGTCTCTGGGCTACGACGCTGATGCTATAAAGCAACTGGTGAACAGCGAAGCTGTTTAGTGGGGGAGCGCTTGGGGACCTAAGCCACCTTGGCCGCCGAACGATTCGCCGCGATCAGGAGGAAACGCCCACCAACTGGCGGTGGTATTCCCCTTCCTCAGGCCGGCGCCGGAAGGCTTCGATGTCTTCGAAGTACACCTCGTTGCTATTGCCGTCGGGATCGTTGAAATAGACGCCCCCGAATAGCTGTTGGAGCGAACCCGGAACAACTCGATCCCCTGGGAAACGAGCTGGTCGCAGATCTCCTGTAAATCGTCGAAGGTCGCCATCTCCCAGGCCAGGTGGTTGGATCCGACGCTCTTGATTCCTGTTCCCGGTCATTGGGACTTATCTCTCTGAGAACGATCTCCTGGGAATGCTCCCTTGCGCTGAGGTTAACGCCATTCTCCCGGCGGCTGACCACTCCCAGCCCGATCGCCTCGGTGTAGAACGCTTCGGACCGAGCCAGGTTGCTAACTCGTATGTTGGTGTGCCCCAATTGCATCGGCTTGGCCATAGTCGAACCCCTCCTGGCTAAGTTTTGTCATCGTGAGCATGTCTGCCAGCCCGCCAATAGGCGGCGTTTATGTAATCGAATTTACAGAGTTCTAACCCAAGTCCTTGCATCGTCCGCAATTCTAGACCTAATATTCCGCCATCGAGAAAATGGACCTTTGCGCGATCGCCTGTTGACTCTTGCGGCATCGCCGTTTATTATTGGCCCACAATAGATTCCAGCATTAACAATTAAATAGCACCCCCGAGGCACCAGTACGGTTTAATAGGGAAGGCGGTTAAAATCCGCCGCGGTTGCGCCACTGTGTGCGGGGA
>CATMOE010000017.1:0-57474 GCA_950072105.1 uncultured Dehalococcoidia bacterium
GAGGGACGACCCCTCTACTCTAGCTCTCCCCCTTCGTAAGGGGGAGAGGACAGTCCGCTAAGGGCGAGTTGTCCTTAATCAGCAACGCTAACCTTCCCGTACAAGCCGTCATAGCCTGGTTCGATACTCACCTCGCCAACCCGGGCCTTCAGGATGTTTCGGGCCAGGGGTTCTCCTGCGGCGGCTACGAGGTCGGCCTCCTCGGCCCACGCCAGGATGTTCAGCTCATTGCCCAACTCCCCAATGATGCGGCTGTATTCTTTTTGGACCCGCTTGCTGGACGGACCAAGGGCCAAAGTTTCCGAGATGATTTCTTGCAACGGGACCAACCGGATGAAGGGTGGAAAGCCTTCTTGGTTCTGCACAAAGCCGGTGCCGTCTCTGTGACATGCTTCTTCGCCATCGGAAAGCGCATTGATTCGATGCAGTACGCCCAGAGTGAGCGGTCTGTCGCAAGCGGGGCAACGTTGGCCGATACGCTGGGTATCTTCCGGAGAGTGTCTTATCCCGCATTTCCGGTGCCCAGTGTGGTGATACTTACCCTCCTCAGGGTAAAACTCCACGGAGTAGGCAATTTGGCGATGTTTCAGGGCTTGAGCCAATTCGCCGTACCCCAAATCTCCTTCAAATACCGTAAGCTCCCGCCCCAGTTTTGGCGCGGAGTGGGCGTCGGAGAAGGAAACTATGGCCCTTCCGGCCACCTCTCGGATGTTCCAGTTCATCGCCGGGTCGCTGGACAGCCCGGTCTCGATGGCGTGGATGTGTGGCGACATGTCCAGGAAACACTCTTCCAGGGAATCAAACCCGGATTTGGACCCGAACAATCCGAACCAAGGTGTCCAAACGTGGGCCGGAATGACCATGCATTGGTGGTTTATGTCCAATGCCAAAGCGGTCAGGTCCCTGGCGGACATGGGCAAAGTCGGCCGGCCGGCCGACTCCAGTTTGGCCCCTACCTTGGAGAAGGCCGTGTAAAGTTCGGCTACCGTCGCGAAATCCGGAGCGAACAGCAACATATGAACTCTCCGGCTTCTTCCTCCCTGTTTATAGACGCAGCTGACTTCGGTGCCTAAGACGAAGCTAACGCCGCCGAACCGGTATAACCCCGGCGACACCGGATCCAACTTCTCCTCCAACTCCCGGCGCCAAGCCGGGTGAGTGAAATCCGCGCTGGAAAGCAAATCGATACCTTTAATCCGAGCCCACGCAGCCAAACTCTCCAGGGTTAGGTTCTTACTGGTGGCGTAGGCGTAGCGAGAGTGTAGGTGAAGGTCTGCGGCGTAGGTCATGGGCCCAGTCTAGCACGGGCGTGGGAGGGGCGTTATGTAAACCGGTCAGATCGCGATATCGCCGGGCTGGAACCACAATAAGACTGGTTCCGCTTTCACCCGTTGGTCAGGCCGTATCTTGACCGGTGGGACCGCCTGACTTATGATTCTGGCTGGTGAAAGTGATAACATAGCATTGTGAAATAGTCGGCCGCCCTTCGATATATACCACCAGGAAATAGGGGCCGGCCAACGTCCGCCAAACCGTAGGAGGTTTTAACAGAATGCCCGCGAAACATATAATCCGCGACGAAGAGGCCCAGAAGGCTTTATTGAATGGGATCAAGGCGATAGCCAACGCTGTCAGCCTGACCCTGGGACCCAGGGGACAGAACGTGATCCTGGAGAAGAAGTGGGGAGCGCCGGTCATCACCAACGACGGGGTGGCCATCGCCAAAGAGATCGACCTGCCGGAATCCTTCGAAAATATGGGCGCTCAACTGATTAAAGAAGCCGCCACCAAAACCAATGAATCGGCCGGCGACGGCACAACCACCGCCACAATCTTGGCCCATTTAATCGTCCGGGAAGGGATGAGGCTGGTAGCCGCCGGCACCGACCCCATGGCATTGAAAAGAGGCATCGACAAGGGTGTGAAAGCCATCGTAGCCGAGCTGGATAACCTGTCCACTCCGGTGGACACTAGGGAACAGACCGCTCAAGTCGCCACCATCTCCGCCAACGATGACAAGATCGGCGAGATGATAGCCGATGTTATGGATCACGTGGGCCGTGACGGCGTCATCACCGTTGAAGAAAGCAAAGGGATCGAATCCGAGACCGAGTACGTCGATGGCATGACCTTTGATCGCGGCTACATCAGCCCTTATTTCGTGACCAACCCTGAGCGGATGGAAACCGTGATAGAAGACCCCTACATCCTGATTACCGATAAGAAAATATCGTCGGTGGCCGACCTGGTACCGATCTTGGAGAAGCACCTCCAGGTTTCCAAGAACCTGGTGATCATCGGCGAAGACGTTGATAGCGAAGCTCTGGCCGTGTTGGTGGTGAACAAGATGCGTGGCACCATCAACTGTTTGGCATTGAAAGCGCCCGGATTCGGAGACCGCCGCAAGGCGATGCTGGAGGATATCGCGATCCTCACCGGTGGCACGGTCATTTCCGAAGAACAGGGGCGCAAACTGGACCTTACCAATATCGAAGATCTTGGACAAGCCCGGAGGGTGATTTCCACCAAAGACAAGACCACCATCATCGACGGCAAGGGCGACAAAGCCATTATTACCGCCCGGGTGGACCAGATCCAGGTCCAGATGGAAGATACAACTTCGGAGTACGACAAAGAGAAGCTACAAGAGCGCATGGCCAAGCTTGCCGGCGGCGTTGCAGTCATTAAAGTAGGCGGCGCCACCGAGCCCGAACTAAAGGAGCGCAAGCAAAGGGTTGAGGATGCTCTTTCCGCCACCAGGGCGGCCGTGGACGAGGGCATCGTGCCCGGTGGGGGAGTGGCCTACATCCGGGCGATGCACGTTCTAGACAACTTGGGCCTGGAGAGGGACGAGGCGAATGCAGTGACGGTTCTTAAAAAGGCTTTGGAGGAACCCATCCGGATAATCGCCTCAAACTCCGGCCAAGAGGGCGCCGTCGTTCTGGAGAATATCCGCCAAAATCAGTCCCAAAACTACGGCTTCGACGCCTCGAATATCGAATACGGAGACCTGGTGGACAAGGGCATCATCGACCCGGCCAAGGTGGCCCGCATCGCGCTGGAAAACGCGGCCAGTGTAGCCAGCATGATATTGACCACCCAATCCCTTATCACCGAAGAGGAAGCGGAAGACGCGCATGCCGGCCACGACCATGGCCACGACCACGGCGGCGGTATGTTCTAACCGGCCTTCCTAACTAGGCCAACAAAAACATCAGGCCCCGGCGGTTTCCTGCCGGGGCCTGTTTTAGTTTCAGTCCTTCGTTGAATACCTGGGGCTCCGAATTGCTGGGGCTCCGCTCAGGCGTACTCCAACAATATTTCCGCCAACTCTCGAGGTTGCTGCAGCATTACCTGATGGCAGGAATCTAGCTCAACTACGTCGACTCCGGGCACCCGCTGCGCCATTCGGTGTTGTGACTCCGGCGGTAGTATCTTGTCCTGATTCAGTACCACGTAGGTCACCGGACTCGTAGGCTCCGGCCGGTCTAACGCTACCTTGGTGGTCAGTACCCGCCTAGCCACCGGCCCAAAGCGGCCTACTGAGTGGACCACTTCCATGGGATCCATGCCGTTGCATAGGAAATTGTAGATCACCGAGCGGGGCAGCCTCAAACCTTTGCCTGAAAAAGCGCTCAAGACTGACAAAATCCGAAAGGTGACCCTGGTTTTCTGGGGGAGCACGCTAAGCATGCTACGCTGGTAAAGAGGGACCATGCCGGCCACCAAAACGATGCGCTTGGGAGGCTTGTCCAACTGCCCAGCCGCTTGAAGCACCATGCTGCCCGCGAAGCCGTGTCCTACCAGCACCAGATCCTTCAACTCATGGCGTTCCACTGCCCGGGTTATAGCATGAACGCACTCTTCCAACCTGACGTCGGTGGTGTCTCCGTAGGCGTCCGCGCCGTGCCCCGGCAGGTCCAATGTGAACACCCGGTTTGCGACGCGCGGGGAGTAGAGCCGGGGCGGATGCTCCACCGGCGCAGTCAGGTAACCCCACACCTGGCCCCAAGTCCAGGCTCCTTGTCCGGCGCCGTGGACCAAAAGAAAGTCTGTCATACGTCCATCTTACCGTTAGTTTCCCCAGTCAGCCAACTCATTTTTCGTTACCTGCCCGATTTCCAAGTCGCCCGTTGGATATGGAGTTCCACGAACTCACCAAGAACGGTGTGTGGCCTCCTCTCCGTTCGTCCTGAGCTTGTGTCGAAAGATCCCGAACCTAGCCCGAAAACGCTTCCCGTAGCGCCGTCAGGAGGGCTTCCTCGTCGTCGGGCGTCACGGTGCGGGGGTCCAAGATCACCCGGTCGTCTTCGATACGGGCTATCACCGGCGGAACCGCTTCCCGCAGTCTTCGCATCACCCGCTCCGGACTTCCGGCATCGCCCTCGCAGGAAAGGGCCAGCACCCAAGTCGGCAGGGTCTCTCCGGGAAGGCTGCCGCCACCGATGGCCGATCTACCGGAAATCACCTCTCCGGGAATGGAAAGCTGGGTCTTCCACCTGGTCGCCCGGTCTTTGATGCCCTGCTCGCCGGCGGAAATCATCTTCCATATGGGAACTTCCGCTTCGGCCTCTTGCTTCAGATAGTGCAACACCGTCGCCGTCAACCCGGCCAGGCTCATTTTATCTATCCTGACGGCACGGGCCAGGGGATGCCTTTCCAAACGCCGGACCAATTCAGTCTGGCCGACGACGATGCCCGATTGGGGCCCGCCCAGGAGCTTATCTCCGGAGAAAAAGACCAGTCCCACACCAGCGGCGATGCTTTGCTGGGGAGTTGGCTCGTGGGCCAGTCCGTAGGCTTCGGTAGGTAACAGAGCGCCGCTGCCCACGTCGTGCAGCACCGGGATTCCCCTCTCCTTGGACAGCTCCACCAGTTCGCTGGGTTCAACCTCAGCGGTAAACCCTTCCACCCGGAAATTGCTAGAGTGAACTTTCAACATGGCCGAGGTATTATCCGTGATCGCGTCTTGGTAATCCCGGATATAGGTCCGGTTGGTGGTGCCCACGTCCACCAGGGTAGCGCCGCTTTGCTTGAGAACGTCCGGGATTCGGAAGCCCCCTCCGATCTCCACAGCTTCGCCCCGGGAGACGATGACCTCCTTGCCCACCGACAGAGCCGACAAACCCAAAAGCAGGGCGGATGCATTGTTGTTCACCGCCAGGGCCGCTTCGGCTCCGGTTACTTGCTGCAACAACGATTGGAGGTGAGCCTGCCGGGAGCCACGGCGGCCGGTGCTCAAGTCCATCTCAAGATCGGTGTAGCCTCGGGCAGCCTGGGTCATGGCATCGATGGCCGACTGACTCAAAGGGGCCCGCCCCAGGTTAGTGTGGACGATTACCCCAGTGGCGTTGATCACCTGGCGAGGTGCCACTTCATTGATGGACCGAAGTTCCCCGCCAACCCCATCCGCCACATCCCCGGCAGAGGGCGCTTTGCCACCGTCCCGTATCTGCTGCCGGGCACGGTCCAACTCCCGCCGCACCAGGTCTACCACCCAGTCGCGGGGATAGGTTTCGGTCAGCGCGGCCATACCGTCACTGGCCATCACCCGGTCCACGCTGGGTAGATCGCGAAACTGCATCTGTTCAAACTCCTTGCGGCGGCCACTCGGCAACCGGGCTTTATTTTAACATGAGGCCCGCCGGGTCCGGCCCACCTACAATAATGTTATGTTAAGCTCTTCGTGAGATGAGCCGGTAGTTTTGAATTTTCCAGAATCATGAAACAGTCCAGGCTCAAGGTTTATAGTAGGAACATACTTGCATCGCAGGCCAGGCACCAAACACGCCCAGCGCCTCGAAGCTAGTCGCACGCCAATTCCAATCAAATTCAGGAGCAACCGCTATGCAAACAGGGCTTCCGCCGGAGCTAGACGCGCTGAAGAACACCATTCGTCAGGTAGTCAAGGACGAGTGCGTGCCGCTGGAAGCACACTACCTGGCTAACCCGCCCATGGAAGGCCAGGACGACGGCGGGCCCAGGGGCATCGCTCAGGCCGTGATGGGAATCGTGGGCACCCTGGATAAAGAGAAGTGGGACCGGCTCAATAATATCTCCAAGCAGACCGGCATCTATACGTCATTCGTGCCGGAAGAGTACGGAGGCGGCGGTATGGGGGCTTTGGGCCACGTAGTCTTGGACGAGGAAGTCCACAAGAGCATCGTCCAACTCCCGACCTCACCCGTGCCGATGATGATGATTGGGGCCTGCACCCCGGAGCAAGAGCAGCGTTACCTGCACCCAGCGATCCAAGGGGACTTGCAATACGCTTTTGCTCAAACCGAACCCGAGGCGGGGTCCGACCCCGGCGGGATGATGCAAACCCGGGCGGTAAAGGATGGGGACGACTGGGTGATAAACGGCACCAAGATGTTTATATCCGGGGCGGCGACCGCCGACTTTATCCTGCTGCAAGCAATCACCGACCCGGAACGGCGTCAACGGGGCGGCATAACCATGTTCATCATCGACAATCCCACTCCGGGGATGACCTTTGATCCCATCCGCATCTGGACTAGTCCGACGCGGTCCCAGCAGCATTTCATCCACCTGGACAACGTTCGGGTGCCCCAGACCCAGGTCTTGGGCGAGGTGGGCCAGGGATTCACCTTGGGGCAAAAATGGCTGGTCCACCACGACCGGTTGCTTCGGGGGTCCATGGCCACCGGGATACTCAGCCGAGCGTTGGATATGGCTATCGAATGGTCCAAACAACGGGTGACTTACGGCCGTCCCATCGCCGACCGGCAGGCCATCCAATGGATGCTCACCGACGTCTACACCGATATCATGACCCTGAGGTCCTTCACCCGGGAAACAGCGGCCCGGGCGGACAACGGCGAGGACGTTCGCGTCGAGTCGTCCATGATTAAGTACTGCGCCGGGGAGTGGGGGTGGCGGAGCATCGACAAGATAATGCAGATATTCGGCGGTATGGGCGAAACCCTGGACATGCCGATCGCCCACTGGTATCTCCTGTTACGTCACGCCCGCATCGGTGGGGGCACATCGGAGATTCATAAGTTCGTCATGGCCCGGGCCCTGCTTAACGGAAGTGTTTCATATCAAGGGTAGACGCTCTAGACCCTGCAGAACACCAAAAGGCAGCCGAGTAGCCTTTTCCGGAGACCGGAACATCGCCAGTGGATCCGGTTTGCCATCCATGAATTCGGCGGCAGGTTAACCCTAATGGTAAGCACTGCCGAAGTCCTAAACTGCACCACTCACGAGCCACTACCGGTACAGGATCGTTCCGGCGCCACTCACTGCTACAACTGCATCATCGAGTCGATGCAGATTCAGGCTTATAACCTGGCCCGGCGGATGCTGGAAGATTGGTCCCTGGCCGAGGACGCGGCGCAAGAGAGTTTCGTTTCCGGTTACCGGGCTTTCCACCAATTCCGGGGCAACAACCTCAAGGCCTGGGTGATGCGTATCGTCGCGAACACTTGCAAAGACATGCTTCGGTCACGCCGGGCCCGTCCCACCGTTCCCTTAGATCCCATATCATCAGACCCGGACGACCCCACTGCGCCCCCTTCAGCGGTTGACTTACCGTCTTCTGAAGAGTCCCCGGAAGCCTACGCCGAACGGGAGGAGTTGGCCCGGATCATCCAATCAGGCCTGGCTTCACTGCCGGAAGAACAGCGGCTGGCAGTCCTGCTGGTGGATGTGCAGGGTATGGACTACGAGGAAGCCGCCGCAACGATGCATTGCTCTCTGGGCACGGTAAAATCCCGCCTCAGCCGGGGCCGGGGGCGAATGAAGGACTACCTACGAAACACCGGGGAACTATTGCCCGACCTTTTCCGTCAAGAGGTATAGGGCCTATTATGCTGATCTTTAAACGAGGCCACACTCACATAAACCAGGACGATCTGTCCGAGTACCTGGATGGCCGGCTTTCCGGTACCGCCGCCGCCAGGATAGACCTGCGGCTGACCGAGTGCGCCAGCTGCCGTCGAGATCTGGACGCCCTGCGTTCCACCGTCTCGCTGCTCCAGCAGATGCCCGAGTTGACACTGCCCCGTAGTTTCATCATGCCGGGACCACCGCCGGCCCCGGTGGCCTTGCGGCCACCGGCTCCTCTGCGCATGCCCCAGTGGGTATACTCCGGCGCGGCAGCCACAGCCGCATTGGTTTTCGCCATTCTGGTTTCCGCCGACGCCACCGGATTGCTGGCCCCAAAGCTCACCGCTCAGCCGGAAGTAACGGCGCAGGCGCTTCGGGCGGCGCCCGAAAGCTTCCAACAAGAAGACAGGGATGGCGCGGCTCGCGCCATCGAGATGGCCGCGCCCCAAGCCCCGGTTGTAAACGAGGCAATATCAGCGGAAAAGGGCCTCAATATCGCTGTGACTCGAGAGACTGAGGTAGCCGAGGCCGAGGCGGTAGCCCCGACCTTACGGCAAGCGGCGGTCCCACCTCAAACCGCCGCCAAGGTGGAAGCCCCAGCGGATACTTCGGCTTCCGCTCCAGTGGCCGCCATGGCCGCCCCCGAGATGGAAAAGGCCGTGGAATCCAAATTGGCACTGCCTCCCCCGGTAGCTGCCATGGCCACCACCGAGGTTGAGGAAGTCGCGACCTCCGAGGTAGCTCGACCTCAACCAGAAGCCGCCATGTCCGCGCTTGCGGTTGAAGAAGGAGTTAAAGCCAAATCAGTCCCGCTTACGCCGGAAGTTGCCATGGCCGCCGCTAAAGCCGATGAATCAGCAAAAATGAAGGCAGATTCAACGCCTTCGATAATCGCCCTTACTACCCCGCAGCGACCTCCGGAGCCTACGACGGTGGCCCAAGATTCGCCTACAGGTATCCCTCCACCCTATAACCCGATTAATATTTGGCGGGTTCTGGAAGGATTGGCGGCGGTGACGGCAGTGGGCTTTTTAGTAGTTTGGATACTGAGACGGCGTGCCGGACGCTAGAACGGCCGCATGGTTGGACCGCCTCGCCCGGAATCTTCGTCGTTAGGACCACTGTCTTTCCGGCCACCGCGCATCAGTTCCTATGCCTGCCAATCTTTATCCCAATCGTCACCACTTTGGTCAGCCGTATTACCTACTGTAAATCGGCCGTTTTATCGATTACTCGAGAAGCCCACCGGTCTATTCTGAATTCATCGTCTATCCGCCGGGAATTTTTTTGGCCGGCGGCCCGTCATAGATACTGTAGGCCATAAACAGATCCCAAACGGGGGGAAACCGGCCAGGAATTATCAGGGGGATATCCCCCGTCAAACAAATACAGGAGGAAACCATGGAACGACAAGCAGGAACCAAGAAAGGAATCTTGATTTTATTTGGGCTGGGACTAATGTTGATGCTGGTGCTGGCATGTACATCGAGGGAGGGCCAGGTGACCGGAGCCGTCCAGCAAAACAACGGCCAGCCGGTCCAAGCCAGTGCAGCATCTGACGTATCACCCGCCAACAACGCCATGATGGAGTTGGCCGAGCGCCGGGCAATGGCTCTCGGAGCCTCAGCAACTTTTGATGGACCGATGGCCGCGCGCCAGGGAATCATGGTAAGCGGCCGGGGCGGGGCTTCTGCCGAGGCAGACCTGGCGATCTTGAACTTGGGAGTGCAAACCCTGGCCGACACCGTGGCCGAAGCCCGCGAGCAGGCCGCGGCCGCCATGGGACGGGTATTTGAGGTACTGAAGGCTAAGAACATCGAGAACCGGGACATCCAGACCAGCAATTTCAATATCAATCCCAGGTACACCAGCCGGGAAGTGACCAGATGCCCTGCCGCCTTGGACACTGGTGTACGCCAAGTCGCGCCCGCCGTTGAACCCAAAGTAGAGGCAAGCCGGGAAATTACCTTGGCGCCAAGCCTGGAGATTGCCCGGAGTCAGGGAAAGCCCGAATGCTTCAAAGAGCGGGAACGGGTCATCATAGGCTACGAAGTTACCAACCAGCTAACGGTCAAGTTGCGGGACTTGGACGACGCCGGCAGTGTCATCGACGAGGTGACGGCCGCCGGAGGAAACCTCATCCGATTCAATGGAATCAGGTTCACGATCGACGACACCGATCCCCTGCAGGATGAGGCCCGGGCAGCGGCCATCGGCGATATGATGGACAAAGCCAATCAAGTCGCCAGCCTGACCGGAGTCGAACTAGGCAAGCTCATCAACATCAGCGAATCCGGGGGCCAGCCTCGCGTCTCCTTCGATACTTTTGAGCGGGTGTCTTTCGCCACCTCTGCCAAGAGTGCTCCCACGCCAATCATAGGCGGAGAGCTGGAGGTAACGGTCACGGTACAAGCACTGTACGCCATCAAGTAGCGATCTTACGCCGTTCTCTGAGTGAATCACTCGACGCAAACCCCTACCCTATGACACGTGGGTGGGGGTTGGGCTTTGCGCCATGAATGGCTATCGACCATCAATTAAGACAGATGGACTTCAATATAACTGGCCAACTTGCTAACGTAGCTTCGGGTTGCTAGAATCTAGTTGTATCAATTCTCACGATACTGTTACTTATGTAACATAGGCCTAGGCGATATGGCGAACGCTGTCTCAACCCTTCCAGGACTAAACGCATAGACTTTCTGGTAGATTTTCAATGACTCCCATGAAACGCGCCGTCAGCCTGGCCCGCCAGGCCCTAGGCACCACCAGCCCCAATCCCGCCGTTGGAGCGGTGGTGGTTAAGGACGGCGTGGTGCTGGGCACCGGCCATACTCAACCTGCGGGAAGCCACCACGCCGAGATTGAAGCCCTACGGTCGGCCGGAGACTCGTCCCGGGGAGCGACTCTCTACACTACCCTGGAACCATGTTGCCATTTCGGCCGCACTCCGCCTTGCACTCAGGCCATAATCTCCGCCGGGGTAGCGGAGGTTCTAGTGGCCGCGATCGACCCCAACCCTCGCGTCTCCGGTAAGGGAAAGACAGAATTGGAAGCCTCCGGCTTGCGGGTCGAGGTTGGAGAGGAAGCCGAGGCCGCCGGGGAACTGTACGAAGCCTTCGCCAAATACATCATCACCGGGCTTCCATTCGTCATCGCCAAGTTCGCTATGAGCCTGGATGGCAAGATCGCCACCAACTCAGGAGATTCCCGGTGGGTCACCGGTCCCCAGGCCCGGGAGGTCGTTCAGCGGCTCCGCCGGGAAAGTGACGCGGTGATGGTCGGCATCGGCACCGTACTGGCCGACGATCCCCAACTAACAAATCGGAATGACCAAGGAGACCCATTAACCAGGCAACCATTGCGGGTGATCCTTGACAGCCGATGCCGCACTCCACCAGATGCCCGTATGCTTCAAGAACCTGGAGCCACGCTGATCGTGACCGCCGGCGATCCTACCGTTCAGCAAGCTGAACGCCTGAAAAACGCGGGCGCAGAGGTGTTGCCGGTGGCCTCCACCCATGATGGACGGATCGACTTGAATCAGGTCATGGCTGAACTGGGTAAGCGCGATATCGTCAGTCTTTTGGTGGAGGCGGGCGGCACTCTGCAAGGTTCCCTCTTTGACACCGGATTGGTCGACAAAGTGATGGCGTTCATCGCCCCGGTGATTATCGGGGGAATACAGGCCGCCTCCCCCGTCGAGGGGATCGGCGCATCCCGCATGGCCGGCAGTTGGCGGCTTACCCGAACTAATCTGCAAGAAGTGGGGCCCGACTGGCTGGTGACCGGCTACCCGGATCCATCTCCAAAGGCCCCATCACGGCAGACGGAGGCATAGATTGTTCACCGGCATAATAGAAGAGGTAGGTACGGTAGCTAAGTTGGGTGACTTTAAGCTCACCATCAACGCGAGCAAAGTTTTGGAAGACCAAAAGATGGGCGACAGCATCGCGGTGAACGGAACCTGCCTGACCGTAGTTGACCATGACCGATCGACCTTCTCCGTCGATCTATCGCCCGAAACGCTGAGCCGCACCTCACTGGGAAGTTTGGCCCAGGGTCATAAGGTCAATCTGGAGCGGCCCCTGGCGGTGAGCGATCGGCTGGGCGGACACATCGTTCAGGGCCATGTCGATGCGACGGGCCGGATAACATCGTCCAGAACCGAGGGTAATTCCCAGATCCTACGGATCCGCTATCCCAACAGATTGAGAGTTTATATCGTGGAAAAAGGGTTCATCACGGTTGACGGTATCAGTCTCACCGTGGTACAAAAGGGTACGTCGTCCTTCACCCTGTCGGTGATACCCTATACACTGGAAAACACGAACTTGCAGGACAAGGGACCCGGCGACCGCGTCAACTTGGAAGCAGACATCGTAGCGAAATATGTGGAGAGCATGCTAGCAAGATGACCCAAGAGTGTTTGACAGACTCAATCAATTCTGCCCCACAAGAAGGAAGGTTATATGCCTCTCTGTAGCTTGGAAGAGGCCCTAGAAGACCTCAAAGCCGGAAAGTTCGTAATCGTCGTAGACGACGAGCAGCGAGAAAATGAAGGCGATCTAGTGATGTTCGCCGAGACAGTGACCCCGGAAGCCGTTAACTTCGCGGTCACCGAAGCCCGTGGACTGCTATGCATGCCCATCATCGGGGAGCGTCTGGACGAACTGGATATCCCTCTGATGATCTCACAAAACACGTCCACCAAGAATCACACCGCTTTCACCGTTTCGATTGACTACAATCAGGGCACCACTACCGGTATATCAGCGCAAGATAGGTCCGCTACCATCCAGGCGTTGATCGACCCGGAAGTCAGAGGCGATAAGTTGTCCCGGCCGGGCCATCTGTTTCCCTTGCGGTACCATCCCGGCGGCGTCTTGGCACGGGCTGGACACACGGAAGCCATCGTCGATCTGTGCGTGATCGCGGGTGTGTATCCCGCCGGGATCGTCTGCGAAATAATGAACGAAGACGGCACCATGTCGCGTATGGAGACGCTGGAGAAGTTCGCGGATAAACACCAACTGAATGTCCTGAGCATCGCCCAGATCATCGCCTACCGCCGCCGCCACGAGAAGCTCATCGAGCGAGTGGCCGAGGCCCGTCTGCCCACCAAATACGGCGAATTTAAAGCCATCGCCTACCGTAGTCAGGTGGACCCCGGAGAGCACATCGCCATGACCATCGGCACGTGGAATGCGGACCAACCCGTGCTGGTGCGGATCCACAGCGAGTGTCTGACCGGCGACGTCTTTGGCAGTCTCCGTTGCGATTGCGGCGAGCAGATAGAGATGGCGCTGACCATTCTGGGCAAGGAAGGGGCCGGCGTGTTTCTGTACATGCGGCAAGAAGGTCGAGGCATAGGCCTGCACAACAAGATAAAGGCCTATTCGCTGCAGGACGGGGGCTTGGACACCATTGAAGCCAACAAAAAATTAGGCTTCGAGGCCGACCTTCGCCATTACGGCATCGGCGCGCAGATTCTCCAAGACCTGGGAGTGAAAAAGCTCCGTCTCTTGACCAACAATCCTCGGAAGGTGGCAGGTATCTCGGGTTTCGATCTGGAGATCGTTGAACGGGTGCCGGTGGAGGCTGCGGTTACCGATGAGAATCGGGACTACATGATGACTAAAAAGATTCGCATGGGCCACATTCTGGGCAACTGCTAAACTCGGCTGATCCACTAGTAATCAAAGAGGCGGGTCTTTCGGACCCGCCTCTTGCTTTTGATTGGTCTAGGTGGTTTGCCAGACGAGGCACAACCCGAACGCTAGGTTTCCTGCTTTCCAACTTGCGACATCAAGTAGGCTTCGATAAATCCCCCCAGGTCTCCGTTCAACACCGCGTCGGGATTGGTGCTCTGGTAATTAGTCCGGTGGTCCTTCACCGACTTGTAGGGGTGTAGAACATAGCTCCTGATCTGGTTTCCCCACTCCGGAATCGCGCGTTCACCACGTAGTTTAGCCAGCTCTTGAGCCTTTTCTTCGTTCATCTTGGCCAGCAGCTTGGCCTTGAGGATGCGCATGGCAAACTCCCGGTTCTGGTGCTGGGAGCGTTCGTTTTGGCAAGTAACGACCATCCCGGTGGGGAGGTGGGTGAGTCTTACCGCTGAAGCGACCTTCTGCACGTTTTGGCCGCCCGGTCCGCTCGACCGGAATACGTCCAGTTTTATATCGTCGGAGCGGACTTCAATCTCCGGGTCTTCCTCGGCCGAAGGCAGTATCTCCACCTCGGCAAAGGAGGTGTGGCGCAGGTGGTTGGGATCGTACGGCGATAACCGGACCAGCCGGTGCACGCCCCTTTCGGCGCTGAGATATCCGTATGCGTAGGGTCCGGCGACCTCGATGATTCCGCTGCGCAGACCGGCTTCCTCTCCGTAAGACATGTCCATGATTTGAACGGAGCGGGTGTCGGTTTCCGCCCATTTGACGTACATGCGAAACAGCATTTCCGCCCAGTCTTGGGAATCGGTCCCACCGACTCCGGCGTGTATCGACAAGATGGCCGAGCGTTCGTCGTAGGGTCCGGAAAGGGTCAGAATGATTTCTTGCTTGGCCAGGGCATCCGAAATCTCTTTACCCTCTTCTTCCAGTTCGCTTTGTAGGGAGTCGTCCCCTTCCTCCATCGCCAATTCCGTCAGTTCGAACAGGTTGCCGGCCCTGGACTGAAGCCCGCGCCAAGTGGAAACTGTATCTTTGATCCGGCCCAATTCTTGCATCTTCCGCTGGGCCTCCCGGGGATCATCCCAATATCCGGGGCTTGAAGCAGCCAGTTCCATCTCACCTATGGCCTTTTCTTTGCCTACGAGGTCAAAGACGCTCCACGACAGAATCGATCTTCTGGCGCATGCTGGATAGGTCTTGCTTTAGCTGTTCCATCGCAGTGTCAATCCTCGTAAGCCGTTACCGGCGAATTCGTGATACCCAGATCCGGTAGAATCGCTCAGGCGTGCGGAATCGTTGGTATCCAAGAGTGTTGTGAAAAGTTAAACCGTCCAACCCGTCCCCGCACTTACACTTATCCAGTATATCAGACATCCAAAATTGTCCGGATCAGCCCACCCCTAGCTGCTCTCGGAGCCAGGCTTCCCGGATGACGCTATGGGGATGGCCGCCGCCTTCGCTGGCCCCGTCGTAGACTCTCAGGTCGCAATGAGGCAATCGAGCCGCCAACAGTTCTCCTATGCGCAGAGGGCACAATCCTCGGTCCCGGCGTCCCAGGCTAAGCAGTACTGGGGCTTCTACCTTGGGAGCGGCCGCAACCGGGTCCAAAGGAGCCGTGCTGCCCAGGATCGCCTCTTTTCGGTGGGGGTAAACTCTTAAATAATCGGTGAGTTCGGCCAAGGGATAGGCTAGATCGTGTTCCAGAAGCTCTGGATGCCCCAAGGCCAGCGGAGTATCGGCCGCCACGGCGGTGATCCTCGGACGGCGGGCGGCGGCCAGCAAGGACAAAGCCCCGCCGAGACCGCTGCCGGTCAACGCGATAGGCCCGACTTCAGCCAATGTTTGCCCCAAGAGAGCGTCAACCGCCCGCAAAGCGTCGGCGAACACCCGCATCATCGCGAAGGTATCCTGCCGCTCGATACCCTGGGTAAGCAGACCAGGATAATTGGCTTGGAACACCGACTCACTTTGCCTCTGGCCTCGGTGGGTAGCGTTCATCACCAGAGCAACCGATCGAAGTGGCGTGTATACGATGTCGTGAACGCTGCCGTAATCAGGCATGCGCAGCAATGCCGGGACCGGTCCATCGGCCGAGACCGGCGCCGACAGCCAGCAGAACAGCCGGTACCCGTCCAATCCGGTGTAATGCAAGCGGTAGACATCCCAATCGGGTTGGGAGTAAAAAGCGTCCCGTTCCTGCTCAAGATCCAACGGGATCTGCTCCAATTGGCGGTCCAGGGAGTTCCAGATCGCGTCCGGATCGGTCCGGTGCTCAGTCATTTGCGCCCCCGGGGTTGGTCAGATCTATCTGCCGTTCCAGCCATTCCGTTTCCTTGGCCGGGTAGTCGTGGGCGTTGCCGTGGCCCGAATCGGGAAATAGCCATAGCTCTTTGGGACCGGTCAGCCGCTGATAAGCGGCGTAACTGGTTTCCGGCGGGCAGACCTCGTCCTCCAAAGCGATTCCCACGACCATTGGATACTTGATCCCCGGAGCGAAGTTAACCGCGTCGTAATAGCGCAGGGTCTCCAGCATTTCCTGGACCAGGTCCGGATAGGCCCTGGCGTAACAGTTCAGCTCGTCGTAGGGGTAGCTACGCAGCATCCTCATCGACTCGGGAAAACAGCAAAGAAAGGGATAGCCGGCCACGCCACCCCTTATCTCAGGACGGAGCGCCGAAGTTATTAAAGTCAGTCCTCCTCCCTGGCTGCTGCCGCAAGCGAAGATACGTTGGGGGTCGACTTCCGGACGGGACAGCAAGAAGTCGACCCCGCGCGAGCAATCGGAAATAACGCCCTTGTAACCGTAAGTATCCCGGCCTTGGATACCGTGGGTCAGCAATCCCGGATATCCCGGATTGAAATCGGCGTGGCTGCCCAGCTTTCCCCGCACCGCTACGGTCAGGATGACAACTTCCTTACGGCCCCAATCCCGCCGCAGGCCGGGTTCGCCTTTGTAGCCGGGAAACCGGATGACGGCCGGAAAGGGTCCGTCTCCCTCGGTTGGCACACAATACCACCCGGATATCTCCAGGCCGTCAAGGCTCCGGTAGTGGACCCGGGAAACATCCACATCGGCGTTGGACCGCATGGGGTCCGGAGACAGGCTCGGTTCCAAGGGAATCTCCGCCAATCCGGCCAGCACCCGCTCCCAGAAATCGTCGAAGTCTTCCGGGCGGGTAACTTGAGTGACGAATGCGTCCAGGTCCTTTTGGTCAGCCAAACATGTGCCTCCTGCCCGCCGTGGCCGCCCAGAGGAATCGCGGCGGTGCGGCCCATTATATTCCCCGGTTCCCCGCCCGGCAAAGCATCCCTCGATGGGCGACCTGTGATACACCGTCCCCCTAACCACAGTAATAAGACCTGATGACCCTGGGAGAATCCGGTCCAGACTAGAAGTCATCCAAGCTAGGGGATAACATGGCGTGGCGGGCAGGCCGCCGGGCCGCTCATTTAACTGATCCTAGAGGGGCACAAGTTGATCTTACTTATTGCCTTTGCCTTTGGTCTGGGCGCCTACCTTTTGGGATCGGTGCCGACGGCTTACATCATGGTTCGCCTAGTCACGGGACATGACATCCGGCAGCTAGGTTCCAGAAATGTGGGCGCGCTCAATACCTACCAACAGGTGGGGACGTGGCGCGCCGTGCCGGTCTTGATAGTCGACGCCGGAAAAGGCGTGCTGGCCGTGTTGGTACCCATCTGGCTAGGCGCCCCCCATTGGACGGTCTTGGTAACCACCACTTTAGTAGTGGCCGGACACAACTGGCCGGTGTTCCTTGGGTTTCGCGGCGGCAAAGGGGCGTCGGCCATATTCGGCGTCTCTTTGGCTTTGGTGCCGGTGCTAACTCTGATAACCCTTGTGCCGGTGGCCTTGATCGTCCTAGCCGTTCGCAACGTGGTCCTTGGCGTGGCCTTCGGCTTCCTCATGTTGAATATACTTCTGCTGGTCTCCGACCGGAACCCGGAGCAAGTAGCCCTGTGTATATTCTTGACGCTGATAGTATCCGTCACATATTTAGTCAGCATTTGGAGCCATGTTGTGCAGTCCATCAAAGACCACCGATGGAAGGAGTTGTTCACCGGCCTGGCTTAACACCCGGAGACGAATTCCAGGCATGGGCTAACCGATATTCGCATATTTGCCGAGCCGCATGAGCTATAATGTACCAAGCCTTTTTCTTAGGCGTTCAGACGTCCGGGCCTGGATCTGACCGCTGAAAGCCGTCGGCTGATAGCCTCTCTTCCAAATTCCAGCTAGGTTAGGTTACATGCTAGACCACGGAACCGTCGACACCGGACACGTCAGTCCCGAAATAGCCCTAAGGCATCGCCTGCGCCATTCGGCAGCTCACGTGATGGCCGACGCGGTGCTTAGCCTCTTTCCCGAGGCGAAAATGGCCATCGGGCCGCCAACCCAAGACGGGTTTTATTACGACTTTGACGTTTCCCGCCCCTTCACGCCGGAAGACCTGGAACAGATCGAAGCGTTGATGGTCAAGACCATCGCCGCGGGCCACTCCTTCCGCCGCGAAGAGATGACACGAGAGGAGATCACGTCTCTTTTTTCAGATCAGCCCTACAAGCTGGAGATAATCGAGGGACTGGCGGAGGAGGAAACCCTCACCGTCTACCGCCACGACGAATTTGTGGACCTTTGCCAAGGCCCTCACGTTGAAAACACCGGAGAGATCGTCGCGGTCAAGCTGCTAACCGTCGCCGGCGCGTACTGGCGGGGCGACGAGCATCGGCCCATGCTGCAACGGATCTACGGGACCGCCTTCGAGAGCCAAGAGGCGTTGGACGCCCACTTGGCGCGTCTGGAGGAAGCGGAGCGGCGGGACCACCGCACTTTGGGCCGACAATTGGGACTCTACAGCATCCATGATGAGATTGGGCCGGGGTTGATCGTTTGGCATCCCAAAGGCGGCCTGGTGCGGACCCTCATCGAAGATTACTGGAGAGACCTTCACCGCCGCTGGGGCTATGACATCGTCTACTCCCCCCACATAGGGCGGGGCAGTCTGTGGCAGACCAGCGGTCATTTGGATTTTTACCGGGAGAATATGTACGGCTCGCTGGAAGTGGACGAGCAGGAATACTTCCTTAAGCCCATGAACTGCCCATTTCATATCATGATCTACAAGTCGTCGCTGCGTAGTTACCGGGAGTTGCCGCTAAGATACGGAGAGCTGGGCACGGTGTACCGCTACGAGCGCAGTGGCGTGTTGCACGGCCTGATGCGGGTCAGGGGCTTCACCCAGGACGATGCCCACATCTTTTGCCGCCCCGATCAGGTAGTAGACGAAATCGGCCGGGTCTTGGATCTGACATTCGAGCTTCTTCAGGCCTTCGGCTTCAGCGAATATACCATCAATGTATCAACCATGCCTGAGAAGGCCGTTGGGGACCCGGAGATGTGGGAGCATGCCACGGATTCTTTGCGCGAGTCGTTGGAGCAACGGGTGTTGTCCTTCGGGATCGACGAAGGCGGAGGCGCATTCTACGGTCCCAAGATCGACATCCATATCACCGACGCTCTGGGCCGGGCCTGGCAATGCACCACCATCCAGTTCGACTTCAACCTGCCGGAGCGGTTTGACCTGACCTATCAGGACGACGAAGGCAACCGGGTCCAACCCTACATGGTCCACCGGGCCATATTGGGGTCGGTGGAGCGATTCTTCGGGGTTTTGTTAGAGCACTACGCCGGCGCTTTCCCTCTGTGGTTGGCCCCGGTGCAGGCGGTGATCATCCCCATCGCCGACCGCCACCTGGAGTACGCCAGCCAGGTACAAGACACCTTGGCGAAAGCCGGTTTCCGGGTAGAAGTAGACTCCCGCAGCGACCGCATGAATCAGAAGATTCGCAACGCCCAGATGCAAAAGGTGCCCTACATGCTGGTGGTGGGCGACAAAGAGGCGGAAGCCGAGTCAGTGTCCGTGCGCCACCGCGACGAAGGCGACCTGGGGCCGATGCCGGTTGCTTCGTTTAGGGAGCGGTTGGGTGAGGAGGCGGTGATTCCCTCGGCCAAGGCAACTACTTAAGTACTTGCCGAATCAGACCTGCCGATATTTCACGCTAGCCAATCTTCTCAACCAGGCGCCCACTGGCATATTTATGCAACACACTGGACATCAAAGTCTGGTATGGGATACCTTCCTCCAATGCCCGTTTCTTGAGGCCATCCAGGTCCTTGCTAGACATACGGATGTTGACTCGCATGTCTTTCTTGAAAGTGGCGCGAGCGTATTCACGATACCGCTCAATCTCCGGTCCACGCCCTGGTATCGAACGCCATTCGTCGTTCTCGTAGGACTCCTGCAACTCCTGCTCTTCCTGATCCAGATCAGGCATCTCGTTGCCCCCGTCTCAAGTAGGAATTTGTAGCCTTCCGGCTGGGAATGACCGTTTTAAGAAATACTTCGGTGGCGGACTCAACGAAGGGGATTAGGTAGGCATAACCACCGATGTTTACGATGAAGATTCGTTGCCCAGAATATCGCTCTTGGTTTGGATGCTCAACTATGTCAAGCAAGTTTCCCTGCTCGATATGGAATACGGCCTCTTCAAACGATATCTGTCGTTGGGTCTTTAGAATCTCGTTCTTCTCGTTGTCCCAAGAGAAGTACTTCACAACCCAATAATATCACATTGTGTGCTTATTTGGCACACAATAGTACGCCCTCCTAAAGATTCTCGTACTCCGCGGTCCACATGGCCGGCTGGCCGTCCCAGACGCGCTGGATGTTCTCGAAGGCGTTGACCGCCCGCTTGGGTATGGACTCCAAAGTCGGGCCTGCCGTGTGGGGAGTGATTATCAGGTTCTCTATCTGAAGCAGAGGGTCGTTGGGGTCCGGGGGCTCGTGCTCCATCACATCTAGCCCAGCGGCGGCGATGGTTTTGGATATCAACGCTTCCGCCAGAGCTGTTTCGTCGATGACCCCGCCCCGGCTAGTGTTGATGATTACGCTGGTCGGCTTCATCGTCTCCAACTCTCTTTTCCCAATCATCCCATAGGTCTCCCGGGTCAAGGGCACGTGGGTCGTCACGATGTCCGAAGTCTGCAGCAGCGTGTCCATCGAGACCGCCTGGATCCCCAGGGTTTCTTCCTCCACAGGGGTCAAGGGGTGGTATTTGTCGTAGTATTGCAGTTCCAAGTCGAAGGCTGCCGCGCGCCGGGCTACTTGCCGCCCGATGTTGCCCATGCCGATGATGCCCAGAGTCTTGCCCTCAATCTCGAACACGTCGATCTTGCGGTCCTGCTCCGGCTTCCACCGCCCGGCCTTGACGTTGTTGGCGTAGAACATCATGCGCCGGTGGCAGGCCAGCATGAGCATCATCGTGTGCTCAGCGACGGCAACCCGATTCGCCCCACCGTTATTGGCCACCGCGATGCCCAGATCCTCGGCCAGAGGCAGGTTCATCTGGTCGTAGCCGGCGCTGAGGAGTTGCACCAGTTTGCATTTAGTTGCTGCCTGCAACACTCGGTCGGAGATGAAGCTTGGAAACACGATGATGAAGTCGGCGTCCCGGACCAACTCAACCTTTTCGTCGTCATCCATGTCAGCCGGAGCGGTCACGACGTCCATTCCGGGCAACGCCTTATCCGCAACCACCTGGCGCAAGTCGGGGTCCAGGTTGGTGAAAAACACGATCTTCATATCGGCCATCTGATATTTTCTCCAAATTTGATTGTCAAGGGAGACTATTTAGCCAGGAGTTTATCATAGGCATAGGACAGCGTTTTAGCCGACGGGGAAATCCCCTATGTCCCCCTTTACGAAAGGGGGATTTGGTCCGCATCAGCTACAACAGCGATATTTCGGTCGGCCTGACGTTCTCAGTCATCCATCCGAACGCCGTTTGCTAGCCCCACTTTGGTAAAGGGGGGTTGGGGGGATTTGGTCCTAGCATTCCAAACCAAATTAGTTGAAAATAGGTTGCAGAAAACGACGCCGCCGCCCGCGGCTGGAAATAGGTGAGTTCATGCCCAACCGTTTGATCAACGAGACCAGCCCCTACCTGTTGCAGCACGCCAACAATCCCGTGGATTGGTATCCCTGGGGTGAGGAGGCTTTGGAGCGCGCGCGCAGCGAGGACAAGCCTATTCTACTGAGCATCGGTTATTCCGCCTGCCATTGGTGCCACGTCATGGAGCGGGAGTCCTTCGAAAACGAGACCATCGCCGGTCTGATGAACGACAACTTCGTCAGCATCAAGGTGGACCGGGAAGAGCGCCCCGACCTGGACCAGGTATACATGCAGGCGGTGCAGATGCTCACCGGCAGCGGTGGGTGGCCGATGACGGTTTTCCTCACCCCGGAAGGCAAGCCATTCTATGGCGGCACCTACTTCCCTCCAGAAGACCGCCAAGGCATGCCCGGCTTCCCCCGCTTACTGACATCCATCGCCGAGGCCTACAGCACCAACCGTGGCGAGATTGACCGGGTTACAAAGCAATTAACCACTCAGATGAGTCAGTCCAATCAAGTTTCCCAGGGTACCAGCATCCTGACGGTAGATATCCTGCACAAGGCTTACTCCAGCCTGGCCACCAACTTCGATTACCAAAACGGCGGGTTCGGCAACGCTCCCAAATTTCCCCAGCCAATGACCCCCGAGTTCCTGTTGCGTTACTACCATCACGGCTACAACCCCCGGGCATTGGAGTTGGTGGAGTTAACGCTGGAAAAGATGGCCTATGGCGGTATTTACGACCAGATCGGCGGCGGCTTCCATCGTTATTCCACCGACGCCTATTGGCTGGTGCCCCACTTCGAGAAGATGCTCTACGACAACGCCCTGTTGGCCCGGCTTTACCTCCACACCTACCTGATAACCGGACGCGCCTTGTATCGCCGCGTCGTAGAGGAGACCCTGGACTACGTTTTAAGGGAGATGACCGACTCCTCTGGAGGTTTCTACTCGGCCCAAGACGCAGACAGCGAGGGCGTGGAAGGGAAATTCTTCGTGTGGTCGCCGGACGAGATTAACTCCGTCATGGGTGACGCCGATGGCGAAGTTTTCGCAGGCTATTACGGGGTGACCGGCGCCGGCAACTTCGAAGGCAAGAACATCCTAAACATCCGTCAAGACCCGGAGGAATTCGCCGAGACCAAAGGTCTAACGGCGGACCAGCTTGGGGACATCATCAACCGGGGCAGCAAAGCGCTTTTGGAGGTGCGGGAACAGCGCATCCATCCGATGCGGGACGACAAGGTACTGGCCTCCTGGAACGGCCTCATGTTGCGTAGCTTCGCCGAAGCGGCAGCGGCTCTGGGACGGCCGGATTATCTAGCCGTCGCGATAAAAAACGCCGAATTCCTAGCCAGATCCATGAAATCCGACGGCCGCCTGTTGCGCACCTACCGCGACGGTCAGGCCAAGCTGCTGGGATACCTGGAAGACTACTCCTTCGTCATCGACGGTTTGTTGGCCCTTTACGAAGCGACCTTCGACCTGCGCTGGCTCGACGAAGCGGTTACTCTAGCCGATTCGATGATCGAGCTTTTCTGGGACGAGGGCATCGGCGGCTTCTATGACACCGGGTCCGACCACGAAACTCTGGTGGTTCGGCCCAGGGACGTTTTCGACAACGCTCAGCCCTGCGGCGGTTCGGTGGCCAGCGACGTTTTGCTCAGGCTGGCGGTATTCACCGGGAACAACGACTACTCCGCCAAAGCCACCGTCCCTCTGCGAAGCCTGCACCAGGCCATGTCCCAATCGCCCGGCGGCACCGGCCATTGGCTGAGCGCATTGGACTTCTACGTTTCCCCGCCCAAGGAGATCGCCGTTATAGGACCCCGAGACGACCCGACCACCCAAGCTCTGTTGGACACCGTGTTCCACCGATTCCTACCCAACAAAGTAGTCATGGGCGTCGAAACCCCCTTGATTCCCGCCGATGACAACTCGGAGGCAGATATCCCCCTCCTCGCCGGCCGCGGCATGGTTGGGGGTCTACCTTCGGCCTATGTTTGCCAGAATTACGCTTGCCAATTGCCGGTGACCGACCCGGCCGGTCTGGCGGAGCAGCTATCCGAGTAAGGGGCCGTCGATACGCCTGAACCGTTGACCAGCAGATTGCACTGGGAGAAGATGTTCTACGCCGCAAAAAACCTGTTTGGCACCGTTCGGCTCCTCCTTTTCTGTGGTATTGTTGGCCCTGGTGTTGCTGTTGGCGGAGACGATTGTTGACCCTCTTGGTATAGCGATGGTGGTCCCGAACGCCGGGGGCCTCGCCTTTTTCGGTTCCCGGTTATTCGCCGGCAGCAGGTTGCCCAGTACTATGATTGTGATGGAGGCCGGATCGGCAATACCCGGCCCGGTCCCGAACGATTCGGGAAGCAGCCATTCCCCCACCTGGGCGGGGATTCAAGCCGGTTAAGAACATCTCCCAAATCTCAGATCGGGCAGCAAGACGCCCTTTGCCGGTTCAACCTAAATTTCGCCTATGATTCCTAATCTTTCGCCACCTGACTGGATAAGCCGGGACGCTATCCTGATGATCAGCGCCCGGGGAATACGGACTTTTGCCCAGGGCTACATGGCTGTTCTCTTGGCGTTTTACTTTCTTGAGTTGGGGTACAACGTTGTAGAGTTGGGCTTATTTATCAGTGTCGGCATCGCAGGCGTGGCATTCTTCGCGTTTTTTGTAGGACTGATCTCTGGAAGGGTGGGGCGGCGCAGGCTTCTCGTGTTTTTCTCTCTGGTATCCGGCGCGGCTGGGCTAGCCCTGATCCTCAGCGAGGAATACCTGGCCCTGTTGATCGTCTCATTTGTTGGGAGTTTGGCGGCGGGCGGCGGCGGAGGAGGAGAGAGCCCCGCTCAACCTTTGGAGATAGCCAGCCTACCCGATACTACGTCGAATGAAAGGCGTACTGACGTCTTCTCCATATATACGATCGTGGCTCGGTCCGGCACTGCCCTTGGAGCCCTGGCCGCTTTGCTCCCCACCGTTTTCCAAGAACAACTCGGGTTTAGCCCCGGTTCCTCTTACCAGGTGATGTTCGTAGTGTTCGCCGCTCTTCAACTCAGCGGCGCGCTGCTGTACAGTCTCCTATCTTCCGCAGTGGAAGGCCCCCCTGCTCAGCGGCAATGGAGCAACCCTCTCAAGCTCCCCTCTCGGCGGCGGATATTTACCCTTACCGGGCTATTCACGGTGGACACTTTTAGCACATCGATGGTGCACCAAAGCTTGATCGCCGCCTGGTTCATCGCCAAATTCGATCTAAAACCGTGGGAACTGGGCCCCGTATTTTTCCTGTCCCATGTTCTGACCGCAATCTCCATCGGAGTGGCCGCCAAGTTAGCCAACAGGATAGGGTTGTTGAACACCATGGTTTTCACGCATATTCCGTCGAGCATATTTTTCGTCTTCGCGGTGTTCTCACCTACCGCTTGGCTGGCGATACTATTCTGGCAAGTCAGGGCTTTTTTAAGCCAGATGGACGTGGCCACGAAAGATTCGTATACCATGGCCGTGGTCGGGCCTGAGGAAAGAGTCGCCATGGCCAGCATCCATATGGTGAGCCGCAGCGGCGCCGGGGCCTGCGGACCTTGGGTGTCATCGACCCTGTGGAACGCCCTGTCCGCCACCGTCCCATTCGTCGGTTCAGCGATTCTAAAGATCAGCTACGACCTTTCACTGTACGCCATATTCCGCAACGTAAAACCCCCGGAAGAAGTCCGCAGGGAACAGCTCCGATCTGAGGCTAAAAGGACGGCATCCTAGAAAGCCTTTAGGTTGGTCCAGGTCTTTGCCTCGGCGTCACTTACCGCAGGGGATTTAGGCGTGGAGACTACCCTCCGGCGAGTCGCGGATGTATAATAAATTCGCTTCCCGGGGACTAGCAGCGAATGAGTCGCCGCCCTGGCGAAAAGCGATCAGCAGTCAGCCCTCAGCTGTCAGCTTTTGGCCCTCTAGGTAGGTTTCGGTTCTCGGCTTCAGGAACCCCTGACTGCTGACCGCTGAAAGCTGGAGGTTGTCAGACTAATTTGGAGGATTTAATCACCGATGCGAAGTAAAGTGACCGTGGTCGGCGCCGGCAATGTTGGCGCCACCACCGCCCTGAGGATTCAACAGCTTGGCTACACCGACGTTGTTCTGGTCGACGTGGTCGAAGACCTGCCTCAGGGGAAAGCACTGGACATGCTGGAAGCCGGGCCGGTTATCGGAACCGACGCCAGAGTAACCGGTAGCAACAGTTACGACGAGAGCGCGGACTCCGACGTGGTGGTCATTACCGCCGGCATCGCTCGCAGGCCGGGCATGAGCCGGGACGACCTACTTCTGACCAACATGAGAATCACCTCGTCAGTCACGGAACAGGTGGTCAAGTATTCGCCTGAATGCATCATCATCGCGGTAACCAACCCACTGGACGCCATGGTGCAGAACGTCTACGAGACCAGCGGATTCCCCAGAAACCGAGTGTTCGGAATGGCGGGAATCCTGGACACAGCCAGGTTCCGCACCTTCATCGCCGAAGAACTGAACGTTTCCGTGGAAGATGTCCAAGCCTTGGTCTTGGGCGGACACGGCGACGACATGGTCCCCTTGGTCCGTTACACCTGGGTGGGGGGTATCCCCATCGCGGAACTCATGGCCGAGGAAAAGATCGACCAATTAGTAGCCAGAACCCGCGCTGGCGGCGGCGAGATTGTCGCACTCCTTAAGGAAGGCAGCGCTTATTACGCCCCCTCCGCCGCCATAACCCAGATGGTGGAGGCCGTGCTCCTGGACAAGAAACGCGTCCTACCCGCCTGCGCCTACCTAGAGGGCGAATACGGCATCAACGGACTGTGCGTGGGCGTGCCGGTGAAGCTTGGCGCCGGGGGAGTGGAGCAGATCATGCAGATCGGCCTTACCGAAGAAGAACGGACCGCATTGAGACACTCGGCAGCCAGCGTCCAAGAACTAGTCGACGTGATGCGGAAAGCCAAGGATGAAGCTGCCGGATAGCCAGTCCCCACCCAAGGGCTGGGTTCACCGGAGGTCACTCGCCGAACCGTAACCCACGATAAAGAAAGGAGGCCTCTTGTGCCGGAACGTTCGCCATTGGAACAGGAACTGCTGCATAAGGCGGCGAAATATTTGCCGGGCGGCTATACCGGCAACTTGACGGTGCGAGACGACCTCAACTTTCTGGCCCAAAGAGGCAAAGGCTCCCACATATTCGACGTCAGCGGCAACGAGTACGTCGACTGGTTGATGGGGTCGGGTCCTATGTTGTTGGGGCATGCCCATCCAGCGGTGGTGGAGGCAGTGATCAAGGCGGTGGAGCAGGGCAGCACCTTCTTCGCCACCAACGAGAAAGCGGTTTTGCTGGCCGAGACTTTGGTTGAGGCCGTAGCCTGTGCCGAACAAGTCAGGTTCACCACTAGTGGAACCGACGCCACGTTTCAAGCGATGCGGGCGGCTCGCTCTTATACTAAAAAAGAGAAAATCTTGAAGTTTGAGGGCGGCTTCCACGGCACCAGCGACTATGCCTTGATGAGCTTCACCCCGTCGGCGGCCGAAGAGTTCCCCCAGGCCGAAGCCAACACCGGCGGGATTCCCAAGGCGATACAAGACCTGATGCTGATCGCCCCGTTCAACGACTTGGATACTACCACGGCCATCATCGACGCTCATCACGAAGAGCTGGCCGCGGTCATCGTCGAGCCTTTACAACGCGTGATTACCCCCCAACCGGGCTTCCTCCAGGGCTTGCGCAAAATCGCCACCAAATACGAGATCCCGTTGATCTTCGACGAGGTTGTCACCGGGTTCAGGTTGGCCTATGGCGGGGCTCAAGAATATTACGGGGTCGTACCGGACCTCTGTTGCATGGGCAAAATCATGGGCGGCGGCTATCCGTTAGCTGTAGTGCTGGGCCGCCGGGACATCCTCTCGGTTTACAACCCGGCCGAGTCCGATGCCGATAGCTTCGTCAACCAGATCGGCACGCTGAACGGCAATCCGATCGCCTGCGCCGCTGGGCTGGCTACCCTGGCAGAACTGCGCAAGCCTGGTATATACGAGGGACTTCATGAAACCGGCAGCCGGTTGCGGCAGGCGTTAGTCGACTCGTGCGCCGAGAATGACATCCCCGTCCGTATGTGCGGCGAAGACGCAATCTTCGACGTCTATTTCACCGACCGCCCGGTGCTAAACTACCGGGACACATTGACCGCCGACGGGCAGATGATGGGGCGTTTCAATGCCGGACTGCTGGAACGGGGAATCTTGAAAGGCACCCAGAAATTTTACCCATCAACCGTCCACACCCAAGAGGACGTGGACAAGACCATCCAAGCGTTCCAGGAAGTCGTTCCTACTCTGAGGGGTTAGGCCGGCGGAATAAAATCTTACGAAGTTTTTAGGCTGGGATACATATGAAACGAAAAAGCTGGCGTGTCGACGCCAGCTTTTTCGTTTCACGTCACAATTTCCGGCCCAGTCTTTCTACCCTGCCGCGACTCCCAACTTGGTGATGAGCGCTTTAGTGCTTACTATGTGACGCTGCAGCCCCAGGTCTTTGGGCGAGATCCCCATAGCCAAGCCGATGGCCTGGGGCATGTGGATGATGGGAAGGTCGATGGACCGCTGGGCTTGAGCTGAGGCTTTCGGCTGGAAAGCGTCCAGGTTCAAGTGGCACAGCGGGCAAGGAGTCACCATGGCGTCGGCGCCCAGGTCCTTTGCTTCCGCAGTGTGTTTGCCCACCATGGCCATGGAGTTTTTCTCGTTAATCGTTAGGATGGGAAAACCGCAACACCTGGTCTTACCGGCAAAATCCACCACCGTGGCCCCCAGAGTCTCGATGAGCCGCTCCAGAGAGCTTTGGCGATCCGGGTTATCCTGGAAATCCAGTGCATCGGTAGGGCGGAGGATATAGCAGCCGTAAAAGGGCGCCAACCGGATGCCGGCCAACGGTTTGGTGATCAGACTCTCCAACTTATCCAGACCATAGTCCTCGATCAGTATCCACAGCAGATGCTTGGGCTCGGCGTTGCCTTTATACTCCAGGCCTTCTTCGGCCAATTCAACGTTGACCTTGGCCAGGTACTCGGGGTTGGACTTCATCCGGTGGTTGGCCTGGCTCATGACTCCCTGACAGGTACTGCAAATGGTCATGATCGGCAGACCTAAGTCCTCGGCCATCGCAAAGGTCCTGGCGTTAAGAGTGTCTCCCAGAAACTCGTTCTTTTCCTGGAGAACTCCCGCCCCCGTGCAGGACGCGCCGGGCATCTCTTGCAATTCAATATCCAGCCGTTGGCAAATCAGTTTGGCTGCCGGATACAACTCCGGGCACCCTCCGCGGGACACGCAGCCGGGGAAAAAAGCGTACTTCAACCTGGTCCTCCGGGATAAGCAGAATAGGGCATGAAACGGTTAACTTCGGTCTGGGTCTTCGACTCTGCGGAAGAGTTTCCGAACCCGGTCGGCGTTCTCTATCTTCTTGTGGATGATGGGAGGCAGCTTGCCGTGGGTCAACGCCCGCAGCGCCTCTGGGGCCATGTTCAGTAATACCGGCAGGTTGAACACGCCCACCGTGTTGGGAACAAGCCGTAGCTCGTCAAGTTGGCCGCTGTGCTCCAGCGAGTTGCTGAAGGCTTCGGCGTGGCGGGCCCCATAAGTATTGTCGAACCCGGCGTTGATGGCCTGTTCGCGTAGGGCCATGATCCGGTCCATAGGGGCCACTCCCTTGGGGCAGACCTCAACGCACTCGGCGCAACGAGTGCAGTCCCACATTCCGGTAGGCTCGTTCAGAGCTTCCAACCGGTCTCGGGACACGCCTTGGGCATCGCCGTCCCTGGGGTCGGCCGTAAACCGATAAGCTTTGGCCAGGGCCGCCGGACCCAGGAACGTTGGGTCCACCTCCATCACGGTGCAATCGGAGACACATGCGCCACACATGATGCAAGCGGTAACCCCGGATAGGTGGAGCATCGCTTCATTAGAGGCGATGTACTCGGCATCGGGCTCGGTACCTTCGGGTCGCAGATAGGGATCCACTTCCATGATTTTGGACCAGAACATATCGAAGTCCACAACCAGGTCTTTCACAACAGGCATCACTCCGGCCGGCTCGATGATGATTACGTTATCGTCATCGAGCGCCAGGCGGACTTGCATCTTGCAGGCCAATCCGGCGTGGCCGTTGATCCGCATCGCGCAGGAGCCGCATATGGCGCTACGGCAAGAACAACGCAGGCTCAAGGTGCCGTCCATATCTTCCCGGATCTTTATCAAGCCGTCCAGCACGGTGGCGCTGTCATCCAGTGTGAGCGAGAAATCCTGCCAATAGGACTCGGGGGCCTCTACTTCCGGGTCGTACCTCTTAATCTTGAATGTGACATCCATGGATCAGTATTTCCTCTCTTCGGGAGTCCATCTAGTGATTGAAACCGGCGAATAAGAGATTTCGGGTCCCTCTTCGCCTTTAACCGCGACGATATGTTTCATCCAGTTCTCGTCATCCCGGTTGGGATAGTCGGTGCGGGCTTGAGCGCCGCGGCTGTCCTTCCTCTCCAAGGCGCTTACGGCGATGGTCTCGGCGCAGTCCAACATGAAGCCAAGTTCCAGAGCGAACACCAGGTCGGTGTTGAACACCCGGTTCTTGTTGTCCACCGGCACCCTGGTGTACTTCTCTTTCAAACCTCGCAGATCGTGCATCGTCTCCAGCATGCCCGCTTCGTCGCGGTACACCGCCAGGTTCCTGTTCATGGATTCGCCCATTGCCAAGCGGACCGACCCTACTCTATCGCCGTTCTGAGGGCGATCGATGACCTCTTGGATGCGCCTCTCCTCTCTTCGAACGGCCTGCTCCACATCGAACTCGATATATTCCTGATCCCGGCAGGCTTGAGCCGCGTGGACGCCCGACCGTTGCCCGAATACGATGGTATCTAGCAGGGAGTTAGCGCCCAAACGATTGCCGCCGTGAACGCTCACGCAAGCGCATTCTCCCGCGGCGTAAACCCCCGGCAGATTGGTTTGCCCATCCACGTCGGTCTTGATACCGCCCATCATGTAGTGCATTCCGGGACGTATCGGTATCGTGTCAGTAATCATGTCGACGCCGGCCAGGTCGATCCCTATCTCCCGGATCTGGCTGAGCTTCTCCATGATCAGAGCTTTCCCCAAGTGGCGGCAGTCCAGGTAGACGCATCCGTTGACGCCGTTTCCGGCGTTGAGCTCGGTCTGCTCAGCGCGGGACACCACGTCCCTCGAGGCCAGTTCCATCATGTTGGGGGCATAGCGCTCCATGAACCGTTCGCCGTTCTTGTCCAGCAGGTAGGCGCCCTCGCCACGGGCGGCTTCGGATATCAACACGCCGCTGCCCGCCAGAGTCGTTGGGTGGTACTGGACCATCTCCATGTCCATCAATTGGGCCCCAGCGTTGTAAGCCAGGGCCATGCCGTCCCCAGTGACGATCAAGGCGTTGGTGCTGGGCTCGAACAAGCGGCCCAGACCGCCGGTGCAAAAGATCACCGTCTTGGACCGGATGACGAAGACCTGCCCGGTGCGTATCTCGAGGGCGGTTACTCCGCAAACCCGGCCGTCTTCTTCGATAAGTCCGGTCACGAACCACTCTTCGTAGCGCCGGACTCCCGACTTGATCAACTGCTCGAACATGACGTGCAGCATGGCTTGGCCGGTGAAGTCGCCTACAAAAAATGTTCGGGCGCGGCGCTGGCCGCCGAACGCCCGGGTGCCCAGCTTGCCTTCGTCATCACGGTTGAAGGTGACACCGAAGTGCTCCATGTCGATAAGGGCTTGCCCCGCTGACTGGCACATGACCTCAATGGCGTCTTGGTCTCCAAGGTAATCGCTGCCTTTAACAGTGTCGTAGGCGTGGTCTTCCCAGCCGTCGCCCCGGTCGGTAAGGGCGGCGTTGATCCCGCCTTGAGCCGCATTGGAGTGGCTGCGCACCGGGTGGACTTTGCTGATGATGGCGACGCTGGCCCCTTCGGCCCGCGCCGCGATGGCCGCGCGCATTCCCGCCAGCCCGGCTCCGATTACAAGGACATCATGCTCCAACATGGTCGACTTTTCCTCCGATCAATCCTGTTCTATCGATTATCTTCGAAACGGCCATCATGTAATCACGTGGGCCGTTGTTACCCGCAACAAAAGGACGGTCCAATAAGACCGCCACTTAATATATCAGAAACCCCATCGCCGTTCTAGAACCGGCCGGCTCAGACGGGTTGATCCCCGCCCAAAAGCCGGAGGGCCAACAGTAATGACGCGATGCTCTTGCTGTCCTGGATCACGCCGCTCTCTATCAGACCGGGGATGCTTTCCAAGGGCACCCGCTCCACCGTTATGTATTCGTCATCGTCGGCGGGCAAACTGGCAGATGTCAATTCCATCGCCAGGTAGGCGTGCATGAACTCGGTGGCCCAACCGGGAGAAACCCAGAATCCGGCCAACTTCCGCAGGGAACCGGAGGTAACGCCTACTTCTTCCTGCAGTTCCCTGAGCACCGTTTCCTCCGGAGTTTCGCCGGCTTCCACCCCGCCGGCCGGCACTTCAAGCAGGTTGAGTTGAGCCGCCTTGCGATACTGACGGACCATCAAGACGTTATTGTCTTCGTCGATCGGCACCACACACACGGCGTCTTCATGTTCGACGATCTCCCTTGTGGTGGTCCGGCCGCTGGGAAGTTGTACCGTGTCGACTCGAAGTTTAACTATCCGACCCTCGAATACAACCTTGCTGTCCGTCGTGGGTTCGGGATCAGATTGTTCCGTCACGTTCAAATAACCTACTGTCCGCGGATGCTGAAGCCCAGGCGGCGAGTCAGCGTGGCGTAAAAATGACTGGGCGGGTTGGCCCGCAAGAACTTAGCCTTGTAGGGGCTCTGCTTCACCACCACCCGGTCTCCGGGGGTTAAGGTGTAATCCACGTAACCATCTACGCTGAGAGTGGCCTTCTCGTATCCCTCCAAAGTGAGGACAACCTCGGTGCCGCCATTGAGCACCAGACCCGCGGTTAAACCCATGTGAGCCGCCACCGTTTTTAGCACCAGGTCGTCGGACGACGGGTCCAATATCGGCCCGCCCACGGCCAGGTTATACCCGGTGCTGCCCGTGGCGGTGGAAAGGATAACCGCGTCGGCGCGGAAAGTCGTCATCTGCGCGCCGTCGATGGTCCCGCTTATTATCACTACGCGGGAAACGGCTCCCCGGGCGAGAACAACGTCATTGAGGGCGTGGAAAGGTCCGTCATCATGCTCCCCGTTGGGCTCGCCCCAGATGACCTCCGCCTGCAGCATGTACCGCTCTTCCATGCGGCACTCTCCTTCTAGGTAGAGCGGGAGTTTTTCCAGGGCCTCGTGAACCTGAAGCTCGGTCATGAAACCGAGCCGTCCCATGTTGATTCCAACCATGGGGATGCCACTGGGAGCGGTAACCTGGGCGGCCCGCAAGATGGTTCCGTCACCGCCCACGGTGATGACCAACTCGGTTTCCTTCGCTCTCTCCCTAAGCACCTGAAGGTTCTCCGCCGGCGAAACCCATGTGTCTTCCGGCAAGGCCAGATCGTGCAGAATCGTAGTGCTCAGGTCCAGAGCCTCAGGTATTCGGCCATTGTATATTATCCCGACGTTTTTCATCTTTTTCGTATGGTATTACTATAGATGTTCAGACTAATGACAGGAGCAGTCCGCACCTGGCTACGAGGCAGGGCGAGTCTAGCACCGGCTCTTGATCAGTGTCAATGGCGGCTAGCGCCGGCGGTCATTCATCGGCCTGAGATCCTAATCGCCAAGTTGGGCTTACAGCATCAGGGCGCCTACCGCGATCTCGGCGGCCCGCAGAACGAAACCGGGGGCGATGCCGATGCCGATCATGGCAACACCCGACACGGTCAAAGCAAACCAGGCTACGGGTGAAATACCGGAGGCTCCCTGTTCCCGGGGCGGCTCCAAGAACATTACCCGGACGATTCTCACGTAGTAGTAAGCCGAGACAACGCTGTTTATCACGCCCAGGATCGCCAGCCACACCAGGCCGCTTTTAATCGCCGCCGAGAAGATGACCAGTTTGCCGATGAAGATGCTGGTGGGAGGCACTCCGATCAGAGCCACCAGTGCCAGGGTCAGGACCACCGCTAGAAATGGCGCACGCCTGACGAGCCCCGCATAATCTTCGATCAGATCGCTGCCGGTTCGTTGGCTAACGGCGATGATTGCGAAAAAGGCGGTCAAGTTAGCCGCGGCGTAAGCGGCAAGGTAGAACAGCACGCTGTTGAGGCCCAACGATACGAACTCGGGACCTCCCGTGACAGATCCGGAAGCTTTCACGCCTGCCGCGATCCCCACCAGGATGTACCCGGCATGAGCGATGGTGCTGTACCCAAAGAGTCTTCGTATATTGGTTTGTCCCATGGCCGCCAGGTTGCCAAGGGTCATTGAGGCGGCAGCCAGAACCGCGATCAAACTTGCCCAATCCAAGGCTATGGGGAAGAATCCGGTGAACAACACCCGGATAAGGACGGCGACGGCGGCGGCTTTGCTAGCCACGGACAGAAAAGCGACCACCGGGGCCGGCGCCCCTTCGTAGATGTCGGGGACCCACATCTGAAAGGGGACGGATGAGATTTTGAAGCCGAATCCCACCAGCATCAGCACCACGCCGACCAGCAGAGCATACCCGCCGAAGGGTAGCTCCAGCGCCGCCGCTGACGTGACGGCAACCGAGATCTCATCCAGCTGGGTGCTTCCGGTGAATCCATAGATCAAGGCCATTCCGTAAAGCATCACGGCCGAGCTGATGGCTCCGATAATCAGGAATTTCATCCCAGCTTCGCTGGACTTGGATGTCATCAAGAATGCGGACAATGCCGCCAGTGGGAGAGTAGTCAGCTCCAAGGAGATGTAGATGGTTATCAACTCGGTCGCCGATGCCAGTAGCATCATCCCGGTGGCCGAGAAGAGCAGCAAGCCGAAGTACTCACCCCGGAAACGCTCTATCCGCATCACATAGTCCACCGACGACAATGTCACCAATCCTAACGCGGCCAGCACCAGGTAGTTGAAGAACAATGAGAAACGGTCCACCGCCAGGCTACCCGCCAAAACACCCGCAGCCCCAGATTCGGTCTCGTCCACCAGATTAACGGCACCGGACAGGTCGACGGACTGAATCACCAGGAGCGCCAAAGAAACCAGTAACCCGGCAAAGGCCGCATAGGGTAGGAAACCTTTGCGCTGGAAAACCAAGTCCAAAAGGATGACCAGGATACCCGTACTAGCCACGGCCAACTGGGGGGAGATTAAGTAAAGGTCGTATAAGTTCATGGCATCACGGAACAGCCGCCGGGATCAAGGCCACGATGGGACGTAATCCGAATTCGAACACGTCGGTCAAGATGGACGGATAGATCCCGACTCCCACGATCGTTATCACCAGTATGGCCATGGGCAGCGCCTCGATGAGAGAGGCGTCTCTTACATCGGCGAACCGCTCCCGCCGGACCCCAAAGAACGCCCGTTCCATCATCCAGAGGATATAGCCGGCGGCCAGGACTATCCCAAACACCGCGAGAGCGGTGGGCCAAGGATAAGCCCGGAAGGCCCCCAGGAACACCAGCACCTCGGAAACAAAGCCGCTGAGTCCGGGTAAACCCAATGAGGCGAACCCGGCTATCAGAAGTCCGGCAGCTACCAAGGGCATTCTACCGGCCAGCCCGCCCAGATCGGGAATATAGCGAGTGTGAGTCTTGTCGTAAACCAAGCCCGCTCCCAAGAACAGCAGGCCGGTAATAGTCCCGTGGGTGAAAAGCTGCATGGCTGCGCCGTTCAACCCGGCGGATGTCAGCGTCCCGTGGGTCACCCCGATGGAGCCTATGCCCACCAACACCAGCCCCATATGGCTGACGCTGGAGTATGCGATAAGCCGCTTCAAGTCGGTCTGGCGAAGGGTGACAATTGCTCCATAAATAACGCTGACAACCCCCAAAGTCACCAGCGCCCAGGCGAAGTGTTGCGCCTGGCCGGGGAACATTCCAACGTTGATACGGAGTATCCCGTAGCCCCCCATCTTCAACAAAACTCCGGCCAGCATCACGCTGGCAGCGGTGGGCGCGTTGGTATGGGCGTCGGGCAGCCAGGTGTGCAACGGCCATACGGGCAGCTTGATAGCGAAGCCGATGAAAAACAGCCAGAACAGGGCGCCTAGAGGCAACAATACCCCGGCCCCCAACATGGTCCCTTGGGTGGAAAGGGCCCTCATGTCGAAGGTGCCCACATCGGGGGTCAGGAACACCGCCACGATCGCCACCAGCATGAAAGCGCTGCCCAGGATGGTGAACATCAAGAACTTCATCGCCGAGTATTCCTTGCGGCCAGTGCCCCAAATGGAGATGAGCATGTACATCGGAACTAGTTCCAGTTCCCAGAAGAAGAAGAACAGAAGCAGGTCCAGAGAGCTGAACACCCCCATCACGGCGGTTTGCAGCACCAAAAGCCATACGAAATGCTCTCGAACCCGGGTGTCGATGCGCCACGAAGCCAGCACGGCGCACAATCCGAGAATACCGGTGAGGGCCACCAAGGGAGCGCTAAGGCCGTCGACCCCCAGCAAATAATTGGCCCTTAAAGTTTCGCCCGGTATCCAAGTGAACTGGTCGATAAACTGGAACCGCGCTGCGTCTTCGCCGTGGCTAAACAGTCCAAAGACCAGCAATGTTAATACCAGATCGGCCACGGCCACCATGACGGCAACCACACGGATGTTGCGGTCGCCTCGTACCAATAGCAAGATGAACACCGCACCCACGGCTGGCAAAAACACCGTCGCCGTCAACAACCCTGAAAAACCAGTATCCACTAAATCACATACTCGCTAATCGGCCAGAGTCTCAAGGCAGTTCCCCGGTTGCCCGCCTTTAGTAAAGGGGGGTTGGGGGGATTCCCGCCACAACCGGAATCACTCAGAGGCCATTTAGCTCCGCTTAAAATACCAAAAATCCCAACAGAATGAGCAAACTACCGAGGGTCAAAGCAATGCCGTAGGCTTGGACCTCCCCGGTCTGGAACCTGGAAATAAAGTTGGGCCCCAGATTGCGCGAGATTAATCCGATGGCATCCACAACCCCGTCCACCACCACCCGGTCGACCCAGTCAACCACTCTGGCGATCCCGTTGTGGAAAGACCGCCGCACAATTACATCTTCGTACAACTCGTCCAAGAAATACTTTCGGGACAGCAGCGTATGCACCGGCTTTATCGATTCCAGCGGGTCTTTATTCGCCGCTGAACGCCTGAGGTAGAGAACCGAGGCCAAGCCGATACCGGCCAGAGCGATTACGGTAGAGGCCGCCACCATCCAACGGTTAAACGCGGGGACTTCCAAATGAACGACTCCGCCCAACGGAGTTGACTTCAACCCTTCGATCAGAAACTCGGTTATCCAATGTTTGGGTATCCCGAACACTTCCACCCATTGAGGATTGAGTAAATATCCGGAGAAAACGGCGGCAACACCCAAAAGCACCATGGGGAACCACATGAAGATAGGGGACTCGGCCAGGTGCACCTCGCCCAGATGGCCGGTGTCAGGTTGTCCCTCCGCGGCTAGGTCCGCCCGCTCCTGTTCCGCTCCGCCACGGAACTCGCCATGAAAGGTCATGTAGATCATACGAAACGTGTAAAAGGCGGTGAGTAAAACCCCGGTCAGCAAGAATACCAAAGTCAACTTGCCGGCCCAAAGCGCGGCCGGACCTCCGCCATGCCATCCATCGCTCCAGGCTGCGGACAGAATCTCGTCTTTACTCCAAAAGCCGGCCAACGGAATGATGCCCACCAAGCTGAGGCCGCCAATCAGGACCAACGCATAGGTCAGAGGCATGCGGCGCCATAGTCCTCCCATGTAGCGCATGTTGAATGTCCCGGTGGCGTGATTCACATTACCGGCCACCATGAACAACAGGGCTTTGAACGACGCATGAGTCACCAGATGGAAAATCGCCGCTGGGAAGGCCCCCAAGCCCAGAGCCGCCATCATGTAACCCAGTTGGCTCACCGTGGAATAGGCCATGACCCGCTTGATATCGTTCATCACCAGGCCCATGGTAGCCGCAAAGAGGGCGGTGAAGCCGCCGACCAACGCCACCACAGTCAAGACGTGTTGGGCCGCCTGAAACACCGGGTAGAACCGGGCCACCAGGAACACTCCGGCCGCCACCATAGTCGCGGCATGAATCAAGGAACTGACCGGAGTGGGACCTTCCATAGCGTCGGGCAACCACGTATGCAGAGGAAACTGGCCGGACTTTCCCATCGCGCCGGAGAAGATCCCCAGGGTCAGCCAGGTCAACCCCACACCCCCTAGAACGGCACCCCCGGCAGCAAGCGGCTGGGCTGCCTGCCAGATATCCGGGATGTGGAAGGGATTGAGGCCGGCGGCGGCAAATCTGTCCCCCTGGAGGAAAAGGTACATTATCGCGATCAGGAAACCCACGTCTCCGATACGGGTGATCAAGAACGCTTTCTTGGCCGCCGCGGCGGCGGCGGGCCGCTCGTGCCAGAAGCCTATGAGCAGGTAGGACGATACGCCCACCAGTTCCCAGAAGGCGTAGAGCAATATTATGTTGGCCGACAACACCAACCCCAACATCGACGCGGTGAACAGCGCCATGTAGGCAAAGTACCGCGCATAGCTAGGATCGCCACGCATGTAACCCAGGGAATATATCTGCACCATCAGACTGACGCCGGTGACTACCACCAGCATGATGGCTGTCAGCGGGTCGATCAACAGAGCAAATTCTATTACGGCTCCGCCCACGTCCAGCCATCGGTGTCCTTCAAAGTGCGGCTCGCCGCTCCGGATAACCGCATCCAGTGTCAAGACCGACAGAGCCAATGCCGCGGCCAGCGCGATGATCAGCAAGATCCCGCTGACCCAGGCGTAGCGGTTCAGGAAGGGCCGAACGACTAGGCCGATCACCACGAAGGCGGCCAACGGCAGCAGCAAGATCGCCCATATGGAGGCTTCGCTAACCATTCATAGCTTCCTCAGAATCTCTTCGGCCACGTGCTCCCGCCCTTTGGGCACGTAGATGCGGAAGGGGACCCGTTCGCCCCAATCCAATATGTCTCCCTCGGGTAAGATGCGCGTAGGCAAGCCTTCTCCCTCCAAGACTTCCTTCCACATCTCGGCCATCATCAGATTAGGCGCTCGTTTAAATTCAATCCACATTGCGGCTATCAGCTATCAGCGGTCAGCAATCAGCTTAGTTTCGTAGTTCGGTTGCATTGGCTAGGTCCACGGATTCGGTGTTGCGGTACATGGCAAAGACGATGCCGAGACCCAGCGCGACTTCGGCGGCGGCCACGGTGATTATGAAAACCGCGAATACTTGGCCGGTTAGCACGGCGGCGATGTTGTCTTCTATCCCAACGGGGACAACGTACTTCGCCAGGGCCACCAAGGTCAGGTTGACGCCGTTGAACATCAATTCTAGGGACATCAACACCACCAAGACGTTGCTCCGAGCCAGCGTACCGTACAACCCGATGCAAAACATGATCGCGGCAACAATCATCATGGATTCAAGGGTCATTAGACGCTACCTCGGCCTTACCAGCGCCAATGCGCCTATTACGGCGGCCAGCAACAGCAAGGAAACCGCTTCGAAGGGCAGTACGAAGTCGCCTATCAGCAGGTCGGCCAGGCCCGCTTCCTGAGCCGCCGTCCTTTCGCCTTCGGTAGCGAATCCTGCCCGTTCTAAACCGGCCAGGTCTCCTGGCGATTCCAGGGTACGGACCGCGCTGGTCTGTACCGCTTGGGCCCTACTCTGCGCCTGGCCAGCCAGCAGGTCCCACTTGGTGTCGACGGCCACCGCCACCATAACGGCCAAGAGCACTGCCGCAAGGGTCGCCGCCGGGATCTGAAACCGGTTGGGCAAGTTTCCGTGCTGTACGTCCCGGGTGAGCATGATGGCAAAGATGATCAGGATGGCGATGGCCCCGGCATAGATGAGTACCTGCACCACGGCCAGAAACTCGGCGCTCAGCAGCACAAAGAAGCCAGCCACCGCGATAAACACCACCACCAACAGCAAAGCGGCCCGGAACAGGTCTTTGACTAGGACCACACCCAAGGACGCGCCAATGGCCAGCACGGATAGGACCCAGAATACGATGTCCTGAAACAACATCTACTGGGTTTGCTCTGGGGCGCCGGCGTCGTCGGCGGTTCCATCAAGGTCAGGCGAGTTGAGGTCGTCCACGGCCTCGATCGAATCTCCGTTTCCGGAGCCCGGCGCCGGCTCCAGGCGCATACCGGCTTTTTCCTGTAGGTGCCAACGCCAGGACTCCCGACCTACGTCCTTCCAGTGCAACGGCTGGCCTTGATGGGGATCATATCCGGCGGATTCCAACTGGGGCCTGAAAAAAGTGCTGGGATGTTTGTCGGCTTGGCGCAGCTGATCTATGCCGATCACCATCTCTTTTCGAGAATACTGGCTCTGCTCGAAACCGCTGCCCATGAACAGCGCGTCGTAGGGGCATGCCTCCACGCACAGACCGCAGAACATGCACCTGGCGATCTCGATGTCGAAGACTTCCAGCCGGTATTTGTCTCCCTGCGCCGGGGCAGTCTCGCTGGGACTGGTCACGATCTTTATTATTCCCAGGGGGCAAAACTTGGCACAGGACGCGCAACCGGTGCAGCGCTCTTCATACCAGACAAACTCTTCGCCCCGGAAGCGGGGGTGCTGCTTCAGGCGCTCTTCCGGGTACTGGACGGTGAAGGGGCGCTTGGTCAAGTTTTTCAACGTGACCAGCAGACCTTTGGCCATGCCCATGCCGTACATTATGTAACCTCACCCACAGTTAGACTCGCTGTTCCGGCGGCCGGTTGCCACGTTACCGGCTTTATCTTTTCTCGGATCATGCTGCCAAACAGGGCGATGCATCCGGCACCCAGCGCCAGGTTGATACCGGTCATGATCCACAGGTCGTTGATCGCTAGCACTCCCTGGGAGTCCCGCAGGAAGAAGACCTCCAAGGCGGTGGCGAAAAGGTTGATTATGCTCAAGGGAAGTAAGAACTTCCAGGCGAAAGCCATCAACTGGTCGATGCGCAACCTGGGATAAGTAGCCCGCACCCAGATGAAGATAAATGCCACCGCGCCAACTTTTAACAGGAACCAGAACCACCCCAGATAGTCGGCCAATGGTCCCGCCCAGCCACCCAAAAACAGTGTAACCACAACCATCGACGCGGTCACAACCCCACCGAACTCGGCCGCTTGGATCAACGCGAACTTAACGCCGCTGTACTCGGTATGGTAGCCGGCGACGAGTTCGGATTCCGCTTCGGCAACGTCGAAGGGCGTGCGGTTAAGCTCAGCGGAGACCCCGGCCAGAAAAACGAACAGGGCCAACGGCTGCACCAGCAGGAAGGGTATCGCCTGGGCTTCAACGACATCCGCTAAAGACATTGAACCCGCCACCATCACCACCCCCAGCAGGCACAATACAACCGGCACTTCATAGCTTATCAGCACCGCCACTCCCCGGGCCGCTCCGAACATGGCGTAGCGGTTGTTGGAGGACCAACCGGCCATCAGGATGGCCACGGAACTCAGCGAGGTAACCGCCAGAATATAAAGGATTCCCACGTTCAAGTCGGCCAAGGCCGTGTTCTTGGCGAAGGGCACCACCGCCAGCATCAAGATTGCCGGGGCCAGCATCGCGATTGGCGCCGCCAGAAACACGATCTTGTCGGCCGCTGCGGGGGTAATATCCTCCTTGAAGATGAGTTTCAATACGTCGGCAAAGGGTTGGAAAGTCCCAAAGGGTCCCCACCGGTTGGGGCCTATCCTGTTGTGGAAACGGCCGATGAGACGCCTTTCCGCGAAGACGAACACCGCCGCGCCCATCAGCACCGCGTTCACCAGGATAAACATTATGACCAACCCGGCAGCGACGTAGGAGATCCAACAGGGGAGGACCGTACCTACAAGTTCGTACACGAACCGGTATACGGGGGTTCCGTATAGGACGTTGTCCGGCGACATCACGCAACTCAACGGTCTACTTCCCCCATGTTGATGTCCAGACTACCCAAGGTCACAATCATATCCGCCAGCTTCCAGCCCACCAGCAGATGCTCGGTGACCGTAAGATTGATCAAAGAGGGGGACCGAATCTTGCAGCGATACGGACTCACGCCCCCATCGCTCAGCATATAGAAGGCCAGCTCCCCTTTTGATGCCTCCACCCGGCCGTAAGCCTCGGCCCCCGGCTCGGGCCGGAATACCAAGGGCAGGTCCAGCCGCACCGGGCCCGGTTCTATGTGCTCCATACACTGGTGGATAATACGCGCGCTCTGGTGGATCTCCTGCATCCTAACCCAGAATCGGTCGTAATTGTCACCGTTGGCGCCCACCGGCACGTCGAAGTCTACCCACTCGTAGGCATCGTACGGCTCCATCTTACGCCAGTCCCAAGCGATGCCGCTGGCTCTCAGCACCGGCCCGCTTACCGAACAGTTGATGGCCATGTCCGGCGAAAGCGGGCTCACGCCCTTGGTGCGCACTAGAACGATCTCGTTCTCCATCACCAATTGTTCAATCTCGCCTATTTCCGAGGGCAATTCCTGCATGAAATTTTCCAGGGCCGGCCAGAAATCCGGGGGAGTGTCGGAGAACACCCCACCGGGTCTCATATAGGTCAGAGTGATCCTGGCGCCACACAGCATCTCGAACAGATCTAGAATCTTCTCCCTGGTGCGAAACCCGTACATCAACGGCGTTCCCAAAGTTCCCAGGTCCTGCAAATAGAAACCTATTCCCATCAAGTGGCTGGCGATTCGCTGCAGCTCGGCCACCATCGTGCGCAGCCACTTGGCCCTTAGCGGCGGCTCTACCCCCAACAGTTTTTCAACCGCCAGACAGTAGGCCTGGTTGTTAATCATGGAGGAGACGTAGTCCAGCCGGTCAGTTAGCGTGACTATTTGAACATAGGTCCGCTCTTCGGCCAGTTTCTCCGTCCCCCGGTGCAGGTAGCCGAAAACCGGCTCCACCTCAAGTATCTCTTCCCCGTCGAAGGTCACACGTAGTCGAAACACCCCATGGGTACTGGGGTGCTGGGGACCCACGTTGATCGTCATCGGTTCGGTGTGAATGGGCATTCTTCGCCTTCGGCGGCTGTCAGCTTTCAGCGCTCAGCTTTCAGCACAGTGTTCTTGCTGATAGCTGTCGGCTGAACGCTGATAGCTATAAAAAATCCTTACGCAAGGGATGGCCTTCAAATCCTTCCCATAGCATGATCCGCTTCATATTAGGGTGTCCTTGGAAATCGACGCCCATCAAGTCCCAGACCTCCCGTTCCTGGAAATCGGCCCCCCGCCACACGTGATAAACCGATGGCACAGACAAGGACTCACGCCCGTGTAACCTGGTCTTGATCACGGCGGTGTGCTGGAGACGGAAAGAGGTCAGGTGATATACGACGTCGAAATACTCGATGAAATCTATGGCGCTGATCGCGTTGAGAAACTGGAAGTCTAGGGAAGAGTCATCCCGCAGAAACCGGGCAACGTCCTCGACTTTCGAGGAATCCACCCACACAACCTCTTCTTCCCACCGCTCCACCGAAGCCGGGACACCTGCGCTAAGACGCTCCGCCAACTCCGCCCCGGTCAATGCCTGAACCGGCATCAGGGATTGCCTTGTGAACCGGGGACGCCGTCTTCCGGCAAAGTTTCCACGGGAGGCCTTTCAGCGGTAACCTGTCCGGAGATGGGTGGACGGGCGGACTTGCCCATGTTGCGGTATTTTTTGATCTTCTCGTGCAATTCCATGATGCCGAATAGCAGGGCGTCGGGGCGGGGCGGGCATCCTGGCACGTAAACATCGACGGGGATTATGTGGTCCACGCCGGGCACCACGCTGTAGGAACCGTAATAAGGGCCGCCGCTGGTGGCGCAAACCCCCATGGATATCACCCACTTGGGGTCGCCCATCTGATCGTAGATCCGCTGGATCGCCGGGGCCATCTTCCAGGTCACGGTGCCCGCGACAATCATCAAGTCCGCCTGGCGTGGCGAAGCCCGGAAAGCCTCCATGCCGAAGCGGGCGATGTCGAACCGGCCCATGGCGGTGGCAATCATCTCGAAGGCGCAACAAGCCAAGCCGAACGTGACGGGCCACAGAGCGGACTTCCTGCTCCAGTTGATCAAGGCGTCCACCGACGTAACCACCAGGTTGCCCTTCAGGTCGTCGGGAACTTGAATAAAAGGCTCAGCCAAGGGTTCGGTCGATGAGTCCTTCAGCCCTTGGACCGTCCTCCCTTCTTCCCGGTCGATGTCCCAGGTTCGGCTGTTGAGAGGTCCGTCTTCGTTGGATATCTCCGAGCTCAATTCAGCCTACCCCCACTCCAGATCTCTTTTGCGCCAAGCGTAGGCCCAGCCCACCAACAGAATGAGCACGAAGACCAGCATTTCAATGAGAGCGAAAAGCTCCAGTTGGAGGAACTTGGCCGCCCAGGGATAGAGAAACACCACTTCAACGTCAAAGATGACGAAGAGGATGGCATACATATAGTAGCGGAAATTAAAGAGGTTCCAACGGCCCCCGATGGCTTCCATCCCGCACTCGTAGGTCTCCAGTTTCACGGGGGTGGGATTGGTGGGACGTAGGCCCAGCCGGGACATCATCCAAGAGGCAGTCACCATACTGATAGGAACGAAAAGAGCGACGCCGAAGAAGATGGCGATCAAGCCATATTGGCGGAAATAATCGTCTAGCATAAGCCTCTGCTCAGGCTGGGTCCGCTTCGGCTGGAATTATATCATAGGGCTTTGAGGGGCGATAGTGAAATTCTGCACAATGCGGATCTGGCCAATACATTGAGATTTTTACACGTTTACCTGAGCCTGTTAAGATGGGTGTGGCTCTCACCCCAGGCCCCTCTCCCTGAGTGAGAGGGGTGCCCATATGAAATCAGTTCGGGGTTAGTGCAAACTCGATTGGAGAAAGCCAAGAGACATGCCTCAACCCAAGCTGCTGATCGCCACGGGCAACCCGGGCAAGATGCGGGAGTATCGCGATCTTCTACGGGCCGTTCCGTTCCAACTCGTTTCCCTTTCCGACATGGGCATCACTGATGAGGTAGAAGAAACCGGGGTCACGTTTCACGAGAACGCAGCCCTGAAGACCAGCGGTTACGCCGCCCTCAATGGGCTGCTAACTTTGGCCGACGACTCAGGTCTTGAAGTTGATGCCCTGGACGGTGCTCCCGGAGTCTATTCCGCCCGCTACGGGGAACTTCCGTCAACGCCGACTGATCAATTCCTCCCAGGAACCGGGCAAGAGGGCAAAATGACTGACGAAGACCGGGTCGCGCTGCTTCTCCGCAACCTGGAGGGCGTTCCTTGGGAGCGGCGAACCGCCCGATTCCGCTGTGTTATAGCCATCGGGAGGCCTAATCAAGAAGGGGGCGAGCGGACCGGGAGCGATTCTCAAGCCGGCGAGGAAATCCCCCCAACCCCCCTTTACGAAAGGGGGGCTTTTAGTGGGTTAACTTTCATGGTGGGGTCGGTTGCGGGAATGATACAATATGAGCCGGTGGGTGACGAAGGATTCGGCTACGATCCGGTGTTCTACCTGCCCTCATTCGGCCAAACCCTGGCCCAGATTTCTTTGGCTGATAAGAACCTTATTAGCCATCGTTCAGACGCGGCCCGCAAAGCGGTGGCATTCTTGACCGATAAGCTTTCGGCGATCAACGATAGGCCGAATGCTGACATCTGAAAAGGACAAAACCTTCGAGTGATAACCGATACCATGGGCAGGCCTCTCAAGGACCTGCGAATCTCCGTAACCGACCGATGCAATTTCCGCTGCACCTACTGCATGCCGGCGGAGATCTTCGGCGAAAGCTATAAATTCCTTCCTAAGAACGAGATCCTCAGCTTTGAGGAGATTGCGCGCCTCGCCCGCATTTTCGTTGAGTTCGGCGTCAACAAACTGCGAATCACCGGTGGCGAACCTCTCTTACGGACCGACCTGCACAAACTGATCGCCATGCTGACCGGCATGCCAGGCTTGGAAGACTTGACGCTCACCACCAACGCCTTTCTCTTGCCCCAGCAAGCCCAGCAGCTCAAGGACGCCGGGCTACAGCGGGTTACGATCAGTTTGGACACTTTGGACGATGAAGTCTTCAAAGAGATGAACGGCCGGGGAATCAGCATCGACCGGGTGCTGAAGGGCATCGATGCCGCCGCCGCAGTCGGGCTGGCTCCCATCAAGATCAACGCCGTAGTCCAGAAAGGAGTCAACGACCACACAGTGGTGGACCTAGCCCGCCACTTCAAAGGGTCCGGCCACATCGTCAGATTCATTGAATACATGGACGTAGGCAACCGAAACGGTTGGAAGTGGGACCAGGTGGTGCCGGCGGCGGAGATCGTCCAGCAGATCGACGCCGAGATGCCCCTGGAGCCGGTGGACAGCAACTATCCCGGAGAGGTCGCCAATCGCTATCGCTACCGGGACGGCCAGGGAGAGATCGGCGTCATCTCGTCGGTGTCCCAGCCCTTCTGCGCCAACTGCACCCGATCCCGGTTGTCCACCGACGGCAAGCTCTACACCTGCCTGTTCGCCAGCACGGGAGTGAGCCTGCGAGACGAGATGAGGGCCGGAGCCAGCGACGATGACCTCCGGAACTTGATAACCCGAATCTGGACCCGCCGCACCGACCGCTACTCGGAAGAGCGGACCGAACTGGCCTCTCTTCAAAACGTCCCAGCCAAAGTCGAGATGTACCAGATCGGCGGCTGACCGCCGATAACTGAAAGCTGATGGCTTATAGGATTGACTACTACTAACGCCATAACCATATACACCGACGGCTCATGCCTAGGTAATCCCGGCCCCGGAGGCTGGGGCGCCTTAGTATTTGGCGAGTCTGAAGTGCCGCGGCGTCTCTCGGGGCATGAGGCTCAGACCACCAACAACCGCATGGAATTGATGGCGGCGATCCAGGGATTGGAGGCCGTTCCAGCTGGGTCGAAGGTTGTACTCCACAGCGACAGCAGTTATTTGGTCAACACCATGACCAAAAATTGGAAGAGGCGGGTGAATCATGACCTGTGGGAACGCCTTGATGCCCTTTCCGGGTCCCACAACGTGGAATGGCGCTGGGTGCGTGGGCACAATGGGGACCGATGGAACGAAGCGGCCGACCGTCTGGCGGTGGCTGCCATGAACATCGCCGCCGGCCGTGATTCCGGAGCCGCTTCCGAGCCTGAGAAACCCGCCAAGTCATTGACCCATATCGACGATGAGGGCCGGGCCCGCATGGTGGACGTGGGAGACAAGCCCGTCACCGACCGGGAAGCCACGGCCAAGGGACACGTCACGGTCCAGCCCGAAACCCTCAGGTTGATCAAAGAGGGGCTGATGAAGAAGGGAGACGTTCTCACCATCGCCCAACTGGCCGGAATAATGGGAGCCAAGCGCACCTCCGAGTTGATACCCCTCTGCCACCCCTTGCCCCTGAATCAGGTGAGCGTCGACTTCGAACTGGACGAATCCAACAGCCGGATAGAGATCACCGCCAGCGCGCGCACCTCGTCGAAAACCGGCGTGGAGATGGAAGCCCTTACCGCCGTGTCCATTGCCGCGCTCACCGTCTACGACATGTGCAAGGCCGTGGACCGGGGCATCCGCATCGAGAACATCCGCTTGGTGCGCAAGCGAGGAGGCCAGAGCGGGGACATCACCCTGGAGGAATAGTCTCCCGTGGTGATTCGTTGATCGTCAGATGGAGATTCGCCCCGGCATTCACCAGGTCCCCGGACTAAAGTGGAGCAACGCCTATCTGCTGGTGGAAGACGAGGGCCTGACCCTTATCGACGGCGGCATCCCCGGTGACGGATCGAAGATCCTCCGTTATATCAGCTACCTGGGGCACACTCCGCAGGATCTGACTCGCATCGTCCTTACCCACAGCCATCCGGACCATTCCGGTCCCATGAAAGAGCTGTCCCGGATAAGCGGCGCCACCATCGCCGTGCACGAAAAGGATACCCGGTACCAGCCGAAGACCGGCGGACGGAGGCTACATTATCCCGGCCAACCGCCAGCGTTCGATTGGAACGTCCCTTTCCTCCGCCGCATCCCTGCCCATGAAACCATCGAGGATGGACAGATATTGCCCGTTATGGGCGGACTGCAGGTGCTTCACACGCCGGGACATACACCGGGCAGCGTGTGTCTCCACCTGCCTGAACACGGGGTACTATTCACCGGAGACATACTGCTGTCCAACGGGCGCCGCTTCCGCCGCCCCGTCTATTTTCCCGGAACCGATCTGAAGGACTACCGGGCATCGGTGGAGCGGCTGGCGGGGTTGACCTTCGAGACAGCTTGCGGGGGCCACGGAGACCCGATACTTGAGGAGGGGACCGCCCGTCTCCACGAGATGCTGGACAGCTATTCGTGGATCAGCCCCCGCTGGACCGAGCTCAAACGCTGGGCCCGGTTACTATTCCCCCACTAACCCCAGGACACTCCCCGACCCCACACGCTTCCAAGGGACCAGACGCGATTTCCCCCCTTGGTTTTTTCTGCCTAACCGCGAAGCAAGTCAGGATACCCATCCAATAATGGTAATCGGTATCCGTTGAGAGAACGGGGTAAATCCGGAGGTTCTAGGGCATCTGGCGGCCCAAAAAAAATCCGCCCCCACTACCCACCCCGGTGCCGAAGCTCCTGACGCAGCAGCCGTATCGCCGTGGCCGCGTACACGATGTACTCCTCGTCCGGCAATTCCAACTCAGTGAATCGCTCAACTTGGTCGATGTCCATGATCCCTTGGATCCCTGGCATCACCGACAGGTCCATCTCGCAGATCTCGCCCTCGGGCAACACCACCACGCAGCCATGGTCCGCGGTGGGCGCGAAGGGGGGCTCCAACTCCACGGCCTGCAACGAATCCATGTTAAGAAAGGCCGGAAAAGGCCGCAGACTCTGGGCCAACTCGGCCAACAGTTCTCTAAGCCGCGCCGCCGCGTCCCGGAGGACGGATTCGGCGGCCACTAGGATGTCTTCTTTTTCGTCTTGTTTTGGGTTCATTGCCGAAACATGATAAGCGAATTAGGCCCAATGGGGAAATCCGTTAAGACCACGATAACTCACACCTGAAAGCTGACGGCAGATAGCTGAAAGCCGTCAAGCTTCTGATTGACAGCGTTCGGAGGCTAGGCTTAACATTGATTACGCTGGAGGAACACCTGGCGGCTGGCCGGTGTACTCCGTAGTGGCGACGTAGCTCAGCGGCAGAGCGGGCGCTTCATAAGCGCTAGGTCACTGGTTCGAACCCAGTCGTCGCCACCATTTGACAATTAGTAGCACTTTTGCGAAGCTAAATGTAGTCCAATCAGGAGGGCTGTCATGGCTTCCAAATCATCTAGTTCGGATGTTAGTGCGCCTAATTATTCCTCTGAACCACTCTGTTGGCAACCAGCAAAAGTGTCCCACTTTTGCTGGTTGCCAACATATGCACTAAAATATAATCCTATCTCCCCGCAAGAATGACTATGTGACGCTTTGCGGACTGGAATCACCTCCTCACCTCAGGGTTTCTCAGGATTGCTAAAAAATTGGCTGGGATTTCGGGATTTGGTCCCAGCAATCGCAGAGGGCTGGATTCTGTGGTTACAGGCCGACAGCCCTAAAAGTACCCCATCCCAATGCGGTCCCAAGGGAAGGGTCGCTAAATAAGAAAAGCCCCCTCATCGACGGGGCTTTGTTCTTCGTTGGCGCTGGGCAAAAAAAGAGCGCCCTCACCAGTTTGTGAAAGCGCTCCGCTATCATAGCATGTTGGGATCGGTTTTGTCAATGTTTTGTGCCTAGGATTCAAAAAACCCTTGCCGGTGGGGTTCACTCCCGACCAGTACCGTCTAGGCGGCGATTAACCCAACTTCGGTGCAGGACATTGACTTAACGTGGTGACTGGCATAGATTCTCATCATCCCTGTCCCACGACGCTCGAAGCAACCAGCAGTGTAACCTTTGTATCATAAGGGCCGAGAGGATAAGCCATCCTATGGCGGAAGACCTCCAAGCAGATAACGAGAAGAAGGACCAAGAGAAGCTGGAGTTCACTCCCGAAGGGGAGGTACTGGGCTACATCTCCATGGACCAGGCCAGGGTCCTGGCCCTTCGTACCGCCAGGGAGAACACTGACTTCTACGGTCCTACCTATTCCGACCAGGGATTCGTCCAGGAAGAACCGAGCGCGGAAGAAGGGGAGGACTATTACCGGGTCCGGCTCAGCTACCGCCCGGCAACGGAGTTTAACGGGACTCCCGGTGTAGAGCTCTTCATCATCGACAAGGTCGGCGAGATAGAGTCGCGCCAACTCCTTTCCTCTCCCAGACCGAAAAGCGTTATGCTGCCGGCCCTGGCGGCGTGAGGAATTCGGACTAAAACGAAGAAGGACGTGCGTGAAATGAAATTTGGCGTTTGCATTCCCCACTACGGCAGGCCCATAGACATAGACGCGCTGACGAACATGGCGGTCCAGGCCGAGCAGATGGGTTTCGATTCAGTTTGGGTTACCGACCACATCATCGTGCCCCACCAAATCCCCGGCCGTCAGGACATCGTCTACCGTCACGATATGTTGGAACCCATTAGCCTTTTGACTCACCTTGGCGCCGTGACCACCAAAGTGAACATAGGCACCAGCGTGGTCATTTTGCCCTATCGGAATCCGATCATCCTGGCCAAGGCCATCGCCACCGCCGATGTGCTATCCAAAGGCCGGGTAATCTTCGGCGCCGCCGTGGGGTGGATGGAAGGGGAGTTCCAGGCCCTGAACGCGCCTTTCGCCGACCGTGGACGGGTTAGCAACGAGTATCTCGCGTTGCTGAAGGAGCTCTGGGCTAACCCAACGCCGGCCTTTCAAGGTGAGTATTTTCAATTCTCCGACGTTACCTTTTCGCCCATGCCCGTCCAGAAGCCGCATCCGCCGATTTGGGTCGGCGGCAGAAGCCGGCGGGGGGTACGCCGGGCGGTGGAATTTGGCGACTACTGGCACCCTTCCCAGATGGGGCCGCAAGAAGTGGCGAAGAACGCCGCTTACATGCGCCGGTACTCGGCCTCTGTGGGCCGGGCGGAGCCGCCCCAATTGTCCTGCCGGTTAACTCTGAACATTTCCGGAACGCCCGGCGGCGATGACCGGCTCCCATTGCATGGTACCGTGGAGGACATAATCGGCGACATACAGGCTTACGGCGAATCTGGCGTCAGTCACATCGCCATGGAGATTGCCGGCGAAAGCTTCGCCGAAAAATTCCGGGTCATGGAGCGGTTCATCAACGAGGTCATGCCTCACGCACCTGTCTAGTACTATTTCTAAGTGGGTTTGACCAGCCGCTTCGCAGTCACGATGTACTAGGCTGCCCCACCGCTTTCGGCCAGCAACCGGGCCGCTTCAGCCAGCGCACCTACCTCATCCTCGGTGTTGAAAAAGTGCAAGGAGGCCCGCACGCAGGAGGGAAGGCTGACCCTTCGGACAGCGATGCGGTTCCGCTCCCAAAGATGGGCGACGGCCTGCTCGGGCTCCACTCCCTTGATCGCGAAAGTGACCAACCCCGAGGAAACCCGCCGGTCGGTCGTGGCAATGGGAGCCCCGGAACTTCACTCACAGCTTCTAACACCGCCCGGTAGGTTATACCCCGACTTTTGACATTCTCAATGAGCGTAATATCGCCCTGTTCTACCTGGTGACCCTGAGGTGGGCGGACTTCCAACCCGAGAAGTTCGATGATTCTCGGGTTGGTGTAGTAGCCGTTGTAAGTCAAGCCGCTAACCTGTAAGGCAGCCACTTGTAACTATCCACAACCATTGATCCTCCAGCTCTCGGCCATACTCTACTTAGTGGTATCAATTGTTCGCGAACTAGCCGCACTTGTACCGCAACCGCTTTCGGTTGAACCGAAGGGCTGAACTGGCTTCGGTTCTCTGAGGTGATTTCGTCCAATCGACACCACCTTAAAGGGGCACGATGGGCAGCGTTATGTGGGATGGGTGCTGGGAAGTGTGCAGCACCGTCTGCATCGCGGGCTTGAACTCCGTGTCCTCAGCAATTGTGTTGCCAGTGTTGGTGTTACGGTCGAAACGTGGGAAATTACTGCTGGAGACTTCCACGCGAATCCGATGTCCCGCTTTGAACACATTGCTGGTAGCCCAAAGGTCGATGGTGTATTCGTAGACCTCGCCGGGCTCCAGTAAAGTTGGTGATGACATGGAATCCCGGTAACGGGCGCGAATAATGCCGTCGGTCAGGTTCCGGGCGCAACCGTCCTCGCAAACGTCCACCAGTTTCGCCGTGAAATCGGTGTCTTTGGCCGAGGTGACGGCAAACAACGTGACCGTTACGGGACCGGTAACCTCCACCTCCCGTTGCAGCGGCGGCGTGGAGTACACCAGAACATCTTCCCTGGCTTCGATGGCACTCTGCTCGTAGGCACCGTTGGCGGCAAAGTAGGGATTGCAGCAGAGAGCACCGCCCCTGGTGGGCACCGGGTCCTCTGGATTGTAGAGGAACACGTCCGGTGGCTCATTGGCGGGAGTTTCCGTGCTTAAACCGCCGTTTCCTTTTAGAGAGTTAGCCTTGCCCTGGCTGTGAAAATAATAGTTGGTGGCCTGAGCACGGGCCAAGGGCCACTCTTGCTCGTCCCGCCACACATTATCGCCCATCACGAAGATGCGCACCGGCGGTTCGTCCAAGATTCCGTTGTTCTCGCCCTTCAGCCAGTGGTCGTACCACCTAAAGTGGATTCCGTCCAAGTCCAAGGCCGCGGCGTCGGCCGCCAGACCGAAGTAATGGGTACCCACCAGACTGGTGCCCCTGGCGCCGTGTTGCCACGGGCCAATAATCAGCTTTTGGCCATTCCGGGCTTCCTCGGACCCTCCGTTTTTCCCCATACCGATGTAGTTGCGCAAGGTGCCACCCAAAAAGATGTCGTACCATCCCCCGATATTTAGGGCTGGGGCAGTAACACGCGAGTGGTGATCCTCAATGCACAGCTCCTTCCAGTAATCGTCGTAATCCGGGTGGGCGGCCCAGTCATAAAAATATTCTGCCAGTCCGCCCTTCAAGAAAGGAAACTCGCTAACCGGAGATGCCCGGAAGGATTCTTGCATAGAGTCGATGGCGCGAACAAGTTTGTCCCGGCTTTCCCGGGGCACGCTTTTCCCCGAGGCGATGTTCTTGAAGTTGGCCAGGGTTAGTTGCAGCATGGTCCAAGAAACGTTGAATCCCAGCTCAAAGGCGCCGCCCTGATAGGTCCAGCCCTCGTGGTAGTTGGAAGCAGTGACGTTCGGTGCGATGGCCGCCAAGTGAGGCGGTTGAGATATGGCGCTAAGCCATTGGGTGGCACCCACATAAGACGTGCCGCACATCCCAACCTTGCCTGTGGACCAAGACTGGGAGGCCGCCCACTCCACGGTGTCGTAGCCGTCGTTGATGTCGTCCCGGAAGCAGTAAAACTCGCCCTCTGAGGTATAACGGCCCCTTGTGTCCTGGATGACCATGGCGTAGCCCCGTTTCGCGGCCTTTATCGGGTCCAGCATTATCATGGTCCCGGGAGTGCTTTTGTCATAAGGTGTGCGCTCCAGGATAACGGGAAAGGGTCCTGGGCCGTCAGGACGATAGACGTCGGCATGAAGGGTGACGCCATCCCTCATGATGACGGCCACATCGATTTCAATCTTGATGGTCTCGGGTTCAGGCATATCTCACCCCCGTAGGAATTCGTCTTCGATCTATCCTCGCCCGATGTAGGGCATCTTGGTGGCCATGACGGTCATGACCTGAACGTTTGTGTCCAAAGGCAGACTGGCCATGTACACCACTGCTTGGGCCACATGTTCCGGGTCGAAGGTGGGCTCAGGTGCTATGGTCCCATTGGCCTGGGGAACGCCCGTTTTGAAGACCTCAGCCATCCCGGTTTCAGCGTTGCCGATGTCGATTTGGCCGCAAGCGATGTCGTATTTGCGACCGTCGAGAGACGTGGATTTGGTAAGCCCGGCGATGGCGTGCTTGGTGGCCGAATATGGAGCGGAGTTGGGCCTTGGCACATAGGCCGATATAGAACCGTTATTGATGATCCGTCCACCCATGGGGTCCTGGCTCTTCATGATTCGGAAAGCCTCCTGAGTGCACAAGAACGCTCCGGTCAGGTTCACGTCCACCACCGATTTCCATTGCTCGTAGGTTAGGTCTTCCAGAGGCACCGGAGGTGCGGTGGTCCCGGCGTTGTTAAACAGAAGGTCGAGGCGGCCGAACCGCTGCTTGGTCCTGGCAAACAGAGCTTGCACGGCGCCGGGGTCGCCCACGTCGGTCGGCACCACCAGCACCCGCGAGGCTTCCGTGCCAGCTTCTGCTGCGGTCGCCTCCAGGGGCCCCACCCGCCGACCGGCTAGGGTTACGGAGTATCCTTCCTCCAATAGAGCCAGCGCGGTCCTGTTACCAATCCCGGTCCCCGCCCCAGTTATGATGGCGACCTTCCCCTGTTCGCTCATCGCTCTTTTGCTCCTAAATTTTGGCTGAATAGCCCATTACTCTTGAAGTCATAAACCGGCCTGGCTCGCCGAGGGGGACCCTAGGCCTGCGCCGGGACCGGCACTCCAGGAATGTTGGTCCGAACCCGACCCAGCGTGTTGCGCGTTGTGAAAAACAGCGTTTTCCAATCCTCACCACCAAAGGCGAGATTGGTCGTGGCCGGGGCGCCGTGGACGATGGTCCCCAGGTGGTTGCCTGAGGAGTCCAATACCCACAATCCACCCGAACCTCCGCAATACACGTTGCCTTCCACGTCCACCTTCATACCGTCGGGAACTCCTGCCCTTTCCCCGGTCATGTCGCAGAAGACGCGGTCGGTGGCTAAGGCCAAGGTGCCATTGGGCTGCATATCGAAAGCGCGGATGTGACCACGGCGAGAGTCGTTGATGTACAGAATGCTCTCATCCGGAGAAAAAGCCAAACCGTTGGGAAGAACGAAATCCCGGACCAAGAGAGTGAGGGTGCCCAAGTCCGCAGAGACTCGGTAAACTCCCGCGAAGTCCAGCGCCATACCCGGAGCTGGGGCGCCGGGGTCGGTGAAATAGATGCTGCCGCCGGATTTTACCACTACGTCGTTGGGGCGATTTAATCTTTTGCCCTGATAATTGTTGGCTACGACCGTAAGACTGCCGTCGGGTTCCGTCCGGACAACCCGGGGAGTCCGGTCACAAGCTATTAACCGCCCTTGAACGTCTCGGGTGAGGCCGTTGGCGAAGTTGGTCGGCTCCTGAAAAACCGTTGCTCCGCTGTCAAGCTCCCACTTCATCCTCCGGTTGTTGCCGATGTCACTAAAAAGAAGGTACCCTCCCTCCTTCCACCAAAGGGGACCTTCTGCAGGGCCGTTGTCGTTGCCGAAGCCGGCGGCCAGTTCTTCAATGGGTTGGTCCTGGGAAACGATGGACGCTAATGCTGGTGAGATTTGTTCAAAGGGCATAACGGCCTCCTCAAGTTTCTTGATACTACGCCCGCAGGATATTTCCCGCAGGGAGTTGATTAAACCCTACCCACCATACTCCGCAGAGACTACATTTTGCGGCCCCCCATGCATTCGGTTTGCGAGACACCGGAAGAATGATGCCACGAAGTCGGTGGCTCCGGCGCTGGCGAAATCGCGCAACTCGTGCTCCACCTGAGACTCGCTTCCGATGACTGTCATCCCGAAGGCCCCTCGATACCCTCAACTTCCAACAGTCTCCGGTAGTTCGCGAATGGCTTGAGGGCACAGAGTCAAGCCCTGGAGCGACTACGGGGCTTCCGGAACTTAGTTGTCCAAAGGGGCCGTCGCCAGACGGCTGGCCGCTGCCCGGACCGCGTCTCCGTCAAGTACAACGATCAGTTCGCCGTTCTCGTTGGTTTGGAAGGATGAATCCTGGTGGAAGTCTTTTACCAGTCGAGCGATCGCAGCTTGCTGGCCTTCAGCGAGTGGTGTGGCGGTATCGGGTGAGACGTCTAGGTGGACACGGATCTCCGCGGTGAGCAGTTCGATCTCCACGGCGACTCGTTGTATCTGGGAGATGCTTTCCAAGTGACGGCCCAGGTAGCAGCCGCCGAACTGCATGAACTCGCACTGTCGTTCTTCAAACTCGCCCTGACTCAGGTACCTAGGCTCCAGTTCATGCTCCGTCAGGTAGTCGCGGACGTCCTGATCCTCGGAGTCTGGGTATTCCAGGTCAAAAGTCATGATGACCCGGAACATGAAGAAGTCAGCGGGTTCGACTTTTATAAACACGCTGGTGTCACCTCTCTAGCGAATTCTTGATGCTGTCTGGATAGGTGCTTCGACCGGTTCAGCAATTGTATTAAAGGTCAAGAGTTCTAGCCAATAGGCTTCCAATGACGAGGCTACTCGACCATCACATTGAGCACAGTCAGCATGTTCCGCATTCGAGTGGTGAGCGCTACTTTCTTGGGCTTGCCAGCCCCCATAAACGTGGTAGAAGTCCCGGATCACCGTATTGTATCGGGTGGCGATCAATACCGCCATGTAAAGGGCAGCTTTCGCACCTGGCCAGTCCCTCCTCACACCTTGCGTCTTTCCCCTAGGATTCCGCTGCCCCGGTCGAAGAGCGCCACACCCACAAAAGGGGCAATCTCCCCACTGTTCAAGACGATTGTTCTTGGACGAATGTACAGACCTGCCACCAGCGCCAAAGTTCCCACCGGCTAACATCCAGGTGATCATCGCTGGACGTCGACTACAATTGGGAGTTGGCTAAAGAGATAATGGCGATAATCGTCTATTCTATTGAAGACCGGCGTTATGGCCTCAGATACTTTACTCAGACCCGCGTCCGATATTCGAAGCCAATGGTACCTACAGGCTCTCGAAGGCCGTTCTCCAAGCTACCTAAGGCTCGTAACGAGATTCCCGGGTTCGCCGAGAATAAGCAGCGAACAATAAAGGAGATCGAACGTTGTCGAATAGACTCGACATTTTCCTTCGTTAGCGAGAATAAACGGTGGGCGACATCAACCCAGAACTTTATCTCTTGGAACCAAATGGCCTAGACGATCAAGAAAAGATCGCGGGTCTGCTGTTCGCTGAGGAGGAATTGGAGCCGTTGCCCTGATTCCTCCCCGATCAATACACGATCTATGTTAATGAATACGCCACCGGGAGAGGTCTAGGGGACCGGGCGATGGCTTCTGTTCGGATACCTAATCGTTGCTACCCGTCTCCGGTAAGGAGGCTGATGCCGGTGCATCAGTTGCATCGGCGGCTTCATCAAGACTCATCCTAACCGGCCGTCGCACGAGGGGCGTTAGGATGATTACCATCAAGATCAACACAAGCCCGGCTCCAGCGTTTATCCCGATGGCCAGGCCAATGCCCATGGCGCTGGCGATAGCCCCAATCTCAGACCCGCCGATCAAGTGTCCCAGGCCGTTAACCGTTCCTTGCGCTCCCATTACCCTTCCCCGTATTTCCGGCTGGGATTCCAATAACAAAATCGTGCTCTGCATGGTGCTGAACCCTCCCGCATCTCCCCGTCCACTAGGCCACATCGGTGAACATGACATGATGCCCCAAAATCAATGATGCTCTATATGTTAATGTTTCTTGCCTGTAAGAATGGATATGTGCCGCCTTGCGGATCGGGCAGCCCTCTTAACTTTTCTATTCATGCCCGGTGACCGGGTCCGCCGCGTGCGGCGGATGGTTCACCGCAGACATAATAAACTCGCCGTACAAAATAATGCAGTGAGTGTCCCGCGATTCATCGGAACTGTGATCCACGCCACTAATGTCCAGCATCATCTCCTACTTGGCATCCGTCAATACAACGTACCTTGTCTACAAAGCGTATATACCTTTTGGCCTTGAAAGTAGCATCGGGATATAAGCCGATTTCGCA
>CATMOE010000018.1:0-56351 GCA_950072105.1 uncultured Dehalococcoidia bacterium
GCTGACATCTGGCCTATCCACCGCGCTAACTGAACGGTTCCATCAGGCCGGGGGTACTGGTGGGGTGGATGGGGGTGATAGCTAGGGGTTACCTGCTTTAGTAGAATGCGCCGGGAGCAATGTTAATGGTCATCATCCTGATGGGAGTTTCCGGCGTCGGCAAGACAACCGTTGGAGAGCTTCTAGCTCGGGACCTAGACTGGCCCTTCCATGAAGGCGACGACCATCATCCCCCCGACAATGTGCTCAAAATGGCGCACGGCATCCCTCTAACCGATGAAGATAGATGGCCATGGCTGGACGCTATCCACGACTTGGTAGCCAGTGTAATAGCCGCTGGCAAGAACGCCGTGATTACCTGCTCAGCTCTGAAGCAGGAATACCGGCACCGGTTAGTGAAAGAGCACCACGAGGAAGTCACCTTCGTGTACTTGAAGGGGGACTACGAACTGATCAAGCATAGGCTGGCAGACCGAGCGGACCACTTCATGAACATCGACTTGTTGGAAAGCCAGTTCCACGCCCTGGAAGAGCCGGAAGGAACCATCACCTTCGACGTTACCGGTGAACCACGGGAGATTGTTGATGCAATCAAGCAGGCTTTACCCCAAGGCACCTACTAAGGCTGACTACTTTTTAGTTACAGCTGACGAATCAGCTGTAACTGCACCTTAGCCCCAGGCCAGTGGACACGTCACCGCTGCCGACGTAATATGCTCCCATAATGGCTAGTGACCGCATACAACGACGGATCGAAAGCCTCTTAGATGAGGCGGACGAAGCAATCTCGAGATACGACTGGGACGCCGTTCGTCAAGCTGCAAATGCGGTGCTTGCGATCGACCCTGAGAACAATGACGGGAGAACTTTCCTTGCCGCTGCGGAAAGGGCACTGGCCGCTTCTGCGGCTCCTCCACCGAGTGGGTTGCCTGCCCCTGCGTCGTTGGCAACCTCAACCGAAACATCCGAACAACCAACAACCTTCGCCGATGGCCGGTACGAGGTAACGAAGTTCCTAGGTGAAGGAGGCAAGAAGAAGGTCTACCTGGCCCAGGACACCATGCTGGACCGGGAGGTGGCCTTCGCCCTCATCAAGACCGAGGGCCTGGACGAGGTAGGCATGACCCGGGTCAACCGGGAGGCCCAGGCCATGGGCCGGCTGGGTTCCCACCCCCACATCGTCACCGTGTTCGACCTGGGGCAGCAAGACGGGCAGCCCTTCATGGTCACCGAACTCATGGGCGGCGGCGATGTTGAGGGTCTGGTAGAAGACTCCCCCGAGAACCGTGTCCCCATGGAACAAGCCATGGAGATAGCCCGGGCCGTATGCCGGGGGCTCGAGTTCGCCCACTCAAGGAATATAGTCCACCGGGACCTGAAACCCGGCAACGTGTGGCTCACCTCGGACGGGATTGCCAAGATAGGTGACTTCGGATTGGCGGTGGCCACCGACCGTTCCAGACTGACCACCGAGGGGATGATGGTCGGGACAGATACATTGATATAAGACCGCATATTTGCTAGAATCATGGCAGCCCGTTTCATCGAGGCTGCCATGCCCACCGCTATAGATACCGCCACCGCTGTAGGCTACTTCAGAGTAAGCTCCCCTGGACAAGCCGGGGAGCGCCATGTATCCCTGGAGTCTCCGGCCGCCGCCCTCCAAGATTACTGCCGTACCCATCGGCTTAACCCTATGACGACCTTCACCGATATTGCCACCGGTCGGAAAGATGACCGCAAGGAATACCGCAAGATGGTGGAGCAAGTCACGCAGCAAGGTATTGGCAATGTGGTCGTCCTCTTCCACCTGGACGTCGAAGACCTTGACGATGTTGGGGTGGTCCAGTCTCGAGGCCAGGTTGGCCTCTAGACTCAGGGCCACCACGTCCCCGGACCCACTGTCCCGGGCGCGGTAGACCGTACCCTGGCCGCCGGCGGCTATGGTCTCCAGAATCTCGTATTTTCCTAGCCGTTCTAGCATTGCCGTTGCCGGGGATTATAGCGGATATACCTACTGCGATTGGACTGGGATAAGGCGGGAACTCAGCGGGGAATTTGGCCGAGGCCGGGGCGATACTGGTGGAGTGGAGAATTGTGCGGGAGGAAGTGACCGCAAGTTAGCAGTGTTCGGAGTCTAGTATGTCATCTTGACGTAGTAGATTGTCGGCCTCGAAGGGTACTATGGTAAACAGATATGGCAAACTCATAGAGTCTCCGATAGGGTAATTGTTATGGTATACACGCAGGGTAAACGACGCCCAACTCCACCATCCCGGCGGCGCTACGAAGCCTCCCATCCCACTATCAGCTGCAGAGTCGATCCTGAACTCTACGGTCAACTGAAGGCGTTGAAGGAGAAGGCCAACCTGAGTGTCGCGGATATCTTGAAGATTGGCTTGGAAAGATGCGAACCCATTGTCGGCGAAGCATTTCGCAACGGGTTCATGTCGGCTCTGGCGGAAGCATACGAGACTGTTTCGGCGACTGCGAAGACGAGGTGATGGCCATCGCCCAAGGTGCGGAACCAGACTCACCGAAGTAACGGTTACGCTGACACTGTAATATCCACTCCCCGCCAGAGTGGCTATGCGCCGCTTGTGGACCGGGCCGCCCGCCTAAACCTTCTCTTCAGCCCTGGTGACCATTGGAAGGATTTCCCATTGTGCTTGGGTGATTTAGCCCCAGGCCGTGCTGACTGCTGAACCCGTTGCACAGCTTGTGGGCCTGACATAAAGGGCTGGTACAAAGATTGGGGGCACATCAGTATTCCTGGTTTATTCAGTTCCAACCGGCTTTCCGCCTCCAGCCCATCCCTGTAAACATGCCTCTCAGATAGGCAATCTGCCCGGTGTGCTGGGTTGAATCACCTGGCATTCCCACAAGTGCTCTCCAGACCGGCCGTGTGTCACCAAGGGCATATACCACAAGCTGGTCAAACTGTTCAGTGGGGATCATGGATAGGCGTCTCATGGTGGCTTCGTGGGCATCGTCTAGGTAGCCCATTACTAGAGACCTGTCGGCATGGAATGCGGCTACCTTCTCTGGGCTATCCCCTATGCCGACGTCTTCTGCATCCAGACCGAATCTATCAGACCAGCCATTGTATATCCATACTTGGTTCTCGCCGCTGATGTTGCTGGTGATGAGGTCTCTGGCCCGGCTCATATGCCAAATCAACCAGGCGATGGAATTGGTTTCCGGAGTTGGTTGACAGAAAAACTGCTCGTCGGTTAGACCGTCACATGCTGCCTTAACTTGTGCGTACGCGGATTCGGTCATCGCCAGGACGAATCCATTGAGGTCAACAGGGTTTTCCATATCGTACTCCTCTGTAGTCTGGATATTGTGGCGATGAGTTTAATCTTGCGGATGGGGCGAATCAAACGGTCACTTTGTATAAGCAGGAATCTCTTATTCTGTGAAAGCCCTGAGAGTGGTGGTACGGATGTTGCCCATTTGGCCTTATTTAATTGACTGCAATAGAATTCCGGCGTAGGCTTCGAGCATCTTGCAGAGTTGAGCTGCAGGAACTGCACAATGAGAGTTGAAAGGCTAAGTAAATTAGAGAGGGAGATATTAACATGACGGCCGTTACTTCATGGAATATGCGAGGCGACATATTTGAATCGTGTAGCTGCAACGTTGTATGTCCCTGTAACTATGGGGGCGACCCCACCAATTTACCGTGTGAGGCGGTCATAGGCTTCCGGATACAGGAAGGGAACTACGGTAACACTTCGTTAGGGGGCTTGAACATCGTCCTCTACGTACAGATACCTGGTAAGGTCTTCGATGGTGGCTGGACTCTCGGAGTGTATCTTGACGAGCGGGCTTCGCAAGACCAGGCGGAGGCCCTAGGTACCATCCTATCAGGTCAAGCTGGAGGCTGGTTTGAGCCTTTCAGCGCGTTAATCGCGAACCCTCTGGACCCTAAGCAAGTCCCTATCAGCTTCGAAATCGTAGATGGTGAGCACCGCATAACGGTGCCTGGACTGCTGGAAGCAGGGACAGAAAGGATTCCCAATCCCATACCAGGCATGCCTCCCCTAGACACCACTGTCAACGACATGGTAGTCCCATTTTTCACCGAATCGGTGCATGTCCGTCGTTCAACTACTTTGAAACTCACGGACCCCAACATGAGCTTTGAGTATGCTGGACAATCGGCCAACATCTCCCACTTCGAATACAGTGGACCGTAGGAGCAAGTGGCAATGCCCGAGCTAGAATCGCGCCCGGGGTGGTCTAATTGCGCAACGGACGGCTCAAATCCTAATCAGCAGACGCCGAACGGAGCTTGATGGTCAGTGAAATTCAGTGGAATCTAAGGGGTAATTTGATTGGAGCATGCAGCTGCGACTGGGGTTGCCCCTGCAACTTCGATGCGCGGCCTACCAACGGTTGGTGCCAGGGGACATACGCATGGCACATTGAGGAGGGCCGGTTCGGCGATGTAGTTCTAGACGGGCTGTACATGAGCTGGACAGGCCAGTTTCCGGGTCCGGTGCACGAGGGGCATGGCACGGCCCAATGGATCGCGGATGTAAGGGCCGCTGACCAGCAGCGAGAGGCCTTTCTTACGCTATTTAGGGGTGGCAGTGGGGGGCCGTTCGCCATCTTCGCCGCCGTGACTGAGACCGTGCTCGAACCGATATTCGAGAGCTTCGAAGCCACTATGGATGCTTTGGACAGCCGGTTGAGCGCAGGGGAGATTCTTGAGATCGGGCTGACCTCCATCAAGAACCCTGTTACCGGCGAGCCGGAGGAGATTCATCTGGCAAAACCTACCGGGTTCACTTCCACCAAAGCAGAGTTAGGGGCATCCAGTGTCTACCGCTTCACGGGCGGCTTTCAACACGACCACTCGGGTCAATACGCTGAGTTCGCTCCCTTTGACTACAGCGGGCCGTAAATAGAGGGAAACTTGCGCTTGGATGCTCCTCTGGAATCAGTGCTGAAGCGGGACCGGGCGGTGGTGTTGGCGGGGGTTCTGTGCGTCGCCGGGCTGGCCTGGGGTTACATGGTGTACCTGGCCTTCTCCATGGGTGGCATGGACGCCGGCATGGCCATGGTCCGTTGGCAAGCGTGGACCGCCGCCGACTTCGGCCTGATGTTCCTGATGTGGGCGGTCATGATGACCGCCATGATGGTGCCCACCGCCGCTCCAATGTTGTTGCTGTTCGCCACGGTCAACCGCCAACGCCGGGAGAAGCAACAGCCCTACGTGCCCACGGGTGTGTTCCTATCAGGCTATGTACTGGTCTGGTGCGGGTTTGCCGCCGGGGCCACCGTGGCCAGCTGGGCGCTGCACGTCAACTCACTGCTGACCTCAATGATGGGCGCCAGCGCCAGCGTCTATATGGCCGGCGGCTTGCTCATAGCGGCGGGAGCGTTCCAGTGGAGCCGTTTGAAATACGTCTGCTTGACCCACTGCCGCTCTCCCTTGTCCTTTCTGATGACCGACTGGCGGGAAGGTCCCGGGGGGGCATTGGCCATGGGGCTGCGCCACGGTGTCTACTGTGTGGGCTGCTGCTGGGTCTTAATGGCATTGCTGTTCGTTCTGGGGGTGATGAACCTCTTGTGGATTGCTGCCCTGGCCGGGTTCGTGCTGCTGGAGAGGGTGGCGCCGGCCAGTTTCCACATCAGCCGGGTCTCTGGCCTGCTTTTAGTGGGGTGGGGAGTGTGGATGGTGGCTGTTGGGCTGATCTAGCTGTTCTGGTGGTAGACTCTATGACACACCAGCAATCAGAATGAGACTACATCCCAGGGGTGATGGTACGTTCAGGCGATAACCTGTATGACACCGGAGACCTCTGATTGCTCCCAGGATTCCATCAGTGCTAGGATTTCAGGAGTCCGTGGCCTAATTTCCGATGTAAGGAGATAACACGGTGACACAGCAAGCTGCCAAGCAATGGCACTTTAGTGGCGAATCCTTTGAGTGCTGCAACTGCGAGGTCAACTGTCCATGTATGTTTGGAACCCCTGCTCATTACGACAGCTGCGACGTGAACCATGCCTGGCATATCAGCACGGGTCACTATGGAGAGACGTCTCTCGACGGCCTGAACTTCGCGATGGCCTTCCGCACGCCGCAGCGGATGTCAGATGGCAACTGGATTGTGGCTATTTACATTGACGACCGGGCGACGGACGAACAGCGGGAGGCCCTGCGATTGATCGTATCTGGCGAGGCAGGAGGCGGCTTCTTTACCCGGCGTAAGGACTTGACTGGTACCTTCCTAGGCGTCAAGTTCGTACCCATTCTCTATGAGTCCGCTGGTCGTCGCCGGAAGGTAAGCATTCCCAACGCCTTGGAGATGGAGTTAGAGGCGGTGACCGGCGCGCACCCGGATCAGGAAGTCCAAATGGTCAACCTTCCCCGTGCGGGCGACACGGGTTTCTACCCAACGACTGTAGCTAAAGCGGTGGCTCATAGTTTTGGTGATTACGGCCTGAGTTGGGACAACACCGGTAAGAACGGCTATTACCGTCAAGTTGACCTGTCCGGCCCCTAGGACCACCTAGGCCAACTGTCCCACCGCACCGTAATCACCGGCCTCTCGGCTAACAGCGCATGATAGCCGGGAGCGTACTCATTCAGATAATCCACGGTCCGCTGGATGACGGCGCTGGCAATAAGTTATTCATACCCATTTTCCGCCTGCCACTTTGCGTATCTTACGGTCACCTTCCTAGAGACCGGCCATTGGCCTTGGCCCATCAGGTTACCTTCCCGCAAGAATGGCTATGTGCCGCCTTGCGGACCGGACCGCCCTCTTAACCCTTCTCTTCAGCCCCGGTGACCGCGTCCGCCGGGGGCGGCGGATGGTCCGCCTAACCTTTACCGGTTTCATGCCAGGAACTCCCTCATTGGGGACTCGGACACCAGCTTCACAGAGTCGGAGGGGCGTAGTGATCCCAGTGCCCCGTCGCTGCGCCGTACCCGGATGGAGCCGTCGGGAAAGGTGGAAACTACCGTATACCGGTAACCATCGCCCCCCACGAAAGTCTCACCCTCCAGCAGCCGGGACGCCGAGTTGCGCTCTTCAAGGCCCCGCTCCGCCAGAGTCTTCTTGGCTTCCACAGGGTGAGTGCCCTGGCGGATGCTACCCTGTCCGGGGACCCTGCTATTGAAGGGGTTTCCCATCGTGCCCGGGTGGTTAAGCCCCTGGCTCCTATGTCGTCGTCGCGCCACCTACGCCACCTCCCTTGCTGATAGGGTTACCGCCAAGCTGACAGGCCAGATGGCTGGGCAAGGCGGTCAGAGTAGCCAGACTGCTCAGTACAGGCCATACAGGGACGTGCCCTTCGAGGATCTGGTGGCGTTGGTAGACAAGCTGGACCGGTTGCAGGAAGCCGATGTGGTTGTCGCAGAGGGGAAGGTCATCGACAGCTAGGGCCTTTGCATAGGAACTGGCCATGCATCCACCAGGAAAATGGATCCCAGACCTGCTCTAGCTAAGTGCGGCGCTAGAGGTTAAGGAGCATTTCAACGGTTGGCCCCGTGGGCCAGTTTGTAGCTGACCCAGCTGCCGGTTTTGCTAACCATTTTGCTAACCAACTACCCGGGAATAGGCGTGACGATATGGTATTGTAGGCACAAATGTCGGGCTGACGATTCCACCCAGAGGGTCTAAAACGTAGCTAGCGGTACGGGTTAAGACAGATACCATTAGACTCCAAAACCAGTGGTCGGGGGTTCGAATCCTCCCGCTCCTGCCACTTTTAGGCATGAATCAGGCCCTTGGGTAATTCCAGGGGCCTTGTTTTTGTCTGGTGCTTCTTTTCCGCTTCGCGCTGGATATTCTAGCCACGACATTTGTGGCGAACCAAGAACAAATAACCGTGCCTTGCCTCTCACCCACGGCGATCAACGGCAACGTTAGGAGTCCCAAAACTAACAGGATCACCCGCAGCCGCCGGGGCCGGTATTCTATCCGTACGCTGTGATTGCCGGGAGACAACTCGATCCCCACAAAGCTGGGCATCAGCATAACCGTGTCCGTCTCTACCCCGTCCACTGTCGCCCGCCAATTTGGATGATAGGTGGCTTTCAGCAGCAACATGCTCTCTCGCTCCACGGCCACTTCGGCGGAGAAGTAATCATTGCCAATCTTCTCGGAGAGGACCGTGCCCCGGGACGGTCCGGTGGGAGGGTCCATGGTTGGGATGAGGTCCTTGGCCGAAGTAAGCGGAGTTGCGGGTTTACTCCCTTGGGAAGAGCCGCTCAGGTACACCACCGGATGCTTCTTTGCCGACGGCATTCGGCTGACCAGCCAGGTTGACGCCGCCAGATAAAGGTCTGGAGCATCTCCGGCGAACGATAGGTCCGAACCTACCAGGTCGAAGTAGCCCGTTGTTTCCACCTGATACAATCGATGGCGGCCAAACTACTGCAGCGGTTGTACAAAGTCCGGGAAATCTTGGCCTTCAGGGGCCACCACGTACCGCGCGTTGTAGAGGTTGTAATGATCCCGACGCTGCTCATCGAAATTGATCGACACGTCACTATTCAATGAAAAGCCGTGGTAGACCATCCCCACCATATCCAGGCCCTCTAGATGGAGCAGGTCGTCGACCCCCAGGTTGCCGACATAATAATCGTCGCTCCAGTTTGGTAGTACCGAGCCGCGCTGCTGACCGGAATACACACGGCCGGGCGGGAGTTGTTCCAGCGTCCGGAATAGAGCGGTCAGATCGGCGTCTTCGGCGACGGTAGCCTGCCGGGTTAGATCTATCAAGGAGGCGTTCTCAACCAAGTAGGAACGCCTCTCGATATATACCGGCAGCAATACCAATACGGTCAACACCAATGCGGCGGCGGGATACCAGACCTTCTTTCGGGAAAAGGCCCATGACCAGGGCGCGGCTAGGGCCACGGCCATGAGCAGTATGCCGCCCAGATGAACCCCGGCGATGAACCGATGCATGTGGAGGAACCGGCTCATGGGCAGAACATCGATGAAGGGTCCCCAAGTCGCCCTGCCGAAATAGAGGATCAGCCAAAAGACAAATATCACTACGGGCATCAGGTACCGGGTCTCTCTCCATCGGTATAAACAGACCGCAAAGCTAAGAGCCAGCAAGATGGTCAGGGAAGGGAAGCGGTTGAAGTCGAAAAGATTTCCTTTGACCACACCCTGAAGCACCTCCGAATGCCCGTAAGAGTCGTATTGGACCGTATCGAGGAAAACGCTGTTGTTCAGAAATGTCCGGTCGAGGAAAGTGGGGACCAGAAAATAGGAGATTACCAACAGGACCAACAGATCGAGGATAACCAGCCGACACCACCGGGGCCACATGGAGTCTACCAGAGACCTGAGGTTGGGTACCCGCGCGGGTTGGATAAGCGTCAGAACGCCGAGGGTAATGAACGCCATGTACCCGAACATCAGGTGGGACATCATCGTCGCCGCTAGAAGCAAGGTCGCCCAAGGTGTATCCACGTCCTTCCTGAATGACTCGGTAACCCAGGGCCAAGGCAGGGGGCAGGAGCACCATTGCCCAGAGTTGGGCGTGGACTCCCCATCCCTGGAAGACATAGCTGGCGAACCCGAACCCTAAGATGCCGGTAGTAGTGACCAGGGGAGCAACCAGGCCGCCCATTGCAGCCGGCATGTGGTCAAAGCCGAGGCGCCGCATCGCCCAAAAGATGGATAACGGGAAGAAGCTAAGAAGCAAATATGTCGCCCAGTTCAACATATCGACTAAGGGAATCATCTCAAGAGTGAGAACGTGGATGAGTGCGATGGTGACGTGCGGCAAGTGGTGGTAGTAATGGAACAAGGGGTAACCCATGCCCATGGAGGCCTGCCACGGATCAGTAAAGTCCCGTCCTTGGGTGATAGCCTCGGCCGCCATCTCCACCATCAGCAGGTGAAAAACACTATCGTTCCCGGAGACGATGCCGCTCGCCACTTCTGGATAGAGGTAATACAAGTTGAAGGCAACGTCAAACAGGACCATACCGAAGGAAATTAGAGCTTCCCTCCGATGGAACCATCGAGAACGGGTAGCGGGTTCGCCTATGTTGCCACCCGCGTTGCGTGTGGTCATAAGTGCTTATCAATCATGGACCGTCAATCCCAAGACGTGCAACAAAGTTTGATTAGATGGAGCCAGAATGCCCACATTGTACGCAGACGATAGGAACGTAGTATCCAGGCCGCTTGGATCAAGATAGGAGTTTTGTTAACAGGGCCAGGGAGTGCCAGGTGGTTCCCATGACTATGCTGATTAAGACATTCGTCACGCCGCCCAGTAATCTCCAGATGCCAGGCCTATTGGTGGAAAAACTATCCGCAGGGTCACATCCCTATATCCTTATAACCAAAAGGTCACTCATAAGGCGTCGCCATTCGGGGGAAAGGCATTATAATCTCATGGGTTTATCATCCTATCCGATTCGGGAGGCGCCATGTACATAATAGTTGCCCCTATCCAGATCAAGGAAGGTTTCAAAGAGCAATACATCAAGGGGATGCTTGAGAATGCCCGAGGAGCAGTTCGCGACGAGCCGGGCTGCCTGAGGTTCGACGTGGTTCAGGACGCCAACGACGACCACAGGATATGGCTCTACGAAGTTTACAAGGACGAAGACGCGTTTCAGGCCCACACCCAAACTCCCCATTTCCTCAAGTTCCGTGACCTAAGCGCTGACTGGCGAGGGGAGGGAGGACTGCAGGGCGCCGGAAGAGGGGCCACAAATATCTGGCCTCCGGACGATGAGTGGGTGTAGCCGGACGGGTGGTTCGGCGGTTGAGATGATTTTTGCGAATTAGCCACAGGGAAGGGCGAAACCGGTGGGAGAGATACTGAATGACGGACAATGAGCCTAATCTGTTGATAATCTACACGTCCAAGAACGGACGCACCGGCTCGATGGTCGAACCCATCCGGCAGGGGATACTGGAGGGTGGGGCCGGCGTCGCGGTCCGTACGGTGGAAGAAGTGCTATGGGATGAGATGCTGGCCGCCCAGGGAATCATTGTGGGGACGCCAGTGCGGTTCGGTGGCGTTGATTGGCAGATCAAGCGGTTGTTCGATGTCACCGCCTTTCAAGACTATCCGGGCCCCCTGTCCGGCAAGGTGGGCGGGGTCTTCACCGGCGGCGGCAGGCCGGGCAGCGGGGCTGAACTGGCCCTGCTCAGCATGATCCACGTACTCCTCAACCACGGCATGGTCATCCAAGGAAACGCCTATTCGTCCCACTACGGCCCAGTTGCGTTGCGAGAGTCGTCTCCGGAAGAGGTTCAGGCAACCTGCGTCGCCTGGGGTAAGCACTGGGCATATCTGGCGCGGCGGCTGGGAGGAGACGTAGAGGGACCACCTTAGCGGCGCCATCTGTCGCGAAACCGGCCCCTACTCTGTCACTGACGCCCGGTGCCCGGGGCATACTATACTTCCCCTGAGCCAACGGAGGTAGAAAAGAATGATGCTGGATCAACGGACCAGACTGTCAGACAAGGTTGCTATCGTCACCGGGGCGGGGGCAACCGGCAGCGGAGACTTTGTGGGGATTGGGCAGGCTATTTCCATTTTGTTCGCCCGGGCGGGGGCCAAGGTGTTGTTGGCCGACCGGGACCAAGCCAACGCCGAGACGACCCTGGCAACGATTAAAGAAGAAGGGGGCGAAGCCTCGGTGTTCGTCGGCGACGTGACCATTAATGCCGACTGCCGGGGCATGGCCGATGCCGCGGTGGCGCGTTACGGGCGCCTCAACGTCCTGGTGAACAACGTGGGCATCAGCGGCCCGGGTTCGGTCACCGATGTGGATGAGGAGTTTTGGGACACCGTGATCGACGTGAACCTGAAAAGCGTCATGCTCACCAGCAAGCACGCCATTCCCCAGATGATAGAGGCCGGAGGCGGCTCCATCATAAACCTGTCTTCCATCGTGGGCCTGCGCGCCGGTAGTGGAAGGCCCAGCCACCCCTACGCTGCCTCCAAAGCCGGCATCATCGGACTGAGCAACTCTATGGCGGTTCACTACGGCCGGGACAACGTTCGGGTCAACTGCATAGCGCCGGGCCACATTCGCAGCCCGATGGTGGTCCGCCATTCCACCGAGGAAATGCTTGATCTCCGACGCCGGGCCGGACCGTTGGGGACCGACGGCACGCCTTGGGACGTGGCATGGGCGGCTTTGTTCTTGGCGTCCGACGAGGCCCGCTGGATCTCCGGCGCGACCCTGCCGGTGGACGCCGGTCTGCTGGCCGCCACGCCTCTGGCCATGTTTCCCTACCTCCGGGACCCGGAGTAAAGAGACCGGGAATGCCCGTGGCGCAGTCCAGGCAAAGGACGCTGGCCGAAACTAACCCCGGAGACTGGACCATGTGGGATACACATCGACACAGCTAGGCGAGAGTCGAGGTGGCTCGAGAGATATCTAGATTAAAAATCACCGGGTGATGGTGGCTGGAGACCGAGGCACACTCCTAAATCGTCGTTGAAAATACGTTTACATTGTAGGCAGGATAAACCTCAGCTAGCGGTGGTGGGATGCCAATCTTTTGCATTACAGGCATAAGACGGCTGACAAAGCCCTCGCTCATCTTTTCCGATGATTCCCATATGTTTGTCATGCGGATGTCACCGGATTTGTCAAAGCAGACAGCGTGCATCAGCCAACCATCGATCGGGTCAGTCTCCCAACCCACTTCTTGCCGCAGCCTATCATACATGTCCTTGGTAAACCCCTTGCCTGTAAAGATCGCTATTATCGCCATAAAATTACCCCCTATGTTATTCCGGAAATCGATTCCTTCTCCGGTTGCGCATTCTGTTAAGTTGACTCGAAGAGAAACAACAGCGTCTTCAGCAGACCGGCAAGGCAATCCCGTTCCTCCGATTTAAGCCCCTCTGTTAGATGTTCCATGATGCGAAAGTGAGTGCGTGCGACTGCCTCTATATGCTCGAAACCGCGCTCAGTAAGCTCCACCAGAATCGAGCGCCGATCATTAGGGTCGGGCAAACGGCACACAAGTCCACGCTTCTGCAACCTGTCAATTCGACCGGTCATACCGCCTGACGTTATGAGCAAACGGTTATGTAGCTCCGTAGGTGTCATCTTGTAAGGAGGCCCGGCAAGCCGTAGATACATGATTTTCGCTCGGGCCAACACCGAGCCCTTCACGCCGAGCTAACGTCCACCGAGCCAGGGATATCCGATAGCACCAAGCTAACTAGAACGATTGACACTAGGACAAGAGCACCGCTAGATTTTGGCGTCCTTGGTTGGCTGTGATATTGCCGAATACCCCCGCTAGGAATACACGGTCTTAAAAGCCGTAAGCCAGCGCCGCGGGAACATATTCCGGAGACTCAATGAACGGCACAGTCCTTCCAGACTTGAAGGTCATTGAAATACGGTACCGATGTGATCAAGGTCGACGCCATCGGCTTTCATCCTCCGGTCCGCGAGTTATACCAGACCTAATGGAAAGGCACTGAATACCCGTCTCGACAACGATAAGACCGGTTTTGTGTATACTGGGCACAACATCCATAACACCTGACACGAAGATCGATGCCAGGGACCGTGAGACCGCACTTCCGGGGCGCCGAATCCATTTCCAGCGGCAGAGCCGCAGTATTTTGCCGTAACCGGACGAGGCTATGAGTAACAACCAGCCAATCATCAGCCATATTTACGCCGGCAATCCACTGGACCGGGGCGATGTCGAGCGCCGCGACGAAGAGTGGCTGGCCGCTAAAGCCAAAGACCCTAAGAGCAGATTCCTTCCCATGTGGGACCTGAATGTTCTGATAGCGGGCGGGGCTCAAGAGGAGCTTGGCTGGCTTGGCATCGACGACTTGACCCGCCTGGGAGTGGATTCAACCGCGATCTTTTTGGGCATCGAAGGTGAATCAGCCCATTTCGTAGTCGATATTTCGAAGAATGAACAGGCCGTTCGCGAACTGCGTGAGAGCACGGAGCGGAGATTCGAAGACGCCCGGACCGCCACTGAAGTACTGAGCGGCCCGGATTCCGGGATCGTAGCCCAGGCCCGAGCGCAGGTAAGCTGGCACAGCCGCAATGGATTCTGCGCGATCTGCGGTCACGAGACCCATATGAAACGGGGCGGTCAGGTGCGGCAATGCTCCGGTTGCGAGGCCCAGAACTATCCCCGTACCGACCCAGTGGTTATCACCGTTGTATCCCATGGCGATCAGTGTCTGCTGGGGCGCTCCCGGGGGCGCGGCTCGCCCTCTAATAGGTATTCTGCCCTGGCCGGATTCGTGGACCAAGGTGAATCTATAGAAGAGGCAGTGGCTAGAGAAGTCATGGAAGAGGCCGGCATCAGAGTGCGGAATGTTCGCTACCATTCTTCCCAGCCTTGGCCTTTCCCCTCATCGTTGATGATTGGCTGCCACGCCGACGCGGCGACCACCGATATCTCGATGGATGAAGAGGAAATGGCTGATGTCCGTTGGTTCCACCGGGAAGAGGTTCTGCTGGCGCTAACGGGCGAGAACGAAAGTCTTGCCATCCCCGCTCCCATCGCCATCGCCCACCACTTGATCAAGGCTTGGGCATCCAATTTCGTTACTTAATACAATCTCTTAACCGTTCGTGAGCCTGCAAGTATCCAGCAGCAATTCATCGATCTCAGCCCACAAGGCTTCCATGTCGAAGGGTTTGGACACAAAGGCATCGGCCCCCATCTCATAAGCCTTTTCTTCCACGCCCTTTTGGGCGCTCATTATCAGCACCGGAACCGAGGAGATTCCTCGTATGAGCCGGCACAACTGGTAGCCGTTCAATCCAGGCATCGACAGATCGGTGATCACCAGATCGGGCCTAGCCAAAGCGAATTGCGTTAAGGCGTCATGGCCGTCGGATGCGGTCGAGACTCGATAACCTCTTCTCTCGAGGATCTTTACCATAAGGTCCCGGATCTCCGGGTGATCGTCAACTACGAGTACGTTCTCTTGCATCATCTTCGGCTCCTGTCGTCGCCTGTACCGGAACCAATCCGGTTAACAACAGACTAACTAGATGGATCCGCCGAATCTGTGACCTTCATCACGGCCATGATCTTTGGTCCGCGACGTTCTAGTCCGTGCCCGGCACTCCCCAGACCCGCCATGGGGCGGCCGCTGTTCATATCGGACCAGGAACAGGACTGGACAAGGCAGGACTAGGGCTATAAAGTGACCTCGGCGGCTCCAAATCCGTTGGAAGAGAGGGATAACCAACCGGCGATAATCTTCAACGAGCGGGCCGAAATAAGCGCCGAAGCCGTCCAACACAGCTGACCTGGGGTAGAAGACGCTTCTCCCAAGAGAGCAAACATGGCAAATCTACGCGTTTATCTCGTGGACGATCACCCGTTGATGCGGATGGCATTGCGCCGGATCCTGGAGTCCGACGAGCGGTTCGTCGTCGTCGGCGAGGCCGATACCGCCGAAGAATGTCTTACCGCCGTGGCCGCCTTAACCACGGACTTGGTCGTCATGGACATCCAATTGCCGGGTATCGACGGAGTGGAAGCCACCCGCCGGTTGAAGTCCCAGGATGCCGATTTGAAAGTGGTCATCCTCAGCGCCTACGGTGAGGAATATCTGATCCCCAGCATCGACACCGGCGCCGACGGATACATGATGAAAGGCCTGGAGCCGAAAGCGATGATTGAGGAACTCCTGCAAGCCGCCGAAGGTACCCCGCCCATCGACTCCAACCTGACCCGCCTTCTTATGGACCGGGCCGCCGCCGGGCCCAGGGAGAATTCCGGCCCAACACTGTCCGATCGTCAACACCAAGTGTTGCGCCATGTTTCAGATGGGTTGTCGTCAAAAGAGATCGCCTCCGTCCTCTCCATCAGCAATACAACCCTCAAGCGGGATTTTAGACACATATTCGAGGTGCTGGGGGTCAACGACCGGGCCCACGCCATCGCCGAGGCCTATCGCCGGGAATTGATCTAGTAAATTGAACTAGGCCCATCTTCCGGTTAGATGCCGGGCTCCGGAGGAGACCCACTTTGGGGGCTCCTCTTTATTTTATCTTTCCCAGGATCAACTATTACTCTCTATTCCATGGCCCTTCCGGGCCATGCCCATGGCCTTTCCGGCGTCAGATATCTGGGCTTGCTGGCTACTAAAACTCGACCTCTGAGTTACTTACCTATTACCCCTCGTCCTGGGAATATGTCGATGTGGGGTGGTGCAGTGAGTGACATTTCAAACAGAGGAGGAAACTAACATGCGAGGATTCATCAACGCCATCCTAGGGAAGACGAATAAAAATTAGGGATTCACTCTTATAGAACTGCTGGTGGTGATCGGCATCATCGTGGCACTGGCCGCCATTACCGTACCGCTGGTAACCAAGTTCGCCGGAAAGGGAGACGAAGGCGCCCTTGAAGCCGAGACCCAGACAGTGCAGACCGCTATGGACACGATGATGGCGGACAAGGGAATCACGACGGTGACCGCCAACGACAAGGGAACTACCAGCAACGGACAGAACACCTGGACCGCTCTGCCCGCCGGCACGGGAGCCTCCACTTTGGATGCTTATCTGAAAAAGAACGCTACCAAGTTCTTCTACTGCTGGGACACGTCTGGCAACGTGTACGCCCAAAACTCAACCGACGGAGTCAAAGCGGTCCCCGCGGACGCCAAAGCCGCGGCGGCCTGCGCCACCCCGGCCTAGGGTTGACGCTTCCGGGACCCTCCGTCCGGAAGCCATTTCCCGACGCCACTATGGCCCGCCCCGATCGTGCCAGGGCGGGCCATAGACCTTACCGGATACCGGACCCGGCCTATCACACCATGATTCTTTGGTACTGATTACGAGTTATGACAAACACGATGTACACCTCCGGCAATTCTGCCGATCCACATGCGCCAATGCCCGCCCGGCTTCTGCCTGCGAGGCGCAAAGCCAGGGAGATCCAGGTTTGGGCTCGCTTCAGGGTGTTGAAACAAGCAGTACTTACCTTCTTCCAACGGACGACCCGGAGAATCGCCATGGATTCCAGGGGCAATCTGCTTTTGGAAACAGTGGTTGCGATCACCATATTCGCCCTGGTCGGAGGCGCGGTTTTGTCCGGCATGTCCACCGCTCTTGACACCGGATCCATGGTAGAAGGCCAGTCCGTCGCTGAGGAGATCGCCCGCAATCAGATGGAAAGCGTATTCAATGTGTCCTACCAGGAACCCCTGAGCACGCCTTACCCCACCATAGTGCCTCCAGCGGGATACGCCATCAACCTAACGGCCGATGAGTATCTTACGGGGGACGTGGACATTGAAATGGTGGTGGTGACGGTTAGCCGCGACAGCGAAAATATTCTGGTTCTAGAGACGTTGAGGACCCGTTGGGATTAAGAGAAGGAGACATGGACGCCATCCCGGCTTGTCAAACTGCTGATCACGGGACACAGGGGTTCACTCTTGTGGAGGTTTTGGTGGCCATGGGAATAATGTCCCTAGCTATTGGGTTGGCCGGCAGCGGGCTATTCCAGGTATTTTCCTTCCAAACTTCATACCAGGATAAAGTAGTTGCCACCAAAGACCTGCGGCACGCCGGCAGTTGGTTCTCCGGAGACGCTCTAAACGCCCAAGCGGCCGTGGATGGGAACGGAGAACCTTTGGACTGCCTTTCAGCGTCCGACAGCATAACTCTCAGCTGGACGGACAACGACGGCGCCTATCATTCATCCACCTACCAAGTCTCCGGGGATTCCTTCGAAAGAGAATACGACGGACTGGTCAACACCCTGGCCGAACACGTAGTGACCGATTCGGTAGGATTTCTCCACTGCGGCAATCTATTGACACTGGAACTTGAGGTGGAAGCCGATTCCGGGGAGGCTAAGAACACCGTCCTCCGGACTTACCTGCGGAGACAGGAGTAAGGGATGAAAAGACTGTGCCGCGGCCAATCCGGAGGGGTGGCCATGTTGTTAGTCGTTGGGTTTATGTTGTTTGGGGTTGCCGTGGTCACCAGCAACCTTCGCCTATCCACCGTCCTGAGCACCGATTCCCAGGTCAAGAACGATATCCTAAACCGCCAATATTGCGCTCTGGGGGTAATAGAGTATGTTCGTTACCTTACCCTGGACGCCCAGCGCTGGGCCGATTGGTGGACCGCCCACCCAGACGGCACGGATACGACCTTCCCTTGCGGCGATGGCGCTCCGGGGGGAATCGACATCGTTTTGACCGGCGATCCAACCGCCTCGCCAGTCACCAGTGACGAAAGTCTTTTGGAAGGAGCGTCACTCTGGCCTCCGCCGGCCTACAGCAGCAGAAAGATCCAGCCGGTGAAAACGGTGAGCACCACCAGCGAAGCCGTTTCAGCCGATAAAACACCCTTTACCTACACGATTACTCTGACCAACCGAGACGATAGTTCTATATCGCTGAACAAGATCCACGACAACCTGCCACCCGGCCTAAAGTTCCTATGCGGCGGCACGTCCACCCTATTATTCCCCGACGGCGTGACCCAACAAACGGTGGCCCCCGATCCTGATGAAGGCCAAACTGTCTGCCCTCTGGACCGGCACATCGTATGGAACGTTACATTGCTGCCAACTCTCCAGCCCTACGAGTCGGTCGTGTTAACCTTTGACGCTGATCGGTCGGGCTCAATATTGAGCGACGGCAACTATTGCAATGAAGCCTGGGCTGAACCCGGGGACGATAACACCAAAACCGGTATGACCGCGCCGGTGAAGGTAGGCAGCGTTGCCGCAGACGATGATGTTTGCGAGGGGACTTCACCCGGCGCCAAGATCACCAAAGTAATAAGCCAGATCGTCGACGCCGTTCCCACCGGATCTCCTCTTCCCTCGGACACCTACCAACTCACGGTTGAATATTCGATAGAGATCGAGAACGTTGGGCCGGTGTCTTTGAACCTCGGCCCCAGCGGCGCTACCGGCTACGGCATCCGGGACCTGCTCCCACTTGGGTTCTGCTTCGTTGATGACTCCGCCACGTTTCAAAGCGCCAGCCTAGCGAACCCTTCTACCAACATTCCTCAAGGCAGCAATCTTTGCCCTTCTTCAGACACTCGGCAGAGACTGGATTGGGATTTTTCTGAATCGATACCCAGCGGAGAGACAAGGACCCTGATTTACCGGACAGCCGCACTGGTTTCGGCCGGCAACTATTGGAGCGATCTTTTAGTCAACTTTACCGAATTCACCGACCCTTCGGTATACACCTGGCCGAGCGCGGTGGTCATGGTTAGAGATTCCTTCACGGCCGAGGCCAGCGTGGATGGCCGCGCCATAGTTTCCTTCAACGTGTCCATGGGCGGCAATTCCGGAAGCATCGTCGATTTCGTGATCGAATGAACCGCCATTCCTGCAACCTACCGCCCCTTAGCCTAGCCAGCAAAATGGATGCTTTGGAGGCCGCCTGAAGTAGGCGGCCTCATTTATTTTTATATGTTCATGCGGACACGAACCTATTCCGCGGAAACCAGCCATAGTTAGCCAACGTAATCAACGCACATTGTGTGAGAAGGAATAAGATTCTTCAATCTGGCTCGTGAATCAAGGAATACGGGTCACCGTCGTGATTGCCACAAACCACACATCCTCCATTGGAACTTCCTTACCGCCCCAGGAAGCCCACCTCCCCTTATGGCCATCTATACCCACGAACAATGCCCTAAGGCGCAAACCCGGTTATACTGCTGCCACCCCTCGATCCCGGCGAACCGAACAAGATATCAGGAGTAAAATGATGACCCCTAGTTCTCCTACCAAAGTGCTGGAAGGCGTTCGAATCTTGGAACTTGCCCGGTGGCAAGCCGCACCCAGGGGATCACTGATACTGCGGGACATGGGCGCGGAGGTGATCAAGATCGAATGGCGGAAAGGGGCGGACCTCCGGAATTCGGGCCCATTCGTTGGCGACATGAGCGTTCAGTTCGCCGCCTATAACCGGGGCAAGAAGAGCATCACCCTCAACACCCGCCATCCCGAAGGGAAAAGGCTGTTCTTAGACCTGGTCGGTGTTTCCGACGTGGTGCTGGAAAACTTCCGGCCGGGCACGATGAACGATATGGAGTTTGGCTACGATGCCATGTGCCAAGTCAATCCCGGCATCATTCTGGCGTCGGTATCGGGATTCGGACAGTACGGCCCTTACCGGGACCGTCAATGCTTCGACCCCATCATCCAAGCCATGAGCGGCCTCGGAGACCAGACGGGCAGAGGCTTTGGGCAGCCCATCATGGCCGAGGGGCCGATCATGGACCGCACCGCCGCCCTGCACGCCGCGGTGGGTATCCTGGGGGCGTTAAGACACCGGGACCGGACCGGAGAAGGCCAATGGCTGGAAGTAGCCATGCTTGACGGCGGTATATCTCTGGAAGAAGTCGCCCTGGCGATGTGCTACGAAACCGGCACTAACGACTTCAAACGAAGCGGTACTTTTCTCCAATGCAAGGATGGCTGGGTAACAACAGGAGCGGCCCGGGCCGGTATGTGGGAGCGGATGCTCAAAGTCATGGGGTATAGCGACCTGGCAGAAGACCCAGAGTACGCGGCGCCCATGTTCGCCACCGACAAGGCGGAGATCCGCATGGAATTGCTCCACCTTTGGTGTGAAGAAAGACCGGTGAAGGACGTGGAGGATGCCCTGGTCGGCGCAGATATTCCCGTGGGGCGGGCCATGACCATACCCGACGTGTTGGAAGACCGCCACATCTGGGAGCGGGAAGTGATGATGGAAACCGAACTGGAAGGTCAACCCGGCAAGAAGATGCTTGTCCCCGGACCCACTTTCATCAAATTCTCCAAGACCCCAACGACGGCGGGACCGATCCCCAAGTATGGGGAACATAACCAGGAGATCTACGGCAGCCTCTTGGGCCTGGACGAAAACCGGCTGGCAGCGATGGTAGATGAGGGTGTCATCACCTAACCGGCTCCCACGTCCTAGATCCGTACTTGGAACATGGGGACTACTTTAGCGCCCTCGCCCGGCTCAATCCGGAAGCTGAAGCCATTATCCTTACGCTGTTCCAGGTTGTTTACCTTGCCCGCGTTGAGCACCTTCACCTGTTTGTCCCTTACCGCCATGGTGATGTGGGTATCGCACAATTGATGTAACCGGCCTAATAAGTCAGGCGCGAATGCGCCTGCTTGGGCCACGACAACGATGGCCCTTCCCCCGGTGCACAGCTCTTTGAAAATGGAAAAGAATCCCATGATCGTCCGGTCTTGGCAGATCATCGCCAGGTCGGTGATCTCGTCGATAACAACCAACGCGCAAGACTTCGGAAGGCAGTGGATCTTGGATGCCAGCGCGCCGAAATAGGATTCGGGAGTTACCTCAGGAGAGGGTCTGGAGATTGATTGGACCAACAGTTTGTTATCTTGAAGCGCCTCCGACACGTCCCTACCCATGGAGCCCATCTCTTGGCTAAGGTCTTCGACGGTTTGACTTGAGCTGAAGAGGGCTACTTTGTTGCCCTCCATGATTGCTCCGTACATCAGGTATTGGCAGATCAAGCCTTTACCGGAGTCCAAAGGACCTTCGATCAACGTTAGACTTTCACTGGCAAGCCCTCCACCCAGAACCAACCGCAAAGGAGCCAAGCCGCCCCCGGCGCTAACGAACTTGCTGGATTGGCCGGGAGATTTTAGGGCCGGCTGAGCGTCCGGCAGGACTTCTTCCGTTGGCAGTTCCCACTCGGCCTCATCCTGCAGCGCCTCACCGCTTGGTTCTTCCTCCACTGGATCCTGTCCTTCCCGCAGCGCCACTCTGATGTGGGTCGCCAGAACCTCAAAATTGCACGGCTTGGTCAGAACATTAGAGGCCCCCAACCGCAGGCACTCCGCCTCCGTCTCGTAAGACGGAATGGAAGTCAGCATGATCACGGGTATCGCTCTGGTTCTCGGGTTTCCCTTTAAGTTAGACAGCACTTGACTCCCGCCCATACCCGGCAAGTCAAAGTCTAATAGCATCAGATCGATGGGCTCGCGAGCAGCAGTCTCAAGGGCGGTCTTTCCATCGGTGGCTTGATCAACTTGGTGTCCAATATCGCCGAGGCTGGCGTTCAACCATTTTCTGATCGCCGAATGACTATCAACTATGAGGACTCTGGCCATTTCCACCTTCCTTCTTCCTTCCGCTAACGGCAGCGTTATCGAACACGTTACCAACGTCCCTCGATCAGGGCTAGGGTATTACCACCAAGGGAACTGCGGGGATGACACCCCAAGGCGCCGAAAATATCGGATTGGCGGCCTGCACCAGAGTTGTTATTGGGGCCTGGCTTTCCACTATCCTCACGATGGATCCGCTCGCCTACCTGGTTCGCTTGAAGGTAACGCCGGGCGCTGTTACACTACCGGGACGCCGCCGGGCCGGGCTTTTATAGCTACAGAGAGAGGGTCATCGAACCTGAATCTGAACCGTAGCGAGGTAGGATTAACCGCATCCAACGGACCGTGATCTAGATTCGGGCATCCGTCCCGGCGTACCCATTACAAAAGTCGAGGTTAATGATGGCAAGAATACCTGTAATCTCCAAAGATATGGTCCCAGAGGAATTTCGGGGCGCGTTCGACGAATTGACCAAGGACACCGGAGGCACGATCACCGGCGGCCCCGGCTCCATCACCGTCGCCAGCCCCGAGATGTCCCGCCGCCGCAGCCACCTGACCAGCTACCTGCGATATGAGACCACCTTTCCCAAGCGGATACAGGAGTTGGCCATCATAACTTCGGCGCGGGCCAACGATTGCCCTTACGTCTGGAACGCCCACGCCCCAGCGGCCCGGCGTGAGGGGGTCAGCGACGCTCTGGTCGACGCCATACGGGATAAAAAACCATTACCCGAGATGGCAGCCGATGAAGCCGCCGTAGTCGCATTTGGCCAGGAATACTTCAAGGATCACAAAGTCAGCCAGGCAACCTTCCAGACGGCCCTGGACCAATTCGGCATTCAACATCTGGTGGAGCTATCGGCATTGATGAGCAATTACGCCCAGACGGCATTTTTCCTCAACGCCTTCGAGGTTACCCTGCCAGAGGATCGGACAGAGCCGGTCTTGCCCATCTAAGGGCACAATCCCCAATACACTAGTTCTATCTCAGCGTGCCCACATGGGAGGAGCAGGAAGATGCGGTTCGGCCTTTTCCAATCGGTGCAGTTGCCCGACCCCAAGTCTGAAGCCAGGTATTACAAGGAGGCCTTGGAACAGGTCGTTTGGGCTGAAAAACTGGGCTTCGACTCTGCCTGGCTGACCGAACACCACTTCTCCCGCCATGGCATCGTGTCCTCCACCTTCACCGTGCTGGCCTATCTGGCAGGGGTTACCAACACCATCCGCTTGGGCAGCGCGGTCACCGTCCTGCCATTCCACAACCCCATCCAAGTCGCGGAGCAAGCCGCAACGGTCGATCTGTTGAGCAACGGCCGGCTGGACTTCGGCGTGGGGCGGGGCTTCCAGTGGGGCGAATACCATAAACTAAATATCGCCATGGACGAAGCAAGCCGGCGATTCGAAGAGTCCATGGAGGTCATCACCAAAGCCTGGTCCCAGGAAGAGCCGTTCGACCACCAAGGAGAGTTCTGGCGGTTCAACGACATGACCATCCATCCTAGGCCGGTCCAGACTCCCTATCCGCCGGTGTGGGTTGCCGCCTCCAGCCCGGCCAGCTTGGCGCGGGTAGCCCGAAACGATTGGAACCTGATGATTGGCCAGGGAGAGCCCTACGACCAAGTCGCCCAGCAGGTCGAGACGTACCGCACCGCAGTCGGTGAAGCCGGGTACGACTACCGGCCCGAACGCGTGGTGGTGGCCCGGCCCATGTACACCACCACCAGCGAAGACAAAGCCCGAAGAGACACCGAAGCCCCTTTCATGTGGTTCAAACGGACCGGGCAAGAAGTCGGCGCGCCTCCGGAGAACCGGACCGAGTTACTTCCAGATGAATTCAGTTCCTACCGGCGACGATTCTCCAGGGACACCGAGTTCGACTACGACGCCATGTTCGAAAACGTCGCCCTATTCGGCACTCCCGGCCAAGTGGCCGAACGGGTGGAAACCTTGAGGCGATCAGGCGTGGAAAACCTGATTTTCTTCATAAACTACGGCGGCATCGAGCACCACAAGGTGATGGATTCGTTGGAGTTGTTCGCCGCCCAAGTTATGCCCCAATTCGCGGATTAGCATCCCATCTCCAATTCGCGTCTGAATCATCTCCGCCCTTTCAAACCCCCTACCCCTTCGTGTTTACGAACCCTAGAGCCATCGCCGTCAAAGGCGGAGCAATAGGCCCCCATTTGACGAACCAAGGCCCCGCTGTCATCTTGTTTAATGCAACCACATAGACCGGACACGAGCGGGCAAATCCCATTTATTGGACATTTTGAGTTTGACCACGTCGCGCCGAAAACGCCCCGAGCCACAGGACAGGAGCCCTTATCCTGAGAACCTAAGGGCCATAATCTACAGGTATGGGCTCCAAGGCGAATCCGCCCACTGGGTAAACGAACATTGGGACGACGGGATATACTTCCCTGCCATCCAAAGACAGCGACCAGATAACTTTGACCGGACGCTGCGACGGTGGCTAAGAGGGGAAGGAATCGCCCAGACTGAGATAGACGAAATCTTGTATGCCGGTCTATCTGAGCGTCATGGGGTGCCCCAAGAGGTCATCCAACAGATGGTGGAAGCCACCGGCGAAATGCCCAGGTTTGACCCCATTATTCCCTTTGAGGAACGAGTGGACCTGTGGCAAGCAAACCGGGCACGACTTGAGGCTGAATTCCAGAAGTTCGGCGAGGCTCGTGTCCGCTACAGCTTATTCGTTTTCGGGGCACATACCATCGAAGACTTCTCCAGCAAGATCTACTCCCTCGTTGAGCGCCCCTTCTCCGAAGACGGCGGCGGCTGGGTAATGTTCGACGATGAACTTCGAAAGATCGTCGGACTGACTCTTCCCGAGGCAAAGCAGCCGGACAGACTCCCGATCGGCTGCTCATACTTTGGTCTAAACTATTCCGGTGGGATTAAGCCCACCGGAATCTTATCCGCAGGGGGACTACCATGAATCTTGAAGACGCGGTAGTCATCGTCACCGGGTCGGCCACCGGATTGGGAGCGGCCGTGGCGCAACGGTTGGCCGGCAAGGGCTCCAACGTGGTGATCAACTACACCAAGAGCGAAACGGAAGCTAAGGCAACCGCGGCCGCATGCGAAGAGCTTGGCGCGGGCGTGTTGATCTGCCGGGCCGATGTGTCTGACGACGCCGATTGCCGCCGAATGGCCGCCGCCGCCATCGAGAGATTCGGCAGAATAGATGGGTTGGTGAACAACGCCGCCCAGTCTAAAATAGCTCCCCACGCCGACCTGGAAGCCCTCACCGCCGACGACTTCATCAATATTTTCTCGGTGAATGTGATCGGCGCATACCAAATGGTCCGGGCGGTAACCCCTCAGATGAAGCAACAGGGAAAGGGCGCGATCGTCAACATCTCCTCTTTGTCGGGAATGACCGGTTCGGGCAGCTCCATCGCCTACGCCGTGTCTAAGGGCGCTCTGAACACGATGACCATGTCTTTGGCACGGGCACTGGCGCCGGAGATTCGAGTCAACGCCGTATGCCCCGGGGTGATGCAGACTCGCTGGTGGCGGGAAGGTCTGGGCGAAGAGAGGTACCACACCATGATAGACCGATATGCCGACTTGGCGCCCTTAAAAACCGCCGGAACTCCGGAAGGAGCCGCCGACCCGGTGGTATGGCTTCTTGAAGGAGCGGACTACGTCACCGGCGAAACCATCTTGGTGGACTCCGGCACCCACCTGGGGCCGAGCCCGTCCCGGTAGTTGGATCATTCGGATCCGTCGCCGGCTTTCTTAACCTGGTCCCAACGAACCGTGACGACTGCATCGTCGGGTAATACTACGTGATAACCGGGAGAGACATCTTCGGGATAGTCGATGGACCGCTGGAATACGGCGCTATCGACAACGCCCAACACTCCAGACCGTTGTCCGGATACGATAAATACGCGGTCACCGCGCTTGAAGCGATAGTAGTGCCCCATGGATTGACCCTATCCGCCGGTCATCCGGACCGGCAACTAACAAGTGTCAGGACGGCGCCGATATTGGATCGGCGATTGGAGATGGCGTCCCGGCCTTGTGGTAGGATTCTTCGCGGATGGTCTGTTAATCGATTAGGCTGGAACGCGATCAAGAACCATGGACGAAGAGACGATCCAAGTAAGTGTCCGCCCTGAAACCTCAGTCACGGCGGTCAGGACCATGCCGGACACCGAACCAGCCAATGGCCTGTTCATCTACGCTCCGGGAGCGGGTTCCGACATCAACGACCCCTTCGGGAGCTATTTAAGCCAGCAGCTGGTTCTGGCAGGATTCGCCTTCGTCCGATTTCAATTTCCCTACATGGAGGCCGGGAAACGCCGGCCCGACCAGGTCTCGCTACTGGAAGAGACATGAAAGCAGGTCATTGAGACGGTGAAGATCGCTGACATTAAGTTGATCATCGGTGGACGGTCGATGGGCGGGCGTATCGCATCTCATGTCGCCGCCCAGGGTGCCGCTGTCGACGCAGTGGCCTTGTTTGCTTACCCTCTCCACCCACCGGGGAACCCAACTAAGCGCGGGACAGTCACCTGCCGCAAATCGCGTCTCCGGCGCTTTTCTGCTCCGGCACCAGAGACACCTTCGCCACGCCCGAAGAGTTGGCGGCGGCCGCTGCCACGGTTCCCAGGGCAACGGTCCACCCGCTGGAAGGCGCGGATCACGGATTTGCCGTGCTCAAGTCCAGCGGACGAACCAAGGAAGACGTCTGGAGCGAGGCCACTGCATTCTTGCTTTCGTGGCTCGAAACCGAAGTTCTTGACAGCGGCGGCGCCGCCCATCTACGCTAACCCCCAGCGGCGGACCCTGCCCAAGTTCGCCGCATCCGCATCAGGCAGAGCCATCCCTCCAGACCAACTCTGAGAGGCAGCGCTATGAAGTTTGGAATTCAGATCAACGGCCACTTTTCCACCGAACTCAAACCCGCCGATGCATTCGACTACGCGGTAAAGCAGGTACGCGCCGCCAGAGATGGCGGTTTCGACGGCATCTTCGCCGCCCACCACTACGCTCTGGGCACCGGCGAGAACATGTTCCAGCCCATTCCGTTGCTGGCACGGCTGGCGGCTGAGGCCCCGGACATGACCATGGGCACGGCCATCTATCTGCTAAGCCTGCACAACCCGGTGGAAGCGGCCGAGCTTTCGGCGACCCTGGACGTCATGACCGGGGGGAAGTTCGTTTTCGGCGTGGGACAGGGATACCGGGACGTGGAGTTTACTTCCTTTGGGATCCCCAGAGGAAACCGCGGCGGCCGATTGGATGAAGCCGTAGCCATGATCCGCAAGCTGTGGGTAGAAGACGATATCGATTGGAAGGGGGACCATTTCACGTTGGATGGGGTGTCCATCAATCCCAAGCCCATCCAAAAGCCGGGGCCGCCCATATGGGTGGGAGGCGACACCCTGCGCAGCGTCCGGAGAGCGGCCCGCATCGGCGACGCTTGGATGACCAGCCCCCGTCACTCCAAGGGCTTCATCCGCGAGGCGATACAAGTGTTTAACCAGAGCCGCGAAGCCCTAGAACTACCCGCAGCCCCTCCCGTCTTCTTCAGGGAATTATTCGTCGCGGACAGCCGGGAAGAGGCGGAAACGGAGTTGGTCGAGTGCTTCGAGAGGCTCTACCATATGTATCACCGGGAAGGCCAACCCGGAGAGCGATACGACCGGACCTTCGAGGAACTCAAGGAAGACCGAATCATCATTGGCAGCCCCCAAGAAGTCACCGAAGAGATTCAGAGCTACCAAGACGACTTCGGCGCCGAATACATGTTCTTCCGAGTGTACTACCTGGGTATGGACCCGGAGAAGAGCTTGCAGTGCATCAATCTCTTCGGTGAACAGGTGGTGCCTCATTTTTCTTAGCGATTGAGGGCCGAAATCCCCCAACCCCCCTTAAACAAAGAGGGCTTTTCTATGACTGGGGTCATTATTGAGTTTCCTGCAACCTTTTCAGCGCCCGGTCGAACTCCGCGAGGCCGGTTTGCTCCAACCCTCTTCGATAGTAGCTTTCGGCCTTTTCCGGCTCGATCTGGACCGCTTCGTTGTAGTCACTTAACGCCCGGTCATCCCGGCCCAGGCCGCTGTAGACGTCCTCGCGGTCCAAGTAGGACTCAGTATCCAATGGGTCCAGCAAGATCGCCTCGTCGAAGTATCGGATCGCCCGCTCCAGCTGCGCCGATGCCATCAATGCCCGGCCCCAGCCGGCGTAGGCCTTGGGTAGGTTTGGGTTGAGCCTCAAAGCTTGCTCAAAATCTTGTATCGCCCTTTGGGATTGGTCCGATCGGGCGTAGGCCAGCCCCCGATTCAGATAGGCCTCTGCATAATGAGGATAGATGCGTAGCGCCAGATCATATTCTGGGATCGCGTCTAAGAAATTGCCGCTTGCGTGCAGGGCAAGTCCCGATTCAAGATGCCGCCTGGCTAACACCTGGGACTCGTCGCCGATGGCGACGCCTTGCGCATCCCTCCCTCCAGTGTCTCCGCAGGCCAGCACGGCAAACAGGAGCGGTATCAATATCAGCCACGCTTTCATAACTTTTCGTTGGGCCTTGTCCCCGGTTAACCCGTATTTCACGAATCTGATCGATCGTTTGAACCCGTCCTACTGTTTGACAGGCTCGGAAGACACATCTAGACTACCACCAATGAAAAAAGCCCGTCCCCGGGGGCTGCCGCCCCGTTGAGCATGGCTCCTCTATCGTCCTCAAGACTGCCTCCCGCCTTACGGTATCCGGCCTACCGGTCATTCTGGCTGGGAATGCTGGCCTCGGTCAGCGGCTTCCAGATGCTCCGGTTCGGTCAATTCTGGCTGATTTTCGAGATCACCGGGTCTCCCTTGAGTTTGGGCTGGATCGGCCTGGCCAACGGGGTACCGGCGATCGTATTGAACCTCTTCGGCGGTGTAGCCGCTGACAGAATCGACCAGCGCCGCATGGTCATGATCAGCCAGTCCATCATCGCCATGTTGATTTTTTTCCTCGCCACCATCACCCTCATGGGATTTGTAAATCAATGGCATTTAATCACCATAGCGTTTCTGGCGGGAGCCGTGGAGGCTTTCGATCAGCCGGCGCGGCGGGTGCTCTTTCCTCAACTCGTCAACCGCAAGGATCTGATGAGCGCAGTGGCGATGAACGCTGCCATCTGGCCCGGAACCCGCATTCTGGCCCCGGCGATCGCCGGCGTCATTATTGCGATATCCAGCTCAGCGGCTAACTTCTACGTAGCCGGAATAGGTTTCCTGGTCATGGCGGCCGTCACCTTTAGATTGCGTTTACCGCCCCACCTCAAAACATCGCAAACCCGGCCGATCCACGACATTCTAGAAGGCCTGCATTTCATCAGGAAGGACACCACATTCAGTTTTCTGATAGCCATGACTTTTTTCAGCAGCTTCTTCGGCATGGCTTACATACCGCTGATGCCCATGATCACCGTGGATGTGCTGGGTGTGGGCGCGAAAGAACAAGGCATGATTTTAGGGGCCGGCGGGGTGGGCTCACTGATTACCGCGCTTTGGTTTGGTACTCGGAGCAATTCGGGGGCCAAGGGAATGCTGATAATCGGCGGCGGAATCATGAGCGGCCTAATGGTAGCCACATTTGCGATAACCGCCGGGATATTTAAATCCGTTCCCTTGGCCATGGCCCTAATGGCGGTTTTAAGCGTGTTCAACACCCTGGCCAACACCGCGTCTCAAAGCTCGTTGCAGCTACTGGTGCCGAACCATATTCGGGGACGGGTGATGGGTTTTTACGGAATGACCTATAATATCCGGCCCTTAGGCGGGCTACAAGCCAGCGCCTTGGCCAACTTCGCCGCCATCGGCGCACCTATCTCCATCGCCATCGGAGGATTGGCAGTGGCAGCGTTCCCCATAGTCGCGATGATAGCCAACAAAAGGGTCCGCCATTTAGGGAGTGAGTTGCGGCGAGCGGAAGCGGAGGTTATCGCCGCCAGCCGGAGCGGTGCGCCGACATCAACTACGGTCTCAGGCTAATCGGACACGTGCCTAAGCTAGCCGTTGCCACGCCTACCGCATGAGACCATGATTAGCTGACCAGAACGGCAAGGGCCAGTTGACCAACTAACTGTGAAGCTCAATGACGTCGCCGTCTTCCAGCACGTAATCCCGCCCCACCCGCTGTCCGTCATGCTTGCCGGAACCCCATAGAAGAGCAAACTTGAATTTACGCGCCCAGTCCTTATGGACTGAGATCGCTGCATCCTCGACGATGCTACCGATCGTTAACACCTCTGGCATACCTAAATCGGCTTTCGTTCTTTCGGCCTTGAGATACACCCGCACTTTGCCCAAAGCCTGGAAGATCGCCTCTCCCAGCGCGTCCAACCCGATCCCTGTGTCCGCCGATACCCGAATTGTAGAAAAGCGCGGGGCATACAGCTCTTCGAAAAGCTCAAAGGCCACGTCCGCATCCTCTTGATCGCTCTTACTGCCCACAAACAGGCACGGCTTTTGCACCATGGGGTCGTCGGGGTCTATCGCCTTACCTTTTTCCAAGAGGCGGTAGCCAAACCGGTCCATCTCTCCAAGAATTTCGTCGGCGTCGGTCGATGGGTCCTCGGATAGATCAACAACGACGACCACCAGATCGGTGTTTCGTACGAGGCTAAATAGTTGGCTTTGCACTTCTGGGTCGTCGATGGCGGGGGTATCCACCACCTGGATCTTCACGTTTTGGAAGGGGAGCATCCCGGGCAGTGGTATCCGGGTGGTGAAGGGGTAGGCGGCCACTTTGGCGTCCGCACCCGTGAGCGTGGCAACGAGTTGAGATTTGCCGGCGTTGGACTTTCCGATGAGCACCGCTTGGCCCGCCCCTTCCTTGCGGATCGCGTAGGGCGATGGACGCCCCGCGCCACGCTTCGGATTTTCCAGTTCCTCCAGAGCCTTGGAGATCCTGGCCCTCAGGTCGGCCCGGAGATGGTCGGTCCCTTTGTGTTTAGGGGTGGCGGACAGCATCTGCTGAAGGGTTGCGGCCTTCTCGGCCGGACCGACGGCCGCGCGGAACGCTTCTTCGGCAACGTGGTACTTGGGAGGCAGATTCGTAGGCACGGTAAATCCTCCTGTTGATCAGAAAGCCGAGCCTGATTGAGGATAATTACTTGTAGGGGGAATATAGCAATTGCGCGGGTCGGGAGTCAAATGCAGCCTTATTCATAATTATGGTTAATGGAGACCGAAAGGGCCTAGGTTGCCACGGCGCGCATTACGGGACTGCTGTTGACGCCGCTCTTTAGCACTCTGCTTTCGCTCGTATCTTTCTTTCCGATCTGCCATTACAGCCTCCAGATCCGCATATCCCTCCCAAAATCAACAACCAAGGATCCATCTAAATCGCCCTTATTTATATGCCAAAGGGAAAATGCTTCGGTCCGTCCATTTCATTTGGCCGGCGGCCTTGTTAGCTATGAACGTGAATGGGAGCGGGCTCCGCTCCAGGAACCGGCAAACACCAAAAGGGCCAAAACGATCAGAACCGCAAATTCACCCGGATGTCTTCCGCCGCCATCACTTAATATGTGCTGGAGGTGGATACCGCTCAGTAGGGCAAACACCAGTGATAAAAGACCCAGGATCAAGCTTGCTCGTTGTAACAAAACACCCATATTTACGTTATCTCCTCCTCTACGTGGCGTGAACGGCTGGCCAAGATTCAGCCAAGGTTGTGACTCCTGAATCTTAGTTACGATTTGCCGAGTTGGGTGGATCGCCTTAAGCATTCCTACCAACCGGGTTCGATGCCCTGATGCGTAAATTAGATGCGCTTATAAATCGAAAAGTCGTGAGGAGGAGTGAAAATGCCAAGCCCCGACCCAAACATCGCAGATAAGATCAGGCCTTGGCCGTGATTGGGTCGACGGAAAACTGGGCGCGCCAGTCGTCGATTCCTCCTTGTAGGGCCACGGCGTTGATTCCTTTTTGTCGAAGTTGATGCGCCGCACGGGCGCTGGTAGCTTCATCGTGTCAAGCGCAATAGGCGACTACCATCCGATCTTCGGGGAGATCAGCGGCCCACTCCAAGATTTGATCCGGCAGCACCCGAACGCTTCCCGGTATTTGGGAGCCGTCATGATCGTAGCTGGCTCGAGCTCTTACGTCGAGGATCACCGGCGGGTTGGTGCCGGACATCAGTTCGGCCAATTCATCCACTGAGACTCTTGGTACCTCGCCGGCATGCTGCCCAAACAGTCCGGCGACGGTAGCCTCCTTTTCCTCTTCAAGAATCTCGCGGGAGGCCCTTCGCCCGTACCATGCGCTAACCGGGGTTGCCGATGCTCCATGAATGGTGACCGAGGCCAGCACCACCACTCCGATGGTCGCCAAGAGCAACTCAGAGCCGGGAATGCCCGCTTGAACTACCAGCAAGGCAAGCAAAAGCGAATTCAAACCTCGCGGACCGAACCAGGACACGAAGGCCCGAGCCTCCCAACTTAACTTGGCCCGGGACAACACCAGGGCCAACACCGGCGGTCGAATCAGGAATATCACCAACACCGCCAAGATCAACGCCGGTCCAACGGCCACCGATCCCAGAATCCCAGAGAGAACCGCCCCGAATAGAACAAAAGCGAGAAGCATCGCCATTTCCGAGGCGATCTCGCCGAAATCCAGGAAGCATTCGCATAATGATTGGTTCAGCACCACCACCGCCACTCCGGCGGCGAAGGAGGCCAGGAACCCATCTCCCCCCACCGCCACGGCTCCCGCGTATGACGCCAGGACCAACCCGACGCCGTAGAGCGCTTGGTGCTCCTCCCTAATGGCCATGCGGGCGTCAATCTTGTTCATCGCCCAAGACCCGATCCCTCCGATGGCGAATCCGATGATGGGCCCCAATACCAGCAACTTCGCCATGAAGACGGTCCACTGGGCCGCTCCTCCGGCCTGGGCTCTGGCCACGGCGATCAGGACCAGTATCGCCGGAAGCACGATGATGTCGTTGGTCCCGGCTTCAAACTTAAGTACCTGGCGTACGGAGCGGGGGATCCGTCCATCGCACACTATCTCCCTAAGGACGACCGGGTCAGTGGAAGCCAAGATAGCCCCGCCGATAAACCCATCAGCCAGGGAAATCCTAGTAAAAGGGCCAGTGCAACCGCTCCAAGCCCAATGATGATCCCGGTGCCAGGGCCCAATACCAGGGCCGGCACCAGCCATCCCTTGCCCAGTTCGGCGATCTGCAACTTAACCGCGTCGAGGAATAGCACCAGATCTAGCGTTAGCGTGGCGACAACTTCCAGGAGGGGACTGTGCGGTCCGATATCAATAGCGCCAATACCGCCCCGGCCCAGCAAGAAGCCCAGGCCGAGGAACATCATCGGAAAGGACAGCGGCGAGCGCTCAACCAGCCCAGACGCCAGGGCGGTAACCGTCAGAACGATGGCGATGACGCCGATGATTAGGATGAACTCAGGCACGCTACACCCTATAGATCAAGCTATCCGGATATGACCCACCGTTTTGGTTTTACCATCAGTTAACAATGGAGACTCGTGCCGTTGACTTAGCTTCGGCCGTTATTTGCCGTCCACCGCCCGGCAATCACCCACTGTTGGGCCTTCCAGGCTCACTCAGTGAACAAAACCCCGGCGATTGAGACTAGGGAGCCGAACTGCTCGTCGGCGGGACATTGGTCGTAGGCGACCACTTCACCCCGGGTCTCGGGCAGAATCGCCAGCATGTAGCGGATGGGCGACGCGCCACAGATCCTGGTAGCGTCTCCCTTGCTGCGCATGTGGTCTGCCAGGCGTTCGCTGCTCCCAGTACAGGCCACTTCCAGCCATTCCTCGTCGCTCGTTCGGATCCTGGCCTTGCCTGCCAGATCCAGGGGAAGGGAGCCGCTGAAAGCAGGCCCAACATGACTAAGGTCGCCGGCGGCAACCACGAGAGTATTCTGTTCCGCCACGACATCGGCCAGGAAGGACAGGGCGTCTTGAAGGACGCCGTTGGTTTCCGCGCCTTTCTCCACCAAGTTTTCGTCCACCCCGCAGAGAATAGGGAGCATACGCTTAGGCTTGCCCCCCGCAAAGTAGTGCAGCCAAACCGAAGCCAACTCCACCGAATGTTCTCCGATGTGGTGGACCTCTTCCTGGAACGCGCCGTCCTCGCCAAGAATCTCCACCAAGCCATCAACCAGGCTCGTGTCCGTGGGCAATTGTCCCCAAGGAGTGGCGTAATCTTGACGGGTCAAGGTCAGTTTGCCGGGGCTGCCGGAGTGGTCCGTACCCAGTAGGATAATCAACTCGGCATCTTCAACCGCCTTTTGGGCCGGCTGCCAAGTTTCCGCATAAGTGCGCCACCCTCGCTTGTAGTCGATATGGGGGCTGATCAGGCCCGCGATGCGTTTGGAGCCGCCATCGCCATCTTTCAGGACATGTCCCCCGCCATCGGCGTTGGCGTTACTGCAATAAACGTCGAATGCCTCCCGCAACTCGTCTCCGTTGTTAGGATAGGCGCTGCCGGCCAAAGACGACGGACGGAAAGGTCCCGAACGGTAGTTGTCCATCACCTTAGCCATCGCCCCTTGGAAACGCTGGTTGTCCAGCAAAAACGCGTCATCCAGACTCTTGATAAACGCATCGACCTGGCTCGAATCCAGTTGTATACCCGTGCGAAGGAGAAACCCGGTACGCAGCGCATCCGGGTTTCGAGTGCCGTCCAGCATGGCCAGCATCGGGGCGATAGTCCGGGGCACCATGAAGTAGCCTTCGCCAAGCCTTAGGGGATCTTGTATGGAAAGGACTTCCTCCCCTTGCCAGTTGACCCAATGGAGACTAAGAGGACGCAGTTTGGGTAATTCTTGGTCCATCGGGAGGATTATATACGAAACACGGCAAAATTGAGGTGTTTGACCGGTTTGTTTTACGAGGAATTCCAGAGTTTAACAATTCGGTCCGGCGGTGAATTAACGCTCATGGGCAGGATGTTGAAAAGGACTAGCCTTTTTGTCACCCGAAATATCGCCCTAAAGGGTGATGCCGCGAAGAACGACCGAGGAGTAACGTGAATTGAATTCATCAAGGAGCGGAATCATGACAGCTTACGCAGTTAGGAAAATAGAAAAGGTAGTCGAGGAAGCCGAGGCGATTGCCGTCGAAGCATCGGTCGAGTCCCTCAATATGGCCAACAGTCCCGTATGCGCCCATCACTGGATCATAGAGTCAGCCAACGGCCCGGTTAGCCAAGGGCAATGCCAGAACTGCTTAGAAGTTCGGGGTTTCAAGAATTTTGTGGATGCCTACCACCAAGACGACGACTAACCCTAGACCGGATATGCGTCCCTGAGGTACTCGCCCGGCCGCGCTAAAATCGCCGGGTAGGCGCCAGCCGGGTCCACGGCAACCGCACGCCCATCCTCTTCCACCTGAGGTGAGCCACCACTTGGTGGCGCGCCAGGAACCCTAGACGCTCGTTCGTCTCCCCATAGGTTCGCGCAACCAAAGCATCAACTTCGTTCTCCCCCTCCCGCAACAGCCCCGATATATTCTCGTCATTCCCCAAACGACGCCTCACAAGCTCCGGTATTTTCGGCACCGGTTCGTTCCTACATCAGTCCACAAAAGTCACCAAGCATTTGGTGCCGTCCCGGCTCCTGGGAAAGACTCCTTGAGCCGCCGGCCCAGGCATGGTACATTCCCGGCCTATCACGAATCGCGGACCCACTAACATAAGGGGGGACAAGCCATGCCTAAAGAGTATTTCAGAGGCGACGCAGAGGACCTACGAAGCTACTCACCGGCTATTAAGGCCACAGGTGGCGCCACCATCTACCTGGCGGGTGTGGGAGCAACCACCGACGCGTCTGGCAAGTCGTTGGCGGGCGACTTCGAAGGACAGGTGCGGGCCACCTTCGAACGCATCAGAGCGACCCTAGCCAGGGCCGGAGGGACCCTGGACGACATAGTCACCATGACGGTGTTCATCAAGGACATGCAGTACGGAACCCACTTCACCCAGATCAGGAGCGAATACTTCAACGACGGATTTCCCTGCAGCGCGTTGATCGGCATAGACTCGCTGGCCCGGGCGGAGATGATGGTGGAAGTTCAAGCCATCGCGATCACGGACGGCTAATCCTGCTGGGACACTGACCGACTACGGGTCCACCGATTCACGACGCCGGCCCGAATGCCGGCATCACCTCTTCAGCAAATAGTCGCATCGACTCCATCGTCTGCTCGAATGTCAGCGAGCCAAAGAAGAAAGAGCCCACGAAGTAGTTAGCGCCGGTTGCTTCAATTTGATCCTTGACCTGGGCCAAGACACTGGCAGGCGACCCCACGATGTGCAGACCGTCGGCCATGCGGCCTTCGAAGTCCGCAAGATAATCGGCTCTGCCGCTGGTATCCCCATGGGCTATTCTCAGATAGTTGAAGTTGTGGATGAAGCCGGAAAACCCGGACTTGGCCTCGGACAACGCCCTCTCATCGGTGTCGGCCACGTATACGTGGCGGACGATGCCTAGCTTGGGGTCAGGCTCGTGTCCGTTCAAGCGGCCTTCCTTATTCCGGTGTTCAAACCACTCGCTTTTGTAAAGATCGAACAGCTCTTTAACCACGTTGATGGGCGCATAGTGGGTGACGGTGTTGATCCCTTCTTGGGCCAGCCACCGGATGGAGTCAGGGTTGTCGGTGGGGTACCACAGGGGCGGATAGGGCCGCTGGAAGGGACGCATATGCACTTGAACATCGTCGATCGTGAAATGTTCGCCTTGGACAGAAACCCGTCCTTCCGCCAGTCCTGGCAATATGGTGGACAGGGCTTCCTCGAACATGGTCCGGGACGATTCGCGATCTACGTTGAAGAAGCCCAGTTCATAGGGTGAGACGCCCCGTCCCACGCCAAGCTCCATCCGGCCCTGACTCAAGTGATCCAGCATGCAGATCTCCTGAGTCAGCCGCAGGGGGTTGTAAAGTGGCAGCAGATAAACCAGAGGACCCAAACGGATGCGGCGGGTGCGTTGCGCGGCGGCTGCCAGGAAGAGTCCCGGGGACGTCGCCATGCTGAGGGGCGTGGCGTGGTGCTCCGCCAAATGATAGCAATAGAACCCTGCTTGATCGGCAAACTCCAGATACTTTAGGCGTTCTTCATAAAGATCGGCGATCTGCATCCCATTGCTATCGATCCAATCGAACAGGCCGAACCGCACCGTGGGGTCGAAACCATCTGTCCCAGTGTCGTTTGCGGTCAATTCTCCGCCTCCGTGAAAGACCTTAGATACTTTTTCCGTGCAGCAGTCATGAAGAATACTTCTGGACACCCAATGTCTGATGGATTATGCTTCCTCGAACCCTGGATTACTAGGAGGTTGGGCGTGGTTGCTTACAAAAATATCGGCCGGTCAACGCCTCGCCTAGAGGGTGAAAGCAAAGTAACCGGCGGTGAACGATATACGGGCGACTTGGTGTTGCCGGACATGCTATGGGGCCGCGCCCTCAGAAGCCCTTACCCCCACGCCCGGATCACTCATATCGACGCCTCCGGCGCCCAGCAGGTGCCTGGCGTGATGGCCGTGCTAACCGGCGCCGACTTGAGGGGCGTTAGGTACGGGCGGCGCTTGTACGATGTGCCGGTGCTGGCCGAAGACGAGGTGCGGTTCGTCGGAGAGCGGGTGGCGGCCGTCGCCGCCGTTGACCGGGATACCGCTGAAGAGGCCCTGCTTCGCATCGAGGTCGAATACGAAGAGCTACCCGCGGTGTACGACCCCCTGGATGCCCTGGAGCCGGGCGCGCCCATCCTACATCCCGACGTCAACAGCTACACGGGTCTGCCCCGTCTCCTGGACACGGTAACCAACGCCTTTGTGCGTGACACCTGGGGCAAAGGCAACGTGGCGGAAGGATTTGCCCAGGCCGATGTGATAGTTGAGGGCACTTTCACCGTGGCTAGACAACACCAATCCTACTTGGAGAGCCACACGTGCCTAGTTTGGATCGACGAGACAGGCCGAGTGCAGGTGTGGGCGTCCAGCAAAGTTCCATACGCGATAAAACAGCAACTGTCCGCAGCCTGGGGCATTCCGGAGGAACGCATCAGGATCAATCCCGTTAGTATCGGTGGCGATTTTGGTGGAAAAGGCTCTCCCATGGACATTCCCCTGGCCTACTACCTGGCCGACCGGACCGGCCGTCCCGTAAAGATGGCCATGGACTACATCGAGGAATTTACCGCTGGCAACCCCCGCCATGCCGCCGTTATCCAACTCAAGACCGGCGTCATGCGTGACGGAACAATGGTCGCTCAGGAGTCCCACGTTTACTTCAACAGCGGCGCATACGGAGGCTTCAAGCCAGCGCCGGGAGTGAACCTGGGCGGCTCCTCCAAGGCCGGTGGACCCTACCGAATACCCCACGTTCATCTCGAAGGTATTCAGGTCTACACGAACACCGTGCCCGGAGGTTTCATGCGGGCACCCGGCGAGCCCCAGACGGTATTTGCCTCCGAGTCCCACATGGACGAGATCGCCCGGCAGTTGGGGATGGACCCCCTGGATCTGCGGATGAAAAACATGCTGGAGGAGGGCGACGAGAACCCCTTGGGGACCGTGTATGAGAATATCCGGGCCAAAGAAACGCTGGAAGCGGCGGTGACCGTTTCAGGATACCGAAATTCCAAGGCCCCTAACGTCGGCCGCGGGGTAGCAGTGTCCGACAGACCCACTGCGGGCGGTGAATCCCATGCTTCCGTCACATTGAATCCCGACGGTTCCGTGGTGGTTCACACCGCCATTTTTGAGCCTGGTACTGGCACTTACACGCTGTTGAGGCAGATCGTAGGCGAAGAGTTCAATCTGTCGGTCGACGCTATCGAAGTTCAAGTCTGGGATACCGACGGTGTACCCTTTGACACTGGCGTTGGCGGTAGTAGGGTAACTAGAGTAGCGGGCTTGGCGGCTCAACAAGCAGCTCGGGCAGCGTCCAACGAGTTGATCAGCATCGGAGCGGATCTCCTGGGTTGGCCCGAAGAGCACATGTCGATGCAAGGACTTCAAATAGTTCGGCAAGATAACGGCGATCAACAGCCATGGTCCGGCCTATTGCTGCGGCTGGGGCGTCCAATCGTGGGTGTTGGCCATGTGCGGGAACCGGTTCCGGCGCCCGTCAGCTCCTTCACCGCCCAGGTGGCCGAGGTGAAGGTAGACCCCGAGACGGGAGAGGTGGAACTCCTGCGGTTCACGACGGCACACGACGCGGGCAAAGTCCTGAATCCCGTGGATCACCAAGGGCAGATCGATGGGGCGATAATCCAAGGCATCGGTTACGCCCTGTCGGAAGAACTGGTCGTGGACGAAGGACGAGTAACCACCAGCACCTTCGGCGAGTACAAGATTCCCACCATCAAAGACATACCGGAGCTACTAACCGTGGTCCTGGAGTCGGATGCCGGACCCGGACCGTACAACGCCAAAGGCATCGGAGAAAGCCCTTGCGGCGCAATAGCCCCGGCCATCGCCAACGCGGTGCGCGACGCCGTGGGAGCCCGCGTGAGAAGCTTGCCCATCACTTCGGAAAAGGTGGTTCAGGCCTTGGTTGATGCGAAGGGGAGCTGAGGCAGAGACGAAATCCCCCATCCCCCTTTACGAAGGGGGGTTAGACCGGGGTTTTGCCACTCCCACGCCAACGTTGACAGCCCACGCCTCTCCCAATACACTCCCCCTCGTTAGCAACCTCGCCTGAAGCCACGACCTTTGGGCGTCTTGATGGAGATTCCGGTGGCGAAGAACAAGATTTACGAAACCTTCGACCAAGCCGTGGCGGGCATACCTGACGGCTCTACCATCATGTTTCCCGGCTTCGGTGGCATCGGCTCGCCGCAGAACCTGATCGCCGCTTTGCACCGGTTAGGGGCCAAGAACCTTACCGGCGTCTCCAACGGCCACGGCGGCACCGACGGCCGGGTCGATGTGGGGACGTTGATCGAGGCTGGTCAGATGCGAAAGATGATCTGCGCCTTTACCGCTCCGACCCACCCGTCGCGCGTGACTCCCTTCGCCAAGCTGTACGCCGATGGCGAGATAGAAGCGGAATTGGTGCCCCAGGGCACTTTGGCCGAGCGGATCCGTTGCGCCGGAGCGGGTATCGGCGGCTTCTTCACCCCCACCAGCGTGGGGACTGAGCTAGCCGAGGGAAAAGAGCATCGAGAGATCAACGGCCGGACGTACGTTCTGGAATACCCCATGCCTGCCGACTACGCATTCATTCGTGCTTGGAAAGCCGATACAATGGGGAACCTCCAGTTCCGCATGGCCCAGCGTAACTTCAACCCCATCATGGCCATGGCGGCCACCATCACCATCGTGGAAGTAGAAAACGACATCGCCGCTCCCGGTGATCTGGACCCGGATCAGATTCAGACTCCGGGGATCTACGTCGACCGCATCGTACGCATACCCGAGGACGGTATCTGGCCGGAAGTCGCCGGGGGACCGTCCGGCACCGGCAGAACTTTCGCCTGATCAAGGCGCTGTCCTAAGTCCTAGAACCGCAAAATGAGCCGACGGCACGTTCCATGTTTCGCTTTTTCTGGTTAGCTTTCATGCCGCTGCTGATAGTAGCCTGTTCCGCTGCCCCATCCCCTGTCGATCAACAGACCACGTTGCGATGTGTCGATTGCCGAACAACGCCGGTCCTGGGCATCGTTGACTGAGACACCTTGGATACGCTACCCGGACGGATCAGACTATTTGGCGTCGATACCCCGGAAAGAGGAGAGCGCTGCTATAAGGAAGCGAAGACGACGGGAACGGGCTGCCTCTGGTAAGCCTCGGTCTGCGGATCGCCACTCCGGTTGACACTCCATTCTCCAGGTAGTAACGTTCACGCCACCGCTCGGCGGCCCACGCCGCTGAAACGAAGTTACAGTCGCGACTAGAAGAGGAGGGACCCCATGGCCAAATACGAAGGTATGCTAGCAGAAACCGTACTTATCAATGGACACAACGGCGACCAGATAGACGCTTATCTGGCGCGCCCACTGGGAGGCAACCCTGTCGGCGCCGTAGTTCTGATCCATCACATGCCGGGATGGGACGAAGCGTCCAAAGAGATGGCCCGCAAGCTTGCCTACAACGGCTTCGCAACCATATCGCCCAACCTGCATTTCCGCCAAGGCCAAGCGACTCCCCAGGACAACAGCACCAGCATCCGGGACGCTGGCGGAATGCCCGACGACCGCACCATGGGCGACGTACAGGCTGCCATCGACTATTTGCGGACGTTGCCTTACACCAACGGCAAAGTTGGCATAATTGGGTTCTGCTCAGGAGGACGGCAGGTCGTCCTGGGCGCCTGCACGCTGGAAGGCGTCGATGCCGCCGTGAATTGCTGGGGCGGCGGAGTAACTCCCCGGGACAGCGAACCCGCCACGCCGGCAATGCCGAAATCGCCCATCGATTTCATCTCCTACCTGAGTTGCCCATTACTGGGTATTTTCGGGAACGATGACGCCAGACCCACTCCGGAAGAGGTGAATGTTCTCGAGGCAGCGCTGAAAGCGAACAACAAGACCTACGAGTTCCACCGGTACGACAATGCCGGGCACGGCTTCTTCGCCGTGGACCGTCCCAGCTACGCGCAGGAAGCCGCTGTGGCCGGTTGGGGCGAGGCCCTTGCCTGGTTCAACAAATATCTCGGCGGCGGCACCGGCGCCAACGGTCAGGGCGCGGCTCAAGTTCCCACCACCGTCCGCGCCTAGGCTCTTTTCGCTGCCACATCTAGTCCGGCCGTCGTCCAGGCGCGGACTACTGGAAGCGATCGACACACCCCCCGGAAAGACTCCGGAGGGTGTGTTTTTTTCTTGCCCATCGAAGCCCGGCCGTTAATTTTCGCCTGCAGCCTGGGCCCCGGTAGGACGACTCGGTCACAGCTACTTCCAAGAGACTGTGTTTTAAATGCTCGAATACGGTTTAATGTGCAATAAGTGCTGCCCCGTCGCTGGCATACATTGCTGATTACGGGTGGGTATGCTGGCAGGAAGTTTGAGGTGAATCACCGCTATGATTCCCAGAACGTATCCTTCAGTCCAATCGAGATCCACTATGTTGAAAACCAGGATTTTGGTAATCATTACCGTGGGTATGAGTGTGGGGTTTTTGTTGGGGATGGGAGTATCGGCCCTACTCCGAGCTATGATAGCCGGAGGTGACAGGGGCTTGGAGATGACTTTCACGGCTCTCGTCGTGTTTATGGCCGGGATTTTGATAACCTACGGTCTCAAGTTCTCTCCCGCCGGCGAGGCAACGGATGTGCCCAGGAACGAAATGCACTTAAGCAGTCCGCAGGCCCTCGACATGGAAACAGCAGAGACAACGCCAACCCTGGCGGCGAGTGAAGCAACTTTGCCCGGAGGGGTTTCAAGCTTGACTTGAAAACCTGATGAGTCGCAAATAGCTACCAAGTCCGGCGGCGGCCGGCGGCGAATCAGTTGCTTGGACTATCCGGCTACCTGGAAACGCTCCGATTCTGGAGGTTTAGCCCAAAGTTCGCCGGCCCCAGCCATGGCCACGGTCCGCTCGGGACTGGCGCGCCAGGCATCGTAAATCTCGTTGCTGTCCCAGGTGACGAGAGTAGTGATTTTTGACGGGTCGTCGATGGAATAGAGAGTTTCCCGGCTGCCGAAGCCGGGGGCCTTGCTCTGAGCCAAGCCGTTCCCATCCAGCAACTTCTTAGCCTCTTCAATCTTGTCTGCTTTTGCCCAATGATGGGTCAGAACTCCAATCATGTTAACCGCCTTTGCCGGCTATTAGCGATCAGCTTACAGCCCCTTTCAAAAGCTGATAGCTGACCGCTGATAGCTCGAGTATATCACCGCAGGCTCAACTAGAATCATTCGGACTTTCAACCGAGCCTTTCACCTTGAGAGCCGCTCCGGCCACAAGGGCCAGCAGGGCCACACCCCCGCTTAAAACCGCGCCCATTTTGGCCGGGTCTTGAAACGGTGGACCGGCAAACGCCTTGCCCGCCACGAATAGGGCCACCGTCAGGCCTAAGCCGGCGATCAAACCCGCAACCGCCAGGTGCCTGAGGTCCATGCCCGTTGGAAGGGGGAAGCCCATCTTGACGGCTGCCCAAGAGAAAAGAGTTACCCCCGCAGTTTTACCGACAACCAACGATATAAGAACGATGAAGGTAACCTTGCCTATAAACCCAAAAGCCACACCGGCGTTGACGAACGCGAAGAAGAACAGACCAACGTCCACAAAGAGCTTCAGCTGACGCTCAAACAGTTCCAAGGCGCTGTTGCTATCATGGGCGCCGGCGATTCCCTCAGCAACAACTTCGGCATCGCGTTCCACTGAGCGATGGTCTGCCGGAGCGGCCTTTTGCGCAACGGCCGCGGGAAGAAAGGGCACGATGGGGACCAGGGCCAATGCCGGCTCGATCGATGCTTTTACCAGGCCGATCCAGCTAAGAGTCCCAGCGATCGCCACATAAGGGACCCATGAGGCAACACCCAGCCGCCGCATGGCGAATGCGACCCCCATGCCGGCAACGGTCAACAGTAGCCACGCCGGCATGACTGGGAGTTCCGGGTCCGGGTAAAAGACCGCGATGATGCCGAGGCCTATCCCGTCGTCCGCCACCGCCAGAAGGAGCAAGAAGTTGACCGCCGGGTGCCGGTAGCCGAATACCAGCCGGGCCACCAGCCAGGCCAGAGCGATGTCGGTTGCCGTGGGGATGGCCCAGCCGTTGGCCACGGTTTTAAAGTCTTCCGTTCCTCCGTAGAATACGAACGCTAGTAACAGGTACATCCCGGCCGGTCCCAGCACCCCTCCGATGGTGCCCAATATCGGGTTGATCGCCTTCTCCACCGGGTTCAGGGCGCCGCCGGGCAAGATCGATTCCGTTATCTCTTTGGTAGCAACTCCGAAGAAAAAGACCATGAAGATGCTGTTGATCAAGAAGTGCACGGTGATGGCGTGTCCGAACAAAACCGCACCGTCGCCAAAGACGTGGTAATCCACCATCTCTTCGTACCAGTGCGGATCAAGGTTGGCGGCGAGCATGCCCGCGACAACGCCCAAAATGAGAAAGATAGAGAACTTCTGCAGGAGGCCGATCAGGTTCCGGGTCTGGTACAAATCTTCTCCAGTTGCTAGTGGTTTACCGGCGGCGATTCCCACTCGGCTGAGCAGCGGCGCCGTGGAGCTTGGCGAGGAATCACTTAAAGATAGAAGTGAGGCGATGCCACCGAGGATGGCTCCAGCCATGATTGGGCAGGTGGGAAATCCAGGCACCTTAATCAGATTATATCACCCATCCCGCGGGCGGCCGGGCCTGGTATTCTGAGCCTGGAACGAGGCTGTTCAGCTTGACAACCCCCAGTGCCTTTGATAGTATCACTGGCATCCCCCACTATCTATGGATAGTGCCTATTTGTCTATGGAGGTCTAGTCCCCGGTGGCTTTTGTTAAGGGATTAATATGCCGTGAGTGCGGCAGGGAGTACCCCGCCGAAGCTCTTAATGTTTGCGACTATTGCTTCGGGCCTCTGGAGGTCGTATACGACTACGATACCATCTCCGATGTCATCAGCCGCGAGCGGATCTCCCAAGGCCCATTAAGCATCTGGCGGTATCAGGACCTGCTGCCAGCCAATGGCGACGACCCGGTGGATATCATGGCCGGCTACACCCCATTGATAAAAGCCCGCAACCTGGGAAAGAGTCTGGGTCTGCGCAACCTCTACATCAAGAACGATAGCGTAAACCCATCCTTTTCATTCAAGGATCGGGTGGTTTCCGTGGCTGCCACCAAGGCGATGGAGTTCGAGTTCGACACGTTAGCCTGCGCCTCCACCGGCAATCTGGCTTGCAGCGTGGCCGCTCATGCGGCCAGAGCGGGCATACGGGCGGTAGTGTTCATTCCCTGGGACCTGGAGCGTGGCAAAGTCATCGGCGCCGCCATCTACGGTCCCACGATGGTATCGGTCGAGGGCACCTACGACGAAGTGAACCGGCTTTGCAGCGAGGTAGCCGACAACTACCCCTGGGCATTCGTAAACATCAACATGCGCCCCTACTACGCCGAGGGCAGCAAAACCCTGGGTTATGAGGTAGCCGAACAGTTGGGCTGGCGGATTCCCGACCATGTGGTGATTCCCAGCGCATCCGGGGCCATGTTCACCAAGATATGGAAAGGCTTCAACGAGTTAGCATGCCTGGGCCTGTTGGACGGCGTTGAAGCCGCCTCCTTCGGCCCGGACCAAAACACGGTCCATCATCCGGCGGTGACCACGAAGATGCACATGGCGCAAGCCGTGGGCTGCGCCCCCATAGTGACCGCGTGGGCCAACGGGCAACCACACGTGTCCCCGGTACGTCCCGACACCATAGCCAAGTCACTAGCCATCGGCAACCCTGCCGACGGCATCTACGCTATCCGAGTTTTAAAAGAGTCCGGAGGTTCCGCATACGCGGTTCCGGAAGCCGACGTCATCGACGGTATCAAGCTTCTGGCGGAAACGGAAGGGATATTCACCGAGACCGCCGGCGGCGTAACAGTCTCGGCTTTGAAGAACCTGGCGGACAGTGGCGCTATCAAGCCCGATGAGTTGACGGTGGTCTACATAACCGGCAACGGGCTGAAGACCCAAGAGGCAGTTGAGGACGTCGTTAATCCTCTGTCCATAAAACCCTCCATGGGTGCCTTCGAGGACGTGATAAGCCAGCGTATCTCGGTGGGAGGATGATGAACGATGGGGACGCAAAGGGTCAAGTTCACGTTCATGACGCAGATGGTCAAAGAGCCGATAATTTATCAACTGGGCCAAAACTTTAATCTGGTCACCAACATCCGCCGGGCCGACGTACGTGAAGACATGGGCTGGGTAGTGTTGGAACTCGATGGAGACGACACGGAGATTCAGCGTGGTCTGGACTGGGTCAGCGCCATCGGAGTGAGGGTTGACCCCCTCAGCGGAGACGTGATTGAGGGTTAGACCGTGGTTTCTCACCGCTGTATCCTGACTGCCGGTTTAAGCTTTAGGAGGACATCCACTAATGAGTGTCATGGTTCGAATACCCACTCCCCTACGCCGCATGACCAATGGAGAATCCAAGGTTGAAATGGAATCGTCCAACCTTGGCGAGTTGGTAGAGAAATTGGATGGCGCCTATCCAGGATTCAAGGACCGGTTGGTGGATGAGAACGGGGAGTTGCGGTACTTCGTAAACATCTACGTCAATGGCGAAGATGTGCGCTTCCTGGACGGCTTGGGAACCGCGATCAGTTCCGGGTCCGAAGTAAGCATCGTACCGGCCGTCGCCGGCGGGAACTAGCCGCCCCTAGCCTTTAACCACTTATTCTTCTGCTCCTGTCTCGCCGCTTCGTCGGTGGGACGGTAGGCATCCCAGAACCCCCGCTGAAAGTCATTGAAGCGGTCGTTAATGATTGCTTCCCTCATCTCCTGCATCAACCGCAGAATGAACCGCAGGTTGTGCATCGTCGCCAAGCGCAGGGCCAGCAACTCCTTGGCGCGGAACAAGTGCCACAGGTATGCGGCGGAAAAGTTCCGGCAGGCGTAGCAATCGCAATCCTCATCCAAAGGTTCGGCCTGATCGGCGTATTTCCGCTTGGTTATGTCAACTCGGCCGGTACGGGTGAACAGGGCGCCGTTGCGGGCTACTCGGGTGGGCAGCACGCAGTCGAACATGTCTACCCCCCTTGCCACGCACTCCACCAGATCTTCCGGAGAACCAACTCCCATCAGGTATCTGGGCTTGTCCTGAGGTAATCGAGCCGCCACTTGGCCGGCGATCTGGTACAACTCGGCCTTTGACTCGCCCACCGCCAATCCGCCGATGGCGTAGCCGGGAAAGGGGATGCCCGTGATGTGCCGGGCCGATTCATCTCGCAGATCGGCGAATGCGCCACCCTGAACGATTCCGAAAAGGGCTTGTTCATCTGCGGCGCCCGACGCCTGGTGGGTCCGGTAGCAAACTTCAGCCCACCGGTGAGTTCGGTCCATGGCACGGCGCACCTCGTCTTTGGAAACCCCGTGGGCGATGCACTGGTCCAGGCACATGATTATGTCGGCGCCCAAACCCCGCTGGTTGGCCACGGCCAGTTCCGGTCCAAACCGGTGCTCGCTGCCGTCGATGTGCGAACGGAAACGGATGCCATCCTCGTCGACCTTGCGCAACGCGCCCATGCTGAAGGCCTGGTAACCGCCGCTGTCGGTGAGAATGGGCCGCGACCACCCCATAAAGCGGTGAAGCCCCCCCAGACGGGCTACGGAGTCCACACCGGGCCGCAGGTAGAGATGGTAGGCATTGCACAGCACGATCTCGGCCCCCAGCGATTCCACCTCTTCAGGAAGGAGACCTTTCACGGTGGCCTGGGTGGCCACGGACATGAACGCCGGCGTGGACACGTTGCCGTGGGGGGTTACCAGTTCACCCGCTCTGGCCTCGCCGTCCGTGTGTTGCAACTGGAAAGAAAAACCCAAGGGATACATCTCCTACCGACAACTTACTCGATGTAGGCCGACGTCCGGCCAACTGGCATATTCCGTGATATTATCAGAAAGCAGTTCGAGGCCGGTCCATGGATCTATCCGGATCGGCGTAACCCAAACTGGGTCGATTGATCGATCGCGGCAATATGGTATCGCGGCCCTCACCTCGAACGCAACAATCTACGACCCGGCAGGCGCAGTCCATGTTCGATGCTTTCGGCGAGTTTTCAGCTTCACTCAGCGGCAGTTATCCCCTGCTGTGGGCATTGTTCGTCATGTCTGTCGTTGCCGTGACCAGCCTGGTTCTATTTTGCTTCTGGGAAGCGTTCTTTCGATTGCTGCCCGCCATCGGCCCACTGCACCGGGGCCGGAGGGGACAATAAGCTTGGATCTACTATTCCCCAACGCCGGTGTGGCCGTATCCCTCCCTCTCTTATTACTTCTAGGCTTGATCCTGGGCACTCTGAGCGGATTTTTTGGCGTGGGGGGCGGGTTCTTAATCACGGGGGGCTTGATAGTATTCGGTGTCCCCCCGGTTTTCGCCGTGGGCACTGGCCTTACGCTAATCATGGGCTCATCCATCATTAACACACTGAAGCACCGCCGCATGGGCAACGTAGACGTTAAGCTGGGGCTCCTGCTGGTATGTGGCACCATACCGGCCCTGTTCTTAGCTCAGTGGATAATCCAGTTACTCTCCGCGGCCGGAATAGTCGAATCGGCCATCCGATACATCTACGTGGTGGTTTTGGCAATCCTGGGAATTTTCATCATCTACGATTTCCTGAGGACTCGGCGGCCACAGGCGCATCAAGAGGGAGAGATCTCCACGGCCGGACTGACCCGGCGCGTTCAGTCGATGCGAATCCCCCCTCATTCCGTCCCGATACCCGGATTCGGGACCGTTCCAACCTACGTGTCCTTGCCTGTGTCGGGGATAGAGCGCATCTCCGTGTTTATTCCCCTGGCGGCGGGAGTGGCGACCGGTTTATTCGCCGGTCTGTTGGGAGCGGGCGGCGGGACCATCCTCATGCCCATGCTGATTTATGTAGTGGGAGTACCAACCACGGTAGCCATAGGCACCGACCTGTTCCAGATCGTTATCACCGGTTCAATGGGTACCTTGATAAAATCGTATTCAAACGAAGTTGACCTGCTGATGGTGGTGATAATGCTGATTTCCGCGTCGGCTGGAGCCCAACTGGGCACTGCGGCAAACAGAATGGTGGACCCGGCCCGCATCCGCATCTTGTTCGGCCTAACGGTCCTTAGCGGCAGCATCGCCGTGGGGTTGCAGCAAGCATCGGAGAGTTTCTCGGATGCGGACTACCTATCTATCGCGGCCAACGCGTTGCTGCTGGGATTCGGCGGACTGATCTGTTTGGTTATCGCCGGAATGGCTTTAAACGCCCAGATGGGCCAGCGGAGAAATCAGGAAGCAGAGCAAGAAACAAGTCAGGAAGACAACGCGGACAGCTAACCTATCAATTCCCTGACTGTGGCTTCAACCAAGTCAAGGGGGACATCCCGGCGCACCACCGCTTTGCCCACCCCCTCCAGCATCACCCAACGGTTGGAACCCGCCTCGACCTTCTTGTCCATGGACATTGCTCGGAATATCCCATCGACGTCCACTCCAGCGGCGCTGGTAGGCAGGTTGAACCGGCGCAATAGCGCGTATTGTCGATCCACCAATTCGGACGATATCATTCCCATCTGCTCGGCCATGCGCGCCGCGCCCATCATCCCCACGGACACTCCCTCGCCGTGGAAAAATCGGCCGTACTCCGTCGACGCCTCCAAGGCGTGGCCGATGGTGTGGCCGTAGTTCAAGAGAATGCGTATGCCCAAGGTCTCCCGCTCGTCCTGGCTGACCACCTCCGCCTTGATAGCCATGCTGCGCCGAATGACTTGGGTGGAAATCTCCGGCTCAACGTCCATCAGTGCCTCGGCATGCTGTTCGAAGGTGTCGACTAAGTCGGCGTCCAGGATGAAGCCATGCTTGATCGCCTCAGCCCAGCCTTCGGCCAGCTCACGTTTACCCAGGGTAGACAGGGCCTGAACGTCGGCAAATACCCCTCTGGGCTGGTAGAAGGCCCCAACTAGATTCTTGGCCTGGGGCAGATTGACCGCAACTTTTCCGCCGATAGATGCGTCCACCATGGCCGCCATGCTGGTGGGAACCTGAACGAAGGGGACGCCCCGCAGGAAAGTGGCCGCCACGAAGCCCGCCAGGTCGCCCACAACGCCGCCGCCCACTGCGATGATGGGATGGCCTCTCTCAGCGCGGCGTTCCACTAGCCAGTCGTAGATCAACTGGACGAGGCTGAAACTCTTGCTAGTCTCCCCGGCTGGGATGATGAAGATATGGGCGGCTATCCCGTGCTTCTGCAATGCCAACTGGGCCTGGCGTCCGTAGGGATTCATCACGTTGGTGTCAGTGATGATGTAGGCCGGTCCTTTAAGGTCCAAGTCCACGAACCGGCGGCCCAGATCATCAAGAATGCCCCACCCGGCGACTACCGGATAGCTGCCACCCGAATGATGAACCACCGCGGCCAGATTCTCATCGGCCATTTTCTTTTCCTCCGGTTCCGGCATCCGTTTCGTCCCCTGTTTCATTTAACACATTCAGTACTTCCTGTGCCACCTGTTCGGAAGTCAGAAGGTCGGTGTCTATCGAGTAGTGGGCCCGGGAGTAGGCTTCGGCCCGCTGCGCTAAAAGGGCCTCGATGCGTTCCAACGGAGGCGCCCCGGCCAGCAGAGGGCGGGCTGCTGCTCCGCCCGATTCAGCTTGGGTTATACGGCGATGTATCGTCTCCGGTTTTGCTCTTAGACAGACCACCAGGCCGTTTCTCAGCATCTGCTCTTGGTTGTCAGGGTCCACGAAAGCCCCACCGCCGGCAGCGATCACCTTGCCGAGACCCGCGGCAAGTTCTTGGATCAGCGCTCGCTCCAAGTCTCTAAACGCGGGTTCCCCATCCTCTTCGAAAATCTCGGGGATCGACCGCCCGGCCCGACTCGCCAACTCCACGTCGGCGTCCACCAACTCCCAGCCGATAAGCCGGGACAATATCTCGCCGGTACGGGTCTTCCCCGAAGCCATGAATCCCACCAGAAATATATTACGTGGCAAACTCACCGCTGTTCCATCGGCTACCGTCCGATCTGAGACTGTAGCGAGGGCATTCATTCCGGGCCACAACGTACACCTTGCCCCCAAAGGTGTCAACGCCACATCTGGAAACACCTCTCTAAGGTGACTACGTCAGCTTCACCCGCGCGTGGGGCAACACCGCTGGATTGACTAGAAATTGTGGCATCTTCCCCTGCAGCACGTCGGCGGTGGCCTGGGCCGTGCGCACCTCCAGCTCCAACACCGACTGCTGGGACAGGAAAGCCACATGAGGGGTGATCAAGACGTTGTCCAGGGCGAACAAGGGATGACCGGCTGGGGGCGCGGCCTGTTCCATCACGTCCAATCCCGCGCCGCCGATCTGACCGTCGCGTAGGGCGGCGTACAGGGCATCTTCATCGATGATGGGGCCACGAGCGCAGTTGATGATAAAAGCTGAAGGTTTCATCATCGCGAACTCCCCGGCGCCGATATACCCGAGGGTCTCTTCGTTCAACGGTGTATGGAGGGTGATGTAATCCGACTCAGCCAGCAGAGTTGGCAGATCTACCATGCGAACATCAGAGGGAGGAGAAATACCGGCTGGGAGGTAAGGGTCGTGGGCCGAGACTTCTAACCCAAAGGCCTGGGCCTTAACCGCCACCGCCCGGCCGATGCGTCCCAGTCCGGCAATCCCCAGCTTCCGGCCTCTTAATCGAACTAAAGGCGCCGGGGACGATACACCGCTCCAACGGCCTTCCTTAGCCACACCATTGTAAAAACCGATCTGCCGGTTCCAGGTCAAGAGTAAGGCCATCACGTGGTCCGATACTTCATCGACACAATAGTCGGGCAGGTAGGTAACCACTATCCCCTCGGTAGTGGCCGTGTCCACGGCGATGTTGTCCACGCCAACCCCGTAGCGGCTGATCACCTGGCATTTTTTGGCGGCCTGGACCACTTTAGGGGTCACCTGGGCGAAACAGGTCATGATCGCGTCGGCGTCGGCGGCCAGCGCCATCAGCGTGGCCTCGGACGGGTCCGGGGCCTCAACTATCTCCGCTCCGATGCGATCGAGGACCTCACGCTCGGGCTGGGTGGTCGGCCAAACGGTATCCGTGACCAGGACCCGGAATTTCTTTTCGTTGCTAGCCATGTTGCCAGACCGCCGCAGCGGTTAAGGACGCGGCGGCGCCGGGGCGTAACCGGACGCGGTGCAGAACTCGACGTTGTTGCCGTCGGGGTCGTCGATGAACAGGAAGGCCTGGCCGTCATAACGAACCCCCTCACGCTCGACCTTGTACCCGTTCTCCTCAAGGATCTTCTTGGTCCCCTCGAAGTCCTCAACCTCGAACGCGTGATGGATGTTGTGGGGCATCGCCGGGGCGTCGGGGGTCTCGATGAGATGCACCATTATCCCCGTTTCCAACTGCAGCCAGGTGATGTTGGGGTTCTCTACTTGGCTCTGAATCTGCTTGATGCCGATCAAGTCGTTGTAAAACTTCATGGCCCGGGCAGTGTCCTTGACCATGGTAGTCACATGATTAATCTTGTTGATCACGATCTTTCCTGGCATTCTTTACCTCCTTCCATATGCTGGCTGACTGCGATTCTGTGAGCAATCTCGAAGAACTTTTCTCTCCGTTCGGCATGGTTCTACGCTGACCCTGAAATCGGCTCATTGCGCCTGAGTGACTGCGCCACGAGTGCATCCTTGGCTGAAGTAGGATGAATGAGACTGATGAACAACACCGAGAATGGTTTCACAGTGCGGACAAATCACCATTAGCACTTCCACGCCGTTAACGCATGCGGACCGTCCGCCGGGTGAGGAAACCGCGTTTTCGCAACGAGGACACTTCATGAGATTACCTCCTATCTGAGATTAGCGAGCCCGGTTGATGAACATGAATTGATATACCAGACCGGCCCCAGCGCCTCCGAGGAGCGGTCCGACCCAATATATCCAGTGATCAGACCACGCCCCTGACACCAGTGCGGGCCCAAAGCTCCGGGCTGGGTTCATCGAAGCTCCGGTGATCGGCACCGCAACCAGGTGATCTACCAGAACCGCCAGGCCAATCGCCAGGGGTGCGAGATTGCCCATGCCCCCAGGATCGACAGCTGTAGCGAAGATGACGAAGACCAGCGCAAAGGTGACAATGATCTCCATCAATAAGCCCATGCTAATAGAAACATCGGGCCCTAGGGCGTGAGCTCCCAGATTGGTGTCGGCGGCGGCGGGAATGGTTGCCAGAAGAAGCAAAGCGCCGACTACAGCACCGCTGAGTTGTGCTGCGATGAACATCAGACCCCTGGCTGCGCTTATCTTATTCGTCATCCAGGCCGCGAATGTGACAGCCGGGTTTATGTGCCCGCCGGAGATATTCGCAGTGGCGTATGCCAAGATGGCAATAGCCAATCCATGAGCCACGGCAATGATACCCAACCGGGCCGCGTCCAGGTCACCGTTGGGTAGGCCCCCGCTTACAACTACAGAACCGGCCCCCAGAAAAACAAACAGGAGCGTGACGATAAATTCCGCAAGCGTAGATCGCCACGCTTCCCGAGAGGTGAATTTACGCTTGCTGGTTTCCAGCATCTCACCTATCCTTGGTTAGCCAGCCCGGCGCAGGGATACCCCTACAGTAATATGTAATGTTCTCCTCGGTCAAGATACACCATGGAATAAATTTCGACGCCGGATGCTAACTAGCGGCCAGGGATTCCTCAACTTCCCGGCAAGCGGGCATCCTGGGCACCGAGTAATTGGCTACCCAGTTCTCCCTGAACGGAGTTTGACGTTCAGCCCGCCGAGCAGCTATCGACGATGGATTGGAAGATTAGCTTGCCGTCGGTGCCGCCGAGAATGGCTTCGCAGCAACGCTCGGGGTGGGGCATCAACCCCAACACGTTTCCAGCCTGGTTGGTGATCCCGGCGATGTTGTTGGCCGAGCCGTTGGGGTTTGCATCGTCGGAAATGGCGCCGGAGGGCTCGCAGTATCGAAGCAGCACGCGGCCTTCCTGCTCCAATTCCTCCAGAATCTCAGGCTCGGCAAAGTAGTTGCCGTCGCCGTGGGACACGGGCACCTGGAGGATTTGTCCTCGTTCACAAGCGTTGGTGAAGGGAGAATCAACGCTCTCGGTTCGCAGATTGGTCCATTGGCACCGGAATTCCAGGTGATGGTTCCGGAGCAACGCACCGGGCAGCAGTCCGGCCTCGCACAGTATCTGGAAGCCGTTGCAGATGCCGATGACTAGACCGCCCGCCGCCGCGAACCCGTCCAAAGCTTTCATCACCGGCGAAACCCGGGCCATGGCGCCCGGCCTCAGATAGTCGCCGTAGGAGAAGCCGCCGGGCAGTATCACACAGTCGTAACCCGAGAGATCGTCTTCCTGGTGCCAAACGTAGCCGGCATCTTGATGGAGGACGTCTTTGACGGCGTGGTAGCAGTCGGTCTCGCTCCAAGTACCGGGGAAAACTAAGATTCCAAACCGCATAGGCGGGTTCCTAAGCCCCGGACTCAAGCAGTTGGGTGACCAGGTCGTTGACCGCGTTACCGTCGGCTTTGCCTTTTACCTGGGGCATCAACTTTCCCATCACCTTGCCCTTGTCCCCGGCGGAGGTCGCGCCAACTTCCTTGATGACATCCGACACCAGTTGGGCCAACTCTTCAGGGCTTAGCTGGGGAGGCAGATAGGGGATCAGGATGGCTAGCTCCGCCGACTCTTTGGCCACCAAGTCGTCCCGGCCACCTTGTTCAAACATTCGGATGCTATCCCGGCGGTCGCTGACCTGTCTGGAGATCGCGTCTAACATACCCTGGTCGTCTAGGGTTTTACCCAGAGGTTTTTCCACATCCTGGACTTTGGCTTTCAAGAAGCGCAAAGCCTCCAAACGAACCTTGTCACGGTCCCGCATCGCTTGGATGATGTCCTCTTCCAATTTTTCCCGAATGGTCATGGTTCCGATCCTCACTTGAGAGATAGCCTATCAACCCTAGTATACATGTGCCCAGGCGTGACGAAAACGTTCTACCCTAAGATGCCATATTTTCGCTCCCCAAAGTCCACGGCCGTGCAACCCTCTCCTTCCCAATACAGGCGGTTATTTGCTATACTGCCCCTTGGTTTTGGCCCTGCCTAATCTAGGCAGGGTTTGATCGTGTGTATTCAGGGGGAGAGATGCCGGGCTACGCAGTAATCGGCGGCCAGTGGGGCGACGAGGGCAAAGGGAAGATTATCGACTACCTTGCCGGAAGGGTTGACGCCGTGGTCAGGTACGGTGGTGGGAGCAACGCCGGCCACACCGTGGTCAATGACAAAGGCACCTTCCAGCTTCATATGGTCCCCTCGGGCATATGCTGGCCGGGGGTTGCCGGAATAATCGGCAACGGAGTGGTGGTTGACGCCGACGTACTGCTGGGCGAGCTGAGCGAATTGGATGCCCGGGGTATAGATACCTCCAACCTATTTGTGAGCGAGCGAGCCCACCTCATCATGCCTTACCATGTGCTCCTGGACGAATTAGAAGAAAAGGCTCGGGGAGACTCGGCGATCGGGACCACCGGCAGGGGTGTCGGTCCAGCCTACGTGGACAAAACTGGCCGGATGGGCATCAGGGTCGGCGATCTGTTGGACGTCGAGAGCACCTTACGGCCTCGGTTAGAGCAGGCTCTGGCCTTCAAGAATGCCTTGATAACCAAGATATACGAGGCGGAAGCCCTGTCTATACAGGACATCCTCGACAAGTGCGCCGATTGGGCCGCCCGTCTGGCCCCTCACATCCAAGCCACCGAGCAAACGATCCAGGACCTGCTGGCCCAAGACAAGGCCGTTTTACTGGAAGGCGCCCAAGGTACCCTGTTGGATATCGACCACGGGTCGTATCCCTACGTCACCTCCTCTTCACCTTCAGTAGGTGGGGCCTGCATCGGCTTGGGCATCCCCCCCCAGGCAATCGCCGGGGTGGTCGGCGTTTTCAAAGCCTACTCCACCAGAGTGGGTGGCGGACCCATGCCATCGGAGATTTTCGGCGAAACGGCTGAGGGCCTGCGGGAGACGGCCCATGAATACGGCACCACCACCGGCCGTCCGCGCCGGATCGGGTGGTTCGACGCAGTAGCCGCCAAGTACAGCAGATTGGTCAACGGGATGACCGGCTTGGTATTGACCCGGCTGGACATCCTGGACGGCTTTCCTTCGGTCAAAGTGTGCGTGGGATACCAAGTGGACGGCCAAAGAATCGACCGTTTCCCGTCCAACACCAGCCTGCTGGCCCAATGCCAGCCGATATACGAAGAGCACCCCGGCTGGTCCCAACCGACGGCCAGCGCCACCAGCCTGTCACAACTGCCCGAAAACGCCATGTCGTACGTGAATCGGATCGAAGAACTGGTGGGCTGCCCGGTGCAGATCATCTCCACCGGTCCCAACCGGGAAGAGACGATAGAAGTCTCTAGGGTTATTCCCTAGACCCCCATTCCTCAAAGTTCGAGCGAATAGTACGGTTTCAAGTTGATCGTGGTAGATTCGCCAGTTCAAACGATGGGCGATTCGTCTCACTCCTCTCCTTCCGCCGAAGGATCGGAGTCTCATGCCTGGTTGTAGCGGTCACCTAAGATTTCCCGACTCCGCCAGGGACTCGCGACGAAG
>CATMOE010000019.1:0-56133 GCA_950072105.1 uncultured Dehalococcoidia bacterium
TCCACCGTGTTTGCCCCGGGGAATAGCCTTAGCTGGAGCCTGGACTGAGGTGCCTATCGCTCCAGGAACTATGGTGGGTGGAATATCCCCGGCGTCTTTGATTTCCTTCGGGACCACCACAACGTGCTTCAGAACCTCTTTGATGACCTCTTTCTCGACGATGACCTCTACCGGAACTTCTTTGATCACCTCTTTGATCACCGGGACTTCCTTGATGACTTCCTTGATGACCTCCTTCTCCACTACTATTGGTTCGGCGGGTGCGGAGGAGCCGCAAGCGACGATGAAAATAAGGGTCAATAATAATGGTGTCAGGAATAACGCTTTGGGGCTAGAGATCGAACGGTGCGCCATGATCTTCCCTCCAATGTTGAATCAGGTAGGCCTACGTTTGTCTGGTCTTGAGTAATGCTACTCGGTGCCATTTAAACCGAATCGGCGCTTCCGGAGTGGCTGGGTCCGCGAAGTCGGGAATCAGGAATGCCCGACCATGCAGGAATTTCCGGCTCATCCAACCAAGAAGCGCTGTTGATAGATTTACTAGAATAAAAGTTGGCGCGTGTGTTTCGCACGTTCGACTCATGGCCCCGGGTGATTAGTTTCTCAGGCGGAGTCACCTGGGGCTTCTTTTGTTCTTTAACGTACGCTTTTAAACGCTAACGGGATTCGATTCTCTCCCTGGGGTCGAAGTCCGTACCTATGCCCGCAAATAGTAATAATCGAATTGCATGATGTCAAGGCGGGTTTCTTGATGTTGCATTGCCCGATGTATTCAGAGTCATGATACAAATTCCAAGCTACAGTCGTAAAATATATCGCAAGTAAAGTCCCACCTTTGTATGTAAACCGAATTTTAGCCTTCGCTGGACGTATTATTGGACCCGCGATTCAATTAAATGAGACTGCGGTCACGCCTGGAATCGCGGCTGCTTGAGCCATCGCGTTGCGCCTACAGTTTCCCGTTCAGCTCAAGGCTTTCCAGGTGCTGGTTGAACAGGTCGATAGCCTTCTGCTCCGGTACTCCCATATAGAAACGGAGGCTTTGGATATGCTCCAGTACGTCCTTGGGAAGCATCAGCAGGTCGTCCCGCGGGCCGGACATGCGGTACAGGTTGTCCAGCCAGTCCTCCTGCCCAACGAACAGGGCATCCTCCAGGATGGCCGCGTCCGGACGCTCCATTCCGGTGCGCACCATCCAACGGAAGAAAACTAAGGGTAAGCCGGTCCACTCCCGCCACTCTTCCGCCAAGTCGTACCGGTGGGGGAAGCCCCGTACGCCCCGCCGCCGGCGTAACGCCTGGTTACCCGCCAGGAGGAGGGCGTCATGGGACTGCTCAGAGTCCTGGGAGTCCAAGAAGTAAACGGGGTCGACCCCATGTTTTAGGGTCAACAACATTCTCAATAAGGTTCGGTCCTGGGATGATTCTTCAGGGATAGAAATGCTCAAGCCGTTCAGATCCGCGATGGGCGCCTTGGAGTGAAGAACGGTGGCGCCGGAGTGGCTGACGGCTGTGATACAGAACCCGGACAAAGGCTGAAACCCTTCATTCAAGAGAACGCAGTCGGTTATAGGGACCGGTCCGGAATCGACTTCACCATTGAGAAGGGCCGCGGCGATCATCGCGGGCGCCATATTCCGCACCTCGATGCCCCGGCGTTCCATGTCGTAGTAGAAGGGCTCGCATCCCAGATAAGGGATGCGGGCAACCGTTGTGGCCATGCTTTATCGAGCCCCACTGTCGATTGACAGGGGCATCTCCCAGTTAAGATTGGTACGGTGACTAGGTAAAGGTGAGTGATGTTTTACTGGAATCTGTTGTGTGGCCGTTCCCCCATCCCAAGATTCCTCGCCGCCCTTCAGCGGAAGGGCTGGTGTCGGAATGACGAAGTGTGCGGCCGAAGGTTGGCAATTCTATTTTCGGAACAATGATCGGTTCACAGAAACGGACTACAGACTAAAGAAGGCCCACCAGCATCCGTCCGAGCCGCCGGTGGGCCTTCATCGATTCTTAGCTACCGGGATTGTCTACAGCCGGGGCCCCGCAAAGGTTGGGGACTGCTTGCGGTATACCTGGATGCGGTTGCGAGGGCTTTCGCAGACGAAAACGTTGTTGTCGTCATCGACCGTGATGCCTGAAGGAGCCCAGAACAGCCTCTCTCGTTCCAGACCCTCGGCCCGGTCACGTTCTCCCCACATCTCCGCATTCGCGTCCAGCTTGTCCTTGCCCCACTTGGAGACGGTGGCGTCTCCGGTTCGCAGGGTGACGAAGTTACCTTCCGTGTCGAACACCTGGATCCGGTCGTTCATCCAGTCGGCGACGTAGATGACGCCGTCATTGTCCACGGCCACATCGGTGGGCCGGTTTAACTGTCCTTCACCGGAACCCGACGAACCGATCTTCATCAGGAATTTGCCATCAGGAGTGAACTTCTGGATCCGGTCGTTGCGCCAATCGGCGATATACACGTTTCCTTGGGCGTCAAGGTCGATACCCCAAGGCATGTTGAACTCGCCGTCGCCACTCCCTTCGGTGCCCCACTTTGACAGGAACTTACCATCTTTGGAGAATTTCTGGATCCGGTGATTCAAGCTGTCCACCAGATAGAGATTGTCGTCTTTGTCGAAGGCCAAGCCGGATGGGCGGTTGATCTCGCCATCTCCGGCGCCCTCGCTCATGTCCCATTTCCTAAGGTAGTCGCCGTCCTTGTTATAGACGGAGATTCGGTTCAGCCACTCGTCAGACACATAAACGTTTTGTTCACTGTCTAAAGCGACGCAGGTGGGCCAGACCAGAGAGCCATCTTCGAAGTTGTATTCGTGGGGTCCTTGGTGGTTGACGCCCCGGGCGAAGACGTTTATGTATTCTTCGCCGGCGGTGCATACAACAATGCGAGTGCCCTCCGGCCGGTACTCAGGCGAGCGGCATAGCACATACATCATGTCGCCTTCGCCCTTGGCCATCTGAACGGGATAGGTAAATCCGGGCCCGAACTGCTCGCCCCGGCCGATGGTGTGGCTGTATTGCAGATTTATATGGGAAATCTGGGTGATAGTAGTCATTTAAGCCTCTCAGTAAGTTTGGTTCCTACAGACTCAGATCGTTTAAAGATAGGCCATCTGCTCGAAGGAGCCGTTGATTATGGGTTTGGAATCCAGACCCATCCACTTTTCCAACAGCGTGGCGTAAAGTCCACGGAAGTCGTTGTTGAATGCAAGGTCGCCCTCGTTCAGTTTGTTCGCTTCCAGAGACGGGTACTCGCCATACAGGCCGCCCTTAACGGCATCGCCGATGACGAAGGCAACGCCGCCCGCGCCGTGGTCAGTCCCGGAGCCGTTGTCGTGGACCCGGCGTCCGAACTCGGTGAATACCAGCAGTACCACATTGTCACCGGCGTTGTGCTCTTTTAAGTCATCGTAGAAATCGGCCACGGCGTTGGAAGTCTCGGACCACAACTTGGTGTGATTCGCCAACTCCCCGGCGTGTGTGTCGAAGCTGTTGTATGGGGCCGTGGTGTACATGACCCGTGTCCCCAGGTTGGCTAGATGCACCTGGGCGATGTTTCTCATGTATTGAGCGACCGAGTCAGAGCCGTATTCTATGGTGGACGAGTAGGACTCGGGCGCGGTGCTGAGGATATCGGCGCCCTTCAACGCGTCCAGGCCGGTGTGGGCGAAGTAGTCCAGCACCGGCCCTTGACCGATCATTGGGGAATAGACCCGGGAGAACACGTCAAGAGCCTTGGCGCGCTGTTCTTCTATCTCAATGCCGGTGAGAACGCCGTAAGACTCCAGGTTGCCCACCGAGGCCACTGGGACGCCGGGAGCCACCATGGCACGGGGAAGACCGCGCCCGAAGTTCACTCCGGTCAGCACGTTCTCTTTGGTTGGGTCAAGTTCTGATATCGCCCGGCCCAGCCAGCCCTCATCGCCCACCTTTTCCGGCTCACAGGTGTGCCAGATATCCATGGAGCGGAAGTGGGAACGGCTGGGGGATGGATAGCCTATACCTTGAATGATGGCTAATTTACCCTCGTCGTACAGGCGTTTCATCGGCGCCATCGCCGGATTGAAACCGACGGTGTCATTTATCTGTAGGACTTGGTCATCCGGTACCCGGACGGCGGGCCGGTTGTCGTTATAAAGGGGGTTGGTGTAAGGGATGATTGTATTCAACCCATCATTGCCACCAGACAACTGGAGCACCACCAACACCGGATCTTTCTTGGTGGACGTCATTATTTCTCCTCTCTACTACCGTTTCCTTCCCCCTTGATGGGGGAAGGTCAGGATGGGGGTGATACCCCTCACCTCAATCCTCTCCCACAAGGGGAGAGGAGGTTTCTATGCGAATAGATACTCTGTGGTGGCTACGATGGATTGGAGCATCTGGCCCACCCGGTCCTCGAACTCCTTGGATCCGGTCCGGATCTCGCCCTCGGATCTGGCCAACGAGAGCATCTCGTTCCGGGTCACGTCAGCGAGTTCGTAAGCCCCCAACATATCTAGACACCCATCCACTAACTGCTCCGGTGTGATGGTCGGGCCTTGTGAGCCCAGACGCCGGATGATGGCTTGGATCCCAGGGTGGCTGGTATTCCCCACCGCATCCGCAGTGAAGTTGATCCGTTCCACCAATGTGCCGCTATCGATCCATTCCCGTCCGGTATGCCAGCCCTCTACCGTGGGCGGGTTCATCAGGTCCTGGCCCATGTAGCGGATGTTAAGCGCCATGGCATTCATGCCGGGTTTGGGGACGCTAAAATCGCCCACCAATCGCATGGTGCCCACCACCGTCTCGGTGGGGCTCTTCACCTTGCTGAAGCGAGCGTTTTTGAATGCATCGGAGTTAAACAGCACCCGCAACATGGAGCGGATGTCGTAGTTGGTCCGGAAATATTCGTCTTCCAGCAACTTGATCGTTGCCGGGTCTCCAGGCGCAGTGTCCTGCCAGGCGGGAACCTGGGGCTCGTCGGCCACGAAGAAGTTATAGAGGTGCCGTGAGATGAACCTGGCAGTGCCAGGTTGCTTGGCGACGATGTTTATAATGTCCTCGCCGTTCCAGTTTCCGGTCTCACCCAAGAATGTCTTCTCGCCGAAGTCATGGTCGCCCGAGTCGTAGATGAACTTCGCCTCGTATTTGCCGTAGGGATACCTGGGTATGGAGTTGGTCACGGTCCACCCGGTGAAAGCCCGGGCGCACTCTTTAACATCGTCCTCGGTGTAGTTGATCTGGCCGTCCATGCCGACGCCCATGGAAAACAGCTCCAGGAGCTCACGGCCCCAGTTCTCATTGATGGCGTCTTTGTGGCTCATGCAATTGTCCAGGTAGAACACCATGGCCGGGTCTTTGGCCAAACCCTGCAGGAGATTGTCGAATTTGCCCAGGCCGTCGCGCCGGAACATGTCAAACTCGATCGTTTGCTGCTTGGGGTACTCGCACTTGGCATGGCCCGTGACGAAGATTTGATGCCAGAACAAGGCAATCTTTTCTTCCAGCGGACGCTTGGTGTTGATCATGCGGTAGGTCCATTCTTCCTGCTGACCTTCTAGGCCGGCTTGGGAGACCCACTGGGGCTGATACCGCATCATCAGGTCTCGCTCTAACTCCGGCTGGCCTTCGGGATCGAGCAACTCGTCAACCGTCGCTTCGTAGCCCTTGACGGAGCGGGTCTCCAACTCCTCGAAGGTGGCCCCGAAGCCAGCACGGCGCATCAGGTGTGCCATCAACGCTATCTCTTTATCTGCCATCCTTACTCTCCTTTGAATCGTTATAAAGTAATAGTGGTTTTACCATAGCGGCTGCCGCGTGTCAAGTGTCGACTATGGCAATCCTTTATCGGTCATCTTGTGAAACCGTCTGGCGACCCGCGGTGATCCCGCTTCCCCATTCCAATAGACCAGCAGATAGGCACGGCGAAATCCAGTTCCACTAGGGTGACGGCATCATGTTATTCTGCGCGATGTCTCACGTCAACATTGTTAATGATGTCACAATCGAGACGGGGGGTATGGTGAGGTAAAGTCGTTCAATCTTTGAATCGCCATGACGGGTCATGCCAAGTATACTGTTCGCGTTGAGCGTCCAAGACGCTCCCGGAGGTGGATATTCATGGCCGGAAACCAAATACGTCTCGAGATCGAACGGAGAGAACCATTTGCCGGTGGCGGATCTTTTGGCGACACCGGGCCATACGAGCGCCTGTTCGGAAAGGTCCACTTCGCCATTGATCCGGACGAGCAGGGACTGCCGAACATCGTCGACCTGGAGCTAGCCCCGCGCAATTCCCAAGGGCTGGTCGAGTTTTCGGGGACATTGGACATTATCAAGCCCGTTGACCTGGACCGGGGGGACCAGCGCATCTTCTATGAGTTCTCCAACCGGGGCAACCGGGGCCTATTGGGCTTCAACTACGGTGTCGGCACAGACATGTCCAAGCCCGAGTACGCCGGTGACGGTTTCCTGATGCGCCAGGGATACACTCTGGTGTGGTCCGGGTGGCAGGGTGACCTCATCGACCGGGGCGGCAACATCGTCGCCAACCTGCCCTTGGCGCTGCAAGACGGCAAGCCGCTGCAAGGCAGGGTAAGGCAGGAATTCAACCCCATGGCCAATGGCATCCTCTCGGTGGGTGTCAGCGCCGGCGCGGAACGCGGCCCCGATGTCCAACCCTATCCCGTTCTAGACCGGGCCACCGCCACCCTAACCATGCGGCAGAACGAAACTGACCCTCGGATTCCCATAGCGGACTCGGAGTGGGAATTAGCCAAGGCAGAGACCAAGGACGGGGAGGTGGCGCTGACACCGTCGATCAACGACCTATACATCAACGGCGGCTTCAAGACGGGTTGGATCTACGAATTTATCTATGATACCGAAGGGTCACGGGTGATGAACCTGGGCTTCTTGGGTATCCGAGACCTGCTTTCCATGCTTAAGAACGAAACCCACGACCACGCCGGGAACGCCAATCCGTTGGCAGGCCACGTGGAGAAGATCTACGGCACCGGGGGCTCTCTAAGCGGGCGGGTCATTCGCGAATTCGTTTACGAAGGCTGGAACGAAGACGCCGCCGGACGGGCAGTCTTCGACGCCGTCCATACCCACACCGGCAGCGGCCGCCTGTTCCAGAACCAGCGCTTTGCCCAGGTCGGGCGTTATCCCCGCCAGCATGAAGAGCATTCCTGGCCGGCGGAGTGCTATCCTTTCACCTTTGCCGCCGTACCCGACCCTTTCACGGAGCGCAACGAGGGACTGTGGCAGCGTCCGGGAACCGACCCGCTGGTGATCCATCTCCACACCGAGGGCGATTACTGGGTGCGCCACGTATCGCCCACCCACACCAACCCCACCGACGCCAGCGACGTTGAGATTCCCGCCAACGCACGCATGTACCATCTCACCGGCGCGCCCCACATGGTGCGGGCCTTGGACGACCCAGATTGGATCGGTCAGTTAACACCCAACGCCATCTCCGCCATCCCCTTTAGGAGAGCCATCATGGTCCTCCTGGACCGGTGGGCAACCGACGGAACGCCCCCACCGCCGTCACTCTTACCCAGCACCGCGGACGGCACTCTGGTAAAGGCTGAGGAGGTTCTCGCGAGGTATCCCGCGATCCCCGGCGTCAACCTCCCCAAAGGACCTAGCCGCCTGATGCGCTATAACTACGGCCCCAAGTTCGAGACTCACGGCATCATGAGCGTCTTTCCGCCAGAGCCGGTTCCCGGCGAAGAATATCCCTTGCGGGTACCCCAGATCGATACTGACGGCAATACCATCGCCGGTTTGCGCTATCCGGACATCGAGGTTCCTCTGGGCACCTGCAACGGCTGGTCCCTGCGCAAGGCCGGCTATGCCGAGGGGGAGCAGTGGATGAACACGGGAAGCTTCGTCCCCTTCGCCCGAACCAAGTCAGAGCGGGAGGCCAAGGGCGATCCCCGCCCGTCCATCGAAGAACGTTACCCCAGCCACGAGGCCTATATAGCAGCAGTGACTAGAGTGTGCGAAGAACGTCTGAGCGAGGACCTGATGCTGCAGGAAGACGCCGACCGCTTCATCGCCTCAGCCAATGCCAGGAATCCGCTGGACCCTTCGGTCCGGCTGGAACCATTGATTCAATCGGGCGCCTTCAGGGGCGTTTAGCCGCCTGGCTAACCAGTTTGTTCAGTGGTGTTCCATCTGTGGGGCCGGTCGGAACGAGAAACCGACCGGCCTCAGATTTGTCTGCGGCTAACCCTTTCTAAGCGCGGCGAGGCGGTCCGAAATCAGTCCGGTCAACCAAAGGCTGAACCGCTCTTTATGCCGCTCTACTAGGGCGATCAGGGCGAGAACTGATAGACCCGCAACCAACAGGATGCCCCTGAGTGGACGAGGCCGGTACTCCATGCGGACAGTGTGATCGCCGGGGACAAGCTTTACTCCTATGTAGCTGGGCATCAACATCACCGCAAGAAGGCCGGCTCTGCTTCCCCGGATTCCCCTTAGAACTTGATTTATGAGTGTTGCTTCACACCGGGTAGCCCGCTGGCCAGCCAAGTGGAAGCCGCCGGATAAAAAAAGATAGGCCATCCCGATGGAATTCAACCATGCATCGGTAAAACCGGTCCCAAAGTCCAGGGCTATAGTAGGCCGATCGACGGTGGCAAGTTGAAGCGCCCGATCGTTAAGATCAGGCACCTGGCTCCAACTTCGGGGTAAAAGCTGTAGACGTCATATCCGAGGGCAAAGAGCGCCATCGCCAAAGGGATCAGAGCTACTAAACGGTTAACGGGTTTCTCTGGCGGGTCTCCGTCGTTTCAGAAGTCGCGAAAGGCCAAATTGTCACCGATCGGTCCGGGATAGGCTAATACCACACACCGGACTTGGAGTTCGTTGCGGCTGTAGAGAATGGCCGAATCATACTACATGACCGGCCAAAGGACCGGCGCCCCAATCTCCATCATCCCATTCGTCACACCACCGCCACACCCCTGTTGGTTCCATCCGGGCTAACCCATTTTTCACCCCACAATCACTAAAAAGGGTGATTCTGCAATGATTCCATGAGCGCACAATTCGATGTATTCGAATGGGCGGGTCTGGCCACCCGCGGGATCGGGTTTTTATGGTTAGCACTTTGAAATACCTAAAGGCTGGCGCCAGGGTTGTACCACCCTCGATGGGCCGGGCTTGTGCCCGGTTAGTGGCCTTTCGGCGAAGAGCTGAAGGATTTACTCTTGTCGAACTTCTGGCTGTGATGGCCATCATAGGTATCTTGGCCGGAATCACCGCCGGCGCTGTGACCGGCCTAGGCGGGCAAGGTATAAACGCCCAGATCCTCAGCGACGCCAGTGCCATGGAGACCGCCGCCGACCGATTCTTGAATGCCTCATTTCCTGAAACTTTTCCGGTATCAGCCTTGCCCAGCGGAGAAGACGAATTAGGTGTAAGGGAGATCGACTTCGATGCCAAGTTGCCCCAAGACCCTACCAAAACCTTCGTCCCCGACTTCCTCAAGAAAATTCCCGATTCGGCGGCTTTGGTGAGTTTTCGGATCGACACCGGGACCGGGAGGATCTTCATCGCGGACGACGGAGCCGCGTTCGCCCCACCTTCAGACAGCCGATTTGACGCCTCATTCAGCAACACGATTCCCTTGGGCAATCCGGTTGTCACCTTCACTTTGAAAATGGGGGAAAATAGGGCGGCGTTGAAGAAGCTTCGGGTCATCGGCCCTGGGGGATTCGGCCTTGGAGGCCGGACGTTACCGGCCGGAAGCAAAGTTGGAACACTTCAAATCACATTTGGAACCGACAACATTTGGCGGTCCGGCCATGAGATCAGCGTGGATACCGATATCATCGCGACTGGCAGAGCCCATGAATGGGAGATGACGCCGATCTATGGCGCAGCCGTCAGCGACGCCGACAACAGCCCCATCAGTGGAGTAAAAGAGGGCGTCACGTCCCTTACCCACAGCTTCACCATCGGCGCCTCCGGCACTGCCGGTGTGCCCGGCAAACTTTTCATAGACATGGACCGAACCGGTCTCACCAAGGCCCATAACGAGGCTAGCGAAACCTGGATAATAACCATATTCGACAAAGCCCAGGACGCCGCCGGAGTCGTTATAATTCCGGAGGAGAGTCTCATCACCAATCCGTCGGTCAGCAAGGTATACCGCTGGCTTACGGAAGAGCATTCGACGATCCAAGTCGTGGATATTTTCTCGCCCGTTGCCGGACGGCTGGCAGTTGTGATCAAGAACCCGTCCGTCTCCGCGACGAGCACCCCTGTGCCCACACCTACCACACCTTCACCGTCGTCGACACCATTTGTTACGCCGACGCCAATACCGCCGCCAACGCCGACGCCAACACCCACCAACTCTCCGCCGTTGGCGACAATACTATCGGCTATTCTAATCGGCAATACCATAGACTTTACCGGTCTTGGTTTGGACGCCGAGGACGGCACTATCCCAGCCGCCGACATGGATTGGGTGATGGTACGCACGTCCAACTTGGGGAATGTATTGCAAACCGCAACTGGGGTAAGCAGCGGCACTTTCGTCTCTCTCTCCGCATCTGACGAGTTCCGTATCACCCTCACGGTCACCGACAGCGGAGGTGCGACCGGTACAGCCTCAGTGGATGTGAGCACCCCTGCCGCCAACACCGCGCCGTTGGTGACCGTGACGGGACCCACTACCGGGACGACCGCCGGAACACCCAACTTGGTCTTTATCACCGCAGTTACCGACGACAATGACAACAGTGGCACCCTACTGGTTGCCATAAAGTGGTACATCGACGGGAACCCGGTCGGGGTGACCGGGCCTACGATGAATGTTCCTGGGAACGTCATCGGTGCGGTTGGCAACCACACCATCGAGGCGCGGTCCGAGGATAGCGGTGGCCTTACCGGCGTAGGTACTTTGACAATCACGCTAACCACACCATAATCGCTCTAAAAAGATCATGCCGAAGGCGGCCACGGGAAATTCCTTCCCGTGGCCGCCTTTCTTGGCTGATGACCGATCACCATCCCACCGATATACTTCAGTGGCTCCGGAAGCTGAGCCCTTCGCCCGCCAGTTCCACTCCTTTCTGTATTCCGGTTGGACGCTTCCGTGGAAACCTGCCTTGCCCAGGCGGGGCTTGTTTTAATGAGACGGGGGAACCCCCAAGCGTCCCAAGCCGGCAACGGTCTCGTTAATCATTATTGGGGTAACATGTCTGTCAGACGTTAGTTGCCCTGGCTGATGCCGGGTTTAATCAAGACCAGACGACACCGGAGGCCACATGCCAAATCTAGACCTCAACATTGCCTGCTGGGATTATGACCGAACCCGGCCATTGACCGACGGACGTGTTCAACCTGAAGGGATCAATCTCGACATCACTGTGTTGCGTCCCAGGGAGATTTTCCCACGCATGCTCCAAGACCAGGAGTTCCACGCGTCGGAGATGTCTTTGGCGTCTTATGTCATCCTAAAAGCTCGAGATCAGTGCCCTTTCGTGGCGATTCCGGTGATGCTCTCTAAGATATTCCGCCACGACTGCATCTACGTCCGCCACGATGCCGGCATCAACGAGCCTGCGGATCTGCGGGGCAAACGGATAGGCTTGCCCCAATACAGTTCCACCGCCGGAGTATTCATCAAAGGGCTGATGCAACACGAGTACGGAGTTTCGCCTCACGAGATGACTTGGTTCATGGGCGGACAGGATACACCCGCGCCCGCGCCTTTAGTTCCCCTGGACCTGCCAGCCGATATTCATCTGGAGTTCATACCCGAAGATAAGACCTTGGAGGGAATGCTGGCTGATGGCGAACTGGACGCTCTGTTCGCCACCTACATCCCCAACCTGTTCTTGAACGGCTCTCCGACGATCGCCCGCCTGTTTCCCAACTTCAAGGAGGTGGAGCAGGACTACTACCGGCGAACCGGGATTTTCCCCATCATGCACACCGTGGTAATCCGGGAAGACGTCCACCGGGAACATCCATGGGTTGCAGCAAGTTTGTACGATGCATTTTCCCAGGCCAAGGACCTGGCGGTCGGGGGATTGTACGACACCGACGCTTTGGCGTTAACCTTGCCGTTCCTCATCGACCATTTGGAGGAAAGCCGGCGGATCTTCGGATCAGACTACTGGTCCTACGGCGTTGAGTCCAACCGGCCCGCCTTAGAGGGACTCTCCCAGTATGTGGTGGACCAGGGCCTGGCGCCCCGTGTAGTCAGCATTGAGGAGCTTTTTCCAGCAATCACACCATGATCGCTTCACCGTGTTGGCCCGGGAATTCTCGAGATCGTCCCGCTCTTGCCCCCCGTGCGTGACGGGGTGGGCTGCCCATCTGGTGACGGTGTTGACACCCTTTTTGATAATTTCCTCTAGCCGCAGACTAAGTTAGCAAAGGCGCGACTGGCAGGCGGCGCATTTTGGCCCAATCCCGTTCGCGGAATGCAACGGGAGTGCCGGGGCATTCGCATATACTGGCCCCAGTCTAAATACGCCGTTGTCTGGTTGGAAATGCCGATCAAGGCAGCTAAGCGCCGAGGAAAGCGTCAATGTCGCTATCTAATCTAATCACGGTAGAACACCCGCACATGTGCCGAACTTGCGGAAACCAGTACATCTGTACCTGTCTAGCCTGTAGTGAAGGCGGCAGCCACAACCACACCGAGTGTCCCAAATGCGCCCCTTCCCTATCCTCTTGGCCCGACCCATACTGCTTGGGGTTGAAATTCGTCCGCTGGCACGCTTCCGGCTGATCTAACTTTCGGGCGCCCGGCCGGCTTCCCCGTTCCGGCGAATTGGGCTGGATAGCAGCCACTTTAGTAACTTGTTAAAGTCATTTGCCGTTGGAATTGTCAGGGTTTTCGGCCGGGGTTTGTACTAGGGGCGTTTCGTAGGGCTCCAGCATGTCTTCGGAGAACCAGCCCCGGAACTCGCCGGTGTCCGCTTCGTCCAAGTTATAGGCCGGCTGTCCTTCAAAGTAGCCCCGGCGCGCTACTATCAGTTTGTGAGGGGTTGTCGCGAAAGCGGCTGATGCCCGCTCTCTCAACTCCTGCCCCATGATGTATTTGAAATGAGTGACAGCCAAGTAATCTCCAAGCCTCGTTTGCTCCAGCTTCCAGATCTATAAAACCAATGACGCGTCGTCGTTGCCTCTCCTGCAGTGACTTGCCACGTACCAGATCCGTTTGATGGCGCAACCAACTTCCTCTTTGGGTCTGCCACGTCCCAAAGTAAGCACCATAATGACGAGGTAAAGGGGAATGAGGAGAGCCAAGAGCGCGGGAAGAACGATCAGCATGAAGATGGCGCAAAGGGCGAGATTCCGTGCGTGAAACACGGGCGCAAAACAGACCTCTCGCTCCTCAAACCTCATTCAGCCGCCAAATCTTTGATGTATATTCGCGATGGTGACGGTACTATTGGGAGCCTTTGCTCCGTCGATCTGATGATATAGGTTCAGTCACTGATGTCAAGGCGAACGGCGATTCTGGCTTGAATTCAGGGCCGATATACCGTACAGAGATCCCGAAAATAAGAGCCTCCGGAAACTGTTCCGGAGGCTCTGAATCCATTAACGATCATGTGTTGATCGATCAGTCTTAGGTCCTGCTTACGAGATTCCCAACTCCTCCCGCAATGTCCGGATCGTCTCGGCCCGGCTACGGGATGGCCGGCGAGTGCGCTGGCCGATGGGCTCGTTCTCTACTTCCGGCACGATCTTCATCGCCACGAACACCGGCCCGGTTTCCTGCATGATTTTTCCGATGTTGGTGGCGAAGTCCTCAATGTTGTCAAAGGAGTAGGCCGCAGCGTAGCCGGCCTCTTTGGCCATGCCGGCATAGTTGATATCCTGAGCGTTGGGGACGGGCTGCCCACCGGTGGTGGCATAACATTCGTTATCCATCAGCAAGTGCACGAAATTCTTGGGCGCCTGCCCGGCGATGGTAGCGATGATGCCCAGATTCATCAGTAGAGCGCCTTCGGAATCGAACAGCACCACTTTCTCGTCCGGCAAACCCAGCGCCAACCCCAGAGCGGCCGGAGTCGTGTGACCCATAGCCCCACCCATATTAAGGTCGCGGTTCTGCTTGGTGGTGTGATCTACCCAGTGCTTCCCTGCGGTTCCGGTTACTATAACCAATGCATCTTCCCGAAGTGGTTGAAACGTCCGGAACATATCATCCGCGTTAATCAAAATCTGCCTCCGATGATTTCAAGATTACTTGATTGATTCTTTAAGACCGTGCCGGGTCATATTCTGTTAAAGCCGTGGTATTCATCTCCCACCAAGATTGCCACTGGACGATTGTTGGTCTTGGCCTCTTCGTATGCGATGGAGATACGTTCCGCATCTTCGTCGGTCTCAACCAAGTAGTAATTAACCCCCATGGCGTTCAGGAAGGGCTCGGTGTACCGCGCCGCCGTATCGGTTATGACTCCGTGGCGGTTCCAGCCCCGGTACCCGACAACCATGAGCAAGGGGAAACCGGCGTCCAGCGCCATTCCCCGGATCGAATCGCCAGATTCCATCATGCCGGTATTTTGGATCAGGCAGACCGGCACCTTCCCGCCTACCGAGAGGCCGAGGGCGATGGCAAAGGTTTCCCCCTCGCGAGAAGCGGGGACAACACTGAGCCAGTCCTGTTCCTGCATCAATTCGTAAAGATAGTTGGTTTCGCTATCCGGTATGGTGACGATATGAGTCACCCCAATCTTTTTGAACTCTGCGATCAATGTCTCGGGTCTCAATAGCGCCGCTTGTTGATTAACCATCCAATTTCCTCCCAGATTTATTCCTCGATGCCGGGGCAAACCGCGCCATACAACGCCGAGGACCATTGGCCTTTTTAGTGCCTGAGGCTACCCATTATAGTAACCACGTAGGCCGAGGTCAATTTAGGGCGCGGGGCAAGTGCATGAAGACAAAATATGGGTATCTATGACGAATCGACAGCCGAGCCCGGTTCCCAGGTGACAAGCATCCCCCGCATGGGCTTGCGCCAAGGCCGGCGTATTAGACCTCAAACGAACGATATGCGGCTTGCCGGAACGTCACACTCAATATTAGTCGACTGCGGCATCGTAGCCCCCTCGCTTGCGCTGCGAGAAGTACAGAACCATTAAACCTACTGGGATGACCAAGATCATAGCGCCGGCCAAGGCTATTACTCCCCAATCGCCCAAGCCGCCCAACAAATCATCCAGCAGGTCCTTGATCCAGCCCAGCAGGTGGACATCCAACTCGCCACCGTGGGCAACGATCGCCTGAGGTGAACCCCACGACATCGCGGATCAATCTCCGGAGGCGCCCGAGATGGCCGGCGCCGCTGCATAACGCGAGGAGTATTTGCGCTCCCGGATGGTAAACGCCGATAATGCCGCCGGGAAGAGCAGAGCCCCGGCAATGGCGAAGGGAATGGTGTAAGAACCAGTGGCGTCGTAAAGGAACCCAGCCATGGGCACACTGATGACGGCCCCCATAGCGTGGAAGAAGAAGGAGATCCCCCCGATGGTCCCCAGGGCCCGAACGCCGTAAACATCGGCTGTCAGGGAGGTGGTCAACGGATTGGTGGCGACCCAAGACAGTCCGGCGACAGCGGCGAAAACCCACAATCCCATGGCCCCAGGCACCAACAACAGCAGTACATAGGCGCTGCCCCGGCAGAAGTAAACCAGAGCCAGCAAGTTCTTGCTTCCACCAAACCGGTCAGAAAGATATCCCGCACCCAAACTGCCGACCATATTCAAGGCCATCATGAAGCTGAAGATCGTGGCCGCCAACACCGGGGAAATCCCTTGGCCAATGGCGAATGGCACGAAGTGAATCGAAATGATCGACGTGGTAAATCCGCACACGAAATAGGAGCCGGACAACTGCCAAATGGGCCAAGAACGAAATGCTTGAGCCCACCGATCTACCTCCAAAGGTCCTCTTGGCCGGTCCGGGATTTCAGTTGGCCCTTCGACTGGTGGCTCGGGATCGCCATCGGGTTGCAGCCCCATCTTAGATGGGTCATCGCGCAAGAACAGGTATGACAAGGGTACGCCCAACCCCAGGACCAACATACCCAGAATCGCCCAAGTGATCCGCCAGCCGGTTGCCTCCAACATGTAGGCGGCGAAGGGGACGATCAAGAAGCCGCCCGCAGCCAGGCCCGTGGCGTTGATCCCCGTTACCGTGCCGCGTCTCCGGCGGAACCACCTGCTGACCAGCGCCATAGTGTTGCTCAAGGAAGTGCCGCTTGCGGCGATGCCCGATACGAGTCCAAATAGGAAAACCAAGAACAGGAAGTGGAATGTGAGGCTCAGCAACACTGTCGCCACGCCGAAGACGATCATGCTGACCAGAAGTACCCGGCGGCCGCCTTGCCAGTCGAAAATCCGGCCTAAGAAAGGTTGCGTAACCGCGTTGGCGAAAAACCCCACAGACGCGGCTATTGAAAGCTCACCCCGGCTCCAGCCAAAGTCCGTCTCCAAAGGGATTATGAATATGGCAAAGCTGTTTCGCACCCCGTTGGTCACCAGGGCAATGAACATGCAGGTAAAAACGATGTACCAGCCGTAGTACAGAGGCTGCTTACCAGTCTTGGACTGATTCATGGGGTCCGTTCCTTGGCGCCAGGAGTTTTTCTATGTTGGCGTAGCTTCCCCAAGTAAAATAAATCCCCCAACGTGTGTGCCCGTAGGATACCACGAAACTATAAAACGTCACGTGGTTCGGGTCTATCGCGTCGAAGAGACTGAGGAGTCACGCTGAATGCGGTGGAGGCTAGGAATCGCTCGACCGTTATGGGGTTCATCCTTGTGGCGCGGAGTAGCTCCTTCGAAGGAACCGGGCAGAAGAACCCGCCGCGTCACGGTTACCGGGGTGGCACGGTAGAGACTCTAATACAAGTGGCAGGACACCCAGTGGTTAGGGGTGATTTCCTTGGTTTCCGGGATTACATGAGAACATTGGTCCATTACAAATGGGCATCTAGGATGGAAGTGGCAACCTTCCGGTGGGTTCAATGGAGAGGGCACTTCACCGGTCAGAATTATCTCTTCCTGTTCAGTGTCTGGGTGGGAAGGCAGGGCCGCCGACATGAGCGCCTTGGTGTAGGGATGCAGCGGATTGTCGAAAAGCTCCTTAACCGGCGCCAACTCGACCACCTGACCCAGATACATGACCGCCACCCAGTGGCACATATACCGCACCGTAGCCAGGTGGTGGGCTATGAGCATGTAGCTGACGTTGTATTCCGACTGCAGGTCCTTCAGCAGGTTCATGATCTGGGCCCTGATCGACACGTCCAACGCCGATACAGGCTCATCCAGTACGATTATCTTGGGATTCAACGAAAGCGCCCTGGCGATGGCCAAACGCTGCCGCTGTCCTCCGCTAAACTCGTGGGGATATAGGTTGGCATGGTAACTGCTAAGACCTACCTCCTGAAGCAGTTCAAGAACCCTCTCCCGTATCTCAGGCTTGGATAGCTGCCAGTTAATCACCATTGGTTCGGCAATAAGGTCTTTGACCCTCATCCTAGGGTTCAGTGAACTCCAGGGGTCTTGGAACACTGCTTGCACCGAGCTACGGTATTCCTTGCGTCCGGCTTCGTCGGCCTGGTAGATGTCCTGCCCGTTGTAATAAATGCTGCCCTCGGTGGGTTGCTCCAACATCAGCACCATCTTGGCGGTAGTGGTCTTGCCGCAGCCTGATTCTCCGACGATGCCCAAAGTTTCCCCAGCCCGGATCTGAAAAGAAACCCCGTCGACCGCTTTGATATAGCCGGTAACCCGTGCCAGTACGATTCCCCGGGTCACAGGGAAGTACTTTTTCAGGTTCCTGGCCTCCAGAATCACTGGGCGATCTTGGCCGTTTCCCGAGGTAGTTACAGGAGTGGTCATGCAAGTCTCCAACAAGCCGAGTAGTGGCCTTCATCCACCGGGAACTCCGGAGGATATTCTTCGCGACACCGGTCCATGACGTAGGGACACCTGTCCGCAAAGGAGCATCCCACCGGCAGGTCGTGCAACAAGGGCGGCTGGCCTTCAATGGCGTACAGCCGGTCTACGTCTTCCTCCATTTTAGGTACCGAAGCCAGCAAAGCCTCGGTGTACGGGTGGGACGGTTTGTTGAAGATGTCCCGCACGCTGCCAACTTCCACGATCTTTCCCGCGTACATCACCGCCACTCGGTCGCACATCTTAGCGACAATGCCGAAGTCGTGGGTGATAAAAATCAGTGACATGCCCGATTCTTGCTGCAGGTCCCTCAGCAGTTTCAGGTACTGGGCCTGAATCGTTACGTCCAAGGAGGTAGTCGGCTCGTCGGCGATCAACACCAAGGGCTGGCAGGAAATACCGATGGCCCCCACGACTCTCTGGCGCATCCCGCCGCTCAATTGGTGGGGATAATCACGTATTCTGGATTCGGCCGCCGGGATGTTTACCTTACGCAACACCTCCAGGGCCTTTTCCATCACGCTTCGCTTGGGAATGTCCTGGTGAATCCTGATAGCTTCCGTCACCTGATTGCCGATGGTAAACACCGGGTTCAGGGACGTCATGGGGTCTTGAATGATCAGGGCAATCTTGCTGCCCCTAACCTTGCTCATCTCGGATTCGGATAGTTGCAGCAGGTCCTCACCGTCCAGGGTGATTGTGCCTTCCACTATCCGGCCCGGCGGAATGGGAATAAGGCGCATCATGGACAGCATGGTAACGGATTTTCCACTACCAGACTCGCCAACAATCCCCAGGGTTTCGCCCTTGCGGAGTTCAAAGCTGACGCCGTCCACCGCTTTGACTTCACCCCAGCGGGTCCGAAAGTAGGTTCGCAGGTTTTCTACTTTTAGTACAGGAGCTTCCGATGTATTAGCAGTGGCCAAGATAATCTTTTCCTATATACAGTTTTTCTTGGAGACCGGTAGCCCAGGCCATTCCTAGGCTAGTCGAGTTGCCGTAGCCTGGGGTCGAAGCGGTCCCTCATCCAGTCTCCCAAGAAGTTAAGGGACATCACGACCAAGAAGATTCCAATACCCGGGAAGAAGGCGATCCACCAAGCACTGCCCAGGTACTCCCGTCCGTCGGCTACCATGGCGCCCCAAGCGGGCTTGGGTGGTTGGACGCCCGCGCCCAGGAAGCTTAGGATCGCTTCGATCAATATCAATTGCCCCACCCGCAGGGTAGCGATCACCAACACCGTGTTGAGTACACCTGGGAAGATGTGCACGAATAGAATGCGGAATGAACTGGCTCCTGAAATCCTGGCCAAGGCTACGTAATCCGAAGTCTTCAACGTGAGGACCTCGGCCCTCACGTTACGTGGGAAGGCGTTCCAGGCCACGAAGGCCAGCAAGCCCAACAAAACGATGAAGCTCTTCCCGAAGACGATTACTATGACCAGCGCCACTAATATAACGGGTACCGCGAAGGTAATCTCCACCACCCGCATGATAGCTTCGTCCAGATGCTTGCCATACTTTGGGAAGATCTGGTCCGCATATCCGGCGATGAGTCCCATCGCAACACCAATGACCACCCCACTGGTGAGGGAAACCGCGGTGACCATCAGCGACACCCTGGCCCCGAATATCACTCGGCTCAGAACATCGCGTCCCGTTTGGTCGGTGCCAAATAGATGCTTAAAGCTGCCGGCCGGCGTTGTAATGACCGATATAACGTCGCCCACGGCCGCATCTTCTTTGATCTTACGGGCATTCCTCAGGGAAATATTGAGCCGGTCTTCCTCGCTCAGTTTATCTACCGTTTGTTTCACGGTCCTCAGCTCAGTTTCCACTGGAACCCAGAAGGGAGGAGTATTCCGAGCCTTTAGATCTACCCTCAATGGGTCAAAGGGAGCAAAGAGCGGCGCGGCCACGCCCACAATCACCAAGATGATGAGTATCGCGATGGGAGCGACAGGCCAGCGCCGGAGCACATAGCGAATGGTTTGCCATGACGGGACCCTAACCCGCGGGCGGCTTAAGGTTGTAGTTACTTCAGCCATAATCTCCTAGCTAAACCGAATCCGGGGATCCACATAGGCGTAGAGTATGTCGGTGAACAGATTAACTAAGAGAAACATGAAGGTGAACAGGAGCATCAGCCCCACGATCAGGGGAAAGTCGTTGTCGTCCACCGCGGTAAATGCCAGCCTGCCTAGCCCCGGCCAAGAGAAAACCGTCTCCGTCACGATGGCGCCGGTGATAAAGCCCGCCAGGACCAAAGAGGAAAAGGTCAGGGGCGCGATTATCGCGTTGCGGAAGGCGTGCTTCCACAGGACCACCGTGGCGTTCACGCCCTTGGCGCGAGCCAGCTTGATGTACTCCGAGTCCATTACGTCCAGCATGGCCGACCGGGTAAGGCGGAGGTAACCGGCGGCAGAAAACCAGCCCAGAGTGATGGCCGGCATGATGAAGTGTTTGAAGCTAAATTCGTCCGGCATTGTGCCCACGGGCAACCAACGCAACTGCACTGCAAAGATGAGGATCCCCATAATCCCGACCCAGAAAACCGGCAGGGTTTGCCCCAAAAGGGCCACTCCTCGTCCCAAATAGTCCCAGATGCTGCCCCGCTTGACGGCCGACAGGACCCCGAGAGGTATCCCCACCGCAGTCGCGAATATCCAACCGAAAAATGCCAACTGCAGGGTAGGGCCTAAGGCATCGTACAAGATCTCCGACACGGGCTTCCGGTCCAGCATGGAGTCGCCAAGGTCGAACTGGACCGCGTCCCGCAGCCAATACAGATACTGAACCGCCACCGGTTTATCCAGATGCAGTTTTACGCCCAGGGCGTCCCACGCTTCTGGGCTCAGTCCATACCCGCCTTCCTGCACATAAAGAAGCCTGGGGTCTCCCACCACCCTGGACAGGGAGAACACCAACAGCGTGGCCACCAACATAGTTAGCATCATGTAGGCGACTCGGCGAATGATAAAACGAGACATTGAAGATACTCCACGTCCAACCAGCGAACACTACACTTGTAAATGCGCGCCGGACCGCACTTTCTACTCAGCCAGACTCTTCTGGTCAAAGAGTAGGATGGGCCCCGGCATGGGCCCAGAGTCGACGTGCCAAAAAGTTACCACATAAATACGGCCCACCGCAACCCGGCCGGCCGCACCACTGAAGATACTAAGAGCCAGCCTGCACCGTGGTCACGGTTCAGGCTGGCTCTCATGTTGCGTTGTTCTTTACTTAAGAACTACGGTTTCGAAGCTGTTCGCCCCGCTCAGGTTTCCGTTCATGCTTGGGTGCATGTTCCATTCGGAAATCAACTTGGGGTCGTACATCGGGTGGTAGGGATTCTCGATCACGCAGGGTTGCAGCATCATGTCCCAGACATGGTCGAAGTACTCTTCGGTCATCGCCATGCGCTTGACTGCGTCCGGCTCTTTGTTCATCTTGAAGAAGTGCTGGGAGTAGAAGGGGTCCTCGAATCCGGGGCCCCAGCCGCCATCGGTGATGGCGCTACCCTGCATGCCCTTGGGCCAATGCACCGGGAATCCGGTCTTTCCTTCGTCACCAGCGGAGAAGAAGAAGGTATCGGTGGTGCGCTGAACCAATCCGGGGCGGTACTTGGTGTAGGTGATGCGGTCCAGGTTGGTCGTGACACCTAGCTCCTGGAGCCACACGCCTGCGATAGCTTCACCTAGCTCGACCCGCAGGCCGCCCGGTCCGATCCACATGTCCACGTTGAAGCCGCCACCTTCGTAGCCGGCCTCTTTCAGGAGCTGCCTGGCTCCCTCAGGGTCAAATGGAATCGCCCACTTTTCCTTCCAACCTTCCTGGTTGACGGAGATCTGGTTCAGGTAGCAGGTGTCTCCCAGACCCTCCATGATGCTCTCGTTGATGCCTTCCCGGTCAATGGACATCGCCAGAGCATGGCGTACCTTGCGGGCGTTCTCCATGGACACGGGGTCGTCATAGAAACCGATCCAGGGCTTATCGATCCTGGGGCGTTCCAGCTTGGTGCCTTTTTGCGGGTGTACGGTGGACCAGTAGTTGCCGGCGATGAATAAGGCAAGCTCCTGGCCGTAACCATTGTCCCGGTTAAGCTTGAAGCCATCTTTCTGTAGCCGCACTACGTCCTTAAAGGCCAGCTCTCCAGCTATCTGGGCCGCGCCGGTTTCCAGCATAGCCGTCCGGGCAGATGTCTCGGGGATGTCTCGGAGGATTAACTCTTTAACCGAAGCGGTTTTTCTCCAGTGCTCCGGAAGGGCCTCGGCCGTAATGATCTCGCTCTTCCGCCATTCGACGAACTTGAAGGGGCCGGTCCCGATATAAACTGTTCGCATCCCCTCCTCGCCCAACTTATCGAAGACCTTCTTGGAGACTATCGCTGCGCTCTGGTAGAAGGGGCCGATGTAGCGCAGGGGCATCGCCGAATACATCACTGTGAAGTTCATCCGGACGTTGAGGGGGTCTATCGCCTCGACTAGCGCAATGAAGGGGGCGAAGTCGCCGGCTTGGCCGTGAATGCTGTCTGGATTTTGGTCGGCATTGGCGTTGTTGTAGCTGAACGCAACGTCCTCGGCCGTCAACGAGCTCCCGTCGTGGAATTTGACGTCATCCCGGAGCTTGAAGTCCATGTAGGCCAGGTCGTCAGCGATCGTCCAGGACTCGGCCAACATAGGGGTGTTCACGGGATCGATCGGTCCGCCGGGGCCAGCTTTCACCCCGGTGAGGGTCTCCATGATACCGGAAAGATAGATGGTCTCGGCGCAGCCTGCGGTGCAAAACTTGGGGATCCCGGCGCCGCTACGTAATGCTCGGGTGGCCACTGTCAGTGTTCCTGACTGTTTCGCCTTGGCCGCGGCCGGAGCCTTGGTAGCCACCGGCTGTGCGGCCGGTGCCGAGGTGGCGGCCGGTGCCGAGGTGGCCACCGGGGCTTTAGTTGCGACCTGCGCAGCGCCAGCGTTCCCTTTGAATTCAGCATCTGGCGCAGCAGATCCACCGCAGGCGACCAGCGCCCCTAGGGCGAAAAATAGTCCCGTTAGTAAAAGAAACCCGACCCGGTTTCGTGCCATCTCCGTTCCTCCTAGTTCAAATAATCAACTACGTTTGACAACTTACGACCGCTCAGCCAGGTCCCTAGCTGAGCCAGCCACCATTTAATATGCCAGAGAGGAATTTGTCAATGGCGGCATCGGTTCGTTTCACCGGTCTGACGGTGGGCCGATATTTGGATTTGGGACCTGATGCTTAATACGCCTCATATTCCGGATCGGATGTCTTGTCATCTCGATCCTGCTGTGCTACAAGGGAGGATATGTTAAACAATGATATGCATAAAGTGGGTACCGGGCAAGGCCAACGCCGCCGGCCAAGTTCCACCAACCTACGCCAGAGGGCTGTTTAGCCATGGGACCAGTGATCACCGTCGTCCTCAGGGCCGCCTTCGGACTGGTGGTGGCGACGGGTCTGGCGTTCGTCGGTTTTTTCGCCGGCTGGTTCTCGGCCCCTTCCGGTTCAAACCTGCCCGCGTCCTACCTCATAGTTGGAGCGGGACTGGGAGCCGCCATCGGAGGACTGATAGGCTGGTTCAAACCCGAGTCACCACGATTCGTGAAATGGTCAACGCTTGGATTGGTTTTGATTGGCGGTCTGGCGGGGGCATGGATTGGCTGGCAATTGGGGCCGATCATTTACCCCGAAGGACTGTACCGGCCCGGGGGATCCATATACAACGCTCCTCCTTATTATGTGGCCCTACTGGGCGCCGGCATCGGGGCCAACGTTCTTGCGATGATGTTTTACTCTTTCAGGCTGTGGCGGTACCGGGAGGTTTAACCGGGAATGCCCCATCTCCGCTTTTTCCGGCTTTGGATTCAGTCCACTTGACCTACGACTTCAGCTCCGCCAGATATTCATCCTCCAGTATTCGAAATAGCTCGATCCTAGATTTCCCCTCCACTTCCCGTCTGCCGAAAGATCGCCACGTTATGTCTTCCCAATGGTATACTCTCCGAGTCAGTCCAAACCTGTATCATAGGTATTCCCATAGCTTCGGAACAAGGGGTTTTACCAGTCGGCTGCGGGAGCAACATTTGAAGAACTGGAAGAACCGTCTGTAAAGAGACCATTGGCTTAAGTAAACACCATCGGGGAGGAGAACAGTGCGAACTGTAGACGCGATCGCTGAGATTCTGAAACGGGAAGGGGTTGAATACCTTAGTTGTTTTCCCACTACTCCAATGATTGAAGCCGCGGCGCAAGCGGGCATCCGTCCCATCATCTGCCGCCAGGAGCGAGTGGGGGTTGGCATCGCCGACGGTTTTAGCCGCGTGACCAACGGCGAGCGCATGGGCGTTTTCGCCATGCAGTACGGGCCGGGCGCCGAAAACGCCTACGCAGGGGTAGCGACCTCATACTCGGACTCGACTCCGGTTCTGTTCTTGCCCCTAGGTCACCCCACAGAACGACAAGGTATTCTTCCTCACTTCGACTCAATGCGGAACTACGACGGCGTTAACAAGTACATCGAGCAGATTAATCTACCCCACCGGACCTCCCAAGTGATGCGACGCGCCTTCGCCGCTCTCCGCCAAGGCAGGCCGGGGCCGGTAATGGTGGAGATACCCGCCGATATCGCTTTGCAGGACGTTTCAGAGGAAGACTTCTTCTACCAGCCCAGCAAACCGGTGCTGGCTCAAGGGAATCCCCAAGACGTGGAAGCGGCAGCACAGGCCTTGTGCCAAGCCAGGTACCCGGTGATTCATGCCGGACAAGGAGTGTTGTACGCCGGCGCCACGGACCAGCTTGTGGAATTGGCGGAGTTGCTCCAAGTTCCGGTAATGACCACCTTATTGGGTAAGAGCGGCTTCCCAGAGGTGCATCCATTGGCTCTGGGAAGCGGGTCTGGAGTGATGTCCGGCCCGCTGTACCATTTCATGGGCCGGGCGGACTTGGTCTTCGGCATCGGTTGCAGTTTCACCAAGCACGGCATGTCCATGAACATACCGCCGGGCAAGAAGATGATTCAAGCCACCAACGATCCACGGGACATCAACAAGGACTACAACATCGACTTCCCTATCGTAGGCGACGCCAAATTGGTCCTGGGACAGATGATCGAGGCCTGCCGGGAGATCGTGGGCCGCAGCCGGGAAACCGGCGATTCGGTAACTAACGAGATCAAGTCGGAAAGGGACGCCTGGTTGAACGAGTGGCGCCCCAAGCTGTCCAACGCTCAAACGCCCATCAATCCCTACAGAATCATCTGGGATTTCATGCAAGCTGTACCGCCGGAAGAGGCCATCGTCACCCACGACTCCGGCAGCCCCCGGGACCAGATCACGCCATTCTACCGGTCCAACGGCCCCCGGACGTATCTGGGATGGGGCAAGTCCCACGGCCTGGGAACCGGGTTGGGACTGACCATCGGCGCCAAGCTGGCCCAGCCCGATAAGGTATGCATCAACTTCATGGGAGACGCCGCTTTCGGCATGGTCGGCCTGGACTTCGAGACTGCGGTCCGGTCGAATATACCAATCATCACGGTGGTGCTGAACAATTCAACCATGGCCGTGGAGACCACGGCCATGGCAGACTCCCACCGGCTGTACAACACCAGGGACCTGGGAGGCGACTACGCGGACATGGGCCGAGCTATGGGAGGCTATGCCGAGCGTATCGAAGACCCGGCACACATAATCCAGGCTTTCCAGCGGGCCCGCCGGGTGACGGAAGACGAAGGCAAGGCGGTGTTGTTGGAGTTCATCACCAGCGCCGAAACTGAGAAGTCCCACGGGAGAGCATTCTAGAGCTGTCAGCCGTCAGCGTTCAGCCGTCAGCAACCAAGAACCCGGCTCAGGCCCCTGCAAATAATTCGAACCGAGGGGTGATGGGTCTGATAGCTGAAGGCTGATAGCTAATTCAAAGGAGCGAAATTATGGCGCAAAAGTCCAAATATCTATTCATTGCCAGCATGGACGTCGAGGCTGCACAGGAGTCCTTGTTCCACGACGTGTACAACACCGAACATTGCCCGATGCTGTCTCAAGTCCCTGGGGTTGTATCGATAGCCCGGTTTGAGACCCAAACTCTGACCATGTCCATGGGCGGCGAAACCCGGACCATCGTGGCTGAGAACGAACCCAAGTTCCAAGCAATGTACGAGTTGGAAAGTCCTGAAGTGCTCACCAGTGAGGCCTGGGCAGACGCCGTGGAACGCGGACGATGGCCGGAACACGTTAGGCCTTATACCAAAAACCGCCGCCACGTACTTTTGAAGCTCACATACCCCGAGTCCTGACTCCACCCCAAACCAAAGGTCCTCCGGTTTTGAGATTCAACCGGAAGTATTCCCACGCATAGGGGCATCTTTCGGTGGAAGGATGCCCCTACCGTTCGCCAAAACCTAGCCGATAGGGGGTATTACAGGTATGCCCGAAAAAGCCTTGGAAGGGGTAAAGGTCCTGGACCTCACCCATCACATCGCCGGACCTTGGTGCACCAAGTTGCTGGCCGACTACGGGGCCGACGTTCTCAAAGTGGAGAGGCCCGAGGGTGACCCGGCCCGGGGTATGCCGCCCTTCTACCACGACGAGATAGACCAGGACAAGAGCCTGCTGTTTCTTTACCTGAATACCTGCAAACGTGGCATAACATTAAACCTGAAGACTCTCCAGGGCCGGCGGATGTTCCGGGAATTGCTCCAGGACGTTGACTTGCTGGTGGAAAATTTTTCGCCCCGGGTCATGGCTTCCTTGGACCTGGGTTATGAGTCTCTCCATGAACTGAACCCCAGTTTGGTCATGGTGTCCATCTCCAACTTCGGCCAGACCGGACCATACCGGGACTACCGGGCAACCGATATCGTGGAATACGCCATCGGCGGGTTGATGTATATCTTCGGCAACTACGACCGGGAGCCTTTGAAGCACGCTTTGCACCAGGCTCAGTTCAAGGGAGGCACCGACGCCGCCTCGGCTGCCCTGATGGCCTTATACCATCAACGGCTCACCGGCCTGGGCCAGCACGTAGACGTCTCCATTCAAGAAGCTATGGCCTCGGGACTGCGCGACGTGGTGGACAACTACACCTACACCGGAGCCATACGGCGCCGTCAACCGAACCACAGCGGCGACCTCACCCGGTTGAGAGCCACCTCAGACGGTTACATACTGCCCAATCCGGGCATCGGCGCCAGGGACAACTGGCAAGCCACTGTCGAGTTCCTGGAAGTTCCCGAGTTGGACGATGAGAGATTCAGCAGTCCCTCGGCCCGGCTGGCCAACGCCGAGGAATTGGGCCGGATCCTTGATGATACCTTCCGGACCAAAAACAAGTCCGACATGTTCTTCGCCGCCCACGAAAAGCGGTTCATATATGGGATGGTCCAATCGCCGGAAGAAGTGCTGGCCGACCCCCAATTCGCCGCCCGGGGGTATTTCGTGGACATTGAACATCCGGCTACCGGCACGGTGAAGTACCCCGGCCCGCCATTCCTGATGTCCGGAACACCATGGGGACCGGGAAAACCGGCGCCATTATTGGGGCAGGACAACCAGGAGGTTTTCGGAGAGCGTTTGGGCTATACCAACGACGAGATGTCCCGGCTGCGGGCTATCGGGGTGATATGACATCTGGAATATCGAATGGAGATAACGTGAATCTGGCCGGTCCGTTGGCCGGAGTGCGGATCATCGAGATGGGACAGCTCATCGCTATCCCTTGGGCCATGAAGATGCTGGCCGACATGGGGGCCCAGGTCATCCGCCTGGAATCTTGCCAGAGATTGGAAAGCTACCGCGGCGACGCTCTCTACAAAAACGAAACCGAAGGAGAGTTCTGGAACCGGGGGGCCAATTTCTACGAGCATAACCGCAACAAGCTGGGCATCACCCTGGACTTGACCAACACCGCCGGCATGGAAATCTTGAAGGACCTGGTTTCCATCAGCGATGTGTTCGCGGAGAATTTCACACCCCGGGCCATCAGAAACTTCCATCTGGAATACGAAGACCTGCGCCGCGTCAAGCCGGACATCGTCATGGTTTCGTCCACGGGCTACGGTTTCACCGGTCCCTGGGCCAATTTCGGCGCCACCGGTCCGGCCACCGAGGGAGCGTCGGGCCTGGTTTACATGACCGGCTATGCCGACGGACCGCCGTTGCTGCCTGAGATTCCCTATACCGACTACACCGCCGCCGAGCAAACGGTGTTCGCGGTGATGACGGCCTTGATGCACCGCCTGCGCACCGGCCAGGGCCAGTTTGTCGACATATCCCAGACTCAAGCCGCCAGCGCCACGATGCCCGAGGCCCTCCTGGACTTCGCCGCCAACGGAAGGACAGAGCCCCGGATCGGCAACAGCGATTCGGGCATGGCGCCCCACGGTTGCTACCCCTGCCGGGGAGACGACCGCTGGATCACGATGGCCGTGAACAGCGACGAAGAGTGGCAGGGGGTTTGCGGGGTGTTGAACCAGCCCGATTGGTCCGAGGACCGGCGGTTCAAAGATAGCCTCAACCGTTGGCGTCACCGGGCGGAACTGGACGAACTCATCGGCCAGGCCACCCCTGAATGGGACGCTCATGAATTGATGGACAGATTACAGACTGCGGGGGTAGCAGCCGGGGCGGTATTGGACAGCAAGGACCTTTTGTTCAACCCACACCTGCTAGAGCGCGGGTTCTTTGAGGTGGTGGCCCACCACCCGAGCACTGGAATTCCGCCGCTTCCCTACGTGGGCCGCCCCTGGAAGATGTCCCTCACTCCGCCCGTCCCGGCCAAAGCCGGTCCCATAATGGGGGAGCACAACCAGTTGGTCTTGTCCGAGTTGTTGGGTCGTAGCGCAGCGGAAATGGCATCGCTGGAAGAGGAAGGTGTGATCGGTTATGCGCCAACCAGCCCTCGGCCAGTGAGCCGCCCCTCTTTGGATGAACAGGTACGGCAGGGCCGGATGCAGCGCTACGAAACGGACTTCCGGGAGCAGGTAGCCCGCGTCTTCCCGCCGCCGGACAATACTTAGCGGTCAGCTATCAGCCGGATCGGACATGTGAAAGCTGAATGCAGATGCCTGACCGCTGACCGCTACGTTCCCCTATTCGCCTCGAAAGCGGTTATCTTGTCTTCGTTTGTCAGCGTCAGACCGATGTCGTCCAACCCGTTCAGCAGAGCGTCACGGCGGGCCGGGTCTAGCTCGAACTCCAAGACGATTTCCTCGTCTTCGTCCCAGATGCGCTGGGCCACCAGGTCCACGTTGAGTTTAAACCCCGGGTTTTCTTTGGCCTTGTCTAAAATCTTGCGGACCGATTCCTCGGGCAACCTTACCGGCAACAGACCGTTCTGCATGCTGTTGTTGTAGAAGATGTCGGCAAAACTAGGGGCGATCACGCACCGGATGCCGTAGTTATGTAACGCCCAAGGCGCGTGCTCCCGGGAGGACCCGCACCCGAAATTCCGTCCCGCCACCAATACGGTAGCGTTTTTGTACTCTGGAACGTTGAGGACGAAGTCTGGATTAGGGCTACCGTCCTCGTTGTATCGCCAGGCCGCGAAAAGGGCGTCCTCAAATCCGGACCGCTCAATGCTTTTGAGATACACGGCCGGTATGATCTGATCCGTATCCACGTTCACCCGGTCCAAGGGCGCTACCACGCCGTTGAGTTTCACAAACGGTTCCATCAGCTGTTGTCTCCTCTTGAATTCAATCGTCTTACCAATCCCGAATATCCACGAAATGCCCGGCGATGGCGGCGGCGGCCGCCATTTGCGGGCTTACCAGGTGGGTGCGGCCACCCTTCCCCTGCCTTCCTTCAAAGTTGCGGTTGGACGTGGAGGCGCAGCGCTGACCCGGCTCTAGGGTATCCGGGTTCATTCCCAGGCACATGGAGCATCCCGCTACCCGCCAGTCCAGCCCGGCGTCTGTGAAGATCTTGTCCAACCCTTCTTCCTCGGCCTGCTTCTTGATCAAAGCTGAACCAGGCACCACCATGGCGTAGACACCGTCGCTTACCGTGCGTCCTTTTACGACCTCGGCGGCGTTGCGCAGGTCTTCTATACGAGCGTTGGTGCAGGCGCCGATGAATACCCGGTCGATCTTGATATCCTGGATCAGCGTGTGGGGCTCCAAGCCCATGTAACGCAACGCCCTCTCGGCTGACTCTTGGTCTTCCGGCTGAGCGAAGGAGGCCGGGTCGGGGACCTCTCCGGTTACCGGCGCCACCATGCCCGGATTGGTGCCCCAAGTCACCACCGGAGTCAACTGGGAGGCGTCAATCTCCACGACAGTATCATAGGTAGCGCCGGGGTCTGTGGCCAAAGTCCGCCATTTCTCAACGGCGGCGTCGAAATCGGCCCCTTGGGGCGCGAATTTTCTTCCCCTCAGGTACTCGTAGGTGGTGTCGTCGGGAGCTATCATGCCTGCTCGAGCGCCACCCTCGATGCTCATGTTGCATACTGTCATTCGCCCATCCATGGACATGGCGCGTATCGCCTCTCCGGTGTACTCGATGACGTGGCCAACACCGCCCTGAATCCCTATCTGGCCGATGATGTTCAGGATCAAGTCCTTGGGGCTGACGCCAAATGGCAGCGGTCCGTTGACTCGAATTTCCATGGTCTTAGGCTTGAATTGGCGCAACGTTTGGGTAGCCAGCACGTGCTCCACTTCGGTTGTGCCGATACCTATAGCCAAAGCCCCCAGGGCCCCGTGGGTGGAGGTGTGGCTGTCGCCGCATACAACGGTCTTCCCCGGCTGGGTATATCCCAGATCAGGACCGATTATGTGAACGATGCCCTGGAGCGGGTTGAACCGGTCGTATAAGGTCACCCCGAACTCCTCGCAGTTGGCGGACAGGGCTTCCAGTTGCTTCTTGGAAGTCTCATCGATGACCGGGAGAGACAGGTCCCAAGTAGGCGTATTGTGGTCGGCGGTAGCGATGGTCAGGTCGGTGCGCCGTACTTTCCGGCCAGCCATCCGCAGACCGGCGAACGCTTGGGCCGAGGTCACTTCATGCACGAGATGCAGATCTATATATATGATGCTGGCCTGTTCCGGTTCATCGTGCACCACGTGGGCATCCCAGATTTTCTCGAACATCGTTTTGGGAGGCATATCGGGTCCTTTCCTTAAAATTAGCCACAGAGACACAGGGGGCACGGAGCTTAGACGGTTGATTTGTGCTTCCCGTTCTTTGTGGCCTCGATCGGTTGGGGACACATTATAGCATCGCTTCGAGGGCGGGGCTTTGAGATTTTATTTCGTGTCTAAGGGCGGCATTGATGATAAACTGGCAGTTGCCTCCGGAGATCTGTCAGGCCAATGGCGATAAAGGATTCCCGGAGCTGACCGCCAACCCCTACACCTTAAATGGAGGAAACAGAACATGCCCTCGTCCGAGGCAATCGTGCTCCCAACCACGGTACGTCCCAAGAAGTACCAGTTGCGACTTCAGCCCGACTTTAGCAACTTCACATTCCAGGGCGAAGAGACCGTGGACGTCGAGGTGGTTGACTCCACCGCTGAGATTGTCTTGAACGCAGCGGACTTGAAGATTAACTCTGCTGTATTGCACCGCAACGGCAGGTCGTCCACTGCTACCAACATTGTCCTGGACAGTTCCCGGCAGACCGCTACCCTGACCTTCGCCGAGCCGATCCCCGCCGGAGACGCCAGCTTGGAAATATCGTTCACCGGCGATCTGAACGACAAACTGCACGGGTTCTATCGCAGCGAATACACCGATCCCGATGGCGAAACGCGTTTCTTGGCGACGACCCAGTTTGAGGCCACCGACGCCCGCAGGGCCTTCCCCTGCTGGGACGAGCCCGCCCATAAAGCGAGCTTCGACCTCACCCTGGTGATCCCGTCTGACCTGGTCGCCGTGTCCAACAACCCAGTGGTGGAAGAGGTGGCGGTTGACGGAGGGCTAAAATCTCTTCGATTCGGCGAGACTCCGGTTATGTCAACCTATCTGCTGGCATTCATCATAGGGGACTTGGTAGCTATCCATCAGCAGGCCAACGAACGGACCACCGTCGGTATCTACACCACCCGGGGCAAAGAGGAGCAGGGCCGGTTCGCCTTGGACACCTCAGTGAAACTCCTTGGCTTCTTCAACGACTACTTCGGCATTCCCTATCCTTTGGAAAAACTTGACCACATCGCCATCCCCGACTTCGCCGCCGGCGCCATGGAGAATTGGGGAGCGATCACCTACCGGGAAACCGCCCTATTGGTCGATGAGGAAAACTCGTCGGCCGGCACCCGGCAACGGGTAGCCGAAGTGGTGGCCCACGAGATGGCCCACATGTGGTTCGGCGACCTGGTAACCATGGAATGGTGGGACGATCTGTGGCTCAACGAAAGCTTTGCCTCCTGGATGGGGACGAAAGCCGTCGACTGGCTGTTCCCCGAGTGGCAGATGTGGACCCAGTTCGTGAACATGGACACAACCCGGGCACTGAGCCTGGACGGGTTGAAAAACTCCCATCCCATCGAGCAAGAAGTGAAGGACCCGGCGGAAGTCAGCCAACTCTTCGACGCCATCAGCTATTCCAAGGGTGCGTCGGTGATCCGGATGCTCGAACAGTTCTTGGGCCCCGAAGTGTTCCGCCAGGGCCTTTCCCAGTATCTTTCGGCCCATCAATACGGCAACGCCCGCACCGCAGACCTGTGGTCGGCCCTGGAAGCGGCGTCTGGCCAGCCGGTTACCTCAATCATGGACTCTTGGACCAACCAGATGGGGTATCCGGTGCTGCGAGTTGAATCCAACCGGACTTCGGAAGATCTGGAGCTAACTCTGCATCAGGAACGTTTCGTATATGACCGGCTTCAGGATGGTGACGAACAAGAGCCCGAAGTGTGGCGGGTGCCCGTGGCGGTCTCATCGGCAGGCGGAGAGCCAACCTCCACCGTAATGGATGGACGCCAGGCAAGCATCAGGATTCCCGCCGCTGGAACAGCCGCCGGGAACCCGTGGTTCAAGATTAACCCCGGCCAAACCGGCTTCTTCCGCGTCAACTATTCCGCGGACGGCTGGGAAAAATTGGTCCCGGCGATTCAATCCCTAGAACTGTCAGCCACCGACCGGTTGGGTATTCAGAACGACGCTTACGCCCTGTCCCGTGCGGGAATGTTGCCGGTTACCCAGTTCCTGTCCATGGCCTCCGCCTACACCAACGAGAATGACGCCTCGGTGTGGGCCGATCTGGCCAGCAATCTAAGGGACGTGGAAGTTCTGCTGTACAACGAGCCGATATACGGGGCATTCCAGGGATTCGGGCAGGACCTTTTCCGTCCGGCGGCAACCCGGTCGGGTTGGGATCCCCGCCCCGGCGAAGGCCACATGGACGCTCTGCTGCGCAGCACCGTTCTCAGCCAGGCGGGCAACTACGGCGACACAGAAGTTCTGGCCCAAGCGAAGGACCGGTTCCTCAGATACCTGGAGGAGCCCGAGTCATTGCACCCGGATCTGCGCGGCCTGGCGTTCAGCTTGGCCGGCCAGGCCGGAGACCGGACGACCTACGATCAACTATTGGAGCTGGAAAGAAACGCCACTCTTCAAGAGGAAAAGATCAGGCTGCTTATGGCCCTGACCCGCTTCAACCAACCGGAGCTCCTTCAAGAAACTTTGGAGCGTTCGATCTCCAATGACGTCAGGTCCCAGGACACCATCACCGTGGTAACCGGTGTCGCTGCTAATCTTAAAGGCCGAGACCTGGCCTGGAAGTTCGTCAAGGACAACTGGCCGGAGTTCGACCGGCGGTACGGCTCCGGCGGCTTTGGGTTGATGCGCCTGGTTTCTGTTAGCGGTCATTTCACCGACGAGGAAAACCTGGCGGACGTGGAAAAGTTCTTCCAGGAACATCCGGTGGCGGCGGCAGAGAGGACCATCCGCCAATCATTGGAACGTATGCGCCTGAACATCAAGTGGCTGGAGCGTAACAGCGTGGAACTGGCCAACTGGTTCGGCGGGTGATTGTGTTACAATTCATTACGAAACGCATAACTAAAGGTGGAATTTTTGGACGGTAAGTCCCGTATCGATAAACTGAAATCGTTGCTCGGCGAGCGCATCCTGGTCATCGACGGCGCGGTAGGTACGGCGATTCAGGACCTTAACTTGGGTCCCGAGGACTTCGGTGGCCCCGAGTTCGAAGGCTGCAATGAATACCTGGTCTTAACGCGCCCGGAACTGATCGCCACCATACATCAGAGCTACCTTGACGCCGGGGCAGACATCCTGGAAACCGACACCTTCGGCGCCACTGCCGTGGTATTGGCGGAGTACGATCTGGCTCACGAAGCCCGCCGCATCAACCGGGAAGCGGCGAAGATCGCCCGGGGATTAGCTGACGCGGCTAGCACTGAAGAAAAACCCCGGTTCGTTGCCGGGTCAATGGGCCCCACCACCAAGTCGATCTCCGTCACTGGAGGGATCAATTTCGAAGACCTGGCCGAGTCCTACCGCGAGCAAGCCCTTGGGCTTATCGAAGGTGGCGCGGATCTCCTCCTCTTGGAAACCAGCCAGGACACGATAAACGTCAAGGCCGGCTTGGACGGTATCGCCCAAGCTTCCATCGAAATTGGGCAGGATATACCCGTAGCGGTCCAGGGCACCGTGGAGGCCATGGGGACCCTCCTGGCCGGTCAGGACGCCGAGGCCTTCTACACCTCCCTGGCCCACCGGGACCTGGTATGGATAGGCCTGAATTGCGCCACCGGTCCCAATTTCATGACCGACCACATCCGGACGCTAGCCTCGTTGGCCCGATTCCCGGTGTCCTGCGTACCTAATGCCGGTCTGCCAGATGAGGACGGACATTACAACGAAACCCCTGAAATGATGGCGGCCACGGTCACCCGATTCTTGGACGCCGGATGGCTTAACCTGGTGGGTGGCTGTTGCGGCACCGTTCCCGAACATATCCGCCTACTGTCCCAGGCCGCCGCGGACCGGCCGCCTCGCCAGCTCGTGGATTCCAGCGAATCCCGGGTGTCCGGGATCGAAGCGCTGATCATCGATGAAGACACCAGGCCGGTCATCGTAGGAGAGCGCACCAACGTTCTGGGCAGCAGACGATTCCGACGGCTGATCGCCCAGGAATCCTTTGAGGAAGCCGCTGAAGTAGGACGGCGCCAGGCCCGCAACGGCGCCCATATCCTTGACGTGTGTCTGCAAGATCCGGACCGGGACGAACACGCGGATATGACGCGTTTCCTAGACCACCTCACCAAGAAGATTAAGACCCCGGTGATGATCGACTCCACCGATCACGAAGTCATCGAATTGGCCTTGAAGCGGCTTCAGGGAAAGTCGATCATCAACTCGGTGAACCTGGAAGACGGCGAGGCCCGTTTCCAGGCCGTGGTCCCCCTGGCCCGCCGGTACGGGGCGGCGCTGGTGGTGGGCTGCATCGACGAAGACAAAGAGCAAGCCCAGGCAATCACACGCCAACGTAAGCTGGAGATCGCTCTAAGATCGGCCCAGATATTAACCGAGAAATATCAGGTCCGGATAGAAGATATCTACTTCGACTCCCTGGTCTTTCCCACCGGTACCGGCGACCAGAACTACGCCGGCTCGGGCGTTGAGACCATCGAGGGTGTACGCCTTATCAAAGAAGCCCTGCCCAAGGCCAAAACGATTTTGGGCATCTCCAACGTGTCCTTCGGGCTACCGCCGGCGGGACGCGAAGTGCTCAATTCAGTGTTTCTGTACCATTGCGTCCAGGCCGGCTTGGACATGGCCATCGTCAACTCCGAACTGCTCCAGCGGTACACCTCCATCCCCGAGGAAGAGCGGAGGCTGTCCGAGGACTTGATATGGAACCGTGGCGACGACCCGATCGCCGCCTTCGCTGCCCACTTTCGCGACAAAGCCCCCAAGGCGTCGGAAGAAGAGCGGCGCAGCCTCCCGTTGGATGAGCGGTTGTCCCTGGCTGTCATCGATGGCACCAAAGAGGGCCTGGCCGAAGACCTAGACGAAGCGCTGCTGGAAAGCGCTCCTCTGGACATCATCAACGGGCCCTTGATGGCCGGTATGGCGGAGGTAGGCCGCCAGTTCAACGCCAACGAGTTGATCGTCGCCGAAGTGCTTCAGTCCGCCGAATCCATGAAGTTCGCGGTAGCCCGCTTGGAAACGCACATGGACCGACTGGACAGCGCGATCCGGGGCAAGGTAGTTCTGGCCACGGTCAAGGGCGACGTTCACGACATCGGCAAAAACCTGGTGGACATCATCCTGTCCAACAACGGCTACCAAGTGATCAACCTGGGAATCAAGGTGCCACCTCAGGACCTTGTATCCGCCTACCAGGAGCACCATCCCGATATCATAGGTTTATCGGGGCTGCTGGTTAAGTCGGCTCAAATGATGGTTGAAACCGTTAGCGACCTGCGCCAGGCCCAAGTAGAATGCCCCATCCTGGTGGGCGGCGCCGCCCTTTCCAAACGGTTCACCCGCCTGCGCATCGCCCCTGAATACGGCGGTCTGGTCGCCTACGCCGGCGACGCCATGACCGGGCTGGCCTTGGCAAACACCATCCAAGAGGCGGACGAGCGGCAAAAGTTGGTTGAAGCCCTTGCCGTCGAGACCGAAGAGTTGCGGCAAGCCGATACGGCACGACAAAGCGCTAACAAAGAAGCCGAGACCTCCCCGGTGGCTCCGGCCCAGGTCCGTCACGATTTCGACGTGCCCAACCCCCCCGACCTGAGGCTTCACGTCCTGAAGGATCATGACCTGGACGAGATTTTCCGATACATCAATCCGCAGATGCTTTACGTGCGGCACCTAGGTTTCAAGGGACGATTCGCCGACGCTCTGGCCTCCGGAGACCCTTCCGCCATTGAACTGAGCGAATCGGTGAAAAAGGTGGAAGACCTGGTACTGGCTTATCCCGATATCACTGCCCAAGCAGTGTTTAAGTTCTTTCCATGCCAGTCCGATGGGCAAAACCTTAACGTCTACTCCCCCGACGGCGCTAACGTGTTAGAAACCTTCCATTTCGGTCGCCAATCCCAACGGGACGGGCTATGTTTGGCTGATTACGTGGCGCCGAGTGGCGGACCCATCGACTACGTTGCCATGTTCGTGACCTCCATCGGTCCCGGGGTTCGAGAACTGGCCGAAAGATGGATGGCCGAAGGACAATACCTTAACTCCCACATACTTCAAGCCCTGGCTTTGGAAGGGGCCGAGGGATTCGCCGAGCTGCTGCACCAGCAGATACGGCAGATGTGGGGCTTTGGCGACTCTCCGGAAATGACCCACCAGGACTTGTTCCGCACCCAGTACCGGGGTCGCCGATACTCTTTCGGCTACCCGGCCTGTCCCCGATTGGAAGACCAGGAACAGCTTTTCCAACTACTGGAGGTTTCCAACAATCTCCCCGTTGAACTGACGGAAGGTTTCATGATGGACCCGGAATCATCGGTTTCGGCGATGGTTTTCCACCATCCCGACGCCACCTATTTCACTCTCAGCGAGCAGGATATCGAAAAGCTGGAGCGAGAAGCGGCCGCTAGTTAACCCGATGTGCGGGTATTTTTCGATGTCACCCCGAGAGAAGCGAGGGGTCTCAGATCTGATTTGATTCCGGCGACAAGGCGTGGACATGACGCCTAACGGAAGCTCCCTGTTGTTGGCCTGAGATTCCTCACCAGCCTGCGGCAGGTTCGGAATGACATGAGCCGTGGGCGCGAGGAAAACATGCACATCGGGTTAGTTAGCTGCGGCTGGATGGTTTTGGTTAAGCCCAGGTTTATAATTTATATTTACTCAACGATGATTAAGGTACCGATATGCGCATCGTAATGATTCACGCGCTGGCGGAGTCCATCCCGCCGGTTAGGCTGGCTTTTCAGGATGTATTCCCTGAAGCCGCAGTAATTAACCTGTTGGACGAAGGGCTGTTCATCGATTTCAAAGACAAGCTCACGCCCAAACTACGGCGGCGGATGAGTGAGTTGACCTGCTATTCCGAAGAGCACGGGGCCGATGCTATTGGTCTGGCCTGCTCGGTGTACGCCCCAGTGGTGGAAAGCGCGCGGGAACTGGTCGACGTACCGGTTTTTTCGTCCTACGGACCGGTTATGGCGGAAGCGGTGGGAAAGGGCCCCAGGGTTGGTATAATCGCGTCCGTCCCGGCTACGTTTCGTGATTCAGAGTACTACCTGCTGAAGGCCGCCGAAGAAAAAGGCTTATCCATCGAACCCAAGCTCTGCCTGGCCGAGGATCTGATACCGGTGCTGCGAACGGAAGGCGAGTCTGGATTTTCCCGCCGCATCGCCGAGGAGGTCGCCAAGCTGGAGCCCGACGTTGACTCGGTGCTCCTTAGCTAGTTTCCCATGGCCACCGCCTTGTCCCACGTCAACGGTATCGCCAAAGTGCCGGTCCTCTCGGCGTCCCACAGCAGCGCCCGCGCTTTCAAAAAACTGCTTTCCTTGGCGGCATAGCCGGCTGACAATCCTCCCCTAGTAGCATCTAAGACCTCAACTCCCAATCTGATTTATCGCGTGGCGATAACTCGTCCTCTCGTATGTAGTTTCGGCCCATCAGAGCCCGATTTCCTGCTGATAAATTCTAATCAGCCCGCCCGCGTGTTGAGCTTGGCACAGACACCCAAAGGAGTATCATTGACCTGGAAACTGTCCATACTGGAGGAAGCGTGGAGCCGATCAACCAGATTGCCGCCGGGCTGGGGATCAAAGAAGAGCACCTCATCCCATTTGGCCGGTATAAAGCCAAGATATCCATGGACGCTTTGAACGACGCGCCCACTCGGGAACGGCGGGGCAAACTCGTTGTAGTCACCGGTATGACCCCCACTCCGGCCGGAGAAGGCAAGACCACCACTGCCATCGGCCTCACCCAAGGCATCGGGCGGTTGGGACACCGGGCGGTGGTGAACCTGAGAGAGCCATCTCTCGGCCCGATATTCGGGATCAAGGGCGGCGGCACCGGCGGCGGCAAAGCCCGGGTGGTCCCTGAAGATGAGATCAACATCCACTTTACCGGCGACGCCCACGCCGTCTCGTCGGCTCACAACCTACTGGCGGCTCTGGTGGACAACGCCGTTTATCGAAACGAGGCGTCGGACATGGACGCCACCGGCATAGAATGGTCCAGGGTTACCGACGCGTCGGACCGGTCGTTGCGACAGGTCGTCGCCGGATTGGGTGGCAGCGGTAACAGCCCGCTGCGAGAGACCCGGTTCGACTTCGTAGCGGCGTCGGAGATCATGGCCGTCCTGGCTCTGTCCACCGGGCTGGAAGACCTGCGGTCCCGCATATCCCGGATCGTTGTCGGCACCTCCCGAGGCGGAGATCCGGTTTCCGTGGAGATGCTGGGGGTCACCGGCGCTCTGATGACCCTGCTACGTCAGGCCATCATCCCCAACATGGTGCAGACCCTGGAAGGTCAGCCCGCCTTCGTCCACACCGGCCCCTTCGGCAACATCGCCCACGGATGCAGTTCCGTGGTCTCCGACCAGCTGGCGCTGGCCTTCTCCGACTACGTGATAACCGAAGCCGGCTTCGGGTCGGACCTTGGGTTCGAGAAATTCATGCACATCAAAGCGCGGCAAAGCGGCCTGCTGCCCAGCGCAGTGGTCCTGGTCGCTTCGGTACGCGCCTTGCGATGGCACGGCGGTTCGACCCGCCGGGCATTGAGCCAACCCAACCTCGAGGCGGTGGTCGCGGGCGGCGCCAATCTGGCCCACCACGTCGGCATCGTCCGGTCATTTGGGCTGCCGGTGGTGGTGGCGATCAACAGATTCGACGGCGACAGCGCCGACGAGCTGAAAGCCGCCAAAGAGACCGCCCTGGAAGCGGAGGCGACAGATGCCGTGGAATGCTCCGGTTTCGCCGAAGGCGGGGAGGGCGGGGTAGCCCTGGCTGAAGCAGTGGTCCGCGCGGCCGCTGCCACTGGGAACGATTCGTCCATCCAGTACGCCTACCCTCTGGACGCTACCGTCCGGGACAAAGTCCTAGCCCTGGCGCAGAGGACCTACGGGGCCGACGACGTTAGTTGGACTGCGGAAGCCCGGCGTAAATTACGCTACTTCGAGTCCCAAGGATGGGGTTCGCTGCCCATCTGCATGGCCAAGACCCACCTTTCAATCTCCCACGACCCCACCCGGCGGGGAAGCCCGTCGGGCTACACCTTCCCCATATCCGACATCCGGGTGTCGGTGGGCGCCGGGTTCCTATACACCATGGCCGGCCGCATCGAAACCCTACCCGGTCTCCCCAGCCGCCCCCGCGCCTTGGACATGGACGTAGACGCCTCGGGAGAAGTAACCGGGCTAAGCTAACTTCTGTAATGTCTGCTTCTGTTTCAACCTGACGCCGGGCAATGATTCACCCCCTCTCTAACTCTCCCCCATAAAGGAGGCGAGGACAAAATCCCTTCCCCCTGGACGGGGGAAGGTTAGGATGGGGGTGATGCATTGTGCGCCACCCTCACTCGAATGGTCTGCCAGTAGCCGATGTATGCTATATTTGCCCCACTTCCCTAAATTAAGGAGCAAACAATGATTTACGACTATCGCGAATACACGTTCAAGCCCGGAAAAGTCCCCGAATACATGGCGGCGGTGGAAGATCTGTCCATCGGCATCCGAGCCAAATACGGTATCAAGCTGGCCGGTTGGTATTACAGCGACATCGGAGACCTGAACAAGGTGATACACATCTGGGGCTACCGGGACGTCGCCCACTTTGAAGAAGCCAAGGCCCAGGTCGCCAAAGACCCCGACTGGACCGGCAAGTACCTACCCAGAGTCGCCGGCCTCCTGGTATCCCAGAAAACCTACCTGATGCTCTCCCCCGACTTCGCCCCACAGCCGGCGTAGGGTCAACAAACATGTGAAGCCTGGGTTCCGTGCACTGAAGGATCCGAGGAGTCACGGTTGAGATGTATATGGTTATTAACCAGACCGGAGATACGCAACAAGCGTTGGTTTCTTGCGCCTGGTTGGCCGGTCGCTTGGATGATCCCAAAGTACGGATGATCGAGGTTTCCTCAGCCAACGATGATGCCAAATACCGTGCGGGCCATATTCCCGGCGCGGACTGGTGGTTTTGGAAGGACGCTTTGTGGCACGCCACAGACCGGGAGTTCATAACCCCGGAACAACTGGCCCGGCGTCTAGGGAGCATGGGCGTCTCCCCCACCGACACGGTGGTCATCTATGGCGACCCAGTCCAGTTTGGAACCTACGCATTTTGGGTTCTTACCATGGCCGGCCACAAAAACTTGCGATTGCTGGACGGAGGGCGGAAACGCTGGGTCGCCGAAGGCCGTCCCTTAAGCCAGAAATCGCCGGACTCCTCTCCGGTGGCCTATACGCCCGGAACGGTGGACTTCACCAGCCGGGTGGGCCGGGACGACGTGCGAGCCAAACTGGGCCAACCGGGGCGTCAATTGCTAGACGTGCGCGGCGGAGGAATACCGGGGTGAGCGGGTTAGTCCGCCTTCGGGAGATCTCCAGTTCGATTTCGATCACGGCGCTGAACGGACCGGACGAATACCCGGAGCGGCGCACCTCTTCTTTCGGGTAATTGTGAATGAGGACGACACTTTTCTATCCCCCGAGAAACTGGAGGGCATTCTGGAGCAGGCCGGAGCGGCCGCGGATGGAAGCACAGAGTTAGTGACCTACTGCAGGTTAAGCCACCGGGCCACGTTGGCCTGGTTCGCCATTAAATTCCTACTGGGCCGGGAGAACGTGCTAGTCTACGACGGCTCTTGGACCGAATGGGGCAGCATCGTAGGGTTCCCGAGGGTTCCCGATAGAAAAAGACTGACGAAAATATGCCGGGGCACAATGCCGCGTTTCGGTTGGACCACCACCAGAATCGAATCACTCCAGACAGATGGAAGCTGACGGCTGTCAGCTACTCCCTAGTTATGGCAACCCCGCGCCTGAATATCCCAAACAGTCTCCACCTTCCCGTCTCGGACCCCAATAAACCGGTCCCAGCGGCTGACGGTGGCGTCTTGTTGGGAGGGGATCAGGGTGATTTGGTCGCCTGGGGTTAGCTGGATGCCGGAGTCCAGGTGGAGGATTACGTGGTCTGGGTCCATGGAATCTACGGTTACGCCGGGGAGGCCTTCTACTTCAGGCAAGCCACGGAGGGTGCTGACGGCTTTTTGGCCAGCGTCGGCGATGGCGACTCCCGGACGGGGGGCGCTGATGACGGTGGTTAGGACCTTTCCCGAGTAGTGGAAATCGGTCATGTAGCCGTAGCCGGTTTCCATGACCAGGTAGCTGCCGCCCTGGACTTCCGTCACGCCGGGTATCTCCCCGGCCACGTCGTAGCTCCAGGTCTCTCCGGTGGAGACGATCTCCACGGGTATCCCCGCCGCCACGATAGCGTCTTTCATGTCGATGACGTTCTGGATCACCCGGTAGCCTTCGGTAACCCGGTCCTCACGTTCGGGCATGTCAGGGATCGTCTGGTGGCTCATGATGCCCTTGAAGGTCAACCCCGGCAGAGCGTCGATGGCCTTGGCCAAAGTCACCCCCTGCTCCATCTCCTGCACGCCGCAGCGCCGCAGCCCCGTCTCTAACTCGATCACCACTCCCAGATCCACGCCCTGGGCTGCCGCCGCTTTGGACAGGTCCCGGGCGTTTTCGGCGTTGTCGCAGGCCACCAGCATCTCGGCCTGCCGGGCCAGCGAGCACAACCGGTCGATCTTCAATGGGGCCGCGACCTCGCTGGTGATGAATACGCTGGGTATCCCGCCATGGACCATGACCTCGGCCTCGGAGACTTTGGCCGAGCAAACGCCGCCTACGGTACCGCCCCGGCGGATCTGCCGGTGGGCCAGGGCCGGAGTTTTATGGTTCTTGCTATGGGGGCGCAGCTTGCTGTCTCGGCCCTCGTAGTAATCAGCCATGACGTCCATGTTGTGATCCAGTGCGTCCATATCCAAGATCAGACACGGCGTCTCCAATTCCTCTACGGGTGTTCCTGGCATTGGGCGGTATTGTTGTTCCATGATTTTCTCCTTGTACGTATAAGCGGTCAGCCATTGGTCTCCTGACAGCTGTCGGCTGATAGCTGACAGTTCAGATTTAATCGAACCGTCCCCGGCCGGCGATGGGCCAGAATCCTTCCAGCTTGTCTCCCCGCACCGCTCTAACATAGTCGTATTGGTTGAAACAAAGGCCCAGATTAAAGGGGACCAGCCAGGCTTTGTCGCCCGACTTCATGTTTTGGGCGGGGCCGCTTTGCAGATCCAGAACACCGTGCTCGGCGCTGAAGCGGACGGCTTGGGCCCCAGCGACTCCCTCCAGCACCGCCAACCCACGGTCGGGTCCGGTGGCCTTGTGCCCGGCGTCCAACACCGCCGACTCGCCGGTCGGACGGCTGATGACGGCCGCCAGAACCTTGGCCGCCGGACTGAACTCGGGGCGCATACGGCAATACAGATGGTCCATCAGTGGGTATGACCCGGCCTGCACTTCGGTGATTCCCGCCATCCCGGCGGCGACGTCGTAGTTGTGGGTGCCCCCAACGCTGACTACCGAGACCGGCAGGCTGTTTTTTTCGATAAGCTCCCGGGTCTCGAGCACATGTTGGAGCACTTGCCACGACGTGGCGTCCCGCTCCTGCCGCTCAGGGAAATCACTTGCCTCGCTGCTGAATGACGGCAACGGAGCGATGGCCATGATTCCGTCAAATCTTAGTCCCGGGGAGTTGGCAACGGCCCTGGCGAGCTCCAACGCTTCGTCCCCGGGGGCGACGCCGCAACGTCCCAATCCCACGTCCAACTCGACAAGAACGCCCAGGGTGACGCCTTGAGCTTCGGCCGCCTGGGATAGGTCGGACACGTTTTGCGGATTATCCACCGCCACGCCGATCCGGTTGGACCCGGCCAGGGTGCAAAGCCGCCTGATCTTGGACCGGGTCACGATCTGGCTGGACACCAGAATGTCGGTGATACCGGCGTCGCTGAACACCTCCGCCTCGCCCACGCTGGTTACACTGATTCCTCCCACCGTGTTGGCGGCTTGTAACTGCCGGTGGGCGATCTTGGGAGTTTGATGCCCGGTAACGTGGGGGCGTACCTTTGCGCTAGACTGATCAAACCTGCCATGCAAGGTCTCGATGTTCCGGTCCATGACATCCAGATCCACCACCAACGCCGGGGTGTCCAGGTCCATTACCGGGGTTCCCGTGGGCTGAAAAACTGGCCGCTCCATAGAGCCCTCCCTTATTCCCGTTAAACCGCTTCTGGCCGTTCGGCGATGACGGGTTTATGTCAACCGCCGGATTCAGAACACCTGAAGAATACCATAAACGTAGCTTCGGGACAGCCTCGGATCGCCGGTGATGGACGGGCAAGCAGTTCCATTTTCGTCGCGCCTCGAAGGCGTTTTCCGATTGCAATTCCTTCCTGCCGATGACACAATGTCTAGCGCCGCTGGAGTATCCCGCAAGCGGCGCCCCGATTCAGGAGGAGTTCTTGACCACCGAATCTTCGAATAACGGTTCGCTGCCCGGATTGCTGGAAGGCGTCCGGGTCATCGACCTTACCCACTACATCTCCGGTCCCTACTGCACCAAGCTGATGGCCACTTTGGGCGCCGAGGTTATCAAGATAGAACGCCCTGGCTCCGGAGATCCCATACGCCGATTTGGACCGGCCCTCACCCCAACCCCTCTCCCTGAGGGAGAGGGGCAGAAGGGGGATGGGGCATGGTTCCTGTATTTGAACACGTCCAAGAAGAGTTTGACGTTGGATCTCGGTTCCGATGCTGGCAAAGACATCCTCCGAAGTCTTGTGTCCTCCGCCCAGATCGTCGTGGAAAATTTCGCTCCGGGAACCATGGACAAGCTGGGCCTGGGGTACTCAGACCTAGAAAAACTGAATCCCAGTCTGGTTATGACGTCAATCTCGAACTACGGACAGACCGGTCCCTACCGCGATTGGAAGGCCACCGAGCTCAACCTGTACGCCGCGGGCGGATTGATGTACATCACCGGCGAACCGGACTCGGAGCCCCTGAAGGAAGGCGCGCCCCTGGCTCAACTAGGCGCCGGCCAGACCGCCTTCGTAGCAACCATGGGCGCCTTGATGCACGCGGAAGACACTGGTCAGGGCCAGCACATCGACGTGTCCATATCCGATTATGCCACCAACATCCTGGAAAACGCGATGATGCAGTACAGTTACTCGGGAGAGGAGTACACCAGAGTGGGGAACCGGGGCTACGGCCGGGCGGCTTGGGGTATCTATCCCTGCCAGGACGGCTATGTAGGCATCATTTCCGGTCCCGACACTCGCTGGCCCGAGGTCGCCGGGATCATGGAAAGGGAGGAGTTGTCCGATCCACGGTTCGCTTCCCGAAACGGACGCCTGATCAACGCCGACGAGGTCGACGCCCTGATGCTTCCCTGGCTGCTGGACCACGACAAGGTGGACATTTTCAAAGCGGGCCAAGAGGCCGGCTTAGGATTCGGATTTGTCGCCACCATGGAAGACATCTTGGAGATGGAACAGCTCATCGCCCGGGATTACTTCGTGGAACTGGACCATGGCGCCGCCGGTACGTTCAAGTACCCCGGCGCGCCCATCAGGATGACATCCTCGACCTCCCCTCAATCCTCTCCTTCGCAAGAAAGCGAGGCTGCCGCGTCCCCTCTTCGTAAGGAGGAACCACAGGGAGGTCATCCCACCGGACAGGCGCAAGACCACTGGGTCTACCGGAGAGCCCCATATCTGGGAGAGCACTCGGAGGAGATATTGGGGGTTGCGCTGGGACATCCAGCCGCCGAGATAGCCCGTCTTCGCGACCAGGGAGTCATCTAGTACTCAGTTTTGGAAACCGCCGCCAGAAGCACCCGTTCGCCCTGAGCTTGTCGAAGGGTCCTTCCGCGGAAACATGGTTCGACAGGCTCACCACGAACGGTGATTGTAGAGTTGATCATTGAATTGGAAGGAAGCACTATTTGACCACCAACCATCAAATTGAAGGCGCAGACTCCAACCAGCCTCTCAAGAACTATCGTGTCCTGGACCTGTCCCGCATCTGGGCCGGTCCCTACTGCACCAAGCTGATGGCAGACATGGGCGCGGAGATCATCAAGATGGAATCGCTGAGCGTCTACGATTCCCATCGCGGCCCCATCAACCCGGCCAGAGGTATCGCCGCCTACCCCGATGGCGAACCCGGTGACGAGCCCTGGAACCGTAACGGCTGGTTCAATTGCCTGCACTTGAATAAGTACGGCATCACCCTGGAACTGACGTCGGAAACTGGGCGTAATGTCTTCGATCAACTGGTGTCCATCAGCGACGTGGTGATTGAAAACTTCCGGCAAGGAAGTCTGGAACGTCTTGGGTACAGCTACGAGACGCTGCGCCGCCTCCGCCCCGACCTGATCTACGTCTCCATGCCCGCTTTTGGGAACAGCGGTCCTTGGCAGAAATACCTGGCCTACGGCATCGGCCAGGAGCAGCTATCGGGAATGGCCCACATGACGGGATACCGGGGAGAGGGTCCGATGAAGTCGGGGATCAACCACGGCGACCCCATCACCGGCTCCCACGCCGCCGGCGTGCTGTTGGCCGCCCTGCGATACCGGAAGCGCACCGGCAAGGGAATGTACATCGACGTGTCCCAGCAGGAATCGGCGGTGTCGTTGATCGGGGCCGATGTGCTGACCTACCAATTGACCGGAGAGGAACCACAGCGCCGCGGCAACCGTTCGCCCTACTTCGCGCCCCACAACAGCTATCGCTGCGCCGGAGAGGACCGTTGGGTGGCCATTGCCGTAACCAATGACGAGGAGTGGCGGCAACTGGCCCAGTTGGTGGGCGGCCCGGAACTGGCGGGCGACCCCAGTTTCGCCACTTTGGACGGGCGACTGGAAAATGAGGACCAACTGGACGAGCTGATCTCCGGATGGACCGCTAACAAAAAAGCCTATGACCTCTGCCACCTGCTACAGCGGGAGGGCGTGCCAGCCAGTCCGGTAATGGGCGGTCCGGACCTGCTGGCCGACCCCCACTATGCGGCCAGGGGCACCTTCGTTCGGGTCAACCATGAGCAGGTAGGTGAAAAGACCTACCCCGGCATACCTTGGAAGATGTCGGCAACCCCCGGACAAGTGCGATGGGCGTCCCCGACTTTGGGCCAACACAACCGCCAGATATACGGCGATCTGCTGGGCATGGCGCCCGACGACATCACGTCCCTTGAGGAGCAAGGTATAATCGGGACCAAACCCACCGGTTCGAGAATCATTTAGCTTACAGCAGTCGGCCATCGGCTATCAGCCGTGGCCGGCCAATATACCTGAATAAAATCTATGAGGTGGACACATGGCCGACGAAGCACTATACGAAATCAAAGATGGCATCGCCTATATCACCATGAACCGGCCGGAGAAGCTTAACGCGATCGACCCGGAGATGCGGCAGATTCTTTGGGACTCGTTTCAAGACGTGAAAAACAACCCGGAGGTACGTTGCGCCATCGTGACCGGCGCCGGCCGGGCTTTCTCCACCGGCCACGACTTGGTGGCGATGGCCAATGCTCGAGCCAATGAAGGCCCAAGCACCGGCGACCTCTACGTTGTTCAAGCCAATATCTGGAAACCAATCATCGCCGCCATCAACGGCATCTGCCTTGCCCAAGGTTGTGGCATCGCCCTAGGCAGCGATATCCGAATAGCCTCCACGGAAGCCCAGTTCGGCTGGCCTCAGGCCAAGCGGGGGATATCATCGGTTAGCGGACCGGCCCTGCTTTCCCAGGTCGTGCCGCGAAACATCGCCTTTGAATTCTTGTTCACCGGTGATTTCGTGGACGCCCAACGGGCGCTTGACCTGATGCTGGTCAACTACGTCGTACCGCCGGAAGAGGTAATGCCCAAAGCGGAAGAATTAGCCCGTAAGATGATCGCCAACGCTCCGCTGTCCCTGGCCGCCATTAAAGAAGCGTCGATCAAGGGGTCCGAGATGGGGCTGGAAGAGCGGGTGGCTTTCGCCCAAAAGAAGCGGGACGAGGTATTGCAAAGCGACGACGCCAAAGAAGGGGTAAAAGCCTTCACCGAGAAGCGGGCCCCGGTTTGGACGGGACGGTAAGTCCTGATTCACGAAAAAATCGCTGACAATCGGGCGTTGATTAATCAATCGACGCCCGGCTAGCATTGGCCCGTGCTTGAGCATCTAAAAACCCGTTTCGGCTTCGACCGCTTCCTGCCGCTACAGGAAGAGATAATCGGACGGGTTCTTTCCCGGAAAGACGCTCTTGTGCTGATGCCCACTGGTGGCGGCAAGTCGCTGTGCTACCAGTTGCCGGCGGTGCTTTTTTCCGGGATTACGGTGGTCGTCTCGCCCCTCATCGCCTTGATGAAGGACCAAGTTGATGGTCTCAGGGCTCATGGCATAGCCGCCGGATTCATCAATAGCTCGTTGACCGCCGCCCAAATCGCCCGGGTCCAACAGATGGCCCGGGATGGCGCCCTCAAGATTCTCTACGTGGCTCCGGAGAGGCTGGCGTCGCCTGAGTTTCAGGATTTCTTGCGCAGTGTCGAACTTAGCCTCTTCGCTATCGACGAAGCCCATTGCATATCGGAGTGGGGCCACGAGTTCCGACCGGACTACCGCAACCTGAAAACACTGCGCCGCGACTTCCCCGAAGTGCCCATCGTCGCCCTTACCGCCACCGCCACCGAACAGGTGCGCCGGGACATTGTCAACCAGCTCGGCCTAGGGCAGGCGCAGGTATTCATCTCCAGCTTCAACCGCGCTAATCTCTGCTATGCGGTACAACCGAAGCGAAATTCCTTCAATCGCCTCCTGGAACTCTTGAACAAGCACAAGAACGAGCCGGTCATCATCTACCGATTTTCCCGCGACAACACCGAAGAACTGGTGGAAGACCTGACCGCGGAAGGATTCAATGCCCTGCCATACCATGCCGGGCTCGATAGGGACCTCCGCCGGGATACACAGGAAAAGTTCATCCGTGACGAGGTTCCAATCATCGTGGCGACCATCGCATTCGGCATGGGCATCGATAAGCCTGACGTTCGCTTGGTGGTTCACTACGAGTTACCCAAAACCCTTGAAGGTTACTACCAAGAAACCGGGCGAGCCGGGCGTGATGGCCTACCCAGCGACTGCGTTCTTTTCTACTCCCACCAGGACAGATTAAAGCAAGAATATTTCATCCGCCAGATCGGAGACCAAGCCGAGCGCGAGAACGCCGAAAAGAAGCTTGCTCAGGTGATTGAGTTCGCTGAGCTTTGGACTTGCCGCCGCAAATATCTGATCGAGTACTTGGGTGAAGCATGGAGCGAATCGACCTGCGACGCTTGCGACATCTGCTTGACTCCGAGGGAGACGTGTGACGCCACCGAGATATCCCAAAAAATCCTTTCGGCGGTCGTCCGCACCGGTAACCGATTTGGAGCTCGCCACATCGTTGATGTGCTTTTGGGGAAAGGATCAAAACAAGTCGTCCGTTATGGGCACGACGAGTTGACGGTATTTGGAATCTCACGAGGTCTCTCGTCTGAAGAAGTCTTGCATTGGATCGGCGCCCTGCTGGAAAAGGGCATGTTGGAAAAGGACAAGGGGAAATACCCAACCCTTGCTACCACAAAAGACGGGTGGGAGTTCCTAAACAGCGGCGGCCGGCTACAACTTACGGCGCCAAAGCGCGATGCCGTGGGTTCAATTGGTGAGCGAAACATCAGCGAAGAAAGCGCCTCTAACCCGGAGTTGTTCGAGGTGTTGCGTACTCTTCGAAAACGGATCGCGGACGATCGGGCGGTGCCCCCCTACGTCATCTTCAGCAACTCCGCCCTCTTGGCCATGGCCGGATCCGTTCCCCGCACCCGTGAGGACTTTGCTAAGATCTCCGGCGTGGGACGGGTAAAACTGGAGCAATTCAGCGGTCCTTTTTTGGAAGTGATAATCGAGTACGCCCATGCCAACGGGATCCCAGAAAAAGAGAATGCGGTCCAGCCGCTATATCGCCCCAGAGAAAAGAACCACCGGAGCAACCGGGCAAGCTCTACCCTTAACGAAACCAAGGAACTCGTTGGGCGCAAAATGTCGGTCGGTGAAATAGCAAAACACCGAGGCTTGACCGAGAACACCATCGTTAATCATGTAGTGCTACTAGTGGATGGCGGAGAAGAAATTGTCCTCGACCACTTGATGCCATCGCCGGAGCGGTTGTCTAAGATCGAAGCCGCGTTTCTGCAAACCGAGGGAGTGCTGCTGACACCGGTGCGGGAATTGTTGGGAGAGGACTATTCGTACGAGGAATTGGCCCTGGTGCGGATCGGAATGAGAAAGAAGAACCCCTAGGCCGGCGGCCAGATGGGCTCCACCTCTTCTATGGGGCCAACCGCCAGCGGCTCCGTTGAGGCGCCTAGGAACTGGATCCCGTCGTCATTGACGTAGAACGCCTGGCGGCCTTCCACATATTTACTTCCCCTCATCTTGTAGATGCAAAGGGTCCGCAGGTCGGACGCCACCAACCTCTCAACTTCCAGGTAAATCACCACGTCGGCCATGGCCAGTTCGGGCAGGTCTAGGTCGCGGGGAAGAGAATACTCCCCGACCAAGAGCTCCAGGCAATTGTTCTCTACCAGTTGCGCGCTGAGGGTACCGAGGAACCGCCACAGTTGGCCCCGGTTGGGAGAAACGTCGCTGATAGCCCGGAAGCTGTCTATCGCCGCCACCCCGACCTTGTGATCTTGGATCCGGCTCACGTGGTGTTAAGCAACCGGATCAAAGTGTCGCCTTCGATGTCGGTGTCCCGTTCCAAGACATCCAGGGCGTCGAACACACCAGTCGGCCCCAAAAAGCTAAGCCCGCTGTATTGAGAACGCATCTTGGAAACGGGCTGATGGGTGGTGGTTACTAACATGGCGTTCCCACTCTCTAGGGCCGCTTGGGCCAGGATGTGGAAAGCCAATATGGACTTGCCCGAGCCGGGAACCCCGGCGAGAACCACCAGGGATTGGGCCGGCAGGCCTCCACCCAATAGCCGGTCCAGCCAGTCGAGACCGGTGCTCACCCTGGCAGCGGGTAAACCTTCCATAGGCCCTCCGGTGGCAAGATTGGTGGCCAGAATCGGTTATCATCGACGGGCCAGCGCCGCTTGGGCTTAGTATAGCAAGAGTGCCGCTGGGGTTAGGACACTGGGCCGAAGGGGATTTAACTAAGAATTATTCCGATTAAACGGCTAACAGAAAATCACACCGAGAATCTTGTTCGTCGATTCCTGAATCAGTGACGTTCTTGGTGAGTATTTTTTCCGTTCTCGGTAAACTTTTTATTTCGTTCGTGGTGAGCTTGTCGAACCACGGCCCCCACGTGGAAGGCCCTTCGGCAGGCTCAGAGCGAACGGCAGGCAATTAATTCGTTCGGGCGGTTTAGGCTAAAGGCTCAGCGCGTCAGCCAACCGGCGGCGGTGGAATTGCGGGTCGCCCAGGTAATGGTAGAGGGTCCGAGACGCGGTGGTGTGCAGGGTCAATCCGTATTCGGTCACACTGCCCACCCCGGCGTGGACTTCGTGGGCGAAATTGCATGCTTGATAGTAAGCGGCGCTACCGACGGCCTTCGCCAGATGGATGCTATCCGTCGCCGGTTTGCCGGAGTCAAGTTTCCAAAGAGTTTCGTAGGTGGTCCACCGGGCGGCGTCCAATTGGTTTACCAGGTTGATGATGTGATCCTCGACCCGCTGGAACCGTCCGATCGGCCTGCCAAACTGAATCCTGGTGCGGCTGTAGTCCACCGACATTTCATAGACCGACTGGCACGCCCCTACCTGATAAGCGCACATGACGGGAATCGTCCTGGCGATGGCCCGCTGAAGAGCACCCCATCCCCCGACGAATGAGGACCCGACCAGACTGTTCTGGTCCACGGAAACATCGTTCAGCTTGACTTCGGCCAGATTCCAAGCGAAGCCCGGCAGAGACCGTATCTCCACCCCATCAGCGGTGACCGGGACGATAACCAGGCCCACTTCGTTGCTCTCTTCAGAGCGTGCGGTGCATAGAAGATGGGTAGCCGAAACAGCGTCGAAAACGTAGACCTTGGTTCCATCCAACCGTAACCCGCCGCCGTTCTGGCGGACCGTCGACCGAACGTCCTCTTCGGCCCAGCTATAACTCGCCTCGGTCATCGCAGGTACCAAGATGCGCTCGCCCCGGGCCAAAGCGGGTAACCACTCCTGCTTCTGCTCTTCGGTACCGCCCTCCAGTATCGCCGACGCTGCCAGAACGCAGGATGAAAGGTGGGGACCAGGAACCGGGCCACGGCCCAATTCCTCGAACAATACTCCGGCGTCGGTGAAGGAACCTCCCTCTCCGCCGTATTCCTGGGGAATGGCGATGCCCAGCCATCCGGTGGCCACCAATCTTTGCCAAGGCTCCGCCGTTACGGGCTGCTCCTCCGCCGCCATCTCCAGAAGAGTTTCTTTCGGATATTCCACCTGGATAAAACCGCGCACCGCGGTCTTCAACATTTCCTGTTCTTCGGTGAGGGCCAAGTCCATGATTACTCCCTTCGGTCGCGCTGTCAGCGTTCACAGCTATCAGCAATCAGCGCTTGGATCGTCCCTGCTTGCTGAAAGCTGAAGGCTGATAGCTGTTATGCCAATGCTCCGGCCTGTTCCCGGACTTCCCGGCCGATTCCGATGCGCCGGGCCATAATCAGCTTCTGAATGTCCGCCGTTCCGCCGGGATGGATGGCTACGATGGCCGACCTTTGGTGGGCTTCCATATGCCCTTCGGCAGCACCCCATTGGGGATCAAAGGTCAGGGCAGAAGGGCCCAGGATATCCAGGATCGATTGGGACATGCGGAGGCCGGACATCTTCCGCCAATAAGAAGCTTGTGGACCCTCATAGGTTATCTCGGCCTTACTGTGGCGCATCCAATAATTTCTCAGGTTGAATAACCGGGCGATCTCGGCTTCTACGTAGATGTCGATCAGCTTGTCGCGAACGTCTGGGTCCTTGGTTAACGGTTGGCCGTTTCGCTGGTTCTCACGGCAATATTCGAAGAGGTGATCCACCAGCCAGTTTCGGCCGATACGGCCACCGGTACCGTGCTCCAATTCCAAGTGGGTGGTCGCGACTTTCCATCCTTCGTTTTCGCCGCCGATCAGGTTGAATGCCGGAACCCGGACGTTGTCGAAGAACACCGTGTTCTTAACTCCGGAGCCAGCTCCCGACTCACCCCCGGAAATCAATAGCTCCATGGGTTGAATGGTGATCCCGGGAAGGTCAGCGGGAATCATGAACCAGCCCAGGTTTTGGTGGCGGGGCGCCTCGTTGTCGGTGCAGGTGATGGTCCACATATAGTCGCAGCCCAAAGAGCTGCCCACGTATATCTTCTGGCCGTTGATGACGTACTCATCACCGTCCCGCTCGGCGGACATCTTGGCGTTTGCAAGGTCCGATCCCGCTTCGGGTTCGGTGAGCAGTTGCCAGGTGCGGACTTCGCCCCGGAAGATGGGCGGCAAGAAGGTCTCTTTCTGCTCGTCAGTCCCCCATACCATGATGGAGGCCCCGCCCAGCCTTCCTCCCGAGTCGTAGTAAGGCGGAATCGTGAGACTGTAGGAGTCAACTTCCTCTTCAATCACCACAGCGTGATCGAGGGAGAGGCCGCCGCCGCCGTACTCTTCGGGGGCCGTGGCCCACAGCCAGCCCTTCTCACCCAGCTTACGCCCCAAGCCTCGGCGCAACTGGTATTGCTCTTCCGTTATGTTGATCGAGTCCGGTGGATGAGCGATATCGGGAGATACGTTCTCCGCGAGCCACATACGTACTTCCTGCCGGAAGTCTTCCTGTTCAGGGGTGTAGGTAGGTTCGAAGTCCATGGTTTGCCTCCGATTGAACGAGCTATCAGCTATCAGCGGTCAGCCACCAGCCACCAGCCACCAGCCACCAGCCAGGTATGGATTATGCCGGAAACAGACAGGGGAAACAAGCCGATACCGCAACCGTATCAAAGCTGAAAGCCGATGGCTGATCGCTGAAAGCTCGATTATTATTGGCTGCGAAGCGCTCTTCCCGGCAGGGCTCCGGTGTGCTCTCCCTTGTCCACCACTAGCTTTCCGTTGACCACCACGTAATCAATACCTTCTGGGTACTGTTTTGGCTGCTCGAAGGTGGACTTCGCCTGGACCCGGTCCGGGTCGAAGACTACTATATCCGCTTTCATGCCGTCACGCAGGACGCCCCGGTCGCTCAGTCCCAGGCGTTGGGCCGGGATGGCGGTCATCTTGCGCACCGCCTCCTCCAAGCGCAGCAGTCCTTCCTCCCGAACGAACTGGCCCAAAACGTAGGGGAAGGTCCCGTAGCTTCTGGGGTTGGGCATATCCCCGGTGAGCAGCCCGTCGGACCCCACCATGTGGGCCGGGTGACGGACGATGGTGCGTATGTTGTCCGGATTTCCCGTGCGGGCCACGAAGGCCGCGTCCAAGTTCTCTTCGATCAAGAGGTCGCAGATGGCGTCCACCATTTTCTTGCCCTTGGCCTGGGCCAGGTCAACCAGCGACCGGCCCTCCCACTCTTTGTTCTTGGCCGACCCGATGTGGCTGAAAATGTAGTAGTCCAGCGACAGGCCCCACATGGGGTTGACCGATTCACCGATCTCTTCCCTGACCCTCCGGTCTTGGATCCTCTGCAACAACACTTCCGGCCCCCCGGCATGGACCCAGTAAGGAAGCAAGGAGTGGACCACGGTACTGGCCGCGGCGTAGGGATACTGGTCGAATGTAACGTCGATCCCCGAGTCGCGGCCCTCATCCACCAAGTCAATCATCCGCTGCCCCATGCCGTCCACCGGGCTGTGGTAATGGGATAAGTGCACCGGAGCGCCGCTGCGGCGGCCGATCTCGATGGCTTCCTTAAAGGGGTCGAGCAGCCGGTCCCCTAGGCTATACCTGGCGTGGGTCATGTAAAATCCGCCCATCTCGCTCACCGCTTGCGCAACCGCCGCCAGTTCGTTGGTATCGCTATAGGCTCCCGGAGGATACGTCAATCCGGTGGAGAAGCCGAAAGCGCCGTCCCGCATCCCTTGGCGGGCCAACTCCTGCATCCGGGCCAGCTCGGGCTCCGTGGGCAGCCGGTCCTCCCATCCCATGGCCTCTACTCGGATAGAAGCGTGGGGGACGAAGTAGACCACGTTACAAGACACCCGGTTATCCAGCAGGTCCAAAAACTCTTTGACGCTACCCCACCGAACATTTGGGGGCGGCTTGCCGTTGACCGCCGCCAAGTAGGTCAGCAGGTGCTCCAGATTGGCCGGCGACGTGGGAGCATAGGAAAGGCCGTCCATCCCCAGGGCCTCGGTGGTTACGCCCTGGCGGATCTTGGCGTCATGCTTGGGATTGTTGAGCAACATCAAGTCCGAATGGGAGTGCATGTCGATGAATCCAGGGCAGACCACGGACCCGCCAGCGTCAATCACCTGGGCCGCTTCCACGGCCGAGGTATCGCCACGGATGATCTGGACAGTATCGCCGGAGACGGCAACGCCGGCCCGAAACCAGGTTTGTCCGGTGCCGTCTACTACCCGGCCGTCTTTTATCAGCAGGTCGAACATGGGCATCTCCTTGTCTCCAGCGGATCTACCGGGCCGCCGTCATTAAATGAAGTTAGCGATGCAGGTATATATCCAGATGAATATACCTAGGGCATACTCCTCTTGCAAGCGGCATTAGCGGGGCTAATATTGGGAAACCAAACTATACAACCAGGAACCAAATTGAGGTTAACAGCTTAAGAACCGTACCGTCGATTCAGGCTTGAGCCGCTAAACCTGGGACCGTAAAGACCCTTTTGATTAATGCTGTCTCATCACGATCCAATACACCATATCTACCACCGGCCTGATTTACGGTGGGCGGTGGGCGGTGTTATTCTGACAATGCCACTTCAAAGCCAAGTCCTTTCCGTACCCCACGGACGGCGATTCATGTCCTCACCAGACCGGATGGCAAGCAGTCGTTAAACTTGGGACAAGTTGGTTTTGGATTTCGTCGGAGCAGGGTTGTCCCGCCTTCAAAATATCCCTTCGAGACAGGGCAGAAAAGTCCGGTTGGAAAGCGGTCAAGTGGGTCGCGTTAAGAAAATAGTGGTGGCGAGGTAACTTCCCTTTATGGCCTTCATAAGTATGCAAGGAATATC
>CATMOE010000020.1:0-55503 GCA_950072105.1 uncultured Dehalococcoidia bacterium
GCTCCTCCGCTACGTCGTGGGCTCCGTTCGCTTGCCCCTCCGCCACGTCGTGGGCTCCGTTCACTTGCTCCTCCGCCGGAGGGTAGGCGGGCTTGGTGATCGTGGACCGGCTTTCCTGGTCTTGAGGGGAGGGTTGGTCCTCGAAGACTCGGCTGAATCCCTTCGCCCGGTCAGCCTCCAATCGCTTGAGGAATGCGTCCTCGATCTCTCCGCCAGAGCGGATGGACAGTAGTTCCACCGATGAGCGGGAGACCAGATCCATCAACCGGTTAAGCTGTTGGGAGAAGTCCTTGTTGTCGCTGAAGTTGACCCGGATGACGTCCGGGCTCAGACGCTCCCACCGGATGACCTGAGGGTCGGCAGACAAGGTTTCCAGGAACCCTTTCAAGTCCCCGGCAAGTCCCAGGTCCACCACGTTTTCCCGCACGAATTGCTTCATCTCCAGGACTGAGCCAGAAAAGACTACCTTACCTTGGTTCAACACCCCGATGTAGTCGCATACGTTGTCGGCGTCGGGTAGCAGGTGGGTGGAGATAATCATGGTCTTACCTTGGCTCTTCAGTTCTTGGATCAGGTCCAAGGCGTACTTGCGGCCCGTGGGGTCGAGGCCGGCGGTGGGCTCATCCCACAGCAGAAGGTCCGGCTCGTTGACCATGGAGGCGGCGATGGCCATGCGGGTGGTCATGCCGGCCGAAAGGTTGCCGATTCGAGTCGATGCGGCGCCCAATAGATCCACGGCGTGGAGCAGCGACGAGATGCGGCGGTGGCACTCCTTGCGGGGCATCCCACGTAGCTTGCCCACCAACTCAAGGTAGTTGATGGGGGTCAGGTTCTTGGGATAGTGCTCGCCCTGGGGCAGGTATCCTATGCGGCGGCGCAGGTGGCCGGTGGACAAGCTCATAGTCTCGCCGAACACCTTAACCTCTCCGGCGGTGGGATGCAGTAATCCAAGGATAAGGCGCAGGGTAGTGCTCTTGCCGGCTCCATTGGGCCCTACCAGACCAAAGACGGACCCTTTGGGAATCTTGAAGCTGATGCTGTTGGCCGCTATCCAGCGCCGCTGGAATATCTTGGTTAAGTTGGTGGTTTCAACGGCGTAGACCTCGCCACTCTGATTGTTGGTCTCAACAGGCTTTCTTTTAAACACGTTGTCCCCCTTCCCCCGTTCAGGTGACCCTCAAGCGCTCTGAGTTTAGTGGCTGTAGGGTGCGATTCCGCCACCCGGCTATTTCAAAAGTTACTATCCTCTTAACATAACGTTTGAGCAATATGCAAGGCCGTTTTTGAGCCGATTTTGATGCCAACGCGCCGATTGCCTTTTATAGGACATGAAACAAAGGCTTAACTTGATTCTCATGGCCCATATTGAGACTCGATAATTAATCGCAGCGGCCTTTGGCACGGGCCGGGAGAGTTGCCAGGTTCCCTCTGGCAAGGCGTTGTTCTTTACCAAGCCGCGGAACACCACATAAACCCGCGGCCGCCGTTCCGGAACGACCATATTCTCGCCGGAGCTAGGGCGCCGAGTAGTTTCGGCGATCTGTCCGGTTAGACCGATATAAAATGTCGTAATACGGAAATTATTCCGCCCTATGGAGTCTTACACACGGGAATATATCTTGTATTCTTGATATAATTGTCTGAAAAGCGCATTTAGTTCAGAAATCCGCAACAGATCAAAACGTCATTCCCTCCGATTAGCGGAGGGAATGACGTTAGCAAATCCTTCGATGTGTTGTTAAGCGTTTGCAAAAGAGATGGTTAATTTGAACAACGGATCCCGGCGTCTCGGCATTCTGGTGGGCGGAGGGCCAGCTCCGGGCATCAACAGCGTCATCAGCGCCGTAACTATCGAGGCTCAAAATTCCAATCTTGAAGTGATCGGTATTTATGCCGGTTTTGCCGGTCTGATCGAGGGCAATACTAACGACGTATGCCGGCTTACTATCCCCGACGTGTCGAATATCCACTTTCAGGGTGGTTCTATTCTGCGTACATCCAGGGCCAATCCAACACGCAACGAAGAGCACCTGCAAAGAGTGGTCCATGGGCTTAAGGAACTGGGGATCAACTACCTTGTGACTATCGGGGGGGATGACACGGCTTTCAGCGCCTCGGAGGTTTCCAGGGTCGCGTCCGGAGCTATAAGGGTGGCCCACGTCCCCAAAACGATCGACAACGACTTACCCTTGCCCGCCAACATGCCTACTTTCGGATATGAAACGGCGCGGCATGTGGGCACCGGGCTGGTGCTGAATCTGATGGAGGATTCTCGTACCACCAACCGGTGGTATTTCGTTGTCGCAATGGGCCGCTCAGCCGGGCATCTTGCCCTGGGAATGGGGAAGGCCGCCGGGGCCACGCTCACGATCATCGCTGAAGAGTTCCCGTCAGACCGAATCACGATTGGCCAAGTGTGCGATGTGTTAGAGGGGGCAATCTTAAAGCGCCGGGTGATGGGAAGGGAGCGAGGCTTAGCCATCATCGCTGAAGGTATCGCTGAGAAGCTCGATCCGAGAGAGTTGGCCGATCTGCCGGGTGTAGTGGTTAACTATGACCAATACGGGCACATCCGCCTTGACGAAATACCGTTGGACAAGCTCCTCAAGCGCGAGATCCAGAGCCGTTTCAAAGAACGCGGGGAGGCTTTAGGCATAGTGGAGAGGACTATCGGCTACGAGCTAAGATCGGCTTCTCCGATACCCTTTGACGTTGATTACACCCGCACGTTGGGACACGGAGCGGTAAGAGTCTTGCTATCCGCGTCCGCGGATAATACGGGAGCAGACGACGGGTTGGTGTGTCTGGAGGATGGACAAGTCAAAGTGATGCCTTTCGAAGAGCTACGTGACCCAATCACCAAACGTACCCGCGTCCGACGGGTGGATATACACAGTGAAAGCTACCAAGTAGCCCGGGATTACATGATTCGATTGGAGAAGGAAGACTTGGCGGATCCGGATATGAAACTCCGGCTCGCCACGGCCGCCAAGATGAGCCCTGATGAATTCGAGAGACGGTTCGCGCCGGTGGTGGGACTTTCAGGCGCGGACGATTAGACCATTGTCCCTCGGATATCGGAACGCCTCGTCCTCCCAAGCCCTGGCCTGACCTTGTCTCAATAGCCGGTGATACCTACATTGAGACACTCCAGTCCTTGGTGTCGCTAATAGCCTTCATGGCGGTGGACGATACCCAAGAGAGGCTCGCCATCAGCGAACCGGCGGATGTTTTCGATTCAGAAGATTGCCATTTCGTTAGCTACGCCGTCGGTAAACGCCGCAACATGAGGCGTGATAATCGTGTTGGGCAAGTCCCAAAGCGGACTGTTCTCTGATAGAGGTTCAGCGTCTACGGTGTCCAGGGCTGTGCCGCCAATCATGCCCGTGTTCATAGCATTAACCGAAGCGTCCTCGTCTATCAACCCGCCCCGTGCCGTCTTAATGAGGAAACTCGTAGGCTTCATAGCCTCAAACTCTGCCTTGCCAAGAATCCCTCGGGTTGATGGAGTAAGCGCGAGGCAGAGGGCTACCACATCGGCTTCTCCCAATGCCTCGTGGAGTTCGGACCGTTCGAAGTAGCGATCGACGTGCTTGCTATCGCGGGTGGTACGGGACATGCCCAATACATTCATGCCGAAACCAATTTTGCACATCCGGGCCAGGTTCTCGCCGATCTGACCCACACCCAATATTGCTATCGTTTTGCCAAGCATCTGGGTTGATACACGAGGAACATTACCTCTGTCGTCCCTTACCCAGCGATGCTCTTCCTGATCTTTAACCATTGCAGGCATGTCTCTTGCCAACGATAAAATCAGTAGTACCGTATGCTCGGCTATCAGTGGCGCATGAGGTCCCTTTGAAGCTGTTCTAGCGACGTGCTCAGCAGCGATAAGCTCTGGGGTCAACAAGTCATCGGTTCCCGCAGGGATAGAATGAACCTAGCGGAGCCGTGAGCCTTGGTGCAGCACCTCTTTGGGAATCCCAAACCGAACGACCATCACACCGTCGGCCCGGGGCAATTTTTCGAAGAATTGTTCAGCGTCCCTCGCGGTTTCGACGACGACGTTTGGGTGTGGATCTAAAAGCCTCGCCGTGGTCTCTTCATCAAACAGGTTCCAATAGCCTTCCGGCATCCCGATCACCACGGATAGCTTTTCACCGGGCATGAGATTTCACCTCTAAGAGTTATGCCGCTGGTAGCCTAAAGCAGATGGCATCTACGATCAATGGCCCCACATCCTTCTCCTAACCAGCCCTAGATGCCCTGACCCGGCTTCGCGCGACCAAGATGCTTGAAAATACAAGGGGCAGGGCTGACGGCAGGTAAAATATTCCGATCGAGAAACTTCCCAAGATGCAGAACCCCAGGAGTAGAACTGACGCGACCCACACGAGCACCCTGCGCCTGGTTTGGCCGGAATTTGTTTTTAGGATGGTTACCAAGGCCAACCCAGTTAGCGCGGCGGGGACCAGCAGTATCGGCAGCACGCCCCATCCGTTAACTTCGATAAGCGTGGCGGTGGTCTTGGTGGGCTCGTTGGCGGCGGCGCCAGGAGCCGATGCGGTTACAGATACTCCCTGGTAGACAGGGCCAAATACCAACCCGATGACAACCACCCAGGCCAGGATGTGGGCGATCGCCGTTGAGACGACCGCGGCATTGTGCCGTTTCAAACCATTTCACTCTCCAGAATATTAAACGCCTAGGAACCAGGCTCGGTTTTTGACTCTTCTTCAGGAATCAAAGCCCATAAGCCCAAACGATTCCGGCGGGCCCCCTGCTCAAGCTCCAGGAGTTGGTCCGCATACAAGGTGTCGGGAGGCAGGCTAGCGGCCCTGGCGTAGCCTTCCGCCACCAGCACGGAGTTGACCATCTTACCGTCTTCCAGCCAGACATATCTCAGCAACCCATCCCGGCCATCGGTCTCGCTCACGTCCCTTTCCAGGTAGACGGTCTGGCCGCCCACGAGCTCTTTGTTGCGTTGCGATGCTTTGGCCGCGAAGGACCCGTCTCCAAGGATGTCGCCAGGTTTGGCGTTGCCTAGAGTTTCGGGAGCGTCGATTCCCAGGTAGGTGATCAGGTAGTCGGAGTCACCCATACGAACTTCGATGGTGTCCCCATCGATGACCTTGACTACTTTCGCCGGAACCAGGGGGCCGGAGTCCAAGAAAACGGTCGAGGCCGGTTTGCAAGCCACCACTTCCAACAACAACAGGGTGGTCAGCAGGAGCCATCTGTAAACGTGGGCGCTCTTATTCATAATCTACGATGCCGGCCGGCGTAAGTAAGTCGCTCAGCGAAGAACTATTCGGGCCGTCTCTTCCAGATCGGCCAGGAGTTCCGCCTGGTCCGAACCCGCCAACCGCATCAATACCCGGTCTGCTCCAGCCTTTTCAAACTGGGCGATCAAGTCTTTATCAGCTGGTTGGCTATGCACTGTTATGTTGATCGAACTGGGATTCCGTCCAGCCGCCTCGGCCAGCTCTGAAAGAGAGGCGCGAGCCTTAACGATGTCTTCGGGGGTCGCGCCGGTGGGCATCCAACCGTCGCCCCATTGCACTACACGTTTGAAAACGTTGGCGGCGTTGCCTCCCAGCATTACCGGGGGATGAGGTTTTTGCGCGGGCTTGGGCTCGCAACGGACTTGAGGAAAGTCGACGTACCGGCCGTGGAATTCGGCGGTGTCCTTGGTCCACAGTTCCTTCATGGCGAGCACGTGTTCCCGAGCCTGGGTCCAACGATGGTCGAAGTCCGCGCCCATTATTTCGCTTTCCTCGCGGAACCAGCCGGTGCCGATGCCGAAGATGAACCGGCCCCCCGAATAGTGGTCCAGCGTGGATATCTGCTTGGCTAGGTCCAGGGGATTGTGCTCGGTTACCAGGCAGACGCCAGTGCCCAGTTTCAGAGTTGTGGTGGCTGCGGCGGCAAAGGTCAGGCCGATGAATGGGTTGATCTGGTGGCTCATGAACTCCGGGATGGATCCATCGGCGGTCCCCCGGTATTTGGTGTTGTGATTAACCGGAACGACCGGATGTTCAGGTAGCCAGATGGATTCAAATCCTAACGACTCCGCCTTCCGGGCCAGTACGCCGATGTCTCCATGCCGGCTGGATGCTACGCCACTAACTCCGATCTTCATGGCTCTTCCTTTTTGCTTCGGGTCAAATCATCGAACGCCATAGCCCGATCGAGCTGGACTGGATGCTAGATCTGTCCAGATCAGGCCCGGCCAGAGAACGTTGGAATCGTCCACGTTAGGTACGGTTGTTAATTATTATACCCTTGCGGATACATCAAACAATCGGGTGGCAACCTAAATAAGTTTGCGCCCGCAATCAGCCGGCTGACTCTTGGACGGGATCGAATCGGCCACGGAAATATCGAAACCCGGCTACCCCTTGATAGTGTCTGGGCGCTGGGATTACCATGGGGGTGGAATTCGTAACAATCAGTGGGACTTGTTATTTTGGGTCTGGAATGACCCTGGTATCTTGAACTAGGAGTGCCCATGGAGCCCGAGATTATCAAATCCGGAGATGACGCCGGCAATCGCATGGTGGTGAAATTCACCTATCCCGACGGGGTCGTGATTCATGGTATAGGTGTGCCACAAGCTTGGGATAGTCCTCTGGGGCCCACCTGGGTTTACGTGGTGGAAGGAGATCATCTGACCCTGGTGGACACCGGTAGCAACGGTACCGTGCAACACCTGGAGGAAGGTCTCCAATACGTTGGATATCCCTTGAGCGCGGTGGACCGGGTTGTGGTTACCCACGGCCACCTGGACCATGACGGCAACTGCTTCGATGTCGTTGCCCGCAGTGGCGCCGAGCTTTGGGCCCACGAAGTCTATGGCAAGCTTTTGGGCGTAGGCCGCCGGGACGCGGATACCGACTGGCGGCAGCGTTTTATCGATCTCCCTGAGTCCAAGGACTCGGAGTGGGACGATAGGATAAAGGACCACCAGGAGTTGAGCCAGAAGCTTTCGCTAACCAATCCGGTCGTTGACGGGACTGTTTCCGAGGATTTCACTTTTTATTACACGCCGGGCCACTCTCCCGACGAGTTGTGCATCCTATACAACCGGGTCTTATTCTCCGGCGACCATATCCTCCCCCTGATAACGCCTCATCCCAGTGTGAGCTTAACCTATGAGATATTCCGGGACGAACTGCCGGAAGGCTACCAATACGAGAACCGCTACTACGGACTGAAGACGTTCATCAGGTCCCTCAAACGGGTCGCCACTCTAGGCAGCGACATTACCGTCATGCCGGCCCACCGGGCCTATTTCCGGGGCAAGTTCAACCCCATTGGCCTGGACCGGGCTTTGGTCATAGCGGACCATCACCGGGACAGGTGCCAGGACCTTATAGACATGGTGAAGAAGGAGTCCCTGGACCTGGCCACTGTGACCCGGAAGCTGTTCCCCCACTTGACGTTGGACAACCAACTTTTCCGCATGGCGTTCTCCGAAGCCATCAGCCACATCGAACTCCTGGAAGACATGGGAGACATATCCTTGGTGGGCGAGGAAACCAAGTCGGTCAGGTGGAACGGCACGGAGAATTTCACGGCCTTCTTTGAGCACGCCTAACCCTCGCCCCGGCCCCTCTACTTTGGGGAAAGAGGTGGTTCAGATGAAATTAAGGAAGAAATAGGAGATCCGGTTTGCTACCGGGATGGCGGGGCAAACTGGGCCAGTTCTCGGCCTCGCAGGTATTGGGAAGGCCAACCGATCTCGTCATCAAGCTCGGCCCGGGCGTTGATGGGCCAATAAGGGCTGCGCAACAACTCCCGGCCCAGCAGAACCACGTCGGCATCTCCGTTAGTCAACACCTCTTCAGCCTGTTTCGATTGGGTGATCAATCCTACCGCTCCCGTGGCAATCTCCGCTTCTTTCTTGATTCGGGAGGCGAACTGTACCTGGTATCCGGGGAAAGGCTTCAAGACTTGATCGGGGGAGTTGCCTCCCGACGAGCAGTCGATCAAGTCGACTCCTTCGTCCTTGAGCCACTTGGCAAGCTCGATGCATTCGTCAATGTTCCAACTGCCTTCCACGTACTCCGTAGCGGAGACTCGGACGAACAATGGCATTGATTCCGGGATGTCCTCCCGGACCGCCCTGACGACTTGCAGCGGGAAGCGGGCGCGATTCTCCAAGGAGCCGCCGTAATGGTCTTGTCGTTTGTTGGACAAGGGCGATAGGAAGGAGCATCCCAGATAGCCGTGGGCCATGTGCAGCTCAATCACCCGCATACCTGCGTCCACCGACCGCCTCGCCGCGCTGGCGAAGTCTGCTACCACCCCGTCAATGTCCTCGATGGACAACTCATTGGGCTCCGCGTAGTTATCCTGGAATCTTATGGGACTGGGCGCCATAACCTCCCATCCACCTTGGTCAAGGCCCAAAGTTGCGCCTCCGGCCCAAGGCGTGTCATGGGAGGCTTTCCGGCCGGCATGGGCAAGCTGAATGGCCGGCGTTGCGCCACGGCTGTTGATGGCGTCGACGATGGGCCGGTAAGAATCGACATGGGCGTCCGACCATATGCCCAAGTCCCGGGGCGAGATTCGACCCTCCGCTTGAACGCCGGTGGCCTCGACCATTACCAATCCCGCGCCGCCTACCGCCCGGGTGCCGTAGTGGATGGTATGCCAGATGCCGGGGCGCCCATCCTCGGTGTCGGACGAGTACTGGCACATCGGCGAGACAAACACCCGGTTGGGGATGGTCTCGCCTCGAATTGTGATAGGTGTAAACAACAGGCTCATAAGCTTCTGGTGCTCCTCCGGGCTAGATTGCAGGCGATAGTATAGAGGGAATCGGGATTTAGTGTCCACGGCGTCCGTCTTTCGACAAGCTCGCCAGGAACTGGGAGAAGATCTCATCACGCACCGATAGGATTCCGGTTTACGATTACAGGGGAAGCGGTTAGCCGACGCTGTGCCTTAGGCGTCTCCCACCGGCGGCCGCATGGTGTGCCAAGAGGTGTTCTGCTCGTAGGCGAAGGCGGCGCGCAAGACCGTTTCCTCATCGTAGCGCTTGGCCATGATCTGCAGGCCGACGGGTAGCCCATCCCCGGTGAAGCCGCAAGGCACCGAAATAGCGGGTATCCCGGAGATGGCGGCGGCGTTGGAGAAGGAGAACGCTTTCAGGTCGTTCATCGCCTGCTCTCGAGATGTCAGGGGCTTTTTGGTGTCTTCGATACTGGGAGGCGGTGTGGGCTGGGAAGGCGTAACCAGAATATCGTACCGCTCGCAGGCGTCTAGGACTTGGCGTCGGTACAGGCTGCGTAGTTGCAAGGTCCGTTGGTAGATGGACCCCGGAATCAATCCTGGCAAAAGATTGAACCGGCGCGAAGCTACGTCGTACTGATGTGGGTTCTCCATCAGGTTCTTCCATTGTAGTGCCGTGCGGTCGGCCCCCCCGGCGCCGCTGATGATGTTGGTCAGCTTGACCATGGTCAGGGATACTTCCTCCACGATTGCCCCCAACCCCTCGAAACGCCGCAACGCCTCGGCTACGCGGGCTTGCACCTCCGGGTGCAGGTGGTCTGCTTCCATCATTTCTTTTATAACGCCGATGCGCATTCCCTTAACGTCGCCGTCCAAGACGGACAGGTAATCGGGAACGGGCAGGTTGGCCGAGAGGGGGTCGTTGGCATCATGGCCGGCGATCACGTTCATCAGCAGGGCACAATCGGCAACGGTGCGCCCCAGCGGGCCGGCCGTGTCCTGGGTCCACACGCCGGGTATGACGCCGTACATGCTGACCCGTCCCCAAGACGGCCGCAGACCCACACAACTGTTGTGGGATGCCGGGCGGCGGATGGAGCCGCCGGTGTCCTCGCCCAGGGCGCCTGCGCAGAGTGCCGCGGCGGTGGCGCTGCCCGAGCCGGTGCTGGAGCCGCCCGCGTCATGGTCCGTGTTCCAGGGGTTGCGAGGGTGACCGAAGGGGAACTCCAGCGTAAGGGGAGTGGCCCATTCGGTCATGTTCAACTTCCCCAGCATGATCGCGCCCGCCTGGCGAGTTCGGGCCACGGCGGTGGCGTCATAGTCCGGGAAGAACTCGGACAGGATGATAGATCCGCAGGTTGTTAGCACGTCTTTGGTGTAGAATTCGTCTTTGAAGGCCAGGGGGACCCCATGTAAAGGGCCGAGTTTTTCCCCTGCGGATAAGGCCTGTTCCGCTGCCGCAGCCTCCCGCCGGGCATCTTCAGCGAGCACCGTGATATAGGACTTGAGTTGACCGTCAAACTGGTCTATGCGTTCCAGATATAAGTTGGTCAGCTCTACCGGAGACACCTGCTTGGTGCGGATCAGGTGGGCCAGCTCAGTGATGGGCTTGTAGGCCAGGGGGTCACTGGATTCTGTCTCGAACGAAGGTGGCGAACCCGCCGGCCGCTGGCTTGAAGTCAGTTGGAAAGGGTGGGGCAGGGCGGGCAGAGCCAATTCCCCGTCCAACGGATACTGGTCCAAGACCTCCAACGATTCCATCAGCGCGTTGAAGCGCAGTGTCAGATGCTCAACGTCCTCCTCGGGAATCTTCATCATGGCGGCGCGGGCCAAGGCTAGCAGTTCATCGTGGGTAAGATCGGCCATGGCGGCCACCTCCGTTTTTCTGTGGATGGGCGTGGTCTGTCGTGGATTCCGGCTTTTGCCGGGAAGACGAGAGTCTAGTCGCTAGATCACTTGTCCCAACGGTGTTTGACCAACTCCTTTTCGTTCAGGTCGGCGCCCCAACCCGGGGTCTTGGGGACGGTCATATAGCCGTCGATGATCTCCGGCGGCTGGGTTACCAAGTCGTCCTTCCAGGGCACGTCGTCGATGTCTATCTCCATGATGCGGACATTGGGCAGGGTGGCGCAAAGGCTGGCGCACATATAGGTAGACATATGGCTGTAGTAGTTGTGGGGCGCCACGTTTAGTTGATAAACCTCGGCCAGGTCGCCGATCTTTTTGGACTGGCTGTAACCGTTCCAAGCGACGTCAATCATGAACACGTCGGCCGCTCGAGACTCGAAATAAGGCAGGAACTCCCGCATGTAGAAAAGGTTTTCTCCGGTGCATATCTTGGTGCTGGTGGACTGTTTGATCTGCAATATGGCCTCCGGGTCGTACATGTCTATCTCCAGCCAAAGCATGTTGAACTGCTCCAGCACTTTGGCGATGCGCATGCAGGCTTCGGGCTTGAAGTTGAAGTTCAGGTCTAGGTTGATGTCCACATCGGGTCCCACGGCGTCACGGAAGGTGCCGATCAAGTTTTCGATGTGGCGCAGGACCGGGGTGGAAATCGTCCCATCGGTGGTGCCTCCGCCGAGGGCGAAGCCTCCGCCGTACACCGTGGCCGGCTCGCCGGGGATGACGATGTTGGTCTTCAGGGCGGTGAACCCCTTCTGCACCACCTCTCGTCCCAGGTCGGCTACGTCTTCCAAGGTGCGCAGGGGCGGCACGCCGATCAGCTCGTGGGCCCTTGCGCGGGAGGTGCCGCAGTGGGACCAGTAAACACGTACCGTATCTCTGGTGGGGCCGCCGAACAACTCGGTTACGGAGATGCCCAGTGCCTTGGCCTTGATGTCTACCAGAGCGCAGTCGATCCCGGCGATGGCCTTGGCGGCGATGCCCCCAGGGCTCTGCCGGGTGGCTCGAATCATGTCCCAGAAGCGCATCTCGAAAGGCCTTGGGTCTTGGCCCATGAGCACCGGCGTCAGGTCTTTGATCGTGGCGACCACGCCATGCGGGGTCCTTTGGTCGCTGCACTCGCCATAGCCGGTGATTCCTTCATCGGTCTCGACTTTCACGAATATCCAAGGCCGCCATCCGGCGTCAACGATGAAAGATTCGATATTGGTGATCTTCACGCGGGCCTCCTCAATACTGTGTAAGGTGGTGGTTCGACAAGCTCACCACGAACGGTAGGAGTCCTCATCTCCGTTCGCCCTGAGCCTGTCGAAGGGCCGTCCCGCCGGGAATCTCATCGATCCGGCACTGGCCATTAAGCCTGGCCCCAAGAGGTGGGTCCATGCTACTCCTGCCCGTCGGGAGGTACAAGAGTTATTGAGCTTGGGGACGGTGTCTCGCGCCGAGCGACTCGCATCCGGTAAAGATTAGTGCGACAATGGGTCGGCCAAAAATGTTGGCTACCAAGACTACAAATAAGCAGGGAGACATCATGGCAAGCAAGGACATCCGGGGAGTGATAGTCCCGATCCTCACACCGCTGAACTCTGACGAAACCGTGGACACTAATTCCATGCGAAGGTTGGTCAACTATCTGATCGACAACGGCGCCCACGGCATCTGGGTTTCCGGGACCACCGGAGAGTTCGCCAACTTGTCCAATAAGCAGCGTCTTGTCAGCGTGGAGACAGTGGTGGACGAAGTTGCCGGCCGCGTCCCAATCATCGGGAATATTTCTTGCCCCAGCACCCAACTGTCTTTGGAACTGGCCCTGGCCGTGCAGGAGATGGAGCTAGACGCTATCGCGGTGACGCCTCCGTATTACTACAATAACGCTCAAGACGAGTTGCTGGACCACTACAGATACATCAGCGACCGGTCGGGATTGCCCTTGTGGGTTTACAATATTCCCCCGACGGTCAAAACAGTAGTAGAACCCAACACCATCGCAACCCTAGCCAGCGAAGGAGCTGTTGTCGGAGTCAAAGACAGTTCCGGGGCCGGAGAGGCGTTCGCGCAACTCAACGTGCTGTGCGAGCAAGGCGGTTTGAATCTGCTGCGGTTCTTGGGAACGGTTTCCCGTATCACCACATCGACCGCGCTGGGAGCGCACGGCGTCATCCCTGCCATCGCCAATCTTGCGGCAAACGCGGCGTCCCGCGGCTGGGAGGCGGGCGAGGCCGGAGACATGGAGACGGTTAAAGAGTGCAACGCCAAGCTGATCGCTGCCAGCAAGATCGCTCAGTTGGCCAAAGGGGGAGGGCCGAATGCTGCCGCATTCTCGGGGATGAAGTCGGCTTTGAAACACATGGGAATCTTGGACAGCGACACGGTGTCCCGTCCACTGCGCTCACTCACCGAGGCGGAGAAGCAGGGGATTCCCGCTATTTTGGAAGAGGCGGGGATCGCCAATGGGGTGTGATCACTAACACGAACCCATAGAACTTTTACAAACGGGGCTTATACAGGCCCCGTTTTTTCTATATCGGTAAAATGATACGACCTGATCGAATGCCAGCCACGGCGATTCGACAAGCTCACGACGAGCGTGGCGTGGGAACGCCTAGGGTTGAGACTGCGGTTCCGTTGTACACAAGTTTCCTTTCGCGAAGAGGAGCATTATGGTCACCAGGCTCAATACCGCGATGTCGCCCACGATGACCAGAATCATCAAGAAGGTGGCGGTTATTTCCCGGGCTTGGGCTGTTGGCAGGACCCAGCCGTACAGCACGATGGGAATCAGGAACAGAGGCCAAATGACAGCTATCGCCAATATTCGGCCTTTCAAGGTTTGTGGCGCGCCTTCCCATGAGGTGACCCAACTCCGGATCTGTTCAACCACTGCCTTAACTTTTATCATCAAATACTCAAGCAGGTTGCGTACCGATTCCAGCCTCGATCCGATCCCGGATGTGACCCTAAGCTGAAGCTTCCCGGCACAGCAATGTCAACTCGCGGAGCGTGTCTTCGATCCCCGTCAATCTGTTTAGCATAGCGGATTTCAGATCTGCTTCTTCACTTTGAGGCCCAACGTCTTCTAGCAATTTGATAAGACCGTCCGACTTCCGCTGGACCTCTATAACCAGATCGGTTATCTGCCTGGTTTCACCGGCGAATTGTTTGGAAAATAAAGTCATCGCCCCGTTTCCGCGAGAAGGTGTGGGTTCTTCGGAGTGTGAGCTGCGGTCTCTGCGCAATCCCTACACTGCTCCATACTATCATAGGGTAACGCCACGTTATTAACCGCCACTGAACGGTAATGAGCCATTCCGGTCGGGATAGCCGTCCGATATTCAACGGCATCGTCCGGCGTAAAGGGCTAGCCATTTTGTCACCACCATTATCACCCCAAAGGGTGATGTCAGGGATTCTGCGACGGAGCAAGATATCAGGGTAGATTCCTGCCCTGACGGAAATATAGACTTACAGAGGGTTGATGATTATGAGGGTTGGGTATATTGAGGACGAAACTCAGCAGTCCCTTCCGCAGCCGGGATTCTGGAGCCTTGGAAAGATCGGCGTGATCGAGTTGCTGTCGGTTGTTGGAATTCTGGCTATCCTCGCCGGTATCGTTGCTGGTACAATCGCAAAGTAGGCCGGGTTAACCTGGGATCCAACCTGATAATGATGCCCCGGTGGTAAACCGGGGCTTTTTCGTGGAGAAATGAGCGGCAAAAAGGTAACCAATCTCGTAATAATGGCGGTCTCGGCTTTCGCTTTGATCCTGGCGATACAGGGCGTCTTAGGAGTTCTGGATAAGTTCAAGAGCGATGAACCGGCAGAGCAGGGCGTGCCGTCTACGATTATTCCGTTGCTACCGGCCTATGGCCAAGACTTGCCCCAGGACTTAACTCAGGAAGACATCGAAAAGATCAGTTCTGCTCTGGGTGATGAGACCATCGCCGGTCTGCAAGAACAACTGGGTCAAGGGATAAGTGACCAGGAATTGCAAAAGACTTTGAAGCAGGCGGAGGCCCTTGCGTGTTCTTTCCAGGGCGGTAGCTGGGACTTTGTCAGAGAGATCTGTAACTGAGTTCGCCGGGCACAAATACCTGACCAGCGGTGCGTCCGCTGTTTCGGACGGCGTCGCGATATGATGCAAGCCGGTACCGTGCATGGACCCTCGTTGCGGTGGTGTATACTAAGCGTTACGCACCACTGCCAGAGGACTTGGGTTATAGACGGTTAATAACTCGGCGGCTTGGGCCCCAATCTGGTATCTTAATCTCCGTCTCTTACTCTCCGCTGGTTGGTTTACATTCCTGCCCTATATCGGCATTTGAAACGCACCAGCCGCGAGTCGCCGGTATCCATGGGCTGTAAGGAGTCTAGATATGCCTCTTCCAGATCCTAGTGAAAAAGCTGTGGCGAAGATTCGCAACATGGTCGAGAAGTTTACCGAGAAATCGGGCACTTTCACGCATCCGATAGAAGAGGTCGCAGAGGACGTCATCCTGGGATTGGCCCGGCACGCCGATGAACTCGGCAAGCCCTTGTGTCCGTGCCGTTTCTACCCGGACAAGAACGAGGAAGTCAAACACCGGACGTGGATCTGTCCCTGCGACGACATGCATATCTACAAATATTGCCATTGACTACTGTTCGTTAATGAGGACGGAGTCCCCATAACTGAACACTTACCGTCAGACCACGAAGGCTTGCAAATGCACGGCCTTGTTAAAGACGACACACCGGACAAAGGCCGCGTGTTACGCAACAAAGCTGCGGAACGAGAGATTGAGCGGAAGGAGCGGCCTTCCTAATCATGGGTAGTGGTGGCGGCGTACCGTCATCACCCCCACTCTAACTCTCCCCCGTTGAGGGGGAGAAGCGGTCTTCTTAATCATGGGCAGTGGCGCCGCCGCACCGCCGTCACCCCCATCCTAACCTTCCCCCATCGAGGGGGAAGGGATCTTGGGTCCCCCGTTGATATGGGCGTAGCAGTCGCCTACCACCAGTCCCGTAGGTTCTCGGCTCCAGCCACTTTGCCTATAACGTGAAGCTCTTCTAGCTCTTTGATTCGCTCGGAGGTGAATCCGCAGAACCTTCGGAGCACGTCCTCGGTATCCCACCCGATCGGCTTGCCCGCTACTTCGATGTAACCCGGCGTGCCCGAGTACAGAGGTACCGGTCCCTGGGTCTTTAGGCTGCCGTACCAGGGGTCGTTGATCTGCTGGATCTCTCCCCTTTCCTCGTAGTGGATCTGGGAACAGGCGTCTTCCGAGTTTTTGACGGGACACGCGCCGAACCCGTGCCGCTTGGCCAGCGACTCGATCTCCGCCACGGTTTTCCCAGCGGCCCACTCCTCTATGACTCCGTAGATCTCGTCCTGGGCGGATTCACTTACCCGGTCGACGTTGGTTGGGTACTTGTCCGCCAGTCCGTCCGCCTTGCTCCCGATGCACTGCCACAGGGAAACGCAGGCATTGTCGTCGGCGCCGATGGCCACGTAGCCGTCGCTTGCTTTGACGATGCCGTCGGGGCAAACCCAGAGGTGCCGGTTGCCATACCGTTCTTGGATGTTGCCGGTCTTGCCGTACCAGGTGATTCCGGGGCCAAGGAACCGGGTGATGGCTTCCAACTGGGAGTTCTCCACCATCTGGCCCTCACCACTCTTTTCCCGGAACAGTAGGGAAATCAGTATTCCCAACGTCGCCGTGGCGCCGCCAAAATAGTCGGCGACCCATATGGGGACTTTCAATTGCTCGCCGTCGGGGTGGCCGGTTATGTAGACACTTCCGCCCATTGCCTGGGCTAGGATGTCGTAGGAGGCGCGGGGCAGGTCGTCGCGGCCCCATTGCCCCGGCCCGTTGGATGCGGCGTAGATCAATTTTGGATTGATCTTGGACAGTTGCCGGTAGCCGATGCCCCAGGCATCCATGGTACCGCCTCGGACGTTTTCCACCAGAACGTCGGATTTCTTTACCAGGTTCTTCAGAATATCCGCGCCCGGTCCGGGGTGGACATCCAGGGACACGTGAATCTTATTCCGGGCGCAATCCAGCCATCCCAGGCCGGAGCCGGTGGAGGGCAAGACCTCTTCGGTCACGCCTTCTCCCAGGATGCCTTCGGCTTTCGTGCCGCTGGCTTCCTCGGTCCATCGTAGGAACCCCCCTTGGTCCTCGGGTGGTCCGGAGTAGCGCATGGCGTCGCCGCGGCCGGGAAACTCGAGCTTGATGATTTCCATGCCCAATTCACCCAGCATGGCGCACTGGAAGGGGCCCAGGATCATGGTGGTGAAGTCAATAAGGCGCATGCCGTCCAGCATCTTGGGTTTCTTGCTGACGGTCTTCTGGTCGTAGATGTAGCGGCAGAAATCATCGTAAGAAAGGGAATCCTCTTCGGCCTCGGTCAATTCCTCGCCGTTTCTGGCCCGGGCCACCAGGGACTGGTCCGAACTGACGTGGTGACCGTTGCTAGACACCGGGGTTCTCTGCAATGTGATCAGGTTAGGCGAACCACCCTTATGGCTGACGATGCCGTCCTTTTCCAGCCGCGCCAGGTCGTCCCGCGATAGGCCGCAATAGCGTTTCAGGATAGTTTCGTTGTCCCAGCCCATGGGCCTGGACACCCACTTGATGCGTCCCGGAGAGCCGCTGAAGCTAGGCCGTGTGCCTTGGATCAGGACTTTGCCGTACAGTGGGTCTTCCACCTCAAGGATGCTAGCCCGGTCCACGAAGTGGGGGCTGGCGCAGATCTCAGCGATGTTTTGGGCGGCGCCGGCCGCAAACCCTCCGTCGATCCCGATCTGGTCCAGTTCCCGGGCGGTGAGCTGGGCCGTCCACTGGTCGATCTCTTCGTTGATCTGCTGCTGGGGGGTCCAGAGGATGCGGATGCTGTTTTCGGCAAAGGCGTTTTTCAGGATATCGCTGTTTTCGGTGCCGATGGCGTCGCAGATGGCCCACCAAAGCCGCCCGACGCCGGCGACAACGACGTAGCGGTCGTCCTTGGTTCGGTGCAGGCCGTAGGGACACAAGGACATGTCCCAGTTACCGTACGGTCCGCGGATCTCCTTGGTTGAGCTGTACCAGGAGAAGCTGCAATCGGAAGACCGCATCATTAGACCGTATGACGACACGTCGATCATCTGGCCTTTGCCAGATTTGCGTTTCCGGTATAACAAAGCGCCGCAGATGGCGATGGCGCCCCCCAGCCCTCCGGAGATCGCTCCGATGGGCCAGCCTACGCGCGTGGGAGTGGAGCCCTCTTGGGCCTCTTCGGCCGAGTCGGCGTCGTAGCGGATGGCGCCGGTGAACGAAGAAAGGGTACTCATGGCTTGAGTAGCGGTTTCGAAGCCCTTCCTTTCCGACTCTTCGCCAAACTGGCCGAAGCCGGTGATGCCGCAATATACCAATCGGGGGTTGATCTTGCGGAGTTGCCGGTAGCCGATGCCCAGAGAGTCCAGGAAACCGGGGTCGTAGTTCTCTATGACAACGTCCACGTTGCGGGCTAGGTCCTTGAACATCTCCCGGCCTTGGGGGCTTGTGATGTCCAAGGTGACCGAGTATTTGTTGCGGTTCTCGCAGAAGCCGGCCAACGAAGTACCGTGGGGCGGCCAGTTTTCCCCCTCAGCTTTCATAGCACCGCCTTGATCCGGCGGCGGTCCTGCCCACCGCATCGCGTCGCCCTTGGCTGGGTCTTCGATTTTAATGACCTCGGCGCCGTGCTCGGCAAGAAGCGAGCCGCAGAACTGAAGTCCGAAGACCGACCAGTCGGGACGGCAAACTTCCAGGACGCGTATCCCGTCCAGGGCTTCCGGTTTGTCGAATCGGCGGCGGGGGTCGAAGAGGTAGCGGGAGTACTCTTCGTAGGGGAGCTTGTCGAGATCGTCCGAGGACAACTCTTCCAGCTTCCAAACTTTGGTGATTAGGTCTTGAACCTCTTGGCTCTGGTCCGCCCACTTGTAGGCGATGGGCCTTATCCCGTCCCTGGAAGTTAATTCCGAGGCCAAGTGCGCGGTGGTTGGCGAACTGGTGAAGGCGTAGGTCAGATCCCCTCTATCGAGTCCGCTGGGGAGAGTGGGTTTAGCTTGCTTAGCCATCGGATCTATCTCCTTCTCACTGAGACGCTGGGGTCTCTCGGGTGGGTCAGCGCTGTGTTGTGGTCAGATATCTGAAACGGTGTCACCTAAGTTACTGAAAGCCGAAAGTGATTATCGTTACGTTACTATATACTGGGAGGACGAGGCTACCATAAATTCTGGCTTCGGCCTTGTCAATATAGCCGTTGGTTTTACTTAAGAGTCGGTAACCCATACCCCTGGGTTTTGCCGTTGGAGAGGCGGGCGTTCCTTGTCACCCTGAGGTACGGCAGGTATTATGTGCCTCTGCCATTGTGAGTTGGCAAATCGCCCTATCGAACCAGCGGCCCCGTTCCAGTAACTGGCCTGATTGGATCAACACTTGGGAGTGATTCATGGAGCTGCGAATCTTAGGCGCTCACAACGCGGAGAGCAAGACCACCCGTTTGGAGTCTCACCTCATCGACAAGGTGTTGGTCCTAGACGCCGGGGGGCTTACCAGGTCGCTGAGTTTCGAAGAGCAAGCGGGCATCCGCGCCGTTATTCTTTCCCACCGCCATTTTGACCATGTACGCGACCTGCTACCTTTGGGGATCAGCCTGCTTAACAGCGGGAAGACAGTTGACGTTTACGCCATCGAAGACACGGTGAAGTTCGTTTCAGAGAAACTCTTGGATGGAACCTTGTACCCGAATTTCCTGGAATTCCCTAGTCCCGAAACACCGGTATTCCGCATGCACACCGTGGAGTTTTTCAAAGAATTTGATGTCTTGGGCTACAAGGCAATGGCAGTGCCGGTGTATCATGCTGTTCCGGCGGCGGGTTTCCAGATAATATCCGGCGACACTAGGTTGTTTTACACCGGGGATACGGGCAAAGGTTTGAGCGAGGCTTGGCCCCATGTTAATCCCAACGTTCTGCTCACCGAGGTTACTTTTGGCAACGGAGACCCGGACCGGGCGGCGGTGGCCGGGCATTTAACGCCGAATCTATTGGAAGAGTCGCTGAACGACTTTAAAGACCTGAAAGGGTATATCCCAAAGATTATCGTGGCCCACATGAACCCGGCCTGGGAAGCAACGGTTCGGAGGGAATTGGCCGAGGTTGAGCAGCGCTTGGGGCTTGATATTCAGATATCCGAAGCGGATATGGTTCTGGATATTTAGGGTAGGGGATTCTGGACTGGATGGGGCCTTGTCACTCTGTGGTGGAGGGACGAAATCCCCCCAACCCCCCTTTACGAAAGGGGGGCGTTTTTTGTTCTACCAGCCCATGGCGTAGCAGGCTCTTCTGGGGTCGGCTCCGGTGCTTAGGGCGCCGGTTTCTGGGTCGCGGCGGGAGACCGTTGCACCCATGCCGCAGTTGATTGTTCTCTGGACATTGTGGCCCATGGCATGGAGGGCTTGGGCCGTTGCCAGGGGTATTGCGTCCTCTAGGGTCAAGAGTCCCGGGTTGTACACGTGGGGGTAGAAGGAGTTGGGGAAGTTCTGACTGGCGAAGCGGGGAGCTTCCACCGCTTGTTGTGGGTCCATTCCAAACACGACTACATTCAGTAGTATCTGTAGATTCGCCTGGGCCTGGTCGTCGCCGCCCGGGCAGCCGATGGTCATAACCGGGCTGCCGTCTTTGGTGACGATGTAATTGATCAGGGTGGTTCTGGGCCGCTTCCCGGGCTCCACCACGTTGGGATGTCCCGGTTCGCAGTTGAACATTTCGATGCGGGTGCTTAGGGCGCAGCCGATCTGGGGGAAGAATACTGACTTGGCGAAGGCGCCGCCGCTGATGGTGCCGCAGACCATGTTTCCTTCCCGGTCTAACACCGACACGTGGGTAGTTCCGTCTTCGCCGCCGCCGCCGGCCGCTGCTTCGCCGCTGAGCACCGGTTCTGAGGCAGTTTCAGATTGGCCCTTGACCTGCTTGGAGTAAGGCCACGGGTCACCGGCCGGGGGCATGCTGGTGGTAGCCCGATTCAGGTCGATTTCCTGAGACCGTTGGGCAGCATATTCTGGGGATAGCAGCCCATCAATGGGGACCGTCGAGAAGGCGGGGTCGCCGTAATAGGCTTCCCGGTCGGCAAAGGCAAGATTCAAAGCCTCAGTTACGGTGTGGATGTAGGCGGGGGAGTTGTGCCCCATCGCCTGCAGGTCGAACCGGTCCAGCATGTTCAGTGCCTGCATCAACACCGGTCCCTGGGTCCAGGAGTCATGGCCCAGGATCTCGTAACCCCGGAATGTGGCTTTCACCGGCGTTTCGAACTGGGCGCGATAGTTGGCCAGGTCATCCAGGTCCATGATTCCGCCCACGCTTTGGACACACTCCGCGATCGTGTTGGCGATGCCGCCCTGGTAAAAAGCGTGGCGGGCCGCTTGTATCCCTTCCAGCCGGCTGCAATCCTTCGACCCCGCATTCGCCAATCCTTTTAGGACGTCTGCCAGGCCGGGTTGGACCAATAGTGAGCCGGGAAGCGGCACTTGCTGGTTGTCGAAGAAGATCTCCGAACCACCCGGCGGGTAGTTTCGGAACTGCTCCATCGTGGCCGGCCACCCGAGCCGGGCTAGCATGTACTCGTAATGGGGGATGCCCTGCTCGGCATACTCGATTGCCGAAACCAACACTTCTTCTATGGATTTGGTTCCGTATTTTTCCAGCAGGGTGAGAAACCCGTCCACCACTCCGGGAACGGTGAACGACAGTGGCGCCTGCATCCCTGGGCCGGTGGGAATCCGGTCAACTCCCTGGGACTTGTAATACTCGACGGTTGCCTTGGCGGGCGCCACACCTTGGGCGCTGAGGGATAGAAGGTCACCGCTGGCGGGGTGGTAGAGCATGAACACCCCTTCGGCAGCCAGCGAGTAGGAAGCGATGGGCTCAACCACGGCGGCGGCGAACCCGGCGGCTACCAAGGCGTCGAACGCGTTGCCCCCGCTCAGGAGGATGCGCATGCCGGCCATGGACGTCAGGTAATGGCCGCTGGAAATCACTCCCCGGTTGGCACGAATGACGGGACGCCCCGTATCCGGCAGCGCTACGTCATTCTGCTCCAGTTCGAGTGTTTCACGTTGACTTGTCATACGTTTCCTACCCGTGTTTGGTGGCAAGGCATTGCATGCTTGCACCGGTGGGTGCTAGAGAACTAATAATGCGAAAAGCCGAACTCTTCTTGCCGTTCCAAGTATGCCCCGCCCCTATAGCTGGGTCAACCGCGGGATTGACGGCGAAGGGGCATGAATGCATACTTCTGCCACCAGTCTAGTCTGCCCGCCGGACCGGGCAACAGGGGGGCTCACATGGTTAAAGAAGTGATGTTCTTCACCGAGATGGGGTATTCAGCGTACCCCCAGGAAGAAGCGCTGCAGAGGGGTTACAACAATCTGATGTTCCCCAACGAATTCTTCAGCGCCGAGAAGGCCAACGAGCTCTACGGCATGTACTTTGAAGAATTGCAGCACTGCACCGAAGTGGGATTCGACGGAGTAATGATCAACGAGCATCACAATAACCCCCTGTCCATGATGCCTTCGATCAATGTCATCGGCTCGGTCCTGGCCCGGTTGACCAAGAAGGGAAAGATATGCTTCCTGGGAAACGTGCTGCCCATCCACGAAAACCCGCTGCGGGTGGCCGAGGAAGTGGCGATGATCGACTGCATTTCCGGCGGCCGGGTGGTATGCGGCTTTGTTCGTGGCATCGGCCAAGAGAGCATTGCCAGCAACACCAACCCCGTATATAACCGGGAGCGTTTCGACGAAGCTCATGACCTGATAATCAAGGCATGGACCGAGCCTGGCCCGTTTCGTTGGGAGGGTAAGCATTACCAGTTCCGGGTGGTTAATCCCTGGATGATGCCCCTACAGAAACCCCACCCGCCCATCTGGATCCCCGGCGTGGTCAGCCCGGAGTCGGTCACCTGGGCAGCTCGGCATCGATACCCCTACATCGCCCTTGCTCCGCCCTTGGACCTTGTGTCGGAGATCTACGAGCTCTACGACAAGGTAGCCGCCGAAGAGGGGTATACCCCGACCTCGGAGAATCGGGGCTACGCCGTTAGGGTGAACGTGTCGGACAGTGACGAAAAGGCCTACGAAGAAGGCAAGAACTTTTACTGGCAGCAAGGCACATCATTCGGAACCGCGCCGCGCCATTGGCAGGCCCCACCGGGCTACCAGACGCGGGCGGCGCAGCAAAGCGGCCGGGCGGCGCGACGGGAGACCACCAGGAACGTCCCCGACATTACTCCCGGTGGCCCCAGCCTGGACTACGAACAGGCCCACGCCACTCACCAGATAGTCACCGGAAATCCGGAGACGGTTTTTCGGAAGTTAAAGGAAATCGTCGACATCGTGGACCCGGCTTACTTGGTGCTGTGGGGACGGGAAGGCCCCATGAAACACGATGTGGCGATGCGGTGCATCGACCTTCTGGCTCAAGAGGTGATCCCGGCCATCAAGGAGTATGTGCCGGAAAGGTACAGGTGAGGGGTTCGGGGCGGTAGGCTTTTGGGCTTTCAAGCGATGTGGACGCAGGTAGGGGCGTCCTTAAGGGAGCGAGATCCGGGGAAAGATAATGGGAGGATGTTGTAGATGCACAGCGAAGGCTCTACAGAACCAACTTGTTGGCAACTGTAGCGAGATTGCCCCGGAAAGTGAAATCGGAGGACTTGACCGTGAATTCAAGCCTTCCGGCCGTGGGATCGTGCCGCATTCGCCAATTTCGCAGTATTTCTTGGCCCAACAACGACGGCAGCGTATAATTGGAGTTGGAATTTATTGGGGCTATCCCTATCTGGATCGAATAGGCCCGGATCGTAGAATTTCCTTCCGCGAAGAGTAGCATTGCTTCCTCTTGGAAATAAATCACTTGACCTACAATACCAGATACCGGAAGAACTCCTCTCAGCTGAGAGGCCGGTATATTCAGTCGCAAGACATCTGCAGGCATTAGAGTTGTACAGTCTGCCCCTGTGTTTACCAAGAAATTAGCACGAGCAGATATGCGAAGCCTAGGCAGAGGGATTTTTACGGTCTCTTAAGCTTCTACACTTCCGCCGCAGCCCAAACCCGCGCCTCCTATTGCCTGCGAGGCGTGGGGGGCGGGGGTACGGGCGGAGGGGGCCAGGCCCCGGTTAGGTAGTCGTACAGGTTTCCGGCGCTCATGCGCATGACCAAAGGCGCCATGCCGTCCTGCCCCACGTCCATGGGATACCGGTCGGTCATCTTGGTCAGACTAGACACCGCTTGGTCTCTGGTGATTCCCTGATCGATGGCTCCCTTGACGTACTCTTTCCATTCCAGGATAAAGGAGCCCTGTTCGTCCAGGTAACCTTTGTCGCAAAGTTCGCCGTGGCCGGGCACGAATATCTCCTCGTCCAGCTTACTCAAAGAGTCCAACGCCGTTAGCCACAGGTCGGGATTGGCCTCGTGGAGCCAGGTTTGTACTCCGCGGAAGATGTTGTCGCTGGTGAACACTACACCCTCTTCTTTTATCAAGATCGCGGCTTGGTAGAGGGTGTGACCGGGCATGTGGATCATCTCGAAGGTATGGTCGCCCACGTGCATGGTCATGCCATTCTTAAATGTGATCACCGGGTAATTGAACTGGTAGCCTTCCAGCAGGGCAGGCTCTTCGGGGCCGAATGCCGCCACCCGGGAGACGTGGTCGGCCAGGTCGGTGTTGAGCATCCGGGTCCGCACCCCTTCATGGGCGATGACGGGAACGTCGAAGAAGGCATTCCCCGTCCAATGGTCGCCGTGGGGCTCGGTGTTGATGATGTACCGAAGCTGTCCCTTGCCGGCGATCTCGGCTTTGAGCCGCTGGGCGTCGCTGGGCTTGTGCGGGCTGTCGATCATCACGATGCCGTCGGAGGTGGTGACGTACCCGAAATTGCAACCCCGGACATCGGTCTCCGCGAAGACGTTGCTGGTTATCTGTTTCATGGCTTGCCTCCGTGTGGCCCGAATTTGATGGTGGGAGCTTACTCCAGGCTTCTCTGAGCGTCAATGATGGCTATCCGAATCGCTGCTATGACCGGCGCATCCTATCCTTACCTCCGATCGATGGCTTGTGACAGCGCCGGTCTTCCGGGTATTATTGGGTACTCCGGCGTTATCCGGGCCCAACGCCACCGGTGGAGCGACACCCAATCTTGGGAGGCATTATGGCCGGAAAACTACAACAATCGGACCGGTTCCCGTCACTTACGTTGAATCTGTTGGACGGGAGTACGATCAAGTTTCCCGAAGAGGCGCCCTCACGATATACGGCGTTACTGTTTTACCGCGGTATTTGGTGACCCTATTGCGCTCGGCAGTTAGCCGAATGGGAAGCAGCCAAGGGCGAGTTGGAAGGACTGGAGGCGACTATCATAGTCGCCAGCGTGGATGACAAAGAACACGCTCAAGAGATGGTAGACAAAGGATTCTCTTTCAAGATGGCCTATGGCGTCACCAAAGAGGAATCCGACAACTTCGGCGCCTGGTGGTCCGAGGACCGGGGCGGCTACATCCAGCCCTCAGAATTCCTTATTGGCCGCGGCGGAGTTGTCCTGGGGTCGATATACGCGTCGGGTCCCGTGGGCCGGATGGGCGCCGACGAGGCGATCCGGCTGATCACCAGGCGTGAGTCCATGCGCAAGGAGCAGGAAGGGAAGGCGGGGTAGCCTTTGGATTATTCGTGGCGCCATTAGGGTGAAAGGGGCTGACCCGACGCACCCCCTCTCTAACTCTCCCTCATAAAAGGGGCGAGGACAGATCCCTTCTCCCTCGATGGGGGAAGGTTAGAGACTGCCTTGATCCTTCGGGAGAAGGACGAGGGGATGGGTGTGAAGCATCTGGGATCAAATGCAGATTGAAGGGACAAGACAACAACCTCGGCGGTGTTTATGAACGACCAGGAAACCGTGGACAATATGGAGGCCGTTTGGCGGTCCTTTGAAGGTCTGTGCTCGAATTTCGAGGATAGAGAGTGGGGGACGCCGACGGACTGCCCCGGTTGGTCCGTTCAGGACCAACTCTCGCACCTGGTAGGCAGCGAGTGCCGCTTGTTGGGAAGGCCGCTGCCGGAGCACGTGCCCGAGGATACCGGCCACGTTAAGAACGACTCCGGACAGCGAAACGAAGTGCTGGTGGATTTCCGGCGCTCTCGATACGGCAGCCAAGTCTTGGAAGAGTTTCAAGAGGTGACCGAGGAGAGGCTGGCTATCCTCCGAGCAATGACCGAAAGCGATTTTGACGAGGAAACCGATACCCCCATCGGGCGGGCGCCCGTTCGCGAATTGCTAGCCATCAGGATCTTCGATGCTTGGGTGCACGAGCAGGACGTCCGCCGGGCGGTCGGACAGCCCGGACACATGGATGGTGCGGTAGCCCGCCACGCCATGGACCGTATGGTCATGGCGATGCCCTACGTGGTGGGGAGAAAGGTCCAGCCGGAAGACGGAACAGGGGTGGTGATCAACGTCAGCGGGTTAGCCGGCCGCGTGTTCGCCGTGGCCATGGAAGGAAAGCGGGCCAGCTTGCTCCCTTCGTTACCGGTTCCACCGACCGTAAGTCTCAGCATGGACCTGGAGACGTTCGCTTGCCTGGCCTGCGGGCGTTGGGAGCCACGGACAGTTCTGGACACGGAGCGGATATCCATCCAAGGGGACCGGGCGTTGGGGGAATCAATCGTGGAAAATCTGAACTTCATGATCTGAAGCCGCCCGTCCCGCTGGGTTATTTCGAAGGGAACCGGGCGGCCAGAATATCCACGATAAGCCGAGCCGCCAAGCCGATGGTCACCTCTGACGCATCGTAGGGCGGGGCCACCTCCACCATGTCGAAAGCTACCAAATTGGAACGAGTCACCAGGGCGGTGAGACACTCCCGGGCCTCATGGTAAAACAACCCACCGGTCTCCGGAGTTCCCGTGCCGGGGGCTTGGCTGGGGTCCATCACGTCGATATCAAAGGTGATGTAGAGGTTTTCGCCCTGGGGAATAAGCTCCGCCACTCCTTTGGGTCCCAGTTCCCGGAACCGGTTGGTGGTGATGATCAGGGTGCCGTCCTGCTTTGCTTCTTCGTAAGGCTTCCGCCGGGCCGCCCGGATGCCGGCCGAGGTGATGTGGTCCACGAAGGGCAACTCCCGGCATCGGCGGATGGGGCTGCCGTGGGTGTATAGCACGCCTTGGACGTCGTGGGTGTAGTCGAGGTGGGCGTCGAAGTGAACGATGTTCAAGGGCGTAAACTTTCCCAGCCCCCGGACCACCGGGAAGGTGATGGCGTGGTCGCCGCCCACCACCACGGGAAATGAGCCCCGTTCCACCACCTTTTCAACGACAGCAGTCAGCTTCCCAAAGTTCTCCACCACCTCCGAAGGCACGATCGTGAGGTTGCCGCAGTCGGCCATCGTCACGCCCCGCAGCAACTCGTCCTCAATGTCGATGTCGAAGAGCCCCTCCGCCGGAGTCTGAGCCCCGAAGGGGTCCGAATAGTTGTATCCCCTGGGAGCGTCCCGGATTGCGTCGGGTCCGAAGCGCGCGCCGGGCCGGCCAAAGGTGCCCTGGTCGAAGGGAACACCGATGATTGCCACGTCGGCGTCTAAATCGTCCAGATCGGTGCACAAGGGGGCCTTGAAGAAACTTCGAGGCTGGGCCCGTATGATGGGCCAAACTTCGCCGGGGGCCTGATCGCTTTCATTTGGTCGGGTCATGTTTCCCTCGATTGGCGATGCGGTTGAGTGATATATGGCCCAAGTTTAGCAGCATGCCCTAACCGGGTGCCATCGTTCAGCATGGAGCAGATCGTACATCCTGTAGGTCTCCGTCATCCCGGCCCTTCCGCGGACGGGGGATCCAGAGCACGTCTGCGCAACGCCAAGCCCCGACCCGGCAACCGCGTCTGCGACATTGCCTCTCGGTGGCGCGGCAACCGGGAATTACATATACTCGGGCCACGAAACGGGCTCCAGGCCCGGAAAGAGGAGAATATAAGATGGCTAAGACCGTACTGAAAAGCCCAACACTGATCACCTCTGCGGGCATCATGTCCCATGGCATACAGGTCCCGGCGGGGAATATGGTATTCGTTTCCGGCCAAGTCGCCCGCAACGCTCAAGGCGAACTAGTGGGCAAAGGGGACATCTTCGCCCAGACAATACAGGTATTGGAGAACGTTAAGTCAGTGCTGGCAACCGCCGGCGCCACCATGGACGATGTGGTCAAAGTGACCGTGTTCGTGACCAACGTGGTGGAGCACTACGACCAGATTCACGCCGCCCGCGCCGAGTACTTCAAGAGCGACTATCCGGCCAGCACCATGGTTGAAGTCCGCTCCCTGGTAAACCCGGACATGCTGATTGAGATTGAGGCTATTGCTGTGGTTTAGGCTACCGTAATTCTTTGGCTTTCGGCCGAAGGGCCGGTATGGAACAATCTTGGTCATCGGGCAAACGTGTTGTAAGAGATCCGGCAAAGCCGTTGGTAGGGATTTTTCGTAGGATGCTTTTAGACAACGGGAAAAGATTCGTTGCTTTTTTCGATATCCTAGGGTTTGGCTCTTGGGTGGAAACCGCTGGTTCCATGGAGGTATTTACCTACGTTCGGGGGTTCCTGAATCTGATGGTCCGCGCAAGCCTACCTGGGAGTGTGGTTAATCCCGATATGTCAGTGGATGTACCAGAATCTGACCTGGGGTACGTTACGTTTTCGGATTCTATCGTTTTCTTCTCGCGGGATGATTCTTACGATTGCCTTAAGACCATGCTTGCAGTTTGCGGTGAATTCATGAACGCCGTAATCTGTGGCCCTTCTAGGATGATTCGAGGAGCAATCGCCTATGGGGAGTTTTATGTGGACCCTGAAGCGAACGCCTATGTAGGCCAGGCATTGATTGACGTTTACCGTCTTGAGGGGAGGCAAGATTGGTTGGCGTTGAGTATGCACGACTCCCTTGTAGCTCTTCCTCAATTTACTCGTGCCCTCGCCGAACATCCGGGCTATATCGTTCGGCCATTGGTTCCATTACGTGACTCGGAAGAAATGCCATACTGCATAAATTGGGCGCACAGGACCTTTATTCACGCAGACTTCAATGCTAGACGCAGCCTGGTTAGATGTTATCGCCGGAGCCTTAAAGCCTTACGAGGAAACCAAGAGGAACTCAAGAAGTTAAAACGCCGCGTGAAACAAATGAGGGAATTCTTGATCCACTACAATCCCGAAATTGTGTAGGGCGGTGAGCCTCACATGCGATACAAAGAATGTACTCGTCCATTTAAGTGCAGGTTTATATGCGGGAGGTACCGATTATCGATATTTACGAGGCTTGAAGTCCCTGCCGCGTGGTCAAGTTCGATTATATGCTCCTTGCAATTCACGCCGGTGTGCGGAGATTGAAACCGCCCCTACAAATACACCCCGTACCATTCCAAAGTAGCCGCCATTACCTCGCTGAAGGCGGGTTCTGAATAGACTTCGTAGTGGCCGTAGCCTTTGAGGACCACTAGCTTTTTAGGGTCGCCGGCGTGGGCGTAGAGTTGCTCCGATTCTTCGGGGAGGACCAGACGGTCGTTGTCGCTGGTTATGAAGAGGATGGGGCGGGGTGAGATCTTGTCCACGATCCATTCGGGGTTGAAGCCGATGGTGTCGTCCACGTACTCCAGGGGGATGGTGCCTACGGCCGCCGGGTTGTTGCGCCGGGCCGCCGCAGCTAGTTCGGCCGATTGCCGGTCGGGAAGCAGGATCTCGCTGCGGTCTACGTATTCCGATTCCCCGGTGCTGGCCCGTTTCTCCCGGTCTTCTTTAGAGCGCTCCTGGAGGTCGAACCACTCGTCCACTCGGCGGACCCGGCTCATCCACCGGGCGCCGTGGCCGATGCCCACCACGCTGACGATGCACTTGGCTCGCTGGTCGACCGCGCCGGTCCAGGAAACGGTGGCGCCGCCGTAGCTGGTGCCGTAGAGGCCGATCCGGTCGGCGTCCGCCTCCGGTTGCATACCCAGATAAGTCATGGCGGCCTGGACGTCGGCGACGCGGCTGTAGGGGGCCAGACGGCTGCGGGTGCCCTCGCTTTCGCCCCATCCCTTGTAGTCGAAGGTCATGACCACGTAACCGGCGTCGTTGAGGGTTTTGGCGTTGTCCGGCAGGTAGAGGTCCTTGACGCCGGTGTAGCCGTGACACAGCAGCACCGCCGCGCGCTGTTCGCCGGATGGTAGACCGTCGGGAACGTAGATGTCGCCGACAAGCTTGAACCCTTCGCTATAGAACTCAACCGCCCGTTTCATGCCGCCTTTCTCCTGACGCCGATTTTGGCAGGATTATACCACCGGCAAGACGGATGTCTTAACGGAGGAGGGCGCTAATCTTGGAGCGGAGAAGCTCCCTTCGCGGTCAGAGGCACCAGGGCAAGTATGACGGCGGCGGCGGCGAATAGGGCGGCCACGTAGTAAAGTGCGGCGTCCAGTCCCAGGGCTTCGTACAGCGAAGCGGCGATCAGGGGAGACACGGCGGCCATCAAGAAACTGAAGAAGGCGACGATGCCCAGGGCGGTGGTGGCCACTTCCCGCCCTACGATCTCCAGGGTGGCGGCGGTCAATATTGGTTGGTCCGGGTACAAGAAAAGGCCCAACAAAGCGATCAGGACGGTGAGGGAGATCCCTTCACTGAATCCGGCCAGCAGCAGCGAGATGGCGCATGACCAAATCAAGCCCGGCACCAGCACCTGCTTCCGGCCGACGCGGTCAGACAGGTACCCCATCATCGGCTTGGCGATCAGCCCTATCGCGATCAGCAAGCCTATGTGAACGCCCCTGAGAAACGGACTCATCCCCAGGTCGTTGGCTAAATACAGGGGCAATATTGTAACCAGGGCTACAAGGCACATGGACCGGAGGCCTCGCACGGCGATGATACCCCACATGGCACGATTGCGGAGCAACCTCTTGGTGGCCTCTTTCCTCCTATCGAAATCTGTGGCGCCGGTGTCTGTGTCGGGTCCGCCGATGCCGCGAAATGCCCAAACCGCCATGAATGCCAGGAAGAACGGAGCTATCGCGTATATGCTGAGGATCCCTTGCCAGCCCAATACCAACAAGAGCGAACCGGTCGCAACGGGTCCGGCCACGTCGCCGATGCTGCCGCCCACTCCGTGGAAAGACAAGGCCATGGCCCGCCGTTGGGAGAAGTGGTAGGACAGGGATGCTGAGGCGGGTAGGTGCCAGATGGAGTGGGATATGGCGACGATGGCGATTCCGGCCAGCAGCAACGGATAAACCGGAGACAGCCCGAGTATCAGAGAACCTAGGCTTATCCCACCGATGCAAACGGCTAACAGTAGCCCCCAATGGCGCCGGAGCGGGTCGATTAGGAACCCTCCGGGCAGGGAGACGATACCCGACGCCAGCTCCCGGGTGGTGACCAGGGCGCCTACTCCGACGCCGCTCAGGTGAAAGGTGGCCTGAATCTCAGGCAGCAAGACCACGAAGCCCTGAATCATCCAATGAAACAGTGTGTGACCGCCGGCTAAGGAGCTAAGAATGAAGCCGTTGCTGTTTCTGATGTCTTTTTTACGTTGGGGAGTTACCTCGGTTGTTTCTGCCATTACCTGCCTATAGACCTATTATGACCGGCTCGTTAGACCGTAACACCGGTGAAATTGAAGCGGCCTATCTTTAGGGCCGGGACTTTGGTGGCGAACCCCACCTCGTTCAAGACAAGTTTGCTTTGGCTGCCCACGGCCTCGACCCCTGCCAGCGCTTCTACGTAGGATTGGGTAAAACGCAGGTCTTTCACCGGGTAGCTAAGTTGCCCGTCCTCGATAAGAAAGGTGCCGTCCCGGGTCATGCCGGTCATCACGCAGTTCCGGTTGTGCACCAGTCGGGTGTAGTGGAACCGGGTGATGTACAGACCCCGCTGGGTCGAGGCAATCATCTTTTCCAGGGACGAATCTCCGGTCTGCATAAATAAGTTGGAGGCGACCGGTGGTCCGGTAAACGCGAACTGGTGGCCGGTGGACCGCCTCCCCTCCTTCCCTGCTGTATAGGAGTTGTGCACCGGGTCCAAGACAACACCTTCTTGAATGAGCTGAGTGTGTTGGCGTGGCACCCCCTCGGCGTCGAAGGGGACCGGCCAGCCCTCCAAGTCGGCGCCGTCGTCCCATATGGAGATCTGGGGGCTCATCGCGCGTTCGCCGATCAGGCCGTTCATCCAGCTTCGTTCTTCTTGGACCGCCTGTGCGCCCATACCGTAAAGGCTGAGGCTGCCCAGCATGTCGTCCACGGCGTAGGGATCCAGGACTACCGTGTACTCGCCTGGCTCAACGGTCCGGGGGTTTTGGCCTCTTAGGGCCTTGTCCACGGCCTCGGTGGCCAGGGCGCCGGAATCGATGTCTTCAACCCGCCAGGACCCGCCCTTGGACCAGCCCGCCGAGGTGTTGCTTATGGCCATCACCAGCAGCCCGGCAAAGGTCCCGGCGTGGTAGGCCCGAGCTCCCTTGGTGCTCAATACGGCGGTTTCCTGGGTGCCGTTGCGAAAGAATCCAGATGCTTCCAACCCACTGGCCTCGGCTAGCCGGCAAACTGATGCCACCACTTGGGAACGGGAGGCCGGGCCGTAGGATTCGGTATCCGAGTCGTGGGTGGCCACCTGAGGCGGTGAGCCGGGGATGGGCAGACCGTTGAAGTCTGGGTCCTCCGGCATCAGCAGAGCGTTCTGATGGGCCAGCTTGGCGGCTTTTTGGATACCGCCGTCGCTAAGATCGTTCGTGGTGGCCCGCCCCTGCCGTTGGCCCACCACCACCCGAATATGGAGCTGAGCGTTGCCGTGGGACACGTTCTGGTGGATGTCGTTGGATGCGAACCGGGTGAGGCTAAGGTCTTGAACGGACAGGTAGGCATCGGCTTCTCGAATGTTCGGTTGATCCAATGTCTGGGAGAGGACCGCCTCGCACCGGTCTCGTCCGATCATCAGAGAACCCCAACCCGCACGTTGCGGAAGCGGGCGGGTGCGGCTCCGTGTCCGGTGTGTCCGATCTGTCCCGGCTGGCCCTTGCCGCAGTTGGGGGTGCCCCACATCTGCCAGTGGTCCGCGTCGCAGACGGCGTCGCAGGAGTTCCAGAATTCGGGGGTGATGCCGGTGTAGGTTGTGTTGCGCAACAGCCGTCCCAGCTTGCCATTCTTGATCTCGTAGCCCACCTCGGCGCCAAACTGGAAGTTGTAACGTTTGTCGTCGATGGACCACGACCGGTTCATCTCCAGGAAGATGCCGTCGTCGGTGTCCGCTATCAGGTCATCTAGCTTCCATGTGCCGGGCTCGATGCTGACGTTGGTCATGCGGATCATCGGGATCCGGTTCCACGACGCCGCCCGCACGCATCCGTTGGAGGTTAGGCCCAGCCCGGTGGCCGTCTCCCGGGACATCAGGTAGCCAACGAATTCTCCGTTAGTCACTATCGGTGTGGACTGGGATGGCACGCCTTCATCGTCCCATCCATATGTACCCAGACCGGGCACCCGCAGGCTGTCGGCGGTGATGTTGACGACGTCCGAGGCGTAGCGGAAGTTGTTGAGCTTGTCCGTTGTGAGGAAAGACGTTCCGGCGTAGGCCGCTTCCGCGCCCAGTACCCGGTCCAGTTCGATGGCGTGGCCGCAGGATTCGTGTATCTGTAGGGCCAACTGAGCGCCGCCGATGATTATGTCGGTAACGATGCCGCTGGGACACGGGTCGGCGGTGAGGAGGGCTACCGCTTCGGTGGCGACCCTCTCGGCGTTGCCCGGCAGGTCCATGGCCGTGATGTACTCCCAACCGGCGCAACCCTGCTGGCGTCCCATGGACTGGGGATAGGAGCGGCGCTGAATCTCGTTGTTGCCCACGGCGTTTGCCGCGATTCCGCCGCCCGCCTCGTACACCGTCTGTTCCACGTGGGCGCCCTCGCTGTTGGCGAAGGTTTTCTCCTCTTTGATGAACACCATGTTGCCCTGGCGGGACCGGACCCCTTTCACCGCGGCCATCCGCTGGTCGGCGTCCATGAGCAGGGCCAATTTATGGTCGGTGGATATGGTGAAGGGATCTTCTTCGATGGGCGTAGTGTACGTGCCTCGACTGGTCACCGGCGGCCCCAAGTCGACAGCCCCCTTGCTAAGCGTCCCCGAGGCCTTGGCGATGTCCACCGCCAGGGCCGTTATGCGGTCGATCTCTTTGCCGGTTAGATCGTGGCTGGATGCAAAGCCCCAGCATCCGTTCACCAGCACGCGCACGCCAAACCCCAGAGACTCGTCAACGCTCAAGGTATCGACGACGCCATTGCGAAGGGAGATCCGCTCTTGGACGGTGCGGACTATGCGGATGTCGGCGTAACCGGCGCCCCGCACCTCGGCCAAGTCCAGGGCTCTTGAGAGCAGGTCATCCATTGACTTCTCCAGTCGGCGAAAGTTCCACCAATAATACATCATTGGTGGCCCCTCAACCCCGGACCCCTCTCCCGCCGGAATAGGGGTGCATACGAAGGATTCGTGGTTGGGGACAGGGACGGTTGTACTCGCCGATTGGGGGGATACCCCCCACCTTAATCCTTCCCCGCAAGGGGGGAGGAGATAGTCTGGCGTGGGGAGAACGTGTGCCCCTTCCCCCTTTATGGGGGAAGGTTGGGATGGGGGTGATGCCCCCCATTGTGCAACCGGGCACATGGGTTACAGATAGACCGGATAGGTAACACCCTGTCCGCCGCCATCGCGGACCAGTCGATGGGCTGTTGTTGGTGCAGGATTGCGCTCCCTGGTAAAATCTGGGCCAGACTTGGGTGGGATGAGACTTGACCCAATCTTGATGGAGGCTGAAGGCGAGATGACGACTGTAGGCTCCGGAGATTATATCTATACCCTCATCGAGAATTGGGCCAAGTTGCCCGATGGGGAAACCTGGGGCAACACCAGCGCCGTGGCGACTGATTCCCAGGACCGGGTGTACGTCTTCCAGCGCAAAGACCCCCCGGTGATGATCTTCGACCGGGACGGCAATTACCTGAGTTCTTGGGGCATCAGCGCTATCACCGACCCCCACGGCATTTTCATCGAGGACGATATTATCTACGTCACCGACCGGGCCGATTCGGTGGCGCTGAAGTTCACTTTGGACGGCAAGGCACTGCAGGTGATAGGCCGCCGGGGTGTGCATTCCAACACGGGTGGCGAAACTCCGGGAGAGTTGGTGCCCAAGTCGTCCGGCCCCTTCAACTACCCGACGGAGTTGGTGCCCGCGCCTTCGGGCGACTTGTACGTTTCTGACGGCTACCGCAACGCCCGGGTCCACCGCTTCTCGCCGGACGGGCGGCTGCTGGCGTCATGGGGCGAGCCGGGGAAGGAGGGGCCCAACCAGTTCCACCTGCCACACAGCATCCTGGTGGACGCTGACGGTCTGGTTTACGTGTGCGACCGGGAAAACAACCGTATCCAGGTATTTACGGGAGAGGGCCGGTTCATCACCATGTGGACCGATCTACGCCGTCCCCTGGACATATCGTCGGACGCCGACGGTATCTTGCACATCAGCGAAGGCGGCGTTGACGGAATGTCTCCCCGAGTCAGCCTGATGACCAAACAGGGTCAGGTGGTGGCCCGGTGGGACTCCATGTCGGCCCACGGTAGCTGGGTCGACGCCCACGGCGACATTTACATGGCCCTGGGCGCCGCCATGCGGGTCGACAAGTACGTGAAGCAAGGTTAGGCGGCGCTTAGCCGGCTATCCCCTCTTCAAGCATGGCCTGGATCGCTCCGTCGAAAGCGCCCAGGGCGGTATCGATGTCGTCCTCAGTGTGCACGCCGGACAGGACGCCGCTGGAGCGGGACATCAGGTCCACTCCCCGCACTTGCAGCGCCTGCCGGAAGGCGGTCTGGATGGCCGGAGGAGTGTTCTTCAAAGTGCTGGCGTCCATCCCCTCGATCGACCTGTTGCCGAAGTAGACGTGGAAAGTGGAGGCGTCGCCATAGACGCATGCCGCTACTTCCGACCGGTCCAGGATCTCTTGTAATCCCACGCGCAGACGATCGGCCATGCGGTCGGCGGTGTCCTGCATCTCCCCGCTGGCCACGATCTCAAGAGCGGCGTTGCCGGTGGCGGCGCAGTATGGATTGGCGTTGAATGTGCCTCCGTGGAGGACCCGCTCGTGGCGGTCGTGTTGCCGGTCGCCGGTTTGCACCATGACCCGCATGATGTCGTCCCGCCCCGCCACCGCTCCACCGGGCAGCCCGCCGGTAAGGATCTTGGCTAGGGTGCAGAGATCGGGGTCTATCCCGATCCTCTGTTGCAGTCCGCCGGGACTCCACCGGAATCCGGTTATAACCTCGTCCAGAATCATCAGCACGTTATATTGGCGGGTCAACCGGCGCACGCCTTCCAGAAAACCGGGGCTAAGAGGGACGGTCCCGTAGGATGCCCCGGAACCCTCGGTAATCACTCCGGCGATATTGTTGTCGGCGGCCAGGGTACGCTCCAGAGTGTCCAAGTCCGGAGGCAACACTATCACCGAGTCCACCGCGCCTTGAGGTATGCCGATAGAGGCCGGAGAGTCGAAGGGCGGCAGGTTGCCGGGCATGGCGTAATCGTGCCAGCCGTGGTAGTGGGACTCCCACCGGATGATCTTTTCCTTTCCGGTGTAGGCCCTGGCGATGCGCATGGACAGCATGGTGGATTCAGCGCCGGAGGCCACGAAGCGGACCTTGTCGGCGCAGGGGATGAGGTTGTGGACCCGCTCGCCCCACTCCAGCATCGACTCCACCGGGGCGCCGAAGTGGGAGCCTAAGGGCGCGGCCTTGGTCAAAGCGTCCACCACCGCCGGGTGGGCGTGACCCAAAAGCAGCGAGGCCGATCCCAGCCCGAAATCTATGTACTCGTTGCCGTCCACGTCCCATTTCCGCGGACCCTGGCCTCGGGCGATGCTGATCGGGAAAGGAGCGGCGACGTACCCGTCATGGCCGGGCCCACCTGAGGGAAACAACTCCTGGAATCTCGGGTACAACTCCGCCGACTTGGGGTTCTTGCGAATATAGGCTTCCTTAATCGTCTCGGGCATGGATCCCTCCTCATTGGGCAGGCATTGGGGTTTCGGGCATTTAGTGAATTCTTTTGCCGCCTAAATTTACCTCAAATTTGCGGAATATTCTACAGGCGATTTGGGAGTGCCGAAATCCCCCCGGTCTCCCTTTACGGATGAGGCCTTTTGGAGTGAGGAGCGTTGACTGTCTGGCCGGGCGGTGCTGATTTTGCGCGCCAAATTATTGCGGGCGGTGATTGAGCCGAGTGAATCAGGGGTGGGGGGATATTGGGCTCTAGATTTACTTTGGGTTTGATGCTGAAGACGCTGACTAGGTAGGTGGGTTGGACCAAGTCGTCGTCGGCCGGGATGGGACTTATATCGCTGGGCCGGCGAAGATCCGTGGCCTTGGTTCCTCAGGCAAGGTGACGATAAGCGAGCCTCGCCCTGGCTATTAGTCCGGCCAGTCGATCCGTAAGCGGTCCTCTTCCATAGCCGATACTTGAGCATCGGGGAATTTACTTTTTAGCGCCTCGATGTCCAGTTCATGGTTTCCCAGGTCGAGGGTGAACTGAATCCCGGCCTCTCTGGATATCAGCCGGGTGTCGGTAATGACCCCGCTGCCCGCCACTTGGTCCAAGACTTCCCAGACGGATTCCAAGCGGCCTTGGCTGAGCGATGACGGGAACATCAGATATATCCGTCCGGTGTAGGTGACCGCTGGGGGGCGCCAACCGGGGCCGGTGGCGGCTGGGGAGGCGCTTGCGCCGCGGGAGGTGGTACCGCGACCGGTGGCGGTACGACTGGTTCCGGCGCCTGAATCACGGGCCGTTCAACAATCTCCGGACTCGGCGGCGGAATGGCGGCCTGCATCTCTTGGCGCAGCAACTCGGCGGCGGTGGGTTGTTGCCGGGGTTCGGGCATGTCTATGACCGGAGTAGCAGGTTGACTAAAGTCGAAGGGATCCGGAATTATAGGCTCGGACATGGGTTCCGGCATCGGCGTCGGAAGGGAAACAGCCTCCATCTCGTGGCGTAGTTGTTCGGCGGCATTCGGTTGAGAAGGCGACGGCATTTCTATGATTCTGCCCTGGGGTTCCGGGGCCGGGGCCTCGGTAGGTGATGGCTGTATCACCTCTACCGGGGTTTTGTCTGGCGCCTCACCACTTCCGGCGGTTACTCCAAGACCGCCCATTCCCCTGGCCAGCTCCTCGGCCATGGCGGCAGCGGCGCTTCCCGGCAATGCGCTGGCCGGAGTAGCCGCCGCGATCTCCTGATCCAGTATCTGGGCTTCGGATTGAGTTTGGACTGGCGGAGCTTGGACCGGCGGAGCTTGGACCGGAGTAGCTTGGACCGGAGTAGCTTGGACCGGAGTAGTCTCAACTGGCGGAGCTACGGTCGGTGGCGTTGGAGCTGGAACTTCCGCTACTGGAGCTTCAGTCGCCGGAGCTTCAGTCGCCGGGGGTTGAGTCGTTTGAACTTCAGTTGACGCCGGGGGCTCCTGCTCAGTGAACCATTCGGAAGGAGGAGCGGCCTCGGGAACTTCGGACGATAACTGTGGTGATATGCTCGGTTCTGCGTCCCCCGGGGTTGCAGTGAACCATTCGGAAGGGGGAGCGGTCTCGGGGACCTCATGCGATAGTTGAGGAACTGGAGCCGGTTGGGCGGCCGGTGAGGGCACCGCAGGCTCAGGAGTTTCAAAGGCGCCGCCCAACCCCAACAGTGCCTCTTCCGGCGATTCTGAAGGCGTTTCAGGATCGGATATTTCCGGTTCCGGGGTTGCCGGCGGTTCGGCCATTAAGGGAGACTCCCAAGCTACCGAAGCTTGACCGGATATCGCGTCTGATGAAGTTGGAGACGCCGCGCCCGGTTCCGCCGGGATTCCAGACGGAGGGATCCTTGGGGATTCGACGCTTTCCAGAGGGGCCGCCCCCAGCCGACCAGCGTCGGCCAAGATGCCGGGCGCGAAGTCTTGAGGGTCGGATATGGTGATTTCTTGAGAACCCGGTTGCCGGCTGAACGGGGCCGGGTCTAATTCATCCAACGCTTCTTGGCCCGATAGCAGCAATTCACTGCGAATCGCTTGAGCACAGCGTAACTCCTCTTGAGCCGACTGCATCAGGGCGTCGGCCACTGATGGCAAATTGGCCGCTTCTTTGAGTTCCCGTTGGGCTTGCGCCATCGCCGTGTTAAGCACGGCCAAGGCCTTCAGCAGCTCGGTAGTGGCTCGCTGTCTGGTCCGGTCGGCCTCTTGCCAGGACTCGCTGTGGGTGGTTCTTTGCAGCGCGGTGTACGTGCGCATCGCCTCGTCAATTTCGCGCACCGTGGTCCAACGGTTGGGCAACCCCTTCGCACTAACGGCGAAACCCCGGTCAAACGCCCGCCAAGCGCTCTCGCTGATGCGTTGAGCATCCGCACGGATGGCTTCGCCTTCGTCCAACCGTTTCTGGGCCCGCCCTCTCTAGATCGCGGCTTCTTCCCTGGTGGCCAAGATCGCTTGAAGCTCGTTCTGGGCCCGCTTCACCCTCTCTTCCAGCTCGACCCAGGTCTCATAAAGTCCGGGAATGACGTCGCTCTCTTCCAACGCGGAAGGGAAGCCTTGCCCCAATACCTCAGACATAGGAAATGAGTCTTGGGGCGATTCAAGGACCGGAGAAGAGTTAGCTTCTAGAGGGGAATCGCCGGATTCCGGCAGAAATGACGGCCGTTCTTCCGCGCCGGCTTGGTATGCGATCTGCGCCAAGTCAGCCGGGTCTTCGAGTTCTGTCGCGAAAGGCTCGCCGGGAAATAGATCCTCAGGGAAATCGGCCAAATCTTCTGTGGGCTGCTGCTTCTTGGGTCTGGAGAAGAGCCTGCGGGTTCCCGAAATCAGTAAGCCGAGGGTTGGGAAGCTTTCAGACAATGAAGGCATATTTGTTTAAACCCTTATCCCTATGGTCCCCTGGCAAATAGCGCTTGATCGGGCAGCACGTATTGTAGCGTGAGCCTCCATTGAGATAGCCGAATGAGATAGCCGCACGGCTTGAACACGGGAGGCCGATTCCTCCGTATCACCCTTGACACAAATATGACGTTGTGATACTTTTCACTAGGCCTTCACCAGGCTCAATCTCGTGTTCTTAACGTATCCGGCGGCGGATAACCGCACTATGTTTGACGACCCCAAAGCACTAACAACAGCAAATTGGCAGGACATATCTGCCTGGCTTACTTTTTTCTGGATTTACGTTCCGGTGGTTTTTACATTTGCGGTAACTTTGCTGACCGCCCATGCCATAATCCCATCCCTGATTCGCACGGGGCACATCCCGCCGGGGACGAATAAACTGCGCATACCGATGACCGCATTCGCCGCGGTACTGTTTGTTGTGGCTGCGGCCTTGATGGTCATGGTAGTGATAACGGCCCAAAGCGTGGAAAATATCTATGACCGGTATTTGTACTAATCGTAGCCTGCCGGGTTGCGTCGCGCCAGACTCGTCGATGAGTTGAATTAGGCCTTAGTGGCCGGCGTGGATCCACCCTCAGGGCAAAGGCTCACCATGAAACGGAGCGGCTTTATAATCAATGCGACCTAGCGCCAAAATGTTAACACTAGGCCTGGTGGGCCTAACAGTTACCGTTGTAATGGGCTTTCTGATAGCGGTCCTTTTGATATCTTGGTTTTCCAATCCGCCCTTTGGTTTGGGCAACGCTCCTCCTCAACCAATCGCCTTTCCTCACACGGTTCACGCGGGTTCGGAGGCTGATGGCGGGATGGGCATTCAATGTGAATTTTGCCATCGCAACGTGACACGAGGAGACGCGGCCACGGTTCCCGCAGTGGAACAGTGTCTCTTCTGCCACAAGACGATAGGCGGTACCGGGGAAACAGCCAAAGCCGAGATAGCCAAAGTAAGGCAGAGCTTCGAAGAAAACGATCCCATTAACTGGGAGCGGGTGCACCGGTTGCCGGACCACGTGAGGTTCATTCACGAGGCCCACATCCGATTTTTCACGGACCCGGATCAACCGACGCGGACCGGAATCAATGGCGAGTCCATCAGTGAACCGCTGACGGTTCCCGAAACCTGTTCCGTCTGCCACGGCGACGTGGCCAGCATGACTGAGGTTCAACCAAAACAGGGACAATCTTTGAAGATGGGCACCTGTTTGGACTGTCACCGGAATAACAACGTTGCCACGGATTGCACGGTTTGCCACAAGTGATTAACAGGAAGGACGATCTGACACGATGAAGTTGACGCGGCGCAACTTTCTAGCCTGGGCCGGCCTCTCCGCCGTGGGCGCGGTGGCCTGCGAAGGGTTTGGCATTCGAGAAGGTGAGTTCAGTCTCCAAAGCCCGGTCAGTCTGCCTGAAGACCTGGTCCGGGGTAAGGATAACTGGTACGCCACCCTGTGCCGCACCTGCCCATCCTCCGAGGGGATAGTCGTGCGGGTGATGGAAGGCCGCGCCAAGAAGATTCAGGGCAACCCCGCGTATCCCATCAACCAAGGTAAGCAAAGCGCCCGTTGTGAAGCGGGTTTGCAGGCGATGTACCACCCCGAACGTTTGGCAGGTCCCATGCACCGGTCTGGCGGCCGGGGTTCGGGCCAGTTCGAACCACTGGACTGGACGGCGGCCTTGGACATATTCAAAGCCCAACTCCAGCAGAACGGGGACAACATGTTGATGGTCACGGAACCCCTCCGGGGCCACATGGCCAAGTTGGTGGACCGATTCACCCGGGCGATGGGCGGCCAGCATCTGTCGTTCGATGCCATGGACAACATTGCCTACCAGGCGGCGGTGAAAAACGTCTTCCAGCAGGATTCGCTTCCTGACTTTGATCTGGCCAACACCAACTTCTTGCTGTCCTTCGGTGCGGATTTCTTGTCAACCTGGGTTTCTCCGACACGTTGGAACCTGGGTTATGGAGAATTTCGTCAAGGAGAGGGGCGGAAACGGGGCACCTTTTATCAGGTGGACCCCAGATTTTCCATGACCGCAGCCAGCGCCGACCAGTGGGTGCCCGTCCAACCGGGATGGGAGGGCTACTTGGCCCTGAGCCTGGCTTACGTGATTATCTCGGAAGGTCTTGAGGCTGACGGCGTAGATGTTGGCGCCTTGACCGATGGACGGGGTGTGGGAGCGTTGGACGCCTTCCGGCCCGAAATCGTGGGTTCAAGAATCGGACTGCCCGACCGCTTGCGGGGCGAAACGCCCGCGGAATTCATTACGGGCCTGGCCCGGGAGTTCGCCACAAAAGGACCTAGCTTGGCGATCGGCGGAGGATCGGCGGGCGCCCATACCAACGGACTGTTCAATCTGGAAGCCATCTATGCACTGAACTATCTGGTAGGTAGCGTCGGCGCCAAAGGCGGCATCAGGTTCAATCCCGCACCACCGATCGACGACCTGCCCCCCAGCGCGGACGTTGCTTCTCTGGCAGATTGGTTCTCGGCGGCCGAGGGACTAAACGGAGGCCGAACCAAGCTAGTCGTCGTGCACCAAGCAGACCCGGTCCACGGACTACCAGGGTCGCTGCATTTCCGGGACGCACTTAATAGAGACGACTTGTTTATCGTCAGCCTTTCACCGTTCATCGATGACACCAGCGCGCTGGCCGACCTCATTCTTCCAGACCGGGTAGCCTTGGAGGATTGGGGCAGCGACATCCCCGAACCCGGACCCGGATATCAAATTTTGGGTGTGCAGCAGCCGGTGGTGAATCCACTTAGCGACCTGGACCCTAGGAGTTCCGCAGACGTGTTGCTGTCCATGGCCGGAGAACTGGGCAAGCAGAGCGAGTTGCCCTGGGACCGGTTTGAAGACATGCTAAAGGAAACCTCCAAAGAGTTGTTTGCACTCAATCGGGGTTCCATCAAAGCCGGGTCTGCCGATGAGTTTTGGAACACGATGCTGCAACAGGGCGGCTGGTGGGACGAAAAAGCAACGTCTTCCGCAAGGACCAACCCGCCGGCGGGACTGTTCAACACGATTGCCGCAAAGGCGTCGGAACCGAGGTTCCCAGGGTTGGCTCCCTCCAGGGATACTTTCCACCTGGTACCCTTTTCCCATATAACGCTACTGGATGGGCAGAACGCTCATCTTCCCTGGCTCCAGGCAGTTCCAGATCCGTTGACGACTATCGCTTGGCAGACCTGGTTGGAGATAAACGACGAAGACGCCGCGAGATTGGGATTGAGAGAAGGCGACGTGGTGATCGTTAGTTCCACCGCCCGCAGTTCCATCCGGGTGCCGGTTTACCCGACCCCGGCCGTACCTCCCAAAGTCGTTTCCATACCCTTGGGACAGGGGCGGCGGGACGGCCCGGACGCCGCGACAGGCCGCCGCGCGTCTGAGAGTTCCAACGTCATGGATATTCTTGAGCCCAGCCAGGTGGAAGGGACCGGCGCGTTTGCTTGGGCCAACACCACGGTTACGCTCACGCCCACCGGCACCAGTATCAAAGTATCCAAGTTCGAGGGTATCGTTCGGGCCGTGGAAGTTGGCAACACCGAAGCGGAACGAATCATCATTACGGTTACGCCAGAAGAATTATGAACGCCGGCTTATCGCCGATAGCTGAAGGCTGAAATGGTTACACAGCGGGTAGATCACAAATGGGGCATGGTAATAGATCTGGACCGGTGCACCGGTTGTCAGGCCTGCGTCGTCGCATGTCAATCGGAGAATAACCTGCCCATCAATACCAAGGACCTGTTCCTGCAACGGCGGGCCTACGAATGGATCCGCATCGAACGATATTGGGAAGGCGAATTCCCTGACGTGAAGGCGCGGTTCATTCCCATCCTTTGCCAGCACTGCGAAAACGCTCCCTGCGAGCCGGTGTGCCCGGTGTTTGCCACCTACCACAACGACGAAGGCTTGAATGTTCAGGTCTATAACCGTTGTGTTGGGACACGTTACTGCGCCAACAACTGTCCGTACCAGGTCCGGTTCTTCAACTACTGGGAACCGGTATGGCCGGAACGTCTGCGCAACCACCTGAACCCCGACGTAACGGTACGCAGCCGGGGCATCATGGAAAAATGCTCATTCTGCATCCAGCGTATCCGGCGGGCCGAAGTAACGGTGGAACGCCGGGAGAGGAGTAACCTGGACTACGCTACCATGAAGAAGCGCAATTTCCTGCCGGCGTGCGTCTCCGCTTGTCCGACCAACGCCCTGAATTTCGCCGACCAGGCGGACGACTCTGGCCCGGTTAAAGAGTATTTCGACGACGTGAACGAACATCCACACGGCGAAGCGCACGACCGGAAAACCAGGGGTTACCGTCTGCTGGAAGAGATGGGCACTAAGCCGAATGTGATCTACCTGAAGAAAGTGGACCCATTCCCATTGCGCAAGGGCGTTGGCCATGGCAGCTAACAGCCATCCTGAAAGCCACTATGGGGCGGAGATGTGGGTATTCCCAGTTGCTTCCCAAGTAACGAGGGAAGTATCTGAAAGGACCTCGGCCATGCCAATGGCGTTTGGTATCGGCTTGGGGGTGTCCGGCCTGCTGCTGGGACTGGGGATCATCGGATTCGTCATACGGGCGATGAGCGATGGTTTTGGCGCCCACGGTCCCTGGGGCTATTACGCGGCCATATTTTCATTCATATTTATGGTTACCGGCGCTGCTCCCTTGGCCGCTTCTATATTCCGGGTAACCAAGAGCCATTGGCGGAGACCGTTGACGCGGGTATCGGAGCTGTTCTCCCTGATAGGGATCTTTAATATCCTACTTTTCATTCCCCTGATGTTCGTACTGCCGGCCTTCCGGAACCCGAATCTGACCCCCTTGGCGGAAAACGAACTGGACCTCCGCCGGACCATCTGGTTTGAGGTCCCCATCGGCGCGACCGCCCCGCAATGGCTGGACCTGTTGGGTATAGCCTGTTTGGCGTTGTGTGCGTTGGTAATTCTGTGGTTGTCGGCGGTTCCGGACATGGCTCAGGCCCGATTGCAGGCCACTGGATTCCGCCGGAGCTTCTACGGTGTTCTGGCCGGTCACTGGCACGGCACCAAGAGCCAATGGCTAAATCAGAAGGCGGGTTTGGCGCTTCTGGGCGCGTTCTATTTCATGTTGCTGGTTTTCATGCAGTTCACCATCAGCTCGGACTACGCCCAGAGCCTTATACCCGGGTGGAAAGACTCGATTTTCCCGGTCATCTATACCCTCACCGGCTTCCAGTCCTCTCTTGGCCTTATGCTGGTCATCTTGTTTGTTTTGCGCAGATGGGGCGGGTATAAAAATTACATTGGAATATCATTGTTCTGGTCGGCCAGTAAGATTCTGCTGGGATTGACTCTGCTGTGGGTTTACCACATGTTCGCCTTTGGAATTACCTACTGGTATGGCCGCTTGGAAGTGGAGCAGAACATACTCAAGTATCTGTTATTCCAGTCCTACGGCTGGCTATTTTTAGCCAACTTGATATTTAGCTTTTTCCTGCCATTCCTGACCTTATTGTGGAATCCGGTGCGCCGAAGCGACTGGGGCCCTGCTTTGGCTGGGGTATTTGTTCTGATTGGAGCGTTCCTGTTCAGCTGGCGGATATTCGTCGGGGCTTTTAACGCCGGCGATGTATACAACATTGGACTTGAGCACGTGCCGGCATTTGTAGGACCAGACCTCTGGGACGTGTTGATCGTCCTTGGCGGGCTGGGAGGCGCGGTGTTCATCTATCTACTGGGCTCTCGGTTGATTCCCATGATGTGCGTATGGGAGATCAAAGAGGGCGCGATGTATCAACACATGGGAACGTTTATGCGCGGCCGGTACTTGGTATTGGCCAAACCCGAATAACGTGCCTCGATGTATCCGTGGCATACAAAGGGTAGGAGCTTAGATGCAGGAAGGTAGAGTCCTCCCGGCGAAAGAGATCAACCGTGACTTGCTCCGGTCGATCCTAACCACACCCAATTGGTATTGGGTGACGGTTGCTATCATGGCGATAATCGTCCTAGGGGCGATGAGCGCCGCCGGACTGATGATTAATAAGGGCATGGGTTTGACCGGCTTGAACCGGCCGGTCATGTGGGGCTTCTTCATCGTCAACTTTGTTTTCTGGATCGGCATCAGCCACGCCGGCGTGATGCTTTCGGCAATCTTGAGGTTGTCCAAAGCAGAGTGGCGCCGGCCGGCGACCCGGGCTGCCGAGGTGTTGACCGTCTTCTCGTTGATGACGGCGGTCATGATGCCCCTGATCCACACGGGACGACCCTGGCGTTTGGTCTACTGGGTTTATACGCTGCCCTTCGTTCCCTATGATTTCGCCCGTGGGATATGGCCCAATATACGTTCCCCGCTGGTGTGGGACCCCAGCGCCATATTCACCTACCTGACCTCAAGCATCCTCTTCGTTATGGTCGCGCTGATTCCAGACATGGCAGTGCTTCGTGACCGGACGACGGGAATCAGGCACCAAGCATACGCGCTAATGGCCATGGGTTGGCAGGGGACGCCTCGGCAATGGAAGCTGCAGATCATCTCTGGCATCCTGCTTTCGGCGCTGATCTTGCCGGTGTTCGTGTCGGTCCATAGCATCGTTTCCTGGGATTTCGGAATGGCGGTGGCGGTCAAATCCTGGCACTCGACCATTTTCGCTCCCTACTTCGTTGTCGGCGCCGTTCACTCCGGTGTCTCGGCGGTGGTCTTCGTGATGATTCTCCTACGGTGGATCTACGGCTGGGAGAACTATATCCGCCACGAGCACATCGACGCCTTGGGAAGACTGCTGATAGTGGTGGCCACCGGTTGGTTCTACTTCTTCGTGATGGAAGTCATCTTCGGGTTCTACGGGCGGGAGGCCGACGAGATTGCGGTGCGGGAATTCCAGTTCACGCAACCGCCCTGGAACCTGTGGTTTATATTCTTTACCGGGCTGACCTATTTCTTGCCGGTGTCTTTGTGGCTGTTCAAGTGGACGCGGCGAAACCTGTGGATAATGTCCATCGCCTGCATCTCGGTGAACATCGGCATGTGGCTGGAGCGATTCCTGATAATCGTGCCGGGGCTGGCTCAAAAGCAGATGTTCACATTCACTTGGTATACCTACGCCCCCAGCGCGGTCGAGATCACCATCATCGGCGGCACCTTCGCCATGGTGACCTTGTTGATGTTGCTGTTTAGCAAAGTGTTGCCGCTGATTCCCCTTTACGACATAAAAGAGGGAGATATGCTCAAGACTGAGATAAAGATTGGCCGGGCAACGGTGCCGGCCGTTTTCCGGGAAGATTAGATTATTTAGGCTGGCGCGATCGTAGCGCCGGTCACCCCCATCCTAAACTTCCCCCATCGAGGGGGAAGAAACTAAGTCTCTCCGATTCGGAGAGAGGAGGGGGCTAGAGACAGGAGGCAAAGGAAATGGCGAAACGTCCGATATTGGGACTGTTTGAGGACGCCAATTACGCCGCTGAAGCGGGGGATGCCCTGCAGGAAGCGGATGTTTCACAGGATGACTACGATTTTCTGACCGACGCTCCGTATCCTGAGGGCGCTTTCGGCGAAAGAGAAGAACGGCACCATCTATATTGGTTTCCCTTCATCGGAGCATTGGTCGGGTTGACGGCGGGAATCTTGATGACCTCCATGACCCAGTTGGCTTATCCTCTGGTTCAGGGCGGCAAGCCGATATTGTCTCTCCCTCCCATGGCGGTGATAACCTACGAAAGCACCATGCTTTCGGCAATCATCTTCACCATTCTGGGTATCATCTTCGAATCTCGCTTGCCGAGACCAAAGATGGGCCTGTACGACACTCGCATCACTGAAGGATACATCGGGGTGCTTGTGAACGTTGAAGAAGAACAACTTCCCAAAGTATCAGCGCTTCTGACTCAAGCCGGCGCTGTAGACGTGGTAACGGAAAATCCGGAGCCGGCCGCAGCATGAAGAACCGGCTGGCAATACCCTCCACTCTGGCCGCTTGCCGTAGCAAGGGCTTGAAACCGTATTTGATCGGTTTCGCGATGGTCGCTATGGCGATGGTGGTAGGGTGCGGCCAAGGCACCTACCCGCTGGATATCTTCTACGAGATGCATTACCAGCAGACATTTAAGTCCCACGAACCGCCCAGGATGGCGGGCGTGGAGAACGCGGTGCCGGTAGATTGGGTTCCTGTGCCTAAATCCACGTCGTTCAACACGGGCAAGCACCTGTTCAACGTGAACTGCTCCATGTGCCACGGTACGGGAGCTAAGGGTGACGGGCCGGTGTTGGCGAAAATGATGAAAGATTACGACTATAAGCCAGCGGTCGACCCGGACCTAACCTCTACCGGAGTCGTAGGGATGCAAGAAAAGGGAATGATGGGGTTCATGATTAGCGGCGTCGTTGTCATGCCCAGCTTTAAGAAGCTCTTGACCCCACAAGAAATGGAACTCATCGCCGAGCATATCGTTACTCTCCAGTAATATCAGAGAACGATCTATCAACATAGCGGGTAGAGCGGCTGATACAATAGCCGTTGTCCGATGGTTCACCGGCCCGTCGGCAAGCCGGTTTGCCCCGGCTGGGGCAGGTTGATGTACGTGCCAGCTTCCTTCAAATTCCACTTTCCTCGAGTGACTTTGTCTATCGCATTGGCAATATCAGTATCTTTTCTTTGGGTGGGAGTGGCGTATGGGCAGAACCCGGACCCTGGCTCTGCTGATCCGCGGATCCCGGCTTACGATCAGGAAGAAGCCCAGAGCATAGACGGGATGCTGATGTGTCCAGTGTGTCCCGCTGAGACCATCGGGCAGGCCCAGGTAGAGATCTCCCGTCAGATGCGGCGGTTGGTGCGCGAGAAGTTGTCCCAAGGAGACAGCCGCCAGGAGATCCTGGACTTCTTCCAAGATCGCTACGGTACGGACATCCTGGCCGCTCCTCCCAAGTCGGGAGTGAATCTTGTTGCTTGGGTGGTGCCGGTGCTTGGGATGCTGGGGGCGCTTGTCGCCGGCCTTCTGGTGATTCGCTCCATGGCCCGCAAGGGTGCGGGGGAGGCAGTTAACGAGACGGCGATGGACGAAGATTTGGCGCCTTATCTGGAAATGATCGATCGAGACCTGGGTCTCGGTGATGCCGGAGTCCCTGGACCACCGGGAAACCGGCAGCCGCCGGATAACGTAGCTGGTGTTGAACCGGTAGGTAATACTGGATCCGAGCTCGCTACCGGAGATACGGAATCTCCGGAACAGGACGTTAAATAAACCATGGCTGACTTGGGCGCCATATCGTTGTGGATCGCATTGGCCCTGTCTTCCTATGCCGCCATTGGCTCATTCTTGGGGAAGGCGCGGGGATCGGTTGAGCTTGTTGTAAGCTCGCGCCGGGCCGCCTACTTGGCGGTGCTGGTCCTGTTCGTGTGCACGTTAAGCCTGGTGATCCTGTTCATCAACCGGGACTTCGAAGTGGCATACGTAGCCCGGCACAGCGACCTAGCCATGGCGGACCGCTTTACCTGGGTGGCGTTCTACGCGGGTAACGAAGGGTCGCTGCTCTACATAGCATTCGCTCTGGCGGCTATGTCGGCGCTGGCCATCTGGCGGGCGCCGTCAAACACGCTGGACACCCTGCCCTACACCACCGGTGTTTTGATGGTGGTACTGGTTTTCTTTCTGGCAGTGACGGGGTTCATGGCTAACCCGTTTGACAAGCTGCCCTTCGTCCCGCCCGATGGCGATGGGATAAATCCGCTGCTTACCCACTTTGGGATGTTCATACACCCACCCATGTTGATGGCGGGGTTGATCTGCGCCAGTATGCCTTTTGCTTTTGCCATGGGGTCTTTGCTGGGTGGGAAGACCGGCGACGAGTGGGTGGATGCCGGGCGGCTGTGGGGCATCATTGCCTGGGCTTTGCTGGCCGCTGGGCTGTTGTTGGGGTCCTGGTGGGCCTACACCATTCTGGGGTGGGGCGGGTTCTGGTTCTGGGACCCGGTGGAGAACGCGGCCCTGATGCCCTGGCTGGGACTGACGGCCTTCATCCACTCCATCATGGTGCAGAAGCGCCGGGGCATGTTCCGAATGTGGAATATCGTCCTGGTCAACGTGGCTTTCGGACTGGCTCTTTACGGGATGTTCATGAACCGGGGAGGACCGGTGCCGTCGGTGCACTCCTTTGGCGCCTCCAACCTGGGCTGGGTATTTTTGGCGTTCCTGGCGGTGGGCGTGCTGATCCCCTTCGCTCTTTTCTTCTGGCGGTTCCCGCTGCTAAAGAGCGCTCAGACCCTGGACTCCATGCTCTCCCGGGAGGCGGCCTTCCTGGTGAACAACCTGTTGTTGCTGGGAATCGCCTTTGTCACCCTGTGGGGCAGTGTTTATCCCCTGATCTCGCGCTTGGTTGCCGGGGAAGAGATAACCATTGCCCGGCCTTTTTACGATCAGGTGAACGGGCCGTTATTCTTGGCCTTGCTGCTGTTGATGGGAGTAGGCCCGCTGCTGCCCTGGCGCCGGGCCACCGCGGCCAGTCTAAAGAGGGCTTTGCTTGCGCCGGGGAGCGTCGCCCTGGGGCTGTCAGCCGCATTGCTGGTTGCGGGCATACACCAGCCATATGCCCTGATCGGATTTGGGTTGGGGGCGTTCGTGACGACGGGAATCTTCATAGAGTGGTGGCGGGGTACGCGTTCCCGGCATCGCTCCACCGGTGACGCTTATCCCATCGCTTTCTTGCGCCTTTTGGCGGCCAACCGGCCTCGATATGGGGGTTACATCGTTCACCTGTCGGTGGTGATGGTTGCTTTGGGGGTTGTTGGGACTTCCTTCTTCAATGAACAGCGGGACGTGGTGTTGGGTCCTGGAGAAAGTGTCCAGATCAATGATTACGAACTCCGTTATGTGGGCACCGTGGAACGACAAAAATCAAACCGGACGGAGTTTGTGTCCACGGTGGAGGTGTACCGGGACGGGAAGTTACGGTACATCCTCCAGCCCCAGCGGGCTTTCTATCCGTCATTCAACATGGCGGCTACCAGGGCCGCCATTCGATCAACACCGGTGGAGGACCTGTTCGTCGTGCCCAGCGAGAATCTGCCTGACGGCAGCGTGGGATTCCGGGTTTTGGTAAATCCCCTGATCTGGTGGATGTGGGTGGCCGGCCCGGTGATGATTTTAGGAACGGTTGTAGCTTTATGGCCCCAGCCGGTCCGCACCACCGCGCCCGCGTCTTCAAGGGTGGCAAGAACGCTAGCAAGGGCGGGCGGCAGTACCACTGGCGCGCTCTGAACCCAGCGGAGCCATAAAGGCAGACTGATTCTATGGCCATTCTATTATCCGTTGTTCTGATCGTTCTCAGCGCTTGTGTAGTGGTCTATCCCTTTCTTCGACGCCGGAATCCCGCCGCTGATGACGGTCTGACGCACGATGCCGGGGCGACGGACCGCGAGATGGAATCTCTGCTGGAAGATATGCGCATTCTCCGTCTTGACCACCAGTCCGGTAATATTCCCGACGGATTGTACGAAGAGCAACTGCAGGCCTACCGGTTGCAAGCAGCCATTCATCTCCGGCGGCAGGCTCAAGCGCAACCGCAACCGGGGGGTGCGGATCGGGAATTGGAGCAAGAGGTGTTGATGCTCCGCCTCTCCTCTCAAGCCCAAGATCTAGTGGAATCGGAGGGAGCCATCTCTGACTCCAATGAAGACCCGGAAACCTAATGGTTCGCGTCTTCTGGATTATCATCATTGGCTCGTTCTTGATGGTGGTTGGGTTGAAAGCGGAGTCTGGTTCGGCCCAAGAGGTGGTGACCATCAAAGGCAGAGTTGTCAACGGCACCAGCGGAGCGGAGGCGCCGGGGGCGTTGCCAGTGTTGCTTCTGGCAACCGATCAGGACGGCCGGGTAGCCGCTACCGCCCAAGGATTGACCGATGACACCGGGGGCTTCGAGTTCGGTGATCTTCCCCTATTGGACGCCGGACAATACATCTTTAGCGTCGACTACGCTGGGGTACTATACGGCGAGGTATTGTCGCCTGAAGAGACGTCCGGTGGAGTTGAGATTCAAGTGTTCGAGACTACCCGGGATGTAACGGTAGTCCAAATAACACGCCAGGTGTTGGTGATTGCCGGGGTTGACCGGACCGAGCGGGAAATTTCCGCCATCGAGTTTGTATTGCTGGCCAACGAAACCGACCGGACGCTTCTGCCCGACGTTTCCAATCCCGCCATGATGAGCTTTCTCCGCTTTTCATTGCCGCCCGGCACTCACGACTTAGACGTCCAATCGAACCTTCCAAGCCGGGAAGTGATATCCGTAGGCTCGGGTTTCGCGATCACTTCTCCGGTGATCCCCGGCAGACATAGCGTGGAGTTCTCTTACATCTTCCCCTATCACGGAAACGCCCTTTCTTATCGCCAACCTCTGCTCCAGGGGGCCGAGGTCTACCAGGTGTTGGTGCCTGAGCGTCTCGCTCCTTTGCGAGCCGGAATGCTGGATGAGGTGGAACCGGTTCGGATTCAGGGAACGGTTTACCAAGCCTGGGAGCGCCGGAACATCGATGCGGGGCAAGGAGTGGCATTGGAATTTCTAGAACTCCCCGAGCCAAGTCTAACGGACCGATTTCAGCGGGCTATAACCAGCGCCACCCTCTGGCAGGCCGTGCTTCCCAGTGCGTTAGGAGCCTTCCTGGCGGTTCTGGTGCTCTTGGGCGTCTATAAGGGCCGGGCCGGTTTCCGCGCGGCCACAGAGGCTCTTGGCGCTCCAGGGGGCGATATTCCCCTTGATCCAGACCGAATGGTCCAAGAGATCGCCGATCTGGACGACCGGTACGAGCGGGGAGAACTGATCGACGCAGAGTACCGGGAACGGCGGCAAGGGTTGAAAAGCCGCATCCTAGAGTCCAGGCAAAACGAGCCCGGGAGATCTCAGGATTGAACTCTAAGAGTTGGCAATTTTGAGTAAACGAGGTTGGATCCTGATCGGCTCGGCGCTGCCGTTACTGGCCCTTTTCGCTTTGCTGGCATGGGCTTCGGCCCAGTCGCGGGGCAATCCGGGCGGATTCGGTGTTAACGCCGAGTTTGGGCAGGTGGAGGTTTCTTCGGACCAAGCGGCCGATTTTTCATTACAGTTGATGACCGGCGGCACGGTGACTTTGTCGGAACTGCGAGGGAAAGTCGTTATGGTGGACTTTTGGTCTTCCTGGTGTCCCCCTTGCCGGCGGGAGGCGAGGACGCTGGCCGAGGTATACCTGGAGTATGAAGGCCGACCCGTGGAATTCGTCGGCGTCGATATCTGGGACGAATCCACGGCAGCCCAGAAGCACATCGACCGATACGGCGTAACCTACCCTAATGGAATTGACACCAACGGTATCATCGCCATCAACTACGGCGTTACCGGGTTGCCTGAGAAATTCTTCATCAGCCTTGATGGCCGGGTCGTCAAGAAGTTTGTCGGGCCTATGAGCCCATCAAAGCTTCGAGACATCCTGAACGAAATGTTAGGCGAACGGCCTCCTCTTTCCAGCCGATAAGCCTTGTCCCCTTCGGCCTCCTTTGCTTTGCATGGCCGTCCGATCCTGAAGCGGCTTGGGTTAACGAACGGCGGGTTTTACCATGAATTACCGGGCATCACCGGTAATAGACCCGCGGTAGATCGATCGAAGTTGGTTTGGGAGCGAAGAAGGCATGTGGCGACGAATAACTTCTCCGGTAAGAGCGCGCACCCGCAAATTTGTCCCCGCTGTTATCGCCCTGCTGATGGCGCTCATGATATCAACGCTGGCCTGTGAGGAAGTTCAGGCCCTTAGCGCGTCAGCCGGCGCCGCCAGGTAGGCGGCGGCGGTGGCGTAGGCGGTGGCGGCGGCATCGCGTCTCCGGAAGCCCAACTTCTCCAAAGGTCCCTGGAACTAACCGGGGAATTGCAGAGCTTTCGCGCCCACGTGGAAATGCTGATGATGATGGATGGGAAAAGGCTACCACTGTCCATCGACATGACAAAGGCGGCGAGCGGGCGGATGCGTCTGGTGATGGACATGGATTCCCTGGCCCCCGGTATGCGGATGGAGATGGTTATCGCCGATGACGAGATGTTCGCCAACCTACCTGGCGTTGGCTGGGTGCGCATGGACGCCTCTGCCATGTCAGGAATATTGGGACAGGCCGGGCCCGGTATCGAAGATCCCATGGGGCTGTTCGATGGTCTCTTTCCTGACGGTGCTTTGCCGGCGAGCTTGTATAATGTCCAATCTCTGGGTAAGGAAGAAGTCGATGGCGTGCCCACCGAGCACCTTGTGATACTGATGGACTTCGGCAGAATCGTGAAAGAGATGAGTAAAAGTTCTATGGGGCAACTTTCCCAGCTGATGTCTCTTTCCGGCGGGTCGGGCAATGGCGGTTTGGACAGCATGGGCATCAATGAGATTGAGGTTTGGATCGACGAAGATGGTTACAACCGGCGGACCGTCATGACGATCGCGCTCAACGCAAACAGCTCGGTGATTTTCGACATGCGCATGTTCGGCTTCAACGACGACATCAGCGTCGATCTGCCCGCCAGTTATACTGACATTCCCCTCAATTAGAATAAGCCGTTGGAGATTTACTCGGCGCGCTATCGGTCATCATTTCCCGGTAAAACTTCGGCTCTTGGTGAGAAATCGCCTTGGCTTTCCTAGCTGCTATGATAGACACCGGGATAGTCCTGAGCAGGGGAAGCGCAAATGACACAGGCTTCAGAAGTAGCGGTGGTGATGGATTGGGGCGGGACTTGGATCAGGGTAGGGGTGTTGGACCGGGACGGGCAGATCCTTTGGCAAGACAGGGTTGGCCACGCCCGGGGAACCGGCAAGGACGAACTCTTGGGGTTGGCCGAGGGTTTACTGAGAGAAGCCATAGATCAGTGCGGCTCCAGAACCGTTATGGGTGTCGGCATTGCCATCGCCGGTCCGGTGGATTCGGAAACCGGGACCCTATACCAGCCCCCCAATCTGTACGTCCTAGACGGAGTTTCCCTGAAGTCCCTGTGGGAGAAAAGCCTTGGATATCCGGTGCTGGTGGGAAACGACGCCAACTTGGCGGCCCTAGGAGAATTTTACCTTGGCGCAGGCCGGGAAGCGGCAAAAGGGGGGACGCCCCCCGGGACTCTGGTCTATCTAACCATCAGCACGGGCATCGGTGGCGGTGTGATTGAGCGGGGCGAGATGTTTTTGGGCGCACACGGTCTGGCCGCCGAGATTGGCCACATGTGTATCGACGCCAGCGCCAGCGCCCCCGAATGTCAGTGTGGCGCTCGAGGCTGCTTGGAGTCGATGGCGTCGGGCACTGCCATCGCCAGCATAACCAAGGAACGGATCGCCCGAGGAGACTTCCCGGATTCATCTTTGGCCGCGGAATCGGACTCCTTGACATCGGCTACAGTCCTACAAGCCGCGGGCAGAGGCGACGCTTTGGCCGTGAGCGTTCTGGATGGTGTAGTGTTCGCTTTGTCCGTCGGCTTGACCAACGTTCTGCACCTTTACAATCCGGATCTGGTGGTGCTGGGCGGCGGCGTGACGCTGGGATTGGTTGAACTGGATATGTTGCCCCGGATCGAGGAAATGATTAAGGGCCGGGCCATGAGCGAGTTCCATAAGGAGTTCCGGTTGGTGGCCAGTCATTTGGGAGACGATCCGGGAATGGTGGGAGCCGCCACCCTGGTCTGGCAAAACGCCCAAGCCGGCGGATAGGACCTGGTTCCAGGGGTGGTTCACCCCGATAAAATCGGGGTTGCCACGAACCGGAAAAATCCGTCCACCACGGCCCGAACGATCCGTTCGCCCTGAGCCTGTCGAAGGGCTGTGACTTCTGCTCCCAACAGGGTCCTATCGAGGACCGTCCTCCGGAATAGCTAAAC